>JALONR010000021.1 GCA_025454815.1 Bacteroidales bacterium | reverse complement strand
GTTGACCTTGTTAACCACCGCAATCAGATACCCCAGGGCAATGAAAGCTCCGGGTGCAAGTATGAAGACCAGGATACCGTCGCCCTCAATGAACTTGAAACCGGCAATGGCACCTCCGCCGAGAATCTCACGTATCGCACCGAGAACACCCAGGGCTGCGGTGAATCCCAAACCCATCCCGGCACCGTCAACCACTGATGACCATACCGTGTTCTTGCTGGCAAATGCTTCGGCCCTGCCCAGCACAATACAGTTCACAACTATAAGCGGTATGAAGATACCGACTATAAGCGGTATGAAGATACCGAGGGTCTCATAAAGCGAAGGAACATACGCCTGCATCGCCAGGTCAACTATCGTCACGAAAGTGGCTATGACCACTATGAAAGCAGGTATACGAACCTTGTCAGGTATCACATTCTTCATCATCGCAATAACAGTGTTCGAACCCAGGAGGACAAAGGTTGTTGCCAGTCCCATCCCGATACCGTTGATCATCGAAGAGGTAGTGGCAAGGGTGGGACAGGCCCCGAGTATCATCACCAGGATCGGGTTTTCCTTCAGAAATCCCTTGGTAAAATTCTGCATCTGGTTCATAACTGACCTCCTTCTAAAGGGTTCTGTATATGGCTCATCTCAGGTTTGCTTTCAAAAAGCGCCTCATGCGACCTGATCCTGATTCTATCTGTATAGTTCTTGACATTGCTCATTTCAGACCTCCTTTCTCAAATGTGTCATACGCTCTCTGGACTCCGTCACAGAAAGCTCTTGAAGTGATTGTTGCCGCAGTGATGGCATCAACCGGACCGCCATCCTTCTTTACCTTAAGGGGGAACTCGGCAGGATTCTTCCCCTTGAACTGATCCTTGAACTCCGGTTTTTCCGGGGTGCCGTCGGGAACCATTTTCGTCCCGAGTCCCGGCGTCTCCTTGTGCTCCAGGATGTTGACATTGTAAATGGCTCCGTCAGGGGTAAATCCCACCATTAAACCAATATATCCGCTGAAACCGTCATTTGTGTACGACTTTATAGCGTACCCCACAACCTCTTCACCATTCTTCGCGGGGTAAACCTCAAGTGAGTCACCTTCGCCGGTAGGCAGCATGAACATCTCGTCATTCGGGTTGTTGGTGAACTCCGGCACTACCTGCTTGATGGCATCAAGCTTCTTGTTCAGCATGGTGACGGCTATCGGATCCTTCGTCATCTCATATACAAACCCCAGTGCAGCTGATGCTCCTACTGAAATCAGCGTCAGCGAAAGAATCATGTTCCTCAGTGTTGATTCCATCTTAGCCATGCTTCACCTCCTTTCCGAACCTCTTTGGTTTGATGTACATGTTGAGCAGTGGTACAAAAGCATTCATTATCAGAATTGCGAAGGAAACACCCTCGGGATATGCTCCCCATGTCCTTATCAGGACCGTGATCACCCCGATGCCAATACCGTATATTATCATCCCCTTTGCGGTCATGGGCGAAGTGACATAATCAGTTGCCATGAATATCGCGCCGAGCATGATTCCTCCGGTAAGAAGATGGAAGAGGGGATCGGCATATTTGGTTGGATCAACTGCCCACAGGATGCCGGTGAAAACCGCAACCGTAAGCAGTATGGTGACAGGAATGTGCCAGGTAATGATCTTCCTGATTATCATATACAATCCGCCAAGAATTAGCGCCACGGCTGCAATCTCGCCCATTGAGCCTCCCATGTACCCGTAGAAAAGCTGCATGTGCGAGGGGACTTTCTCCATCAGGGCAGCCACGGTCTCGCCGTTTTTTATCCCTTCACTCATTATTCCGAGAGGAGTGGCACCGGTAACCGCATCAAGATAACCGGTCTTAAACCCTGTCGGAACCGGCCAGCTCGTCATCTGCACCGGGAAGGAGATAAGCAGGAAAACCCTCCCGACCAGCGCCGGGTTAAACGGATTGCTGCCCAGTCCGCCGAAGGTCATCTTGGCAACACCAATCGAGATGATGGCTCCGATGATAATGATGTAAACGGGCAGGTTTGACGGCACATTGAAGGCCAGCAAAAGCCCTGTGACAACCGCCGAACCATCTGATACCGAGGGCTTCGTCTTGAGGATGAACTTCTGGATAAGGTACTCCGTTGCCACACAGGCAAGCACCGAGACCAGTGTTACAATAATCGCCCCGGTCCCGAAGAAATAAACCGAGGCCGCAAGGGCAGGGGCCAGGGCAATCACCACGCCGAACATCAGCTTACGCGTCGTCTCGGCGCTCTGCTGATGGGGTGATGGGGATACATTTAAAATGCTGCTCATATCTAGTGTTTGCTATTTCAAAACTCTTTCAGGTCTTTCTCGCTAATCAGTATAAGTGGCAGATATTGTGTCTGTCATATTCTATTTTGTAACACGCTCACGGGCCATCCTGATGACGGTGGTCTTGCCTAGCCTGATGTAGTCAAGCAACGGCCTCTTCGCCGGACAGGTGTAAGAACATGCGCCACACTCCATGCAGCTCCGCCTTTTCAAACATCCCCTTTTGTGCAAGCACTGATATCAGCCAGGGCTCAAGACCCATTGCACATGCCGAGGAACACTTACCGCACCTGATGCAGGGCAGAACCTCTGCACGCTTTGAAATATCCGAAGGAAAAAGGATGATGCCTGAAGTACCTTTCGTGACAGGTACATCAGTCATAGCCAGTGCCTTACCCATCATCGGACCGCCGTTGACAACCTTGCCGGTGTCATCTGGCATTCCACCGGCAGCCTCTATCAGCGCTGTTACCGGGGTGCCGAGCCGAACCATGAAGTTGCCGGGGTTCTTTACTGATTTCCCGGTAACGGTCACAACGCGCTCCACGAGAGGCTTGTTCTTCTGTACTGCCTCGTAAACCGCAAAGGCAGTCCCTACATTCTGTACAACTACGCCAACATCAACGGGCAGCCCTCCTGATGGGACCTCACGGCCGGTGCAGGCCTTGATGAGCTGCTTCTCGCCACCCTGCGGGTACTTGACCTTCAGCGGCTGAATAGTAATCCCCTTATAATCTTTTGCCAGCTCTGTGAATCCGGTCAGAACCTCGTTGCCCTTCTCGAGCATCAGCCTGTGGTCAGAGGTGAGATATGGTTCACACTCCACTCCATTGATTATCAGGAGGTCACATTTTTTACCGGCCGGCACGGAAAGCTTGATGTGTGTCGGGAAGGTGGCACCCCCCATCCCCACGAGGCCATTCTCCTGGCATCGCTCTATTATCTTCTCACGCGAAAGGGTAATTTCTTTTACCAGCTGCGGGCTCCGGTCAACGGTCTCAACCCACTCGTCGCCCTCAACGTCTATCACTACCGCTGTCTGCTTGTACCCGGTTGTGTCAACCATAGTGTCAATTTTATTGACCTTCTGCTCCCTTCTCAACCTCCGGAACCGCGGGTGCACCAATGTGCTGCGACACGGGAACAGTAACCTGCGGGGGCACGGGAAGAATAACTATCGGCCTGTCAGCCGTCAGCTTGTTCTCTGGCGGATGGATACCGCCCTTCGGAAATGTCTTTAACACTTTTATGGTATTTATCAGGTTATTCTCTAATCATTCATCTTCCACTTCAGCTGGCCCGGCCGTTTTGACCTCTTTTATCAGCTCAATGCTGCATCTGCCCGCCCGGCCGTTTTGACCTCTTTCATCAGTTGGCCGCTGCATCTGCCTGTTCTGTCTTTTTGACCTCTTCATTCAGCTGACCGCTGCATCAGTAGGCTTGACCTCTTTCATCAGTTGACCGCTGCATCTGCCTGCTCTGTCTTTTTGACCTCTTCATTCAGTTGACCGCTGCATCAGTAGGCTTGACCTCTTTCATCAGTTGACCGCTGCATCAGCCGGCTCAGCAGGTTTTGCTTCCTTTACCGGGAACCCGATCTCAAGGATGGCTCCCGTGGGGCACTCCGGCACACACTTGCGGCAGAGCTTGCACTTGTATGAATCAATAAAGGCAAGGTTGTTCTCCATAGTAATGGCATCATAAGGACAAACCTTTACGCACTTGCCACACCCGATACAGGTCACCTTGCAGGCTTTCCTTGCAGGTCCTCCCTTATCCCTGTTGATGCATGAAATAAATATCTTGCGGTCTTTCTTGTTGCGCTTGCGGAGTTCAATGATGTTGCGGGGGCACGCCTTCACGCAGGCGCCGCAGGCTACACACTTGTCATCAATTATCACCGGCAATTCGGTGACGGGATCCATGTACATAGCATCAAACTTGCAGGCTTCCACGCAGTCACCGCACCCGAGACATCCGTACTGGCATGCAGTCTGCCCGCCATAAAGGGCATGCGCCACGCGGCAGCTTACAGCACCGTCATAGAACGATGTGCGTATGGCATTGTCTGGTGAACCGTTGCACCGGACAACTGCAACCGTGGGCTCCACTGCCACAGGCTGACGGTCAAGGATCAAGGCTACCTGGGCCATGGTTTCAGCACCGCCAACCGGACAGTTAAGACCTTCAAATGATTCTGATTTTACCAGTTTTTCAGCGAAAGCGCGACACCCTGTATAACCGCACCCCCCGCAGTTTGCACCGGGAAGAGCCTCATTCACCGTGTCAATACGGGGATCCTCTACCACCCTGAACTTCTGCGCCACAAAATAAAGTATAACCGCGGCCAGCAAACCGAGGGCGCTAAGCATCGCGATAGTCAATAGAACAGTGGAACTCATCTGTCAGACCTTTATATTGAATTCAAATTTTTCTCCTATCCTTACTCTCAGCAGCCAGATCACGAGATAATAACCGCCAACGGCTGCGAATGACAACAATGCCGAAAGCAATTCACCGGCCCCGGCAACCATGGTAACCACAAATGCTGCAATAAGCACGACAAAGGGTAAAATGTATCCGATCGCCAGCGCCCTGAAACCCTGAGAGAGCTTCATCTCAACAGTGACCCTGTCACCTGGCCGGAGAGAAGACTTGCTCCTCGCCATTATTACTTTGGTGTCTGATTTGCCCGCAGAACAGACTGACTTCGCATGACAACCGGCACATCCCTCTGATACAAGTATTTCGACCTCGGCAGTACCGTTACCCGGCACCCTTAAGACCTTCCCTTCATGCGTGATAATCTCTCCCTGCGGCATCAGAAATTATTGAAGGGCAATTTTAAGGAATTAAGGGGAAATTTTCTATAACAATAGTCATTATTTTCACGGGTCAGAGTGTCATGGTGCCATAAGGTCTGAAGGTCAGGTGGATAGGGGGTTTTGGGCGGGAAAATCAACAGAGCTGAGGATGTGAGGTGTGGGATGCGTGACTGGCGATTTGCGATGTGCGGCGCGCAAGCTGGGATAAGCTAATCTTGAAGGCCTGAATTGCGGATTGAGAATACCGGTTGGCGATTTGCGATGTGCGGCGCGCAAGCTGGGATAAACTAATCTTGAAGACGAATTGCCATAAGTGTATCGCGATGGACGGTTTGAGAATCAGGACCTGCAATGGTTCTGATTGCGGAGCTCAACTTATCTCACTCCATGAGAACTTCCTGCCGAAGAGCTTTCTCAGGTTGAGACTGAGCAACTGGTTCCCGGGCTGGCTGAGCTCCGGATCATCAGCCAGTATCTCCCCGGCACGGGAACGGGCCAGGTTCAGTATCTGCCCGTCTTTTCCGAGGTCGGCTATCTTAAGGTCAAAGGGCATCCCGCTCTGCTGCGTCCCCTCCAGGTCACCCGGCCCGCGCATCCGCAGGTCAGCCTCCGCAATCTCAAAACCGTCATTGGTGGCAATCATCGTATTGATGCGCTCAGTGGCATCCGCCGACAACCTGTGCGAAGTCATAAGTATGCAGTACGACTGGTCTGCGCCACGGCCTACCCGTCCGCGCAACTGATGCAGCTGCGAGAGACCGAAACGCTCCGCACTCTCAATCACCATTACACTTGCATTCGGGATATCAACACCCACCTCAATTACCGTGGTGGCAACCATTATATGTGCCTGCCCGCTGCGGAAGAGATTCATCGAGATCTCCTTGTCCTTTGTTGTCATCCTCCCATGAACTACACTGATGCAATATTGCGGCGGGGGGAAAGCACGTGCCATGCTCTCCAACCCGTCCTCAAGATCCTTGTAATCAAGTGACTCCGACTCCTTTATCAACGGGTATACCACATATATCTGGCGCCCGTCCTCAATCTGTCTCCTCATGAATCCAAACACCTTCTCCCGCTCCGCATCGGTGAAGGCCATCGTCTTTATCGGCTTCCTACCCGGAGGCATCTCATCAATCACGGAGACATCGAGATCACCGTACAGGGTCATTGCCAGGGTCCTCGGAATAGGTGTCGCGGTCATTACCAGTACGTGCGGAGGACAATCACTTTTCTGCCAGAGCTTCGCCCTCTGCGCCACCCCGAAACGGTGCTGCTCATCAATGATCACCAGCCCGAGGTTCTTATACTTTACGTTCTCCTCGATGAGTGCATGAGTCCCGATAAGGATATCAATGGAGCCGTCAAGCAACCCCTTTTCAATTCGTGTTCTTTCACTCCGCTTTGTAGAACCTGTCAGCAGTGCCACGTTGGCATCAATCCCTTCAACAAACCGGCTGATTGAATTATAATGCTGAATTGCAAGCACTTCAGTGGGTGCCATCAGGCAACCCTGGAACCCGTTGTCAGCACCAATCAGCATGCTCATCAGGGCAACCATCGTCTTGCCGCTCCCTACATCGCCCTGCAAAAGCCTGTTCATCTGCCGCCCGCTGCCGAGATCAGCACGGATCTCACGGATCACCCTCTTCTGTGCCTCAGTAAGCGCAAAGGGGAGATTGTTCGCGTAAAACGAATTCAGCCTCTCTCCAACCACTGAAAAGACAAAACCGTGAGTGTTCTTTGCCCGGTTACCCTTGTATCTCAGCAGGTTAAGCTGGATGTAAAAGAGCTCCTCGAACTTAAGTCTGAACCGGGCGTTTTCGATGTCAGTATTAGAATCAGGAAAGTGAATCCGGAAGAGGGCATCGGACAGGCTCATCAGCTTCAGAGGACCGGTTACAGCAGGAGGAAGGGTTTCCGGAATACGAAGAGCAGGCATCGAAAAAGCTGTTGCCATCAGCTTTGCAACTGCTTTCGAGTGAAGAAAGTGATCCTTCATCTTCTCGGTGGTGCTGTATTGAGCCTCCAGCGCCGATGAAACCCTGGTCTCCCGTTTCTCAGACTCCTCTATCTCGGGATGGACAATATTGAATGCCCCGCTGAACAGTGTTGGTTTGCCGAATATAATGTATTCTTTTTCAGGCTTATAGGCGTTAAGAACCCATTTATGTCCCTTGAACCATACCAGTTTTACAACGCCGGTCTCGTCATAGAAGTCGGCCGTAAGCCTGCGTGCCGACCCGCCGCCCTCGGTTGTGAAACGCCTGATCTTGCCCTTTACCTGCACATACTGCATGTCTGTGTCAAGCTCCTTCACCTTGTAGAAGCGTGTTTTGTCGACATACTTATAAGGAAAGTAGTAAATGAGATCACGGAAGGTATGGATGTCTGCCTCGGCCTGCAGCAGCTCAGCCCGTTTCGGGCCAACACCGGGAAGGAATTTGATCTCACTGTCAAGCAATTCAGACATCATGCAAGGCAAAAAAGATAATCACCGAAATTAGTTAATTTTGGACGGGTTACAAATGAACTCTGTGAAGAAATGAGTCTCCGTGGGGCATTGGCTTGAAAATGAACTCTGTGAAGAAATGAGTCTCCATGGGGCATTAGCTTGAAAATGAACTCTGTGAAGAAATGAGTCTCCATGGGGCATTGGCTTGAAAATGAACTCTGTGAAGAAATGAGTCTCCGTGGGGCATTGGCTTGAAAATGAAGTCTGTGTGGGAATGTGTCTCCATGGGACAATGATTTTCACGCAGGTGCTGGGAGGCCGGACCGACAGGGCTGTCATTCGTGAGGTTGAGAGCCTGAGGCGGGAGATGCTGGCTGATACCAGGATGGTGAAGGTGCATGACCTGGGAGCAGGATCTTTCGTGATGAGGGGAGAGGAGAGGAGTATCAGACAGGTAGCTGCTGCCGCAGCGCTTCCCCACAAAGATGCGGCACTCCTGGCAAGGATAGCAGGAAACCTTGACATGATTAGGATGAGGGAGAGGGGGAGAGTAATGCCTTCTGATCCAGGGACGGGGGATGGATTGCAGCAGGATAAGAACTACAGGGCAGCGCCGCAGCCAGGCCCGGAGATGTGGCCAGGGCAGCAACCTGTTATGGATACAGGAGCCGGGCCGCGACAGGGTCAGGAAGACAGTACAGGGCAACGGCACCCACACGCGCCTGGATTGGCGAGGCGGCAAGGCCCGGTAATACTGGAACTGGGTACCTCCCTCGGGATAAGCACACTGGCACTGGCACTTGCAGCTCCTGACAGGAGGGTGATTTCAGTGGAAGGAAGCCCCGAACTGGCAGCCATCGCCGGTGAAAACCTCCGTAAACATGGCGCCCGCAACGCTGAAGTGCTATGCATGGAATTCTTTGAGGCACTCAGCCACCTCATCAGCCTGGGAACAGATGTTGAAATGGCTTTTATCGACGGTAACCACAGGGGCGCGGCTCTTGCATACTACGTTAAGACCATAAGGTACGTTAAGACCATAAGGAAAATGGGAGAGGAGATGATTATCGTGGCTGATGATATCCGGATGAACAGCGATATGAGCACCATGTGGCAAATACTGTCGGGTGACCAGCAAACCCGGACAGACATGCGTTCACAGACTCTTCGCGCAAGCACCACCGGAACTAATGGTGACAGTGAGACTCTTCAGGGGATTAACTTTCAACCGGCCCCGGTATCGGTTGAAACATTCCGCTTCGGAATGCTTTTCTTCCTCCGGAACATCACCCCGGGCCATTACAGGGTCAGATGTTAACAAAAAATAACAGGACTATAACATTATAATAGCGTAAATTGAACTAATTTCGGGACTTTAATGAAAAAGGAATGGATAAGGTCATTGATATTGCGGATATCGTCAAGAACTACCAGGTAGGTTCAGTCATTGTAAGGGCCCTGCGCTCAGTATCACTGGAAATCAAACGGAACGAATACGTAGCCATAATGGGCCCCTCAGGCTCGGGTAAGTCAACTCTGATGAACATCCTGGGCTGCCTTGACACACCAACAAAGGGACAATATGTCCTTAACGGTACCGATGTCAGCAAAATGGAAGACGACAGACTTGCAGAGATACGAAACAAGGAAATCGGGTTCGTATTCCAGACCTTCAACCTGCTTCCGAGATACACCGCACTTGAAAACGTCACATTACCTCTTATCTATGCCGGTATTCCCCGGCATGAAAGGGAGGAGCATGCAATTAAAACACTGAACCTGGTTGGACTGGGAGACAGGATGACACATAAACCCAACGAGCTTTCGGGCGGTCAGCGCCAGAGAGTGGCCATAGCCAGGGCACTGGTCAATAACCCCTCAATCATCCTCGCCGACGAACCAACAGGTAACCTTGACAGCAAGACTTCATATGACATCATGGGCCTGCTTGACAAGATCCATGATGACGGCAACACGGTCATAGTGGTTACTCACGAGGAAGATATCGCCCGTCACGCACACAGGATCATTAAACTTATGGACGGAGAGGTGTCAGCAGATTACGTTAATGAGAACCGCATCGAGGTAAGAAAGAAATAACCTCCAGCCTGCATTTCTGACGGAAAATTTCCAGCCAAAAAGAAAATGAACAGTTTGGTTTCATGTTGCCAATTCTGACTACCTTGCGCAATAGGAACCCTCTAACTGATTTCTCAACTGGCATAAGATGAAGATATATACTAAAACCGGAGACAAGGGCGAAACATCAGTCATCGGTGGAGTAAGACTTCCGAAACACCATCCCCGTATAGAAGCATACGGCACGCTTGATGAACTCATCGCCTGGATAGGCATGCTTCGCTCTGCTGAACAGTTCTGCGTTCCCAGTGATGAACTGATTGATATCCAGTCGACACTCATGTCATGCTGCACCATCATCGCAACCCACCCAACGGCAAAGGTTCCTGAAGGAATTTATATAGAGGATACAAGCCGGCTTGAGAGCTCTATTGACCGGATGGAGTCTAAACTTCCGAAACTCCAGTCATTTGTCCTCCCCGGTGGCAACCATTCAGCATCCACAGCCAACATCGCCCGTTGCGTTTGCCGCCGTGCAGAACGCGCACTCCTGCGGCTGAATGAATCCGAAAATACTGACCCTGACGTCATAAAATACCTGAACCGCCTCTCCGATTACCTCTTCGTACTGACCAGGTGTCTGACGTATGAACTTGGAACAGAGGAGGTTAAATGGGTCCCGGCTAAAAAGTCAAAATAATCGGCTTAAAAACTCCTTACAATCTTTTTTTATTCCAAATAATTTTATATTTGCGGACTCAATGAAGGGTAATATATAACTATCTCATATATGTACTGGACACTTGAATTGGCATCAAAACTTGAAGATGCGCCATGGCCCGCCACAAAGGACGAGCTCATTGACTACGCGATAAGGTCAGGTGCCCCTATGGAGGTCATAGAAAACCTGCAGGAGATTGAAGATGAGGGAGATATCTATGAAAGTATAGAGGATATCTGGCCTGACTACCCGTCAAAGGACGACTTCTTCTTTAACGAAGACGAGTACTAGCAACCAATTGCTATAAACTAACCAGGTGCCTGGGGAGTCATTTAGATGACAACTTCAGGCACTTCGGTTTTTAGGAGGCGGGATTCAGCTTCGGGGAGACTGCTTAACAGATATTCAGGAGGCGGGATTCAGCTTCTGGGAGATTTTACAACGGATTTTCGGCCGGTGCCTTTCACTGGGGTAATCCTTTCCGGTTTCTTTTCCGGGACGGAACTGCCAGGATTCCCGACGGAATCATTGCTGCCAGACTCATTAACAGGTGATTTCTGAGGGTTGTCACCGCCCTGCTTTCCCACCGGATCATTGCTGCCGGTTTCATTGTCAGGTGAATATTCCTCAGGAATCTCTTCCCTGACCTGCTCATCCGGGTTGACTTCAATCCGGCCCTCAATCCTGCGGGCAGGACGCAGGTCGGGATGCCACCTGAATCCGTCAAGCCGCATGTCAGTGTCAGGGATCTTGAACGGCGGATTCATGGTCCCGTCTGGACTCTGGTTCTGGTATATCTCAACTATCTTGCTGTCCTCAATAAAGATTTCAATGGTGGCGCTCCGCGCCCTGTTCACCCCAACCAGCTCATTGCCGTCCACCACATAATAAATTGCCTCACCGTTCCCGGTGACCTTGATCCTGTAAAGCTTATTGTCAACAAAATAACCTGACAGGTTTTTCCCGCTGATCTGATCATACCTTGCAGTGTCAACAGAGCTTACCACGAAAGCGTTGTTGTACATCTCCATATGATCAGCCTTGCTGTTGACGGTATACAGAGCTATGGAATCAGCTGTCATCTGATTTTCCCGAGACCAGACAATGGGATCCTGGTATAACCTTATGACAGAATCCTGGAATGAATAGGAGAGGGAGTCACACAATCCCTGCATCTCGCGGCTGAAGATTGTACAACTGTGGTACGCTTTAAGCAACCTGTGGTTGATGCCGGCAGTGTCTGCAACAGGTATGGCCCTCAGTGTGTCAGCCCTCAGGGTAAGAGTATCATCATCGGCATAAAGGGTAAACCATGGTGAATCGGTGAGCAGGAAACGTTCAGGACGTTTTACATACCATGCATAATCACCTCCTCCGGTTATGTTGTCTGTAGTATCTGTTATGGTTACATTTCCGAAGGCTTCCCCCTCACCGCTCTTCTCATCATACCACAGGGTGTCACCGGTGATCCGCTGCTCACGGTTGTCAAGAACGGCATTCTTCATCAGCTGTGAAATATCATTCTTCGTATCACTCCAACCGTTCTCACAGTAGAGATAAATGCTGTCACCCACAGCCTCTGTTGGCCCGGCAAACCATACAATCTCCCTGCTGGTGTCATAACGCATCGTGTCAGCAGTCATCACGTAATCAGGATTGACAATCCTGACACTGTCGCGGAAATGGATCATCTTCTGATCGGAGTAATAGATTCCCACCAGGCTGGTGAGGGTATTGTCGCCGCTCAGTATGCGTCCCCCGGTGTCATAATTGGCAACCTGGGTATTTACATCATAATCAATCTTGTCAGTATAAAGGGTCATCTCATTGTCTGACAGGATCACGCTGTCAGTGAGGAATGCCTTGCGGCTGTTGCCGTTGTAGGAGAGATACTGGCCGCGGATGTGAAGGGTGTCTCCCTGCCAGATGTGTATTTTACTGTAGGCCAGCACCTGGTTGGTGTCATCATAATACCAGGCACTGTCACAGTTCATGAGCAGATCATTATGCTTCAGGTTCACGTTGCCGTTCAGCCTGTTGCGTGTGCGACCATCGAGCCGCTCATATCTCATTGAATCAGAATGGAGTATCTCAACACGTCTCCGGCCGGGGGCATCCTGACCGCTGAGAAGGGAAGAGGAAAGGAGGAGAAAGAGGAAAGGGAAAATCCGTAAGATACCCCTGAAAGGGAAAGAAGATAATAAACTCCGGTTGGTGGCCGGGAAAAGGAAACTCAGCAACCGGCCGGCACGTGGTTCACGCTGAGAGACTGAAGAAAGGCAGCCGTCGGCGGAACATCTCAAAAAATCCGGCCTTAAAGAATTTCGGGGAATACCCCGCAGCCATATCCTGGCTATTCGAACCATCCGGAATACTGGAAGTTGCATCCGCGGAAGTCATCACTTATGCGGATGTATGTCCTCCTGATCTTCTCAACAATCCACTCCTGGTATTTCCTGGACTGCTTGTCTCTTAAGGCTGCATCCGCCAGGAAGTTGTAGTCTTCGGTCATGTTGACCCTGTGCGGCGGAATCTCGTCATCAAGCCTTACAATGCAGTAGATGCTGTTGCCCTTGGAATCAGATGTTCGGAATGGCTCTGAAATCTCACCCAGCTTCATGTTGCGCACAACGAGGTTGATCTCCCTCGGTAACTCATCGAGAGTAAGCCAGTTGACTCTTTCGGCGGGATTCTCGCTGACCATCTTCCCGCCATTGGCCCGGGTGGCCTTGTCTGACGAGTACCTCATTGCAGCCTGGATGAATGTAAGACTGTCGCTCCTGATGAAGTTGGCTATACTGTCAAGCCTGAGAATGGCCCATTCCGTCTGTTCGGGTGAAAGTTTCGGCTTAAGGAGGATGTGGCGTGAGTTCACCATGTCACCCTTCCTCTCCACCAGTTGTATTATATGAAACCCGAACTCGGTCTCCACGATCTTGGAAACCACACCCGGTTTGAGACTCCATGCCGCCTCGGCGTAGGGTTTGGCAAGTTCACCGCGTGTGTTGAAGCCCAGTTCACCTCCTCGAGGTGCAGAGCCGGGGTCCTCCGAGTAAAGTATCGCAAGTGTGCTGAAACTCTCGCCGTTGATGATACGACTGCGGAGATCGAGCAGCCTCTGACGAACTTCAGCCTTGCTGGCCTCCATGTCCGGAGGCTCAACGGATATCATACTGAGCTGTACCTTCCTCGGTACCAGGGGAAGTGAGTCCTTCGGGATGGTGTTGTAATATTTCTTTACCTCCTCGGGTGTGACGGTTATGTTCTGTGCTATCGTCCCCTGGGTCTCCTGAACTATATACTGGTTGGTAAGCATCTCGCGAAGATCCTTGCGTATCTCGGCCATGCTCTTGTTGAAATAAGTCTCCAGGGCCTGCTCCGAGCCGGCACGCCTGATATAGTCAGTCAGCCTGCTGTTGAGATCGGCTTCAACGCTTTCTGTTGAAACTTCAATGGAGTCTATCCTTGCCTGGTCAAGAAAAAGCTTTTGTATCAGCTGGTCTTCAAAGACACGGCACCGGAGCTGGTCAACCGGCGTTGGATCACGGTCAGCCTTGAGCTGCACCACCTGCCCCTCAATTTCCGACAGATAGATAACCTCATTGCCCACAACTGCCACAACAGATTCAACAACCTGCTGGCCGGCAGCACCCTGCACTGCGAAAATCGCCAGCGCACATATCAGGATAATGTTTTTCTTCATTCTTTTCAGTCTCTTCTAGTAGAGTTTCAGTGTATTGTTACTGACAGCTTCATTGTAAATGCCGTCTTCAAGCTTCTGCAGGAAATCATTCCTGCGGTTGTTGAGGATAATCGTCCTGACCTGCCCGCGAATATACTCGAACGGAGCAACGCTGTTCCTCAGCCTGTATTCCCTTATGGCGATGAAATAGGAGTACCTGTCATCCTTCAGCTCCACGGCACTGTTTCGCGCCAGCCACCTCTCCTGGTCGTCCGATTCGAGAGGCACCTCAAGCAGCAGATGATTGAATGGTATCCATTCATCATTGTAATCGTCATACCTCAGGTTGTACTGATAACAGAGATCCTCCAGTTCCCTGATATCAGAAGCACCCTGGGACCTGTACAGTCTTCTGATTTTGTCAATATCAGGCATCCCGTCAGGTACCTTTATGAACAGCGCCTTGACCAGGTTCATGGTCAGTGTGAATGTGCCCAGGTTACTCACGTAGTAGTCCTGCAATTCGCTGTCCGTAACAGTTGTATCCATTTTCTGGATGATCATCTGATGCTGGTACTGGTATATGAGCAGGTTATTTCTCATCTCATTGAGTTGCCGGTTCACCTCAGCCTTGTATTCTGGGGTGAGATTCTCTTCGGCACGAAGGGCCATGAGCTCCTTGCGTGCCCACTGCCTTATGTAATTCTGTACCGCGGAGGTGCTGTCGGCCTGGCTCATGCCCGCCGTGACCAGCCCTTTGGGTACCTGGTCAAGGTAAAGCACCCTGTCACCGGCCCTGGCAACGATATGGCGACCTTCATCGTCATTGGCATTCTGGCAGGAGACTGCAGCCAGCATGATTAGCAGTATAATATACCTTGTCATTATCAATATTCGTTGACCTTCCGACTGTAGTTTGGTGCCTCGCGGGTGATGGTCACATCATGAGGGTGACTCTCGACGACACCGGCGCTGGTGACCCTCACAAACCGTCCGTCCCTTTTGAGGGTGGCAATGTCAGGTGTGCCACAGTATCCCATTCCCGAGCGCAGACCACCAAGGAACTGGTAGATCACCTCTGTGAGAGTCCCTTTGTAGGGAACACGTGCGGTGATCCCCTCAGGTACCAGCTTGTGAATGTCATCCTCCATATCCTGGAAATACCTGTCCTTGGAACCCATCTGCATGGCCTCAACGGACCCCATCCCACGGTATGTCTTGAATTTCCTCCCATTATAGATGATTGTCTCGCCTGGTGACTCCTCCACTCCTGCAAAGAGCGAACCGGCCATTACACTGTCCGCACCGGCAGCAAGAGCCTTGACAATGTCTCCGGAATAACGGATGCCTCCGTCAGCAATGACCGGTACTCCGCTCCCCTCAATGGCGTGAGCCACATTGTATATCGCAGACAATTGCGGCACACCCACACCCGCCACAACCCTGGTAGTGCAGATTGATCCTGGACCAATGCCCACCTTTACCGCATCGGCACCCTCATCAACAAGTCTCCTTGCTGCTTCGGCAGTTCCTATGTTTCCTACCACTATCTCGGTGCCCGGGAAGATCTTCTTTATCTCCCTGAGCATCTCTATAACACTCTTTGTGTGACCGTGGGCCGTGTCAATGGCAATGGCGTCAACGCCGGCTCCAACCAGAGCCTCAACCCTTGAAAGAGTATTTGCAGCAATACCAACAGCAGCGGCAACCCTCAGCCTTCCCTTGTCATCCTTGCACGCATTGGGCCTGTCCTTTGCCTTGGTAATATCCTTGTATGTTACCAGGCCCTTGAGCCTTCCCTTATCGTCAACTATAGGAAGCTTCTCGATCTTATGCTTCTGAAGTATCTCAGCAGCCGCAGCCAGGTCAGTCTGGTGACTAAGGGTTATAAGTTTCTCAAGCGGAGTCATTATCTCCATGATACGCCTCGAAAAGTCAGTCTCAAAACGAAGGTCTCTGTTGGTGACAATACCGGCAAGCGCTCCGTCCTCATGGATTACCGGTATTCCGCCGATCTTGAATTCCTTCATCAGGGCAAGCGCATCAGCCACCGTGGCGTTGTCAGCTATGGTGACGGGGTCAAAGATCATGACACTCTCGGCACGCTTTACCTTTCTCACCTGGGCAGCCTGCTGACCAACCGACATGTTCTTGTGTATCACGCCAATGCCACCTTCTCGGGCGATGGCAATTGCCAGCTCAGCCTCAGTCACCGTGTCCATGGCAGCGGAGACAATAGGCGTATTTATTATGATGCTCCGGGTGAACTTTGATCTCAGATCAACGTCACGGGGCCTTATCTCCGAATAGGCGGGAAGGAGAAGCACATCATCGAAGGTCAGGCCTTCAAACAACAGTTTATCTTCAGAGAATGACATCGGGCAAGGTTTTTTATGGGGCGAAAATTACAAAAAATTGACAAGCACCGGCATATCTTAAATGTCAATAAAAGGTTAAAAGTACGTTTGAGTTATTAAATTTGTATTAAACAGCCCTCAAAACTGATGCTGCCGGACATTTACAGGGAGACCCTGGCCCGGTACTGGGGATTCACCTCCTTCAGGCCGATGCAGGAGGAGATCATTGAATCAGTGGTCTCCGGGAAGGATGTTGTGGGCCTTCTCCCCACCGGCGGAGGAAAATCGGTTACATACCAGGTTCCGCCCGTGGCAGCACAGGGACTATGCCTGGTCATCACTCCCCTCATTGCTCTTATGAAAGACCAGGTGTCAAGGCTGAAGACAATGAATATCAAGGCTATGGCCATTCATAGCGGGATGACCCGCGAAGAGGTGGAAATTTCACTTGACAACTGCCTGTACGGTGACTACCGGCTGTTATATGTCAGCCCTGAAAGGCTGCAGACCCCGCTCTTCAGGGCACGTCTTCCAAGATTCAACTTCACCCTCGTAGCAGTTGACGAGGCCCACTGCATCTCCCAGTGGGGCTATGACTTCAGGCCTTCATACCTCCACATCGCGGAGATTAGGGATATGATGAACGAGGAGGTGCCTTTCCTGGCCCTGACGGCCACTGCCACCCCTCGCATGGTTGATGACATTATCTCACGCCTGAGGATGAAGGACCCGAAGGTGCTTAAGACCAGCTTCCGCCGGTCAAACATCACTTACGTTGTCAGGGAGGTTGAAGATAAAAGCGCCTATGTGCTTCGTAGCCTGAAAAAGGAACAGGGAAGCGGGATCATCTATGTCAGCAGCAGGAAAAGATCGAAGGAGGTTGCAGAACTGCTGGTGGCAAACCAGATAAGGGCTGATTTCTATCACGCCGGACTGCCACAGGAGATGCGTGACAGGAAACAGACATCATGGAGCACCGGCGAAACCCGCGTGATTGTTGCCACAAACGCTTTCGGGATGGGGATAGACAAGGCCGATGTGCGGTTCGTCATACACTGGGATTGCCCTGACTCCATAGAGGCATATTACCAGGAGTCGGGTCGCGCAGGCCGCGACGGGAAACCATCGTTCGCAGTCCTCCTATGGTCACAGGATGAAAAAAGAAAGCTTGCTGACTCGGTTCGGATAAAATTCCCCCCGGTGGAGAGGATAAAGGATATATATGAAGCCGTTGGCAATTTCTACCAGCTTCCCGTCGGGTCAGGGAAAAACAGCGTCCATGACTTCGACCTGTGGAAGTTCGTTACAGCATTCCGCTTCTCGGTTACGGAAACTTACAACAGCCTCAGCTTCCTCCAGAAGGAGGGATACCTTGAATTTACCGATGAAATCAATAACCCATCCCGAGTGCACTTCATTGTAAGCAGGGATGACCTTTACAAATTCCAGGTGGCCAACGAGGAATATGACAGATTCATAAAGCTGTTGCTCCGCACATACAGCGGAATGTTCTCAGAGTTTGTTCCGGTAAACGAGGAGAACCTTGCATCCAGATCAGGGCTAACACGCGAGGCCATTTACCAGTACTTGCTCAGACTATCGTCACAGGGGATAATACACTTTATCCCTGGAAAGAAAAGCCCGCTGGTGATCTTTACCGAGGAGCGGCTTGACCGGACCCACCTTCGCATTTCACCGGAGGTATACCTGAAGGTAAAGGAAAATTATATCGAACGGGTTGATAAAATCACTGAATATGCAGACAACAAAACCCGGTGCCGCCCGGCTTTCCTGACTGCCTACTTCGGTGAGGAATCGGGAAGATGCGGGCTGTGCGACACATGCCAGGAGAGGAACGAGCTGGAACTGAGCAAATACGAGTTTGATATCATTATTGAAAAGATAAAGGAACTGGTGGGTGAAACACCTCTGAGACCGGAAGAACTGGAGGCCCAGATGGAACTCCCCCGGGACAAAACAGTCAGGGTCATAAGGTGGCTGCTTGACCATGAGAAGCTGGTGTACGATGATGACCACAGGCTCACCTGGAATAGGTGACACTTCCCGTTTTATCAACAACTCCTGTTTTTAAGACTGAAATGAATACTTTTGTCACGTTACTTATTTAAAATGGAAAAAGAGGAAAAGGTCATCTATTCACGGCAGGTGGTGGAGTTCGCAGCCTCGGCAAACGAGTACTGCAAATACCTTGAGTCGACGAAGGATATCAGCGGAATCGAGATAATGAAGGTCATGCAGCGGCTGCTGCCGTTCATATACCTCAGGGCCTCGCTTCTCCCGATGCTGGAGCCTGTGCTGGAGGAACCCAACGAAAAAACCGTGACTGAGTTTGACTGGACGAGAATGCATGACAACCTGCTCACCAAGATGGGTAACAATGACCCTTTCCCGGTCATAGTTGCAGCCGGCGATCCGGCTGACGGGCTATACACCGGAAGCATTGCAGAGAACCTTTCAGACATCTACCAGGACCTGAAAGACTTTATCGTCAGTTACCGCGGCGGTAATGAGGAGGTTATGAATGATGCAGTATGGGAGATACTCATGAACTTCGAGGAGTTCTGGGGAAAGAAGCTGCTGAATGCCCTCTCTGCAATCCATGCGGTCCTCTATTCAGAGGCAGAGAGCAGCGATGATAATGAACGCGGGAATGATGACGAGACAATTCAATGAGAGCATAACGGATGATGAACTGAGGCAGTTGCCTCTCCTGCAGTTTGAGGGAAAGGTAACCCTGGTTGACAATATGGACAAATTCTACCGGGCAATGGCCGATATAGGCAAACCGGCTGTGCTTGGTTTTGATACCGAAACCAGGCCATCATTCAAAAAGGGGAGGAGATACCAGGTG
This sequence comes from Bacteroidales bacterium, assembly GCA_025454815.1. Lineage (GTDB taxonomy): Bacteria > Bacteroidota > Bacteroidia > Bacteroidales > VadinHA17 > SR-FBR-E99. Next base: position 37,418 of record JALONR010000021.1, on the reverse strand, counting down.
GCTTTGCTCCAGCTCGCTGACGCAGACAGGGCATGGCTGTTCAGACTGAACATGATCGGGTTGCCAACAGAACTGGCAGGCCTTCTCTCTGACAGGAATATAATCAAGACAGGGGTGGCAATCCGTGATGATTTAAAGGCTCTGAGGGCACTGACCCACTTTGAACCGCACGGATTTACCGATCTTCAGAACGTGGTCTCAGCCCATGGTATCAGGGAACTGGGGCTGAAGAAACTTTCTGCCATAGTACTGGGCTATTCAATATCCAAATCACAGCAGGTAACAAACTGGGAGGCACCGGCACTAACAGAACCTCAACTGCTGTACGCTGCCACCGACGCCTGGGTGTGTCGCCGGATCTACCTCGCCCTGAACGGAAAGGAATCTCACCATAACCGCTGACCAGCAATGCCCAGGAAGAATGATAATATGACCGGCAGAGCCGGCAAAAGCAAGGCTGCCGGAAGTATAATCGCAGCCGACCGCAACGGCGGAGGACGCCGGAGTACAGAGGCTGGCCCTGCCGCATCAGGCATTTACGCATCTGGCCCTGCCGCATCAGGCAATGACGCATCTGGCGCTACCTCTTCTGGCGCTGCCTCCCCTGGCGCTGCCGCATCAGGCAATTATGTTCAGCCTGCGGAAACTACCATCTTAACCATCATCCTGAAAAAAGGGAAGGAACAATCGGTCAGAAGATACCACCCATGGATATTCTCGGGAGCCATATCATCGGTCAGCGGGAACCCGAGGGAGGGAGATGTGGCAGAAGTATTTGCCTGGGATAAGACATACCTGGCCACTGGCCACTGGGCTCCGGGGTCAATAGCCGTCCGGATCCTCTCCTTCACAAAATGCGGGATAGACCGTGAGTTCTTCAGAAAAAGGATTGCTGATGCCTATCAATACAGGATCAACTCCGGCATCGCCGGGAGAAATGATACGAATGTCTGGAGACTGGTGCACGGTGAGGGAGACGGACTGCCGGGACTGGTGGTTGACATATATGGCAGTGTGGCCGTATTGCAGGCCCATACTGCAGGATTCTGGCATATACGGCAGATGATCGCCGGATTGATACCTGAGGTGACCGGGGGTATGGTGACTTCAGTCTATGACAAGAGCGAGGGTACCCTCCCCTTCATGGCAAAACTGAACCCTGCAAACGGGTACCTCACAGGAGGCCTGAACGTGAACGGAACCGTGATCACTGAGAACGGATATAAATTCAGGGTCGACTGGGAGAAGGGACAGAAGACGGGTTTTTTTATTGACCAGCGAGACAGCCGAAGCCTGCTCCCAAAGTACAGCAAAGACAGGAAGGTGCTTAATATGTTCGGCTATACCGGCGGCTTCTCCGTCTACGCAATGAGTAACGCCGGCCTGGTCCATACGGTTGACAGCTCCGCTGCCGCTACCACCCTGGCCGATGAAAACATAAGTCTCAATTTCGGGGATGACCCGAGGCACAGGTCATTCACCACCGACGCCTTCGCTTTTCTTGCCGGAATGGACCGCGAATATGACCTCATTATTCTTGATCCCCCGGCCTTCGCAAAGCATCATACTGCTCTTAACCAGGCACTTCAGGGCTACCGAAGACTCAATGCCCTGGCCATTCAGAAAATCAAACCCGGAGGGATACTGTTTACATTCTCCTGCTCCCAGGTTGTGAGTCGTGACGACTTCCGCCGCTCGGTCTTCGTGGCTGCGGCCAACACCGGACGGAACGTGAGGATACTTCACCAGACAGGCCAGCCTGCAGACCACCCGGTAAATATATACCACCCCGAGAGCGAATACCTGAAGGGACTGGTACTCTACATTGAATAAACGCTTATGGACCCTTCGGCACATATCAGGACAATAGCTCAGAAGCTGCAGTTGCATGACTGGCAGGTTGAGAATACGCTGCGGCTGCTTGATGACGGAGCCACCATCCCTTTCATCAGCCGCTACCGCAAGGAGGTGACGGGCAGCCTCAACGAGGTACAGCTCGCAGAGATCAGGGATGAATATGAACGGCTGAAGGAACTTGAAAAGCGAAGGGAGGCCGTTATCAAATCAATTGAGGAGCAGGAGAAGATGACCCCGGAACTTCTCACCAGGATCAACGCTGCCCTGACAATGTCACAGCTTGAGGATCTCTACCTTCCATACAGGCCGAAGCGAAAGACGCGTGCTTCAGTTGCACGGGATAAAGGACTCGAACCGCTGGCGCACTGGCTCCTGGCACAGAAACCCGGTGACCCTGAAACGGAAGCAGAAAAGTATGTTGGTGATGCCGTGGAGAATACAACTGCGGCCCTGGCCGGGGCACGGGATATCATTGCCGAGATGGTCAGCGAGAACGAACAGGTGCGCGGTGCACTCAGACGGCTCTATGACCGTGACGCCGTCATCACATCCAAACTGGTAAAAGGCAAGGAGCAGGAAGGGGTCAAGTTCAGTGACTATTTCGACTGGTCAGAACCGCTCCGACGCTGCCCCTCTCACAGGCTGCTGGCCATGCGCCGGGGTGAGGAGGAGGGATTCCTGAGACTGACGATAATCCCATCTGAGGAAGAGGCACTGAGTCTCATCGAAAAGCAGTTTGTAAAGGGAAACAACGAAGCTGCCCGCCAGGTGAAGGAGGCTGTGACCGACAGCTGGAGCAGGCTCCTGGCACCCTCAATGGAAACGGAGTTCAGGAAGACATCCAAGGATAAAGCTGACGAGGAGGCGATACGCGTTTTTGCGGAAAACCTGCGGCAGCTGCTGCTTGCCCCGCCGCTTGGCGAGAAGAGCGTAATGGGCATTGACCCGGGGCAGCGGACCGGATGCAAGATTGTCTGCCTTGACAGGCAGGGTGCACTGCTCCATAATGACGTTATCTATCCCCACCCGCCTCAGAATGAGACCGCACGCAGTGTAAGCAAATTGCTTGCACTTATTGACCAATACGGCATTGAGGCTGTTGCAATAGGCAACGGCACAGCAAGCCGCGAGACGGAACAGTTCGTCCGGACATACCTTCCCGCCGGTTCAGGGATAAAGATCTTCGTCGTCAGCGAGGCGGGAGCCTCGGTCTATTCGGCCTCAAAGACAGCACGCGATGAATTCCCCGATCACGATGTGACAGTGCGCGGTGCAGTGTCCATCGGCCGTCGACTGATGGATCCGCTGGCTGAACTGGTGAAAATAGACCCCAAATCGATAGGGGTGGGGCAGTACCAGCATGACGTTGACCAGGCCCGCCTGCAGGCCAGCCTCGACGAGGTGGTGATGTCATGCGTCAACGCCGTGGGTGTGGAGGTCAACACCGCCAGTCCCCACCTGCTGACATATGTCTCGGGTATAGGACCCAAAATGGCACAGAACATTGTTGACCATCGCACTGAAAAAGGACCCTTCCGGTCAAGGGCCGGACTGATGAATGTTAAACGGATGGGCGAAAAGGCCTTCGAACAGGCGGCCGGGTTCCTCAGGATCCGCGGCGCCGCCAACCCGCTTGATGCATCCGCCGTTCACCCTGAGAGCTATCACATCGTTGAGAAAATGGCTGCTGACCTGGGTTGCTCGGTCACTGACCTTATTAAGGATGAGAATAAACGAAAAGCCATTAGGATAGAAAAATACGTTACCCCTGAAGCAGGGCTGCCGACCCTGAAAGATATCATGCAGGAACTGGCCAGGCCGGGACGCGATCCCCGATCGGCTATTCAGGAATTCAGTTTCGCGGATATTCACTCTATGGAGGATGTGAAGGAGGGTATGATCGTGCCGGGAATAGTAACCAACATCACCAAGTTCGGCGCTTTTGTGGACATCGGCGTCAAGCAGGACGGCCTGGTGCATGTGTCACAGATGGCTGACCGCTACGTTGACGATCCGGCAAAAGTTGTGAAACTGCACCAGCATGTGACGGTGCGGGTGCTCAGCGTTGACCATGCCCGCAAGCGTATACAGCTCTCAATGAAAGGAGTCGGAAGTCATCAGTCGGCTGCCGGCAGGAACAGATCAGCCAATCAGAAGTAATTATGAGAAGACTGCATGAACGCAAGACAGCAAGGCAGAGCGAAGCGACAGCCTCTCAGACCTTCAGACCTTGAGACATTCAGACATTCATACACTCATACATTCAGACATTCATACATTCAGACATTAATAACTCTTAAATAATTATTTATGAAAAGAACCCTGTTTATCCTTGCAGCCGCCACAGCCGTCATACTGGCCTCCTGCGGCACGAAACCCCAGCCCCCCGTGGCTGAAAAAATCCCGTACGTCGTTGAAAGCAACGGCAACGAACGGGTAGACAACTATTTCTGGATGCGCCTGAGCGACGAGCAGAAGAATGCTGAGACGCCAGACTCACAGACTGTTAATGTACTGGCTTATCTCAATGCCGAGAATGACTATGCCGATGCAATCATGAAACACACCGACGAGTTTCAGAAGAAACTGTTCGAAGAGCTTACCGGACGCATAAAGCAGGACGATGAGACAGTTCCATACCTTGATAATGGCTACTGGTACAATACAAAATACTTCCCCGGCAAGGAGTACCCGGTGCTCTACAGGAGAAAAGACGGCACTGACGAGCCTGTGGTGATGCTTGACGTAAACCTGCTTGCCGGAGGGCATGAATACACGGGTGTTGGCGGTGCAGCGGTATCTCCTGACAATAACCTCCTGGCTTATGGTGTTGACCATGTCAGCCGCAGGCAGTATACCCTGCAGGTCAAGGATCTCAACACCGGTGAGCTGCTTCCTGACAATATCATCAACACTACCGGCCAGAGCGTCTGGGCAAGTGACAACAAGACTCTGCTCTACGTCAGCAAGGACCCCGAAACCCTCAGGGCCGCAACTGTGAAGATGCATGTCCTTGGTACCCCCTCATCCGAGGATAAGGTGGTCTACAATGAGGATGACGAAACCTTCTCAGTTTATCTGGCCAGGACAAAGAGCAAAAAATTCATTACCATCGTTTCGAGTCAGACCCTAACCACGGAGGTGCGACTGATAGATGCAGCCAACCCCGGAGCCGGAGTAAAGGTTTTCGAACCCAGGAAGGTTGACCACCTCTATTCTGTCGAACACCTCAATGGCACATTCTACATTCATACCAACGCAGACGGTGCGAAGAACTTCAAGCTTATGTCCTGCCCGGAGAACAAAACCGGAATGGCTTCATGGAAAGAGGTAATTCCTCACCGCCCTGATGTACTGCTCGAAGGCTTTGAAATATTTGATAATTACCTGGTTGCCGACGAACGCATCAAGGGTCTCACCAACCTGAGGATCATAAGCCTGGCAGACGGGTCGGATCATTTTCTCGATTTCGGAGAAGAGACCTACACAGCAGGCATAAGTGTCAATCCGAATGCAAATACCACGCTGCTCCGATACAGCTATTCATCGCTTACCACACCAAATTCGGTATATGACTATGACATGGCTGCCAGGGCAAAGACCCTCCTCAAGCAGGACAGTGTACTTGGCGGATTCGATAAGAACAACTATGAGTCAAAACGCCTCTGGGCTACCGCAGGTGACGGAACGCAGGTGCCTGTCTCACTTGTATACCGCAAGGGATTTGTGCAGGACGGGAAAGCCCCGATGCTGCTCTATGCATATGGTTCATACGGCTCTTCAACCAACCCCTCATTCCGTTCCACAATCGTAAGCCTGCTTGACAGGGGCTTCGTTTACGCCATCGCCCATGTCAGGGGAGGAAGCGAAATGGGACGCCAGTGGTACGAGGATGGCAAGCTGTTGAAGAAAATCAACACATTCACCGACTTCAACGACTGTGCACGGTTCCTGATAAATGAGAAATACACTTCAGCTGAGAAGCTCTATGCCATGGGCGGCAGTGCCGGAGGACTTCTTATGGGAGCAATCGCAAACATGGAACCGGAACTCTACAACGGTATCATTGCACAGGTTCCGTTTGTTGATGTTGTCAGCACAATGCTTGATGCCACCATCCCTCTCACAACCTTTGAATGGGACGAATGGGGCGATCCGCGCAAGCAGGAGTACTATGACTATATGCTTTCGTACTCACCCTATGACCAGGTGAAGGCACAGGATTATCCCAACCTGCTTGTAACCACAGGATACTGGGATTCGCAGGTGCAGTACTGGGAGCCAGCCAAGTGGGTAGCCAAACTGCGCGAGATGAAAACCGATGACAACATCCTCATCATGGATGTCAATATGACCGCAGGCCACGGCGGCGCATCAGGCCGGTTTGAAAGGCTTAAGACCACCGCCCTGGAGTTTGCCTTCATGTTTGACCTGGAAGGTATTAAGGAATAATTGACCCCTCTTCAGCCCTCCCTGCTCCGGGGAGGGCTGAAGAAAAAGGTCATGAACTGACCGGTATGGTGATTATGACTGTAGTCCCGGTCACTGAAGGATTATGATCGTTCCGGTTTTCAACTGACCAGGTGATCCGCACTTTTTCCAGCCTGTGGAACAGGTCAGTAAGCTCATTTACTATTTTCAGACCCCTGCCTGTCCCTGCCGGAGATGCAGCGTCCCTGACAAACCCCGGGCCATTGTCCTCAACAGTGACAATTACATTTCCCCCATTCAGCCTTACACTGATTTCCAGTATCCCCCCTTCCGGCTTTTTCCTGATGCCGTGCTTGACGGAATTCTCGGCAAAGGTGAAGACAAGCATTCTCGGAATGCTGATCCCTGTGTCAACCCCGGGGTCGATATCCACGATATAATCAAAACTGTTGCCTGCCCTGAATCGTTCTATGTCAATGTAATTCCTGACGAATTCAAGTTCATCCTCGAGGGGAATAATGATCTTGTCAGAGGTGATGACTGTCTGCCTTATCAATGATGCATACCTTCCGAAAATATAGTCTGCCTGCTGCCTGTTTTCCTCAGTCAGGTAAAGGCCGCCTATTGAATTCAGAACATTAAGGGTAAAGTGCGGTTCAATCTGGTTCCTGATCGCTTTCATCTGCAGCGAGGCGAGCTCCTTTTCTGTTGCTCTCTTTAGTTCGAGCCGGTATTTTTGAGTTCTGTACAACAGACTGATAAATAAATAGATAATTATGTAAAGTCCCATGTAAAGCGGCCACCTGAGGTAAAACAGAGGATTCCTCTCATACCTGATCAGCCATGAATGCCTCTCGAGCTGAATGTTAACGAGGGGTTTCTCTCCGAGATCCAGCACCGGCGAAATCAGGAAATTGGTCCCTTCAAAATCAAGACTGAGATTGATGGCGCTTCTGAAGTCTGATCCGGAGATTACAAGTGCATTGATCCCTCTCCCGAGGAAAAAGTATTCTTCGTCTCCGTCCAGGTCAGCATCTACACGGGCAATGGGTTTGCATTGTGCCAGAGGAGGCAATATATACGAGTCGAGGGTGTTGAAATCCCCATCCAGAAGCTCCACCAAGGCACTGTGATTCTTAAGGAAATAAAATGACTTTCCATCGTCAGATCCATTTGTGAATATATAACCAAATGAATTCTCAAAAGACCCTGTGGCATGTTCCCTGGTTCGGTTGCCGGCTTCGTCATATAGATAAAACATTGATCCAGTGCTGTCTGTGCCGAAATAATCAAACAGGACAAGATATTCACCTGTTTCGTCCGTGCTGAATGGTATTGCTACAACCCTTGAAGGATATTTCCCGGTTTTTACCGGTTCGAATGCAAATCCAAGGTCATTGTCCAGCACCATCAGCCAGGAGGATAAGTCACTGAAAGAAACCGCACTGTCAGCATTGCCGGTAGCCTGGGTCGAAAGGAGGAACAGATCTCCCGGTAACGGGCCGATCCCGTTTATCTCAACGCAATTGTCAATGGTGGCAAAACTCTCAGGCGACTTGATAAGTGAATCAATGTCTATTATATACCTGTACATATTTCTTGGCTGAAGACTGAAGCCTGTACTGACACAGAAAACCAGGTCAGATACCTGCCCGTTTTCATTTTCTGACAATCCCACCGGTATGAAATTGGGCCTGTCAGTACTCCTTGATGTCTTCTTCCATTTGTCAATTAACCTGTTGTTAACCAGAGCTCTTCTCGTCCCCACCGGATCAAGGACATTTAGGAAAAGCGCGGTGTCATTAAGTGTAAATATGTAAACCTCCTTACTTGAATCATTATTATAGTCATAGAAGCTTACAGACTGAATGTTGGAAGGATGATAGGGTACATTGTATTGTTCAATTACCTTATCTCCCCTGTAAACTATAATTTTTGTCTGCTCACTGTCACACAGGTCTATGGTTAATCTCTCACTTGACCCGTCAGTATCAAGATCGGAGAAGACTAAGTAAGTACATGGAGGAAGTAGTTCCTCGCTGACGGTCTTAATCCTGTACCTGGAAAAGGAGAGAGGTATGGCAAGGGTAAAGGCAAGCCAGATTATCAGGCTGAGAAAGGCCGGGTGATAAAGTATCTCAAGTATTCTGGCTCGGCGCATATGATACCCTGATCAGACTGTACTTCCGGATTGTGTGTTTGAACCAGTCTAATCTACAAAAAAATCAGATACGGGGCAATGAAAAGAGAGGCTGACCTTTGCCAGGCAGTTACCGGGATCAGCGAGGCTGACCTTTGCCCGGCAGACATCGGAAGAAAGAGAGGCTGACCTTTTGCGGGGTCAGCCTCTGCTGTAACAAACAGAATAGAAAAACATCAGAAAATTGAAGCCATTTTCAGGGCCAGACCCCGGTGAACCAGACCGGGTCAGTGCATTCCTGATGGCCATATCAGAGATCAGAATCCGAAGGGCGACCTCTGTTGCGTTGATTTCATCTCGGGCTTGCGGGGGAAGAGCTGGTCATCCATCGCAGCATTCCAGGCAAGCCATGCCGTTATTATTGCATTGTGCCTCAGGTCCGGAACCAGGAGACGCTCACGGGTGTCTGCCAGGGTGTGGTACCCGCGGCCATACTCAATCTCATCCTGTATGAACTGGAACCCCGGGAGGCCTGCCCCGTCAAAGCTCTGGTGGTCTGTACCACCGGTGTTACGTATGGTGATCGTGTTGAATCCCATGTCCTTCACAGGCTCCATCCACTCTTCGAACAGCGGTCTTGCAAGGTTGTTCTCCTGAAGGTAGATACCGCGGTACCGTCCTGTGCCGTTGTCCATGTTGAAGTAAACTGAAAACTTATCAAATCCGGCTTTCTTCTCACTCTTCTCCCTGTCAAAGAGATATTTCGAAACATATCCGCGTGAGCCGAGGAGACCCTGTTCCTCGCCGCCCCAGAGGGCAATACGAATAGTTCTGCGTGGTCTGGAATCAATTGCTTTCAGTATCCTCAGCGCCTCCATCATGACAATACAGCCTGAGGCATTGTCTGCTGCACCGGTGCCACCATGCCATGAGTCAATATGTGCACCCAGGAGGACCACCTGGTCCTTCAGCTTTGGATCGGTTCCGGGAATTTCGGCAATGACATTGTAAATCTTTCTACCCGGGGTGAACTCTGCTTTTACTTCGGCCTCCACCTCAACTTTCTCACCGTTTCGGAGCATCCTCTCCATCCGGCCATAGGGCTCAAGGGGGATATTGATCTCACTCACCTGGGGAGCACCCTTGCCGTCATACGATGCACCTGATGACCTCGGAATGTTGAAGGCACTTCCCTGGCTGATTATCATTAATATATCTTCAGTCCGGAGAAACTCAACTATTTTGTTTCTCAACTCACGCATGGCCATATAATCGCCCATAACCCTGCGTGAAGGCCTGCCGCCGGCATCAGCCATAGCCAGGTTCTTCAGCTCCTCTTCGGTAAGCCTGCTGGCCAGAGGCTCGAAACTGACCTCATACTGGGTGGTGGAGGGTGACATGATGATCTTCCCCTTCAGCTTGCCACGGTACTTTTCTATATCATCCACAGTCTTGATGTCAACAAGGACCACTTCACCCCTGACCAATCCCGTCCGTTCCGGCAGTCCATGCCACCGGTGTGACCGAAAAGTTGTTGTAGTAGGGGAGAACCATGGCAGCATAAGCCTTTGAATAATCCCAGCCACCGCGACTGAAATCACCTGCCTCCTCTATGCGGACATTGGCGAAACCGTACTCTGCCAGTTTTGCCCTGGCAATCTCATTCGCCCGGTCGAGACCCTGTGAACCGGTAAGACGTGGTCCGGCAAGGTCTGTCATGATGTAGGCAAGATTCTCAATATCAGAGTTTCTCTGGCCTTCCTGCCTGATCTTGTAAACCACCTCAAGGTCAACGGAAACCTCCTGTGAGACAACCGGCATTACCATGGCAAACAGGATGGCTGCAACAAGCATCATCCTCAGGTTTTCGAAACGGATTTTCATTCGGTTTAAGATTACGTATTTAATTGAAAGAGTGGAACTATTATGAAGCTCAGGAATCCTGCCCCCTGGAGGGCTGCGGTTCACCCGGGTTCATAGTTTCCCTTTAGCGGGATTAAATATAGATTCATAAATTTTACACCCGTGTGGCATTAACATTAATTAACTTTACTTTTGTGCTGGAATGGCCATGAAATGATCTATCCGGATACATACGAACCGAAAATCGGCTTTGACCGCATCAGGGAACTGCTGGCAGGCAACTGTCTCAGCAACGCCGGCGCCAGGAGGGTGGAGGCAATGGGAGTCGCCTTTGCTTCCGCGGAGGTAAGGAGAAGGCTTGCCCTCACATCTGAGTTTCAGCAGGTACTCTCAAATGCCGAACCTTTTCCGTCAGATAACTACAATGATCCTTATGCCACCCTGGAGAAGCTGAGAATAGAGGGAACCTTCCCGGAGGTTGAAGAGGTGGTGGCCCTGAGGGGATCACTCGATACCATAAGGAAGATCATCGGTTTCTTTAAGAACAGGAAGGATGGGCGTTACCCGCTGCTGACAGAACTGGCCGGCAGGGTGGTATATTATCCTTTTGTTGCGGAAACCATCGACCGTATAGTAGACAAGGAGGGCAAGGTGCGTGACAGCGCTTCACCGGCACTTAAAACCATCCGTGCCGGGCTTGCTTCAAAGAACCTCGCTGCTGTCAGGAAGCTCCATTCAGTGCTGCGCCAGGCACAGGCTGACGGTATCGTGGACCGTGATGTGACAGTGGCAGTGCGGAACGGCAGGGGAGTGATCCCGGTCAGCGCGTCGAACAAGAGGGGGATCAGGGGATTTGTCCATGATGAATCTGCAACCGGAAAAACAGTATTTATCGAACCGGCCGAGGTTGTCGAATTGAACAACGAGATCACTGAACTTGAACATCAGGAGAAACGGGAGATAGTCCGCATACTGACAGCACTTGCTGACACCATCAGGCCATATATAGATGACCTTGAGGAGAACTGCAGTTTCCTGGCAGAGATAGACTTTATTAGGGCCAAGGCTCTCTTCGGCAACAGGCTGGGTTGCATCATGCCGGCGGTGGCGGAAACACCCCACATCAGGTGGATCAATGCACGCCATCCGCTGCTGACCCTCTCATTTGCCCGGACTGCAGGCCGCGAGGTGGTGCCGCTGACAATAACCATCGACAGCCGTGAGAGGATACTGGTGATCTCCGGCCCCAATGCAGGTGGGAAATCAGTCTGTCTCAAGACTGTGGCTCTCGTGCAGTATATGCTGCAGTGTGGCATGACAATCCCTGTGGGAGAGGGGACCGAGGCAGGAATCTTCAGCAAGTTCTTTATCGATATCGGCGATGAACAGAGCCTCGAGAATGACCTGAGCACATACAGCTCACATCTTATAAACATGAAGCATATGCTCAGGCATGCCGATGACAGGTCACTGGTGATGATCGATGAGTTCGGAACCGGAACCGAACCTGTTCTCGGAGGAGCACTGGCCGAAGCAATTCTAGCCGAGCTGAACCATCGCGGAGCATACGGGGTGATTACAACCCACTACACCAACCTGAAGCACTTTGCCACCTCACAGGAGGGGATAAGCAACGGGGCCATGGCCTTTGACAACCAGCTTATGCAGCCTCTCTTCCGCCTCGACCAGGGGAAGCCGGGAAGCTCTTTCGCTTTTGAGATTGCGAAGAAAATAGGACTGCCGCAGGAAATCCTGGCTGATGCTGCCTCAAGGGCAGGAGAGGGGAACGTGGACTTTGACAGGAACCTGCGCGAGATTGCCCGTGACAAGCGGTACTGGGAGAAAAAACGGGAGGCAGTCCGGCGCCATGAGAAACGGCTCGAGGAACTGATTGCCACATATGAGGCCCAAATTGGTGACATAAAGACACAGAAGAAGGAGATTATCACCCAGGCAAAAAGCAAGGCCGAGGAGATGCTTCGCGACACCAACAGGATGATCGAAAACACCATCCGCACCATCCGCGAGACACAGGCAGAGAAGGAGAAAACCAGGGAGGTACGCGAGGAACTTGACACGTTCCGTGAACACCTCGAAAAGGAGGAAAAACATGCTGAAATCCCAATGGCACCAAAACCGGGGAAGGATACTCCTGCTGCAAGCATTGTCAAAAGGATTACTGCAAAGAAGGAACCAACTCCGCCGGTTAAAAAGAAAAAGAGAGACCTGGCACCTGGCGACTATGTGAAGATCGCCGGCACCGATACCGTGGCACAGGTCACCGAAATACGCGGCCAAAAGGTACAGGTGGTCTCCGGCAGCCTGAAGATGAATGTTGATATCAGCATGACGGAACCGGTAAGTGCCGAGGAGCAGAAGAAGGCCGCCTCGGCCGGACGTACGCAACAGAAGGTAGACTGGTCGCTTACCGCCCGCAGAAACCAGTTCAACCCCGAGATCGATGTACGTGGCATGCGTACCGAGGAGGCGCTGCAGGTAGTGCAGGATTTCATTGATACAGCACTGATGATACAGTACCGGAACCTGCGGATACTCCACGGCAAGGGCAACGGCATCCTCAGGCAGATGATAAGGCAGTACCTGGAGTCAACCGGGGCGGTAAGAAACGCCACAGACGAACATGTTGACCGGGGCGGCGCAGGGATAACTCTGGTGGAACTGGATATATGATTCACGGAAGCTCAGCCCGGCAGCCGCGGCTCCCCGGCGCCTCATCAGACCAGCTCCCGACGGCCTGCCGCCCGGCCGGATTCAGCTCCCCCGGCTCCGCATCAGACCGGCTTCCTACGGCCTGCCGCCCTGCCGGATTCAGCTCCCCGGCGCCGCATCAGACCGGCTTCCGCCGGCCCGCCGCCCGGCCTCCTCAGACCAGCCCCCCGGCTCCACATCAGACCGGCTTCCTCCGGCCTGCCGCCTCAGACCAGCCCCCCGGCTCCACATCAGACTGGCTTCCTACGGCCTGCCGCCCTGCCGGATTCAGCTCCCCCGGCTCCACATCAGACTGGCTTCCTCCGGCCTGCCGCCTCAGACCAGCCCCCCGGAACCCAAACCTGTTATATATCATTTTGTCCCCATCCCGAATTGAATAGATTTGCATAACGAAATACCTGAATCATGAAGAAACTGACAATGATTGTTTCCGCCCTGGTGATGCTGATGACCATCCCTGCCACAGGGCAAACCAATGATTTTTACGATGATGCTCCAACCATGCAGCTAAAAGGCAGTAATAAAATACTGGTCACGGGTGAGATAGCAAAGGATGTGACCGTTGACCTGTCACGGCTGCCAAAACACAGCATCACAGTCAAGGAGACGACGCTTAACGAAGGCCAGGTGGGATTCACAGGCGCTTACCGCTATGACGGCTATTCGGTATATGAAATCCTTGACAGGGTTGTCCTGAAAAAGAAAAATGAAGCTGAATTCCCGCCGATAATTGATCTCTACGTTGAGATCACCAATGACAGGGGAGAGACTGCCGTGTTCTCATGGGGAGAGATCTACTACCCGGTCAACCGCCACCGTCTGCTGATAGCCACCTCGGTGGCACGGATTGTCCCCTCAAAGGCAAAGGACCTCTGGCCCCTGCCCACGGAAACGAAAATCATTGCAGGCAATGATCTTGTAACGTCACGCAATATCAGCAACCCGGTAAAAATCACGGTCAGGTCACTTGACAGCAAATATCCGATCAACAAGGGGATGAGCCCCATGTTTTCAGAGACGATGAGGCTTTGTGTCAACGGTAAACAGCGCGCCATCCTGTCAGAACTGCCTGAAGGGATGGACAGTGAGACCTACCACACAGTGTTTTACGGTCGCGGCATGGGTATCCACGGTACCACACCCTTCACGGGAAGCATGCTACATGAATTGCTGAACGATTATTACAGGATGAATCCCGCCTCCCTGCAGAAGGGGATGGTTGTGATAGCCGGCCTTGACGGATACCGTGCTGCATTCACCCTCAGTGAGATTGTGAACCGCAATGACCAGCAGGAGATCCTTGTCATTGACCGTGACAACTACGAGGGTGCGGGCCGCTTTTCAATATTCCCCGCGTGCGATTTCTTCTCTGACCGCGCCATCAAGGCAGTGATGGAGATTGATCTCCTGCTGCCGGTTGCAGGGTCTCCGTGGGCCATTGTGGTGCATGGCGGCGCCGGCACCATTACGCGTGACCGTATGAACACCGAGGCAGAAGCCGAGTACCGCAGGGTGTTGCAGGCAGTCATTGACAGCGGCGCCGCCGTGCTGAGCGCCGGCGGCTCGGCCCTTGACGCCGTTGAACGTACCATCAGGCTCATGGAAGACTCACCGCTGTTCAACGCCGGCAAGGGCGCCGTATTCACACATGAAGGACGCAATGAGCTCGACGCCTCGGTAATGGACGGCAGCAATCTCGCCGCCGGCGCCATCGCCGGAGTGACAGACATACGCAACCCGATCACCGCCGCGCGCGCTGTCATGGAGAAATCACCCCACGTCATGCTTACAGGCAGGGGTGCCTCCGAGTTCGCGGCTGAACAGGGCCTCGAAATAGTTGACCCCTCATACTTCCGTGAGGAATCACGCTACCGTGAGCTGCAGCGCGCCCTCGAGAGAGAAAAACATGGGACAGTGGGTTGCGTGGCCCTCGACATGAATGGCGACCTCGCCGCAGGTACCTCCACAGGCGGAATGACCAACAAGAGATACAACCGTATCGGTGATGCCCCCGTGATAGGGGCAGGCACCTATGCCAGCAATGCCACATGCGCAGTCTCGGCCACCGGCCACGGAGAGTTCTTTATAAGGTATACCGTTGCACATGACATCTCGGCACTGATGCAGTACAGGGGACTGACCCTCGATGAGGCAGCCCGTGAGGTGATAAAGGATAAGCTGGTGAAGGCCGGCGGAACAGGAGGAGTAGTCTGTGTCGACAGGCAGGGAAATATCAGCATGCCGTTCAATACAGGCGGGATGTACCGCGGCTACAAAACCTCGGCAGGGGAAAAGGGAGTATTCATATTCTCTGACGAACCGGATAAACTGTAATAAAATAACCGCGGCGCCCTGTCTCTGGCGCCGCGGTTCTGTTTCCCGTTTCCTCTTTCTGACTCACTGCCGGCGGCTCTCCCCCTGCCGGCCCGGGTATTCCTTACTGTATTTAGTTCAGCCTTACTGCCCCGTATGATGATTCAACGGTTACTTCAGCTGTTGGATTGCTGCATTTGCCAACCTTGCCGGCCATTTCCGTGGAGGTGTTCCCCACAATTCGCCTTTCGGCTGAGAAGAGACTGTCGTCAAGCTTGATGCTTCCGTAGGAGCTTTTTGCATTGAGCCTGTAGCATGCTGAAGGATCAATGCCCAACCTGACGGCACAATAGCCTGCCTTGACCGACAGCTTCTCAAAGCCTGCAGGTACATAGTCCACGGAGAGGTTTCCGTACTTGGTCTCAACGTCAAGCTTTTTGGTGACTTTTTTGAACTTAAGGTCAGTATAGCCTCCCATGACCACTATGTTGTTGGCAGCACCAACAATATAGCCGTCGTATTTGCTGTCGGCAACCAGTGAGCTGACCTCATTGACCGACACCTTACAGTACTTGCTGTCAACCAGCAACGCTGTGGCTTTCTCGACGCTGAACATCCCCACATAGCGTGCGTTGATCTCAGCCCAGCCGAGCTCGTAGACCGTAGCCTTGCCATAGGCTATGATAATCGTGTTCAGCGGTTTTACATTACCCCTGGTGAGCTTGTCAATAGTCAGGTCGCCATATTTCACATTGACCATGGTCTGTCCTGAGTGCTCATCCAGCACGGTGTTTCCGTACTTGTTGCTTACATCGAGGTTAACCCTGGCAGGCATCTTTATGTTGTAGTTGATGCTGAAGTTATTGTTTGACCCCTTCCAGCTGATGGAGGAAAAGTCATCATCGAAGATGGTCTCGGCCTTCAGGTTGCCCCCTTCTTCGGTGAATTCAACCCTGATCATGTCAAGGAGTTTCCTTGCGCGTTCGGGAGAAGAATGTTCGACCTTCACTGTCACGTCGATAACAATATTGTTCTGCTCCCAGGTCTCGGTGACCACGGCGCCGAATTTATTGATGATTGTCAGTGTGGAGTTGTCTCCGGGAACCATTTCCCTGTGGAACTCCTTTTTGACCTCTTCTGCCGAGGCAGAGAGTGCGACTGTGCAGAGTAACGCTGCGAAGAGGATTACCCGCCTGTTAGTAAATAACTTTTTCATGGCTGACTGGATTAACGGTTTCTGCTTTTATCTCTTTGAGCTGGGTTAGAATGTAGCTCATCACTTCAATTTTGGTCTGGTAATGGGTGATCATGGCATCAATGATGCGCTGGTCACTGGGGTTGGTCCTGAGTTCCTTCTGCAGTTCAACGTAGACGGAATCCATTGAAGCCATCTCCTTCATCAGTGCATCCTTCTGCTCAGGATTGGAAAGGTCAAGTGAGGTGAACTCATTTTCCATGAGGTTAACCTGCTGCACATAGTATTTTTCCACCTCGCGGTATTCGGGAGAAACTTCGCTCAGGGTCATCCTGGTCTTCAGGTTGGGCCTGACGAAGTGATCAAAGGTCCAGAGTGAAGAGAGGGTAACAAGGAGGGTTACCACAGCTGCCTTGAGCAGGTAGGGCACGATGCTTCTCTTGGCCTTTACGGCATGAAGTCTGGTGGCCAGCTTGAAGCTGAACCTCTCGAAGTGTCCGTCAGACGGTTCCCTGTCGTCGAACCCGCTTCTACCTTTTTTGATTATTTCCTCTATAGTGTTCATCATTCGTAAATTTTTCTGTTTTTAAGTTCACTCACCAGCTTCTGCTTTGCCCTTGAGAGTTGTGATCTCGAGGTGCTGCTTGATATGTTGAGCATCTCCGCGATCTCATCATGGTCATAACCTTCGATGAGGTACAGGGAGAGTATCACGCGGTATCCTTCCGGCAGCCGTTCGATGGCGGCCTTTACCTCTTCCACCTTCAGTTCCAGGTCCTCGCGGTATGCTGCGTCATCGCTGCTGTCGTCGCGGATTCCTGCGTGATGTTCAATATCTTCAAAGATCGCTTTCCTTTTACCCAGGACGTCAAGTGATCTGTTGACCACTATCCGCTTCAGCCATGCTCCGAAGCTGACGCTACCTGAATAGGTGTTTATCTTCTCGAAAGCCGAGAGGAACGCTTCCTGCATCACATCCTCAGCTTCCATCTCATCGCTCACAATACGCAGGCTCGTGTTGTACATCGCTTTGTAGTAAAGCTTGTAAACCTGGAACTGAGCTTTTTGGTCACCCTCCCGGCACCCGTCTATCAGGTCCTGGTGTATGTTCCTGAATGCTGCTTCAACATTTTCCATCTTTAAACAAAGATCCGGTTTAAGTATGTTTGACGCTGCACCCACGTATTTGAACTCTTCACTTCAATGACGAGACAGATCCGCGAATGCTGCATCCAAGGTAGAAAAAACCAATAAGAGGATGAAAATTTTTTTACCCCTGTGTTACCGCACCGGTTGCATAGTCAAGTTCAGAGCCGAAAAGACTGTGTGGGATTGAGTAAACCAGCAATAGTATTATTGCTGCGGCAATGGTATATGCCGGCTTTTGCTGCTTGCGGTTCATGATGACGGCCACAACCCATACAATGACAGCAATAAGTGTCTTATTGTCAGTGAGATCCCAGCCAAATGGGATGCCTGTCCAAAGTTCACCAAAGGCAAATTTCTGAACCAGGGGACCAAGTATCATCCCTCCGGCAAGCAGCAGCCACAGAGCCAGACGGCCATACTTCCTCTGTGATTGCATTCCCGCAACTGCGGTTATTCCAGCAAGGTTGGATAAAAGCATGGCGAAGAACATGATCAGGATATGTGGGATCATTATTATTGCCGGAACATTGCCCTTGAACCTGATAACCACGGGCTTCTCCTTCATTACCGCAGTCTCCGCACCTGTAGCACCCCTGAGGACGAGGTAGTATTCAAGCTTGCCTGCCGCAGGCTGGGAGGGGAGCTCACCTGCAAGGTGCTCACCGTCATGCTTCATCTCCACGGAGACCCAGTGGTCATCAGTTCTGAAACGGCGGAAGTGGAGTGTCCCGGAGACCTCTTCAGGTACCTCAAGCTTTATCATGCAAGGATGTGTATTGGTCTGGCTGCGCTTAAGCGCGAAGGAGTATTCCGTGGCATCCACAATTGCCTTTGTCCTCAATGGATAGGTCGGACCGGTTGTCCTCTGGTACATCGCGGCTGCGATGGTAATTATGACTGCTATAGTCCAGAACAGAAAATTCTTCATGGTTTAATTGTTGATATGTCCTTACAATTGAATCAGCAACAGCTCCCTTTCGTCGTTGCGCAACACCTCCACGGTGATCATCTGACCCGGTTTGAGCTGGCTGAGCCTGAACATGTAATCTTCGATGTTGCCTACCGGTTTTTCATCTATTGCCACAATTATGTCTCCCTTCAGCATTCCTCCAAGGGCCGCGGGCTTTCCCGGGGTGACAAAGTCAGCCCTTAGTCCGTTCTGGACATTCCCTGCAAAGTCAGGCATGATTCCCAGCGTGATACCCCTCCTGCGGCTCATGGGACCTGTCGGTTGCTTCGGGCCGGCCTCGGTGAAGGCAAGCCTGGCAGTCTGACCTGCCGCAGATGAGACAATATTGTAAAGAAGATCACCGATCTTTACCATCCCTTCATAGTTCAGCTTCTCAGGCGTGTCAAACGGTGTGTGATAGTCGAGGTGGGCACCTGTTGTCAGTGAGAGTACAGGAATGTTTTTTCCGTAGAATGAAGAGTGGTCTGACGGGCCGTATCCTTCCGAAGTGAAAGCGAGGCTGACTGCCGTTGTGTCTGCATAAGCCATCACCGTGTCACGAAGTCCGGCTGCCGTTCCCACACCTGCAACCTGGAGGCCGTTGCCCTCCTTCATCCGTCCCACCATGTCAAGGTTGATCATCAGGTTGATTGCTGAAGGATCAATGCCGGTGTTTTCAACGAAGTGTTTTGATCCCAGGAGCCCCATTTCCTCACCGGAGAAGGCCACAAATATGATACTGCGGGCAGGGTTATCACCTGAAGCTGCCAGCCTTTCCGCAAGTTCAATCATAAGCGCCACGCCCGAGGCATTGTCGTCAGCCCCGTAATGAACAGCCACGGTGTCGGGGGTACGGCTTGAAGAGCCCGGCCCGCCCATACCCAGGTGATCATAATGTGCCCCTATAACCAAATACTCATCAGGTATCGATTCACCCCTGATCGTCATAACAACATTCGAGGTAAGAGCTTCTTTTTTCACCACCTCCGCTTCAGCAGATACCGCTGCAACTGCGGTTAATGCCGTATGCGTTTTTGCCTGCGAGGCCTTCTCCTCCAGCTCAGCCAGTGTTCCCGATGAGCCTTTCAGGATTGCATCAGCCACGCTTCTATTAACCTGGAGGACAGGAATACCGGCGCCTGATTCACTGCGGGAGGGTTTATCAAGGTTGTCAGCCATATCCCATTTTTCACCTGATACCAGCAAAACTCCAGCAGCACCCTTCTCCCTGGCATTCAGAACCTTCAGTCTGTCTGTGCTTAGCGATGCATAACCTTTTGATTCCGGATCAGACTCAGGGTAACCTCGGAGTACAAGCGCCCATTTGCCGGAAACGTCCACACCGGCGAAGTCATCGCGGTGAAGAGTATCACCTGAAGGGAGCAGCCCGTAGCCGCAGAATACTACAGGAGCCTCAAGAGCGGAGTTGGATGTAAGCGCAAGGGGCATGAAATCAATCCCCGTGGCATATTCGTTTCCATCAACCGACAACCTGTTGCTTGCACCGGCCTCAGCCGCCACGTTCACGGCAAAGGTCTGAAGCCCTGATCCGCTGAATGGTTCAACGCCGGCTTTCAGGAACTCCTTTTTTATATAGAGGGCTGCAAGCGAATCACCACCGGTACCGGTACCTCTCCCCGAAAACCTGTCAGATGCAAGTTCTCCCGTTATCTGTGTCAGCTCTTCAGACGTGATGGTTCCCTTCTTGCCCGTGCCGGCGCAGGCGGTAATAAAAATAGCGGCAGATATGATAAAAATAGTTTTCATAGCGTCACTTATCGTGCCGACAAAAATAACAATCTTTTGATACTTAAGAGATGTGATTTTTGCAACACGCTGCCGGCAGGAGTTTCATGTAAAAGTTAATTATTTAAGGAGATGGTATCATCTGGCAGCCGTCGATGAAATCCGTTATCAGCCTTCAGCAGGAGGGAATTTGCCTGAAAAGCAGCCTGCCGGGAGAAAATCGATGCTTTCCTCCCGGCAGGTAATCTGATTAATTCAGTGACAGGTATAAACTCCGGTAACTGAGGCTGGAGATATCTCAGTCAAACTGTAATATTGCCTTCTTTATCAGGGAGATGGCTTCACGAAGCTGTTCTTCCGTTATGATAAGGGGAGGAGCGAAGCGGATGATATGCCCGTGTGTCGGCTTTGCCAGCACACCCAGTTCCTTCATGGCGACACAGACATCCCATGCCTCCTTGCCGTTCTTCGGCCTGATCACTATGGCATTAAGGAGACCCTTGCCACGCACCAGTTCAATCATGTCTGATTTGACCGCCTTCATCTCCTCACGGAAGATCCTTCCGAGGTATTCGGCCTTTTCTGCCAGTTTCTCGTCGCGAATCACCTCAAGTGCGGCGATTGCCACCTTGCACGCCAGCGGGTTGCCGCCGAAGGTGGAACCATGCTCACCGGGTTTAATTGTGAGCATTATCTCATCGTCAGCCAGGACGGCTGAAACAGGCAGCACGCCGCCTGAAAGGGCTTTGCCGAGGATAAGTACATCAGGCCTCACACCTTCATGCTCGCAAGCCAGGAGCTTTCCCGTGCGGGCTATTCCTGTCTGAACCTCATCAGCAATGAAGAGGACATTGTGCTTTTTGCAGAGGTCATATGCCTTTTTGATATATCCCTCGTCAGGTACAAACACGCCTGCTTCACCCTGTATTGGCTCAACGAGGAATCCTGCCACATCAGGGTCTTCCAGCGCCTTTTCAAGTGCGGGGATGTCATTGTAGGGAATTGTGATGAACCCCGGGGTGAACGGACCGTAATCCTTCCGTGCGTCAGGGTCTGTTGACATTGAGACAATGGTTATGGTACGGCCGTGGAAGTTGTTTTCACAAACGATGATCTTTGCCTGGTTTTCCTTTATCCCCTTTACAAGGTAAGCCCACTTGCGGCACAGCTTCAGCGCTGTCTCATCCCCCTCGGCACCGGTGTTCATCGGCAGCACCTTGTCATATCCGAAATATTTCGTCACATACTCTTCATATTCTCCCAGTACCGAGTTGAAAAATGCCCTGGAGGTGAGGGTAAGTTTTCCTGCCTGTTCGGTCAGTGCCTTTATGATCCTGGGGTGGCAGTGACCCTGGTTCACTGCCGAGTATGCAGAGAGAAAATCGTAGTACCGCTTCCCTTCAACGTCCCATACAAATGGCCCTTCGCCCCTGTCAAGCACTACCGGCAGGGGATGGTAGTTGTGCGCACCATACTTTTCTTCTCTTTCAATGTAATCATGCGATTTCATAGCTGTATGTTTTATTCTGTTGTGTTCTGAGGGTGGCAATGATACAAAGGTTTTTCGACAAAAAGAAAGAGGGAAATCATGTTTCTTCGCCAAGCAGGTCAGGCCTCTTCTCACGCGTTATGCGCAGAGACTCCTCAAAACGCCATTTTTCAATTTCAGGCGTATTTCCGCCTGTGAGAATTTCCGGTACCCTCCACCCTCTGAACTCGGCGGGCCTGGTGTACTGGGGAGGGGCCAGGAGACCGTCCTGGAAAGAGTCGGAGAGTGCAGATTCCGCGTCGGAGATGGCTCCAGGCAGCAGCCTGACGATGGCATCGGTGATGACTGCAGCCGGCAGTTCGCCCCCGGTAAGGACATAATCACCGATTGAGATCTCGCGGGTGATGAGATGGTCCCTGATGCGCTGGTCAATACCCTTGTAGTGGCCCGCCAGGATGATGATATTCTCCTTCATCGAAAGCTCATTGGCAACAGCCTGCGTGAACCTTGTTCCGTCAGGGGAGGTATAGACTATCTCGTCATACTTCCTCTGTGAGGAGAGATGGTTGATGCAGTTGTAAACCGGCTCAATCATCATCACCATCCCGGCACCGCCCCCGAAAGGGTAATCATCAACGCTCCGGTGTTTGTCGGTGGAATAATCGCGCAGGCTGACAATGTTGATTTCCGCAATACCCTTTTCGCGTGCCCTCCGGATGATTGATTCATCGAACGGACTGCGCAGGAGTTCAGGGAGCACAGTGATGATGTCTATCCGCATATATATCCTGTTTTGTAAATCTAATATTGTTTTTTCTTATATTTGAAAGTGTCAATTCGAAATTAACCAACAAAAAAGTTTAGAACATGGGAAAATTTGTAATCTCAAAGAGAAAAAACGGAGAGTTTCAGTTCAATCTTCTTGCCGGTAATGGCCAGGTGATTCTTGCAAGCGAGGGCTATTCCTCAAAGCCTTCATGCATGAACGGCGTCAAGTCAGTGATGAAGAATGCCGCTGATGCGAAGAGGTTTGAGGCCAAGGTTGCCAAGAACGGGAAGTTCCATTTCAACCTGAAGGCAGGTAACGGCCAGGTGATCGGCAAGAGCGAAATGTATGAAACACAGACCAGCTGCGAGAATGGCATCGCTTCTGTGAAGAAGAACGCTCCGGGAGCCACTGTTGATGACCAGACCAAGGCTTAACTATTCTTTCTTCCTTTCGTAGACGATTTTACCGTCGACGATTGTATAATCTGCTTTAACTGACATAATCATCTCCTCAGGAGTATTGAAGATATTTTCTGAGAGGATGGTTATGTCTGCTAAATAGCCCTCCCTGATCATCCCTTTCCGGTCTTCCATGAACTGAGCATATGCCGCTCCCAGGGTATAGTATTCAATGGCTTTTTCCATCGTGATCTTTTCCATCGGGAACCATCCGTCTCCCTCTTCGCCCTTGCGGTCCTTGCGTGTCACCGAAGCATAAAGCCCTTCCATCGGGTTAAGCGGCTCCACTGAATAATCGGTTCCGAAGGCAAGCCTGGCACCGCTGTCAGCCAGGCTCTTCCAGGCATATGCCCACCGGCTGCGCTCAGTTCCGATCCTTTTCTCGGCGAACCGCTTGTCAGTGATGCAGTGGGTGGGTTGCATGGAGGGAATTACTCCCAGGGCGGCAAAACGGGGTATGTCGCTTTCAATGAGTATCTGCGCGTGCTCCGAGCGGTGGCGGCTGTCACGGACACCATTTACCTCGCGTGCCTTTTCGTATGCATTGAGGATCCAGTTGTTGGCCTTCGGACCGATGGCATGGATGCCTATCTGAAACCCGCGGGCATCAGCAGCCAGAACTCGCGACTCCAGCTCCTCATAGCTCATCTGCGGCAGCCCGGTCTTGTCAGGCTCATCATTGAAGTGTTCAAACATCATGGCAGTGGCTGAACCCAGCGTTCCGTCCATGAAGTCCTTCAGGTAACCGAACCTCAGCCAGTCTCCTGATGCAGGGTACTTCTGTCTCAGGGCCTCGCACATGTCAAGCCTTTCCGGGTCAGCGGTCAGCACAGCTCCGATGTCAATACGGCATGTAAGCCGGCCGGCAGCCATTATTGAGTCATACATGTCAAAATCGGCTCCGCCCGGTATCTGGATGCTGGTAATACCGTACATCGCAGCCTGTTCAAGTGCCATCAGGTATCCCCTCAACTCCCTCTCGCGTTCCTCTCCGGCTGTCCGTTCAATCTTCACATCCCCGGTCCTTATAAGTTCCATGGCCGTCTCCTTGAGGATTCCTGTGGGCTCACCTGTGACCGGGTCACGCATTATCTCACCGCCGAAGGGATCAGGGGTGTTCCGGGTTATCCCCGACTGTTTCAGTACATAGCTGTTTACCAGGGCGCTGTGACCGTCAGTGCGCCTCAGAACAACGGGATTATCAGGAGATACGGCATCAATGAGCTCCTTCGCCGGCCATTCGCGGGTGGTGAACATCTCATGCTCCCAGTGGCCGCCATAGATCAGTTGTCCCTTTTGTGAACGTGCAACCTGCTCCTTTACCTTGCCGGTGATGACAGAGGGATCAGTTGTATACCTTAATTCTATATAGTCCGGATCAACAGGCCCGAAATGGGCATGGGCATCATTGAACCCCGGCAGAACCGACCTGCCTGCGGCGTCAATAACTTTGGTGACCGCCGGATCAATATACTTCTGTATCTCCTTGTCGGACCCTACCGCAATTATCCTGTTTCCCTTAACTGCCACGGCTTCGGCTGTAAGCCCCTGCGCGTCTGCAGTGTAAACCTTTCCGCCGGTGATGACGAGATCAGCCTTCTCAGCCTTCGTACACCCGGAAGCAGCAATAATCATAAGTGCCATAAACATGAATATTCCCGGTTTCATAAGAATGATTTTAATAAAACTGGTGCAAGATAAGAAAATAGACATTACTTTTAGGTGATTCTAAACCTGTGAACATAAACTCCAATTTGTGAACCCATGAAGAACAAGACCATTCCGCCCGGGTATCTTTTTACCAGGCGATATTCAAACTATGTATTCACCCTTTTGTTTTTGCTTTATCTGTTTGACTATGCTGACAGGATGGTTGTAAGCTCGATGTTTTCATACATCCAGGCTGACCTCGGCATCAATGATTTTCAATCGGGCTGGCTGGTTTCAGTCATCTACCTCACCATCGGCCTGATGACCTTCCCGATCTCGCTTGTGATAGACAGGTGGAGCAGGACCAAAACCATCGGCATAATGGCCATCGTATGGAGCCTTGCAACGCTTTTGTGCGCCTTTACAGGCAATTATGTGCAGTTGTTCCTTGCAAGGGTTCTCATCGGTTTCGGCGAGGCCGGCTATGCACCCGGAGGAAGCGCACTCATCTCAGGGATGTACCCTATGGAAAAGCGGTCAAAAATGATGGGATTGTGGAACGCTTCGATACCCATCGGCTCAGCCATAGGCGTGACCCTCGGCGGAATCATTGCAAGCTCATGGGGATGGAAGCATGCATTCGGGCTGGTTGCAATACCTGGCCTTTTCATTGCAATCATGTTCCTTTTTGTAAAGGACTACAAGACGGTTGCCCTGTCAAAGGTGGATGAGGGCAATCAGATGACCAAAATGGAAAGGAAGGATATCATCAAGGAGTTTGCCAGGAAACCGTCGGTGCTGTTCACATATTTTGCCATGACGGCGATAGTGTTCGTTACCACGGCGCTGCTGGTCTGGCTTCCGAAGTTCTTCCAGGTAACCAGCGGCATGGATCCGAAGAAAGCCGGAAGCCTTGCAGGCGCTGTAATGATGCTTGCGCTGGTGGGGGCACCACTGGGCGGATATATTATTGACCGCTGGAGAAAGACCATGCCCACCGCAAGGATGATTTACCCTGCCATATCAACGTTCTTTTCGGCGTTGCTGCTCTTCCTGGCCCTTTATGTATTCGACGGCACCCTGCGTATTGTCACACTCTTCATCTTCGGGATATTCATCATGCAGTTCATCAGCGGCGCCGCCGCAGTGACCCAGGATGTGATCCATCCCGGACTGCGCGCCACATCATATGCAATAGCCGTACTGGTGCAGAATCTGCTGGGATCATTCACGGCCCCGATAGCCCTGGGAAGGATATCTGACCTGACCAATATACAGACTGCTGTCAGCATTCTGCCTTTCTCACTGTTACTGGGAGCACTGCTGTTCCTGATAGGGGCAAGGTATTACATCAGAGACCTGAAGAAGGTCGCCCCGGTTAAGCTGGAGGTAAACTGAAAGTCAGATTGCCGGCAGGTGCCGCCGGCTGGGATTGTTCCGGCCGGATCAGGAAGAAAGTGAGCCTGCGGGCAACCTGAGACCGGTCCGGCCGGATCAGGGAGGCAGGCTAATGGTCTTACCGGTTGGTTGGGACGATTTGAATTAATTATAGTAGATTTGCACTCCGAAAACGAGAGAAGATGAAAGAACTTTTACGGAACAAATACTTCAAGTTCGGCGTGGCCGGAGTACTTTACATCCTTTGGGTTATATGGGTTGGTAACTTCTGGCTCCTGCTCGGACTCCCGGTGGTGTTTGACATCTATGTCAGCAAAAAGGTTAACTGGTCTTTCTGGAAGAAGCGCCACGGTAAGAACCACGTGGTCATAGAGTGGCTTGATGCATTGATTTTTGCAGTTATTGCCGTGACACTTATCAATATCTTCCTGTTCCAGAACTACCGTATCCCGACACCCTCGATGGAGAAGACCCTGCTGGTGGGTGACCACCTGGCCGTTAGCAAGGTGGCATACGGACCTCGGATGCCCAATACACCCATCGCCTTCCCTTTCACCCAGCACACCATGCCACTTACCGGCGGAAAGGGGAAGTCGTGGTCTGATCTTGTTCACTGGGATTACAAGCGTCTGAAGGGGTTCGGACATGTCAAAAACAATGATATCGTAGTTTTCAACTTCCCCGCAGGGGATACCGTGTGCCTTGAACAACAGGCAGTCAGCTATTACGAGATCCTTCGTGAAAGAATGGAAATGCTTACTGCGGAGGATATCAGGTCAGGAAAGCCCATAAAAAGCAGGGATGATTATTACTCCACCGCCAGGCAGATGATCTGGAATGAATATACGGTGATCTACAGACCGGTTGACAGGCGTGACAACTATGTGAAAAGATGCGTCGGAATACCGGGAGATACGGTCGTGATCAAAGGAGGAAACCTCTTTATCAACGGCACCGGGGTAGAGGAATTCAAAACCCAGCAGACATCATATTATGTCCGTACAAACGGCACCCGCATCAATCCCAAGGCGTTTGAGAGGATGGGAGTGTCAAAGGCAGACCAGTCGCTAATGCTTTCAGGAACCGTCTACAGGCTTCCGCTGACCCGGGAGAACGCTGAACTGATCTCCGGATTTGCCAACGTAACGGGAATCGAGGCTGATTACAGAAGACCTGCCGAATATTCACCGGCCGTATTTCCCCATGATCCACAGTACAGGTGGAACGAGGACCATTTCGGTCCGCTGTGGATACCGAAACGGGGAACCACCGTAAAACTTGATCTGACCAATATCAGCTTCTATACATCAATCATTGATATCTATGAGGAGAATGACCTTGAGGTACGTGATTCAGTGATCTTTATCAACGGGGCTCCGACTGACAGCTACACCTTCAAAATGGATTACTACTGGATGATGGGTGACAACCGGCATGACTCTGCCGACTCACGCTTCTGGGGATTTGTTCCTGAGGATCATATAGTCGGCCGCCCGGTCCTGGTATGGCTCTCCATTGACAAGGAGGCCCAGGGATTCAAGAAGATAAGATTCAACAGGTTCTTTAAAGGAGCCAGGAGATAAGTTGAAATTTGCGATTTTCGGTTGCCGAATTCGCAAATCGCAAATAAAAAAGCGGGTCTCGCCCGCTTTTTTTTACTCCTTGACTTTATCCACGATTGCCTTGAAGGCTTCGGGATGGTTCATCGCCAGGTCGGCAAGGGTCTTTCGGTTGAGGGTTATACCCTTCTTCTCAAGCCCTCCGATAAACTGCGAATAACTCATTCCGTGAAGGCGAACGCCGGCGTTGATCCTCTGTATCCAGAGGGCGCGGAACTGCCCCTTCTTGTCTTTGCGGTCACGGTACGAATAGGCAAGACCCTTCTCAAGCACGTTCTTTGCAACGGTGTATACCGTGGCGTTGTTGCCAAAGTACCCTTTGGCCTGCTTTAGAATCTTCTTTCTCCTTGCCTTCGATGCTGGTGCATTTGTTGCTCTTGGCATTTTGTTTTCTCTTTTTCGGATGTAAGCGCCTCTAAAGGTCTTTTCAGCTTCACATCCCGGTTAATAATTCATTTGATTAACTCCCTGACAGGCGGTAAACACTACTTCAGTCCGAGCAGAAGCTTAACGTTCTTCTGGTCTGCCTTATCAACCAGTCCGTCATAGGTAAGATTCCTCTTACGCTTGGTCGACTTCTTGGTAAGAATGTGGCTCTTGAAGGCATGCTTACGCTTGATCTTGCCTGTACCGGTCAAAGAAAATCTCTTCTTTGCACCCGGATTTGTTTTCACTTTTGGCATGTTGTATATATATGTGTAAAAAAAGTTCCTATTTCTTTTTCTTGGGTGAGAGGATGATGATCATCCGCTTCCCTTCCAGCCTCGGCGTCTGGTCTACCTTTCCGTATTCATCGAGGTCATTGACAAATCTTGCCAGCAGCTTCTCTCCCTGTTCCTTGAAGAGAATCGATCTCCCCTTGAAAAACACGTACGCCCTGACCTTGGCTCCCTCCTCCAGGAAGTTGATCGCATGCTTCAGCTTGAAGTTGTAATCGTGATCATCGGTATTGGGCCCGAAACGGATCTCCTTAACAACAATCTTGGCTGCATTGGCTTTGATCTCTTTCTGCTTCTTCTTTTGCTGGTAAAGAAACTTCTGGTAATCAATGATCTTGCAGACGGGCGGGTCAGCATTGGGAGATATCTCAACAAGATCTAGTTCCATTTCGTCAGCCAGCCTTAAGGCATCACCAAGGCTCATTATACTTGCCTCAATATTCTCCCCGACGACTCTCACCGTCCTGGCTGTGATCCTGTTGTTAATCCGGTGTTCCGGTTCGGGTTTTCTTCCCGGCCTGGGCCTGGAAAAGATCGGTCCTGCTATTGTCTTGTCCTCCAGTTAAATTAATACTATCTTGATAATCAGTCTCTTAATTGCCAATTTCCCTGTTTATGTCTCCCTTCACAAGGGTGATGAATTCCTCAGGTTTCATGACTCCCCGGTCACCCTCACCCTGCTTCCTGACAGAAACCGTACCGGCTCCAACCTCTTTTTCTCCTATCACCAGAAGGTAGGGAATCCTCTTTAACTCGTTATCCCTTATCTTTTTACCTATCTTTTCGTTCCTGTCGTCAATCAGGGTGCGAATATCGGAATTATTCAGAATATTTAAAACAGTTTTTGCATATTCATTGAATTTTTCACTGATTGGCAGTATTACGGCCTGGTCAGGGGTCAGCCAGACGGGGAACCGGCCGGCTGTGTTTTCAATGAGCACTGCAACGAAACGTTCCATGGAGCCGAAGATTGCCCTGTGGATCATCACAGGCTGATGCTTCTGGTTGTCACTTCCGGTGTATTCAAGTCCGAACCTCTCCGGAAGGTTGTAGTCAACCTGGATAGTTCCCAGCTGCCATTTGCGGCCGATTGCATCCCGCACCATAAAGTCGAGCTTGGGGCCATAGAAGGCAGCCTCACCGATGGCAATGGTGGTCGCCAGGTTCTTTTCTCCGGCGGCTTCAATGATTGCCTGCTCAGCCTTTTCCCAGTTCTCATCAGAGCCGATATACTTCTCATGGTTATTCGGGTCACGGAGTGAGATCTGTGCCGTAAACTCACTGAACCCGGCAATTTTGAATATATACTGAACCAGATCGATTATGCTCTTGAACTCCTCCTTGAGCTGGTCAGGACGGCAGAAATGGTGTGCATCATCCTGTGTAAAGCTGCGGACGCGTGTAAGCCCGTGAAGCTCACCGCTCTGTTCGTAGCGGTAAACGGTACCGAACTCTGCCATGCGAACCGGCAGCTCACGGTAGGAGTGGGGGGTGGCATTGAATATCTCACAGTGATGCGGGCAGTTCATTGGCTTGAGCATGAACACCTCACCCTCCTGTGGGGTGGTGATGGGCCTGAATGAATCAGCCCCGTACTTTTCAAAATGCCCGGAGGTCTTGTACAGGTCAACGTTGCCGATATGGGGCGTGGAGACCATGGTATAACCTCTCTCCTTCAGTACCTTCGTCATGAAGTCGATGAGTCTCTGCTTCATGTCGGCTCCCTTCGGCAGCCAGAGCGGAAGCCCCATACCCACCCTGGGAGAGAAGGCAAAGAGCTCCAGGTCTTTTCCAATGCGTCTGTGATCACGCTTACGTGCCTCTTCGATCATGACCATGTACTCATCAAGCAGCTTCTGCTTCGGAAAAGTAATGCCATAGATCCGGGTCATCATTTTCCGTTTCTCGTCTCCCCTCCAATAGGCACCAGCAAGGCTCAGAACCTTTATGGCCTTTATTGATGAAGTGTTGGGCAGGTGCGGACCGCGGCAGAGGTCGGTGAAATTACCCTGACGGTACAGGGTTATGGTGCCATCCTCAAGCTCGGAGATGAGTTCAGTCTTGTATTCGTCGCCCTTTGCGGTAAACAACTCCATCGCCTCCTTCTTGCTCACCTCGGTGCGGATAATGGGACTGTTCCTGGCGGCCAGCTCCTTCATCTTGTCTTCAATCAGGGGCAGGTCGGAATCTGTTATTACCTTTCCTTCACCCGGGTCAACATCATAATAAAAGCCGTTTTCAACCGCAGGCCCGATTCCGAACTTCGTTCCGGGCCAGAGTGATTCCAGTGCTTCTGCCATGAGGTGTGCCGACGAATGCCAGAAAGCATGCTTTGCCTCCGGATCATCCCACTTGTGCAGCCTCAGGGTTGCATCTCCCTGCACAGGCCTCGCAAGATCCCACAATTCACCGTTCACAGTTGCAGCAAAGACATCTGCCGCAAGACCGGGACTGATTGACCTGGCAACTTCATAACTTGTAATCCCCTTATTGTACTCCCTCACGGAGCCATCAGGGAAGGTTATCCTGATAATCGATTCCATACTGTTAAATAGTTTGCAAAGATAATATTTTTTATGCTTCGGCGCACAGCAGAATACAGTGTTCCCGAACAGGTGTTTTTTTGAAATTGTTAATTGGCACAGATTTTGGATTTAACAATTCAGCACCAAAAATGGCAGTCATGAAAAGAATTTTAATCTCAACCGCAGCAGCAGCAATGATAATGCTGAGCTCATGTGACTTCCAGCCTGACGCCTATTTCTTTGCAGACAAGGTAAAGGCTGAGATCGGAGAAGAGGTTTTCTTCTTCAACGGGTCACACAACGCTACCTTTTATGAATGGGACTTCGGCGACGGCACCTGGTCAGACGCCTATGAACCCGTTCACAGCTACAACGCATCAGGGGTATTCACCGTAGTCCTGAGTGCTTATTCGAAGAACGGCAAC
This sequence comes from Bacteroidales bacterium, assembly GCA_025454815.1. Lineage (GTDB taxonomy): Bacteria > Bacteroidota > Bacteroidia > Bacteroidales > VadinHA17 > SR-FBR-E99. The sequence continues at coordinate 5,993 of JALONR010000021.1, read as the reverse complement.
GTCGACAGGTCATATCTTGACATCGAGGTGCTCTCACCGACAATGCTTGAGGTTGAAGTACTTGAGTACTATGATCAGTACCCTGTGGAAGGCGCCAGCGTGATACTGTATCCCACCCTTCAGGACTGGGACAACGAGACCAATGCAATTGTCGAGGGATTTACCAACGCTGCAGGCAAGGTGGTCTTCACCAACCTCCAGTCAAAGGTCTATTACATCGATGTGTGGCATGCAACCCACAACAACTACACACTCAGGGATGAGGATGTGGGTTTCATCATGACCGACAAGCTTCAAAAGAACCAGCTTAACTACTTCACCGCGTGGGTTGACTATACCGGTACCAAGGGGGCCGTGGCACGTGACAGGAAACAGGTTGTACCCCTCAAGGGGCGGAGTGTTGAGGCAACCGTTAAAAAGTAAGGAACCACTGAAACAAAATAATATGGCGAACGGCTGCATGTGAGAAATTTCCTTAAGTTTGTGTGTTCACAAACCTAATCGGAAAAATCTCATGGAGACAAAATTCGCGCTACATGGAATAGACTACCTGATAATGGCAGTCTATTTCGTTTTTGTGCTGGGTATAGGATGGGCCCTCAGGAAGTACATGAAGAATGCTTCTGCATTTCTTGAGGCCGGAAGATCAATTCCGGCGTGGGTTGCCGGACTGGCATTCATCTCTACCAACCTGGGTGCGCTCGAGGTAATGGGTATGACGGGTTCAGGCCTGAAATACGGAATGCTTACGACACACTTTTACTGGATTGGTGCTATCCCGGCAATGGTATTCCTGGCCCTTTTCATGATGCGTTTCTACTACGGATCGAAAGCCCGCTCTGTGCCTGAATACCTCAAGTTGCGCTTCAACGAAAAAACACGTGCACTCAATGCGTTCCTGTTTGCCCTGATGACGATACTGGCATCGGGCATCTCAATGTATGCCCTTGCAATCCTGCTGGAGAATGTCCTGGGGTGGAACTTCAACGTGTCGCTGCTGGCTTCCGCCGCAATAGTGCTGGCATACACATACCTCGGAGGACTCTCATCTGCCATCTATAATGAAGTGCTCCAGTTCTTCATAATCATCATCGGCCTCCTGCCAATGGCGATACTGGTCATGGTAGACATAGGAGGATATAGCGGCATGCAGGAGAGCCTCGCCCCGATCGTGGCGGATAAAGGTTTTGCTGCAGATACGTGGACCACCACCTGGAAATATACCGCAACTGCCGGAGCCAACCCGATGGGGGTGGAGTGGTACGGTATCCTGGCTGGACTGGGATTCGTACTCTCATTTGGCTATTGGTGCACAAACTTCCTCATTGTGCAGAGGGCAATGGCTGCCGATTCGATGACGGCAGCCCGCAAGGTTCCACTCATCGGAGCCATCCCCAAGATGTTCATCCCGTTCCTGATCATTATCCCCGGTATTGCCGCCCTTGTGCTGCTCAATGACCCGGGCAAGGGATTCGCCCTGCCTCTCAATGACGCAGGCCAGCCTATATATGACTATACAATCATCATGCTTCTCAAACAATATCTGCCCGCCGGTGTGCTTGGACTCGGCATTACTGCCCTGCTGGCCTCGTTCATGTCAGGGATGGCAGGTAATGTCTCGGCGTTCAATACCGTGTGGACATATGATATCTATCAGACCTACATCAGGCCCGCCACCACCGACAAGGAATCCGACGACCGTCATTACCTGAAGGTGGGAAGGATGGCAACCGTCGTCGGTGTGGTGGTCAGCATTGCTGCAGCATATATAGCAAGCAAGTTCGGCAACATCATGGACTTCCTCCAGACGGTCTTCTCAATGATCAATGCCCCGCTGTTTGCAGTGATATTCCTCGGTATGTTCTGGAAACGGTCTACCGGCAATGCAGCGTTTACAGGTCTGCTGATGGGATTCCTCATTGCCCTGCTGCACCACGGACTCACCATGCCCGCAGGTGCAACCACCCTCGTCAAGGGAGGCTGGCTGGGTGTGGTGCATACTTACCCCGTGGAAATGGCTCAGAACTTCTGGACTGCAATATTTGCCTTCTCAACGGCGGCACTGCTCACCGTCATCATCTCACTGCTCTCAAGGCGTGAAAAGAGCGATGATGAACTCAACGGACTGGTCTACTCCATGACGCCCAGACTCGACGACAGCGGTGTGGTCTGGTACAAGAGACCCTGGTTCCTCGCAGCCATTGTCGGAATCATTATGATAGTGCTGTCAGTTATCTTCTGGTAATCAAAAAATAAAGATATCATGCTCGATATAAGATTTCCCATAGGACTGATGTTCTCGATAGTAGGACTCATAATAACAATCTACGGACTTGCCACGATGGGGCAGGATGCGATGTATGTCAAGTCGCTGAACGTGAATGTAAACCTTTTGTCAGGGCTGGGCACCATGGCCTTCGGCCTGCTGATGCTCCTCTTATCCGATCCTGTCAGGAAACGGAAAAAGTAAGGACCAAAAAAGAAGCTGCAGGTGATGCAGCTTTTTTTTATTCGCATATTGGCTCCCCTGCAACCTGTCTTCCCGTCAAAAATGCCCCTGCCCGGGCAATTTAGTTACGCACGCCACTATGCTGCCTGATTACAAATCATCTGAAAACACTTCAGGCTGCAATGACCTCATATTGTATCTCGATGCCATCACCTCGCCATAGGCTCCTGCCGAGCGGATCGCCACAAGGTCGCCTCGCCTTGTCTCCGGCAAAGCTATGTGCTTTCCGAAGGTGTCAGTTGTCTCACATACCGGGCCAACAACAGTGTATCTCCTTTCACGACCGTCAGATGTAAGATTTTCTATCCTGTGGATGGCATGATACAGTGCAGGTCTCAGAAGCTCGGTCATACCGGCGTCAAGGATCACAAAAGTCTCAGAGGCACCAGGCTTGACGTAAAGCACCCTTGAAATGAGTGAACCGCAGTTGGCGGTCAATGACCTCCCGAGCTCAAATGAGATCGTGCTTTCAATCCTTTTATCAAGGTTATCCCTGAAAATGTCAAAGTATTCGGCAAAGGGAGGAAAACGGTCGGGGTTGTCATAACTGACTCCCAGGCCTCCGCCAACATTTATGTCCTCCGGCTCCATGTCCCTGTCAGACAGCCACTTCCATAATTCATTGATTCTTTTGCACAGGTTCCGGTACACCGAAAGGTCTGTAATCTGTGACCCGATATGAAAGTGAATCCCTTTGTAATGTATATTTTCAAGTTCCCTTAGCAGCTCAATTACCTTTTCAAGGTCAGCCATCCTGATGCCGAACTTGTTCTCCTCCGTTCCTGTGGTGATATGTTTCAGGGTGTGTGCCTCCACGTTGGGATTGATCCGCAACGCCACTGATGCAACCTTACCCAACCTGACGGCCAGTTCGTTGATGACCTCAAGCTCAGAGGCCGATTCCACGTTGAAGCACCTTATTCCGAGATTCAGTGCCATTTCAATTTCCCTGTCGCTTTTCCCCACCCCCGCAAATACTACTTCACCGGCCTCAAACCCGCAGTCAACAGCATGTGCCACCTCGTTGCCGCTGACACAGTCAGCACCCAGTCCATAACCGGCGATGATCTTCATTATCACCGGATTGAAGTTTGCCTTTACGGCATAATGAACATGAAAACCCCGGTTTGATGCTTCTCCGGAAACCACCGAAAGGATTTCCTTAAGCATTTCAGTATCATAATAGTAGAACGGGGTCTCGAATCCCAGTAATTTTTCGGTTATCTCCTTCGTGATCATTGTATTTCCGGAAAAAGTTTTTTGCTTAGTTCCCTGAGGGCTGGTATCTTGTCACCGGTGTTTATGAGTATTGACACGCTGTTTTCACTGCCGCCGTAGGAGATCATCTTAACAGGAATCTCATTCAGGGCTTCGAATATTTCAGGTGCTGAACCGACACGGTCCGGTCTGAAATCACCAACCACGCAGATTATGGTCTGATTCCTCTCAATCTCAACATGACCGATTGAGGCAAGGGTTCTTTGAATTTCATCAAGATATGTTGCATCGTCAATTGTCAGGGATACAGATACTTCCGAGGTAGTTATCATGTCAATCGGGGTCCTGTAAGACTCAAATGCCTCGAATATCCTGCGCATGAAACCGTAAGCCATCATCATCCTGTCAGAGCGTATCCTGATTGCAATGACGCCGTCCTTTGCAGCAATGGCCTTGTAGTCTTCAAGTGCCGAGGAAGCAGAGATAAGGGTGCCTTCATCCTCAGGTTCCATTGTATTTTTCAGCCTTACCGGGATATTCTTCATCCGTGCCGGGTTGATGCTTGACGGGTGGAGTATCTTCGCCCCGAAGAAAGCCAGTTCGGCTGCCTCGCTGAACGAGAGATCACGCACCACACGTGTGTTCTCTACATACCTGGGATCATTGTTGTGAAGTCCGCTGATGTCGGTCCATATCTGGACCTCCTGCACCTCCTTCGGTCCGAGCGCTGCTCCGATGATCGTAGCACTGTAATCACTTCCGCCGCGCTTCAGGTTGTCGGTTTCACCATTGACATTCCGGCATATGAATCCCTGGGTGATTATTATCTTTTCGTCCTTAAGTGCCGTGAGCTCACGCTTCAGGTTCTCCCTGATGTAGAAATAGTCAGGCTCACCATCCTTGTCAATCCTCATGAAATTGAGTGCCGGTACAAGCAGTGAGGGTATTCCTCTCTCTGACAGGAGCAGGTGGAGCAGCGCGGTTGATATAAGTTCTCCGCGTGCCAGGATCCGTCTCTCGTTATGGAGGCTGAAATCCCTTGATAGCAGGGAGGTGATGAAGTTGAACTGCTCATCAATCAGGTTATGGGCCTTCTCAGACCAGGCAGTTTCTGAATAAAGCTCTCCGGCAACAGAATGATATCTTTCGCGGAGTTGCTCCGTAAGTAACGTTGCCGCCTCCCTGTCACCGGAAGAAAAGAGCCCGGATATCTCCACCAGGGAGTTGGTTGTTCCGGCCATGGCTGACAGTACCACTATTTTCAGTTCACCGTCGCTGATGAGCGGAATGAGATCCCTGAACCGGTCAGGACTCCCCACCGAGGTGCCTCCGAATTTGTATACTTTCATTTCCTGGTCAACATAGCCATTCCCCTTAGGGAATGATAAATCCGTATATTAAATCAGTAAATCATTCGAAATCAATATGGCCGGTTTGCATGATGTCATTGTATTTATCATGCTTCTTTGGCATAATGCTTGTATTTTTAAGCTGTCAAAGATAGACAAAAGAGAAACTGATAACATGCAATTGTACTTATTTGAGGCAAAATTGCCTGTATAAAAAACGGAGGTTGAAATGAAAAAAGTAATCTGGATTTTGCTGATTTCAGTTTTTGCCGGAGGATGTGCACTTTTCTCACCGGTGAAGAATACCGGAAGCGCTGAGATAAAAAGTGACGCTGGCCCGGACAGCACCGAATATGAACTGGTGGTATTTGATATGGGATTTGAAACATGGCTCCTTATGCAGCCCTCAATGGAACACTCCATTGAGTATTATAAAGCCAAAAACACCATTTATGTGAGTGAATGGAACTACCGTTACATGAGTCCGAGACGTTACAGGGGACAGTATGAAAGCTATATTGATTATGATCCGGCCAAGAATTACGGACTCGAATTTGAACGGCGCCTGTTTTACTATTTCAAATACTTTGAGGAGACAAACAGGGTAAGTCTTGATCCGACGGGCAGATAATTTTATTTCTCTTTTTGAAAATATTGATTGAGGATAAAAAAAAATCTTTATTTTTGTGCCCGCGTTACAGGATAAATACTTTGTAATATCCTGGATCCGCCCAGATGGCGAAATTGGTAGACGCGCTAGTTTCAGGGACTAGTGTCAGCAATGATGTGCAGGTTCGAGTCCTGTTCTGGGCACCACCAACCACGCCCAGGTGGTGAAATTGGTAGACACGCCAGCTTGAGGGGCTGGTGCCGGTTACGGTGTGCAAGTTCGAGTCTTGTCCTGGGCACACGATAAA
>JALONR010000001.1 GCA_025454815.1 Bacteroidales bacterium | reverse complement strand
GCTATTTTTTCATTGATTTACCCAACAGTATCCCTAAATGTTTGTAAATCCCGAGAAAAAGAAAAAGGGTGCCCCATTTGTATTATGAGACACCCTCTTAAATTGAGACAGTACCGGATTATAATACTTCCTGCGTTTTCTCGGCTGAGGATAGCGTGAAGGAGATCGGGACAGAATACCATACATTGACAGGCTTACCGCCCTGCGTTCCGGGTGTCCAGTCGGGAAGAAGACTCATTACCCTTATTGCTTCGGCATCAAGCAGGGGGTCAATTCCCCTTACAACTGTAACATCTTCGACTGACCCATCAGAAGTGACAACAAACCTCAGGATGACTTTTCCCTGTATACCCCGTTCCCTGGCTTCAGGCGGATAGCTGACATTTTCATATATGAATCTGAAGAGGGCTTCATCACCACCCGGATATGCAGGCATTTTTTCAACCACAACAAATATTTCTCCTCCGCCCACCTTGTCAGGCAGCGAGAATTTAGCAGTGATCTCGGAGGTAAATGGTTCATTCATGCCCGGATTCTTCGGAGGCTCCCACAAGGGAGAGGTTTTGATAACTTCTGCCAGGGCATTGGCAAGAACAGGATTGGTTGTTCCTTTGGGCTTTACATTGCTTACCGTACCGTCCGGCTCAACAGTAAAGCTGACATGAGCCCAGCCCTCTATTCCGGCTGCAGTGGCCTCCGGAGGATATTTGACGCGGCTTATCACCCAATCGTTAAACGCAGTATAAAAACTGCCACTGAATGTCGGAAAATCGTCTCGTGATGTCCTGCGAAGAGGAACAGTCATGCCCAGTTCTCTGGCTTTTTCCCTGGAATATATTTCCATAACGCCGGCAGCTCCCTTCTCTCCATACTTTTCCCTGGCCTCATTAAATGTCAGGGCCTTTGCTATTCCCAAATCATTCCCCATCTTCTCCATAACCTCAGAGAGGGTAAGATCAGTAATTACGCCATCTACGACTACCAGCTGCTTCGGCTTCTGATTTGCTGAAGCATCCGTCTTCACTGTGGCAGGGTCAACATAATGGGGGTCAGGTTCCATCCTGACTATCATCTCCTTATCAGTAACAGGATTAAGCGGCAAATACTTATAGCCTTTATAAGTAAAGACCAGTATCACATTTTCAGGAATGCCTTTGAATTCAAAGCGGCCTGAAGCATCGGTACTCACTGAAAGGGAGGTGCCGGATACATTGACATTTACTCCGGGGAACGGGGTGCCGTCTTCACGGTAAACTACTCCCCTAACAGTATTCTGGATCAGGGGTGCAGGCTGACTGATAATTAACTCAGACATACCTGTTGTTTCCGGATAGACATACCTGGGAGATGCAAATGCAAACAAAATTCCTGCCGTAAGAGGCAACGCAAGAAGCAGTTTCAGCTTCCTGTATGGAGAATAATTTTTCTTTTTCATCATTTCAAATCTGTTTGTGTAAAACGAAAAGTTGAATGAATTTGAGAGGCTGATCAGCCTGGTATTGAAGACCTGGTTGAGAAGAGCCGCCCTGTATCCTGCCGGGTCAGATGTGTTCTGCAGAGCCTCCTCATCGGCAAGATTTTCGTGATTTTGCCTGACCAGCGCGGAGTAGATCCATACGAACGGATTCATCCATTGTATCAGGCTCATCATCTCAACAAGCAGGAGATCGAACCAGTGTTTCTGTTTGAGGTGCACCATTTCATGGTTCAGGATCTCCCTGGCCTCCCGCTCACTCAGTGAAGGATTGATGAAAACATAATTGAAAAATGAGAAAGCGGAGGTATATTTTTCAGTTCTGACCATCACGGCATCACCTGTCCTGATTACAGATCCTGTCCTTAACGCATGATAAAGCGAAAAGAAATGGAGCAGGGTCCGGAACAGAAAAAGAATCATTCCACAGGCATAGACCATCAGGAAAAGACCAGCGGGGGATTTCTGATCATGCTGCACCGTATCGACTTCAGGCACCGGTGTCTGAACCATCGATGCAACCTGCGTTTCCTGTACCACCGGCGCCGGCAGTTCAACCCTGTAATGCAAAGTTACGAAGGGAAGCACAAGGGATAGCAAAATCCCGGCAACCAGGTATGCTCTCTTCAGCCTGAAAAACCTCTCATTCCTGAGAAAAAGAAGATATATCAGCGCAAAGCCTGCCAACCATGCAGCCGACTTTAAAATGTAAATTGCAGCCTGTTCCATATCTTATTCCTGTTGGTCATCGTTTAGCTCTTCCCTGGCCTCCTTAAGTATCCTGTCCAGGTCCTTTACCGTAAGATTCTTCTCTCTTGCAAAGAATGATGTCATTGCAGGAAATGAATTGTTGAAGTACCCCTCAAGCAGCCCGAAAAGCTGATGCTTTGAGTACTCACGTTTCGAAACAAGCGGATAATAAAGGAATACATTCGCATAGGCACGGTGATCCACATAACCCTTCTTTTCGAGCACCTTCAGTACCGTGGAAATTGTGTTTCTCGCCGGCTTCGGATCTTCAAACTTTTCCCTGATATCCTTCACGACTCCCTCTTCCAGTTCCCATAAAATCTGCATTATCTGCTCTTCAGCCTTCGTTAGTTGCATTATATCGCCTTTTTTGATAATATCTTATTTCTCAATTAATGTTGTCAATTGCTCATACACTTTATCGGGACGCTCACAATTTTCTGAAATGATTAACCCGTTCCCGTCAATAATTGCATAGTGCGGTATTCCTTTTACGGAATATTTTTCCTGCAGGTCAGCGGCCCAGTTTCCGACACAGATAAGGTTTGTCCCTCTGAGCTTTTCATTTTCAATTATTGTCTGCCATTTTTCGTATTCATCATCAAGACAGATATTAATAATCTCTACCGGCTTGCCGGAAAGGTTTTCTGCCAGCCTGTTCAGTGAAGGTATCTCCTCAAGGCATGGTCCGCACCAGGTAGCCCAGAAATGCAGGTAAATCAATTTGCCGCGGTAATCTGACAATGTATGAAAAACCCCTGAGGGATCTTTAAGATAAAAGTAGGGAGCTTCTGAACCTGGTTTCAGCCTGTTTTCATCTTCAAGTTTCTCGAGCTTTTTCAGACTCTGTGATTTTCTGTCATCGATGTAGATTTCCTGCATTGATGTCAGCCTGAAATCTGTCGCAACCCTGAACGAATCAACCAGTTGAAGCTCCTTTCTTGTGTCAACCGCATAGTACAGGTCATATAAAAGATACGCATTGAAATAATCAAGTATCTTTCCCTTCAGGAGCGAATTGATATTATGACTCGCCTTACTGTAATACGCCATCAGCCGAGGCGGGCCAATCAGACGGTAATCAACAGAATCAGACAATAACAGATAGTCGGAGATAAACCGCCAGTATAATGGAGACGAGACAGCTTCAGCGTTATTAATCTTTACATCGCACGGCATAAGAATGCCTCTCAGGTTCCGGTTTTTCAGATAGTAATATTGAAAGAACTTCATGTTTTCTGAAAAATAGGAGATCTCATTTTCATAAAGATCACAAAACCATTCCGGAAGTTTATCCCTGTTTTTTTCGAGGAATTTCAGCCTCTCCTGCCCTGCCTGGTCTATCTTTTTTACAGAATCCTCAAATTGCCTCTCTGTTTCCGGTTGAGTATTGAAAGCCATGATAGCAAGCGGGCTCTGGGTATAAAAACAGCCAAACTCACTTCTCTCATTCTGGAGGAAAGCAAATATGGGATCATCCATCTGAAAGGAGATATAACCACTTCCATCTCCTGCTTTGTCAAGACCTACCCTGGCAACCAGCGTGTCTCCTGGCCTCATGTAAGAGGTATAGACCGTATCCCTGAATTCAAACCAGACCAGCTCAGGCCTTGTTATACTGTACCTTGCTTCGCAGACCCTCTTTTCGGTCAGAATAAATCTGTGGACCAGGCACGACTGTATAGGATAATAACTGGCATGATTGATATCCATCCTGACGGAATCAAGGTCATCCTGAACAATAACTCTGATATAGGCCTCGCCTCCAAAATCAATCTCAGGAGAGTATTCCTTTCCGCCATTGCAGCCGGACAGTAAGATAAGGGTTGAAATAAATATTGGCAATCCTCTCATTCTGGAACCGATAGTAGTAAGTAATACAAAAACAACGTTATGCCCGTTTCCGGACACTTCTTTTCAATCAATCCTTCAATGCAAATATACGACTATATTTATAGACGCACAAGTTTTTGTGGATTTTTTCGTCTATTTTTATAGTCATTAACGTAACGGGGTTATTTATAATGACTTAAATGAATACAATCCAAATCGATCAGGAAAATTGAATTTGCTCAGTTAATTGTGATTATACCAGAATCATCAGAGCAGGAAGTCTTCAAAATGTTTCAAGCAGCCTGACAAGCTTTTCCCGCTCAGTGCCGCCCGAGGCTGACCGCAGAAGGTCATTGAGCCAGTTTCCGTACATGGGATTGGGCAACACAATGTATTTTGTGCCGAACAGACGGCGGTCTGCGTCAACAGCCGCAAAGCCATGGTCAGGTCCCCGTTTCTCGTAGATGCCGCTGTGGTCGGCAAGGTTGTCTCCAATCAGGAGGAGAACCTCATAGTCCATCTTAATCAAATCCCTTCTCTCCACTTTGGAAGAGGTGGTTTCCTTCAGAAGCATGTGGGTGCTGTCTGCATTGACAAATCCCCATACTGCCATGTTTTCAATTGTGGGCCCCATCTCCTTTACGGTTCTGTTTGAGACATAGAATACCTCCACCCCCAGTGAATCGGCATACCTGGTGAACTCCACAGCGCCCGGGAGAGGTCTGGCGCGGGCCAGCTCAACCCACCGGAACCAGTCGTCATTGTTGAACGACTTCTTCTCAAGCACCTGCCATCCCTGGAATGGCGAATTGTCCAGCAGTGTCTCGTCGATGTCAAGGACCACCGCGGGAGGTTTTTTATCTCCTGAATGTACAGTGCCTTCCGGTGCCGGAGTGCCCGCCACAGGTGTGGTGTAGCCTGCCAATGCTAGGTTATGCATCAGCGCGGTCTCCGCATTGCGGAAGCACTGATAGTAAAGAGCCCGCATCTCGGCTGATTTCTGATACCACAGCGTTGCAAGTATCAGGGGGTCCTGATCTTCTGAAATTTCCCAGACGGAGCCGCCTTCCGTGGGCAACGCAGCCAGGCCTCTGTCAGTCCGGGCAGAACGGCCCTCCTCCGGGGAAGTTGTTCGCTTCACCGTGGCACAGGAGGCCAGCATTATAACAACCGTAACAATAATGAGCTTTTTCATCCGTTTTTATTCTGTTGAAAATAAACCAATTGTCGCAACAGGTCCGATTTTGTTTGTTAGTGCCTAATTAACAAATAATTGGCCGATGCGACTATAATGTTTGAAAGATATTTAACTTTATCGGAACTATACCAAAAAGCAACCTGCAATGTCAACCTTAAAGCTGATGCTGGGGATGATCCCCTCAACCTCCAAAATTGAACAGGAAGAGAAGGCTCTGATTGCCGAGTATGAAAAGATGATTGCCTTTGCCGGCTCTGAAGCCCTCGCAAAATACACCCGGCTTCATGAGAGCGTCAACTCTGCGGGATTCAGGCAGAAGAAGAAGGAGATAGAATCACTTGCATACAAGGGCTCCGAAGAACATGCCAGGGAAACAGAATTTCTCAGCCTGAAAAAAGCAAAAGACATTGTTTCCTATTTTAAAACCGAAGGCAGCGCCCCCCTGAAAAACTTCCAGTCACTTGACGGATCGGCAAGGATAAAGGAGATCGAAGACCTTCAGCTCTTTGTACAGTCTCCGGAATTCAGGCAGAAGGAGAGGATGAAGCCGGTTACCTTCAGGGATACGGAGGAATACGGCAAATGGCTGGAATTCAAGAAACTCAAGGGAGACAGGGAGGTAAAGAAGAACCTCAATCCGGAAAAAGTGAAGAGGTTCTCCGAGCTCCAGGCGCTTGTTACTTCATCAGCTTTCCTGCTGAAAAAGAACATGAAGCCTGTCACATTCAGGGACACTCCCGAATACCAGAAGCTGCAGGAGCTCAAGACCAAAAAGGGGGCATCTGATGTTGTAAGCTACTATAAGTTCCGCAGTTCGAAGGAATATCATAACTGGGTGCAGGTCAAGGACTCAGCCCGGCTGAAAAGGTTTTACGAACTTCAGGATTATCTGAAAACGAAGGAATTCAACGAACGGAAGGAATACCTGCTGGACAAGCGCCGTTTTGAAAAGAGCGAGATGTTCAAAGAGCTTAAAGAGTACGAAACACTCAAAAATTCTCCCGACATCAAGTGGTACTTCAGCGTAAAGGATTCAAACAAGTTTGATATACTTAAAAACAGGGAGCTGACCTTCAGTGATGAATTTGACGGCACAGCACCAGACAACAGCAAGTGGCTCAACAAGTACTACTGGGGAGACAAGCTGCTGCATGACAGTTACAGCATTGCCACGGACCTGCATTGCTACACTCCATCTGACAATTTCGAGGTGCGACATGGTGTTCTGCGTATCATCACCAAACCCCAGAAGATGACAGGAAAGGTCTGGGATCCGACAAAGGGGTTCTATTCAAAGGAATTTGCCTTCACATCCGGAATTGTAAACACAGGTGCGTCATTCAGGCAGAAATACGGCACCTTCTCTGCCAAGATAAAGCTCACAAACCATAATGTCCGTAACGCCTTCTGGCTGATCGGTGACAGGATCACACCCCATGTGGACGTATGCCGGTCAGGCCACGGCAAGGTATGGTTTGACCTTTTCAGTTCAACAGGCAATCATCTGAAGAAGAGCATAGGGTCAAAGTATCTTTCTGATTTCTACATTTATACTCTTGAATGGACATCTGACGCCCTGGTCTGGAAGATCAACGGTATTGAGGTAATGCGCCAGACCACCGGCGTGCCCCAGGAACCGATGTACATCAACCTGGCTGGCGGTGTTGACAAACCCATAGGCGGAATCTCCTCAATGGAGGTTGACTGGATCAGAGTGTACCGGGCAAAATAAAAGAGGGACACGGTAAGTGTATGAAGGCTGTCTGACTGCGACAGCCTTTTTTTTATGATCAATCCTGACGGTTTTACTATTACATTCAGGAGGATATCATCCTGGTATTCGCAATTTTTTTTACCGTACCTGTAACATCAGGGGTGAGACGGACGTCTTTAGATTATCAGTGCATTGACCTGAATGACCGTAAAAGAATACAATAATGCCGTCAGGGAGTTCGGTGACCATGTCTACCGGTTTATTCTCCGCAGCATCAAGGACAGCCACAGAGCTGACGACATCGTACAGGATACATACGAGAAGCTGTGGCGTTGTGTCACTGAAATAGAGTATGTTGCGGCCAGGTCATGGCTTTTCTCAACAGCCTACAACAGGATGATTGATGTTATCAGGAAAGACTCCAGGCTTGTTGACATTGAGTATTATGATGAAAGCTCATTATACGCGGAAGAGAGCCACAGTGACCTCAATGAGGTACTGCACCGGGCACTGGAAACTCTCCCTGCAGCCCAGAGGTCTGTGATCCTTCTGCGTGATTACGAAGGGTACAACTACAAAGAGATTGGTGAAATAACCGGTTTATCGGAGGCACAGGTCAAAACTTATATTTTCAGGGGACGTGTGGCTCTCAGGAACTATCTTGTAAAGACATCGGTATGGCAATGACGGAAGATATGGAATTCCCCCGGCTGACACCTCCCGGCGAAAGGATGCCGTCAGGTAACAGTCTTTTCCGCAGGCCGGAAGAGCTGACCGATGAGCAGTTTGACCTGCTGGCAGCAGCATGGGCAGAAGATGAACTTTCAGGCGATGCCCTGATCGAGCTGGAATCGGTTATTGCTTCCGCTCCGGGTAAAAGGGAACGTGCCAATAGCTTCCGCAGTCTCCGTCTTGCACCTGGCCCTGAAAGCTGGCCCGGAATGCGCAGGTCTCTCAGGAATTCGCCCGCAAAAACAGCAGTGCGGCGAACAATAGTACCTGCCCTTCTCGCAGCAGCTGCAGTGCTTATGCTTATTCTCTCCGGACCGGCAGGGGCAAAGCTTAAAACCCTGAACAACCCGGCCCGCACAACCGGAACTGCGACCATGGCAGTGGCAGAAATACCCGGATCACTGCCTGTTATCAGAAAGGAGAGCCCGGAGCTAAATCAGGCCACTGCCGCCGGCAAAATAATTCAGCCTGAACAGGTCATCGATGCAGGCAAGAATATTCCAGCTGAACAGGTAATTGCCACCGGCAAAATCATTCTGTCTGAACAGCTCCTTGCTCCGGATATGCCGGAAGTCGCCTCTGAACGTACATTGCCCCTGATCACAATGCATGACAGGGCAGAGATCCTTGCATTTGCCCCGGCAACAGACCGGACCCTGTCAACAATCACAATGGCAAAGACCATCGAGCCGGCAACCCTCCGTGAAGAGAAGAACTGGATGCTGAGGAGCATCTCCTTCCTGGCCGGTGCGGTAACAGGCAGGGAAAAGGAAATTGACGGATACATGATCGCAAACGGATGCATCAACGGCCTCAACACCATTCTCGGGTGGGATATGGAACTTGCGCAGGTAAGCAACAAGTCAGGCGACCCGGTGGCAGTGAGTTTCAGCTCCTCGCTGCTCTCTTTCACAAAACCTTTGAACAAATTCACGCCTTGAGTGTAACTTTTCGGCACTGATGTTCGTCCCGGAATTAAACAACAAACATTTTTGATCCATGAAAAGAATATTGATTTCATCCGCACTAATCGTTTCCATGCTCTTGCCCGCAGTGGCACAGGAGAAGGAACAGAAGCTCAAGGAGCTTGAACAGCTTGAACAGCAGACAGAAAGGACCACGCCGCCTGACACCCTCGTCGCCCTGGAAGAGGATCTGGAGGCAATGAATGCGCTTGAGGAGGACCAGGCAGCCATGGCAGAAGAAGAAGGAGATACCTCAAGGGTAAAAATTGGTGAAATTGTAACCATTGAGGACACTGATGACGAAACAGTCATCAGGATCGGTAAAAAAGCCGTCAAGGTGACGAGTGATGATGAAAACACGGAGATCAGGATTGAGGAGGATCTCACTTATTCGGGACACAGCCGCAAACGGTTCAGGGGCCACCTGGGAGGTCCGGAGCTGGGATTAAACAGCTTTTCAACGGGCAAATGGCTGAATAACGACGTTCCCCTTGAAGGTTATCTTGATCTTAATACAGCCAAATCAACCTGCTTCAATTTCGTCTTTCCGCCGGTAAGCCTCGGTTTCACAAGTCATTTCGGCATTGTTACCGGACTGGGCATTAACTTCAACAACTACCGGTTTGACGGAAACAATACTATTGTGGTTGACGGCGAAGGGAACGTCACCCCAGCCTGGCCCGCCGACCCTATCCAATACGAAAAGAGCAAGCTGGCAACGGTTTACGGATTCATTCCGGTAATGCTCGAGGTGCAGATCCCGGTCTCCCACGAAAGCGCAATTAACCTGGGTGCCGGAGTAATAGGGGCGGTAAAACTTGGATCCCACACAAAGGTAGTATACCGTGATGACGGGAAACAGAAGGACAAAAACCGTGACGACTTCAATCTAAACGTACTCAGGTACGGCGTCACCGCCAGAGCGGGTTACGAGATGTTTCAGGTTTACGGCACCTGCTACCTGTCACCAATGTTCGAAAAGGACAAGGGGCCCGAACTCTATCCGTTCGAGATAGGCATTGCCCTGACTTTCAATGACTGACGGGTCAAATCAAGAGGTTTTCTGTGAGAGGGTATTCGCATAAATACCCTCTCTTTTTTTATTTATTTCCCGGACACAAACCGGCCTGTCGGCTTGCTGTACAAAATCGGGTGATTTTATGTAAGTTTGCGACGTTGAAACAGTGAATCGGGAGTCAGGATTCTGACCCTTCAAAACAGGTAAAAACCAGAGAGAAATGAGACTACTTCTTATCAGCAATTCAACCAATGCCGGAGAGGCATATCTCGACTATCCGAAGAACAATATCAGGGATTTTCTGGGGAGCAAAAAGGTAAAGGCCCTGTTCATCCCCTATGCTGCTGTAACATTCTCATATGATGCATATGAGGAAAAGGTCAAGAGCCGCTTCAACGAAGTGGGGCATGATATTATATCCATCCACCGTTTCGGGGATCCGGTAAAGGCCATCATGGATGCACCGGCAATTGTTGTCGGGGGAGGAAACACCTGGATGCTTCTGCGATGCCTGAGGGAAAACAAGCTGATAGAGCCGGTAAGAAAAAAGGTTCTTGGAGGCACCCCGTATATCGGCTGGAGTGCAGGATCAAACGTGGCCTGCCCTACAATTATGACCACAAATGACATGCCTGTCACCGTGCCTTCATCGCCGAAGGCCTTCGGGCTGATCCCCTTTCAGATCAATCCTCACTACCTCGATGCCAATCCCGCGGGACATGCAGGAGAGACACGGGAGCAGAGGATAGAGGAGTTCATCGAGGTAAACAGGGAGATATATGTTGCCGGGCTGCGTGAGGGGACAATGTTCCTTCTGGAGGATAAGAAGCTGTCACTCCTGGGTCCGCGCAACGCACGAATCTTCAGGTATGGCCGCCAGCCGGCGGAGGTCCCGCCCGGAGGTGACCTCTCCTTCCTGCTGAAAAAAAACCGGGAAATAATCAACCGCGCCTAAGGGGCTATGAGACTCGTTCGGAAAATAGCGCTTTTTGCCGGAGGATTCCTGCTGCTGGCCATCCTGATACCGGGCCTTTATGCCGTCCTGAACCAGGATAAGCTGACCGGCGCCCTTACAAGAAAGGTCAATGAAAGCGTCAACACAAAGATCTCTTATGCTGACCTCCGCATTACCATATTCGAATCATTCCCTAACATTACGGTTAAATTCATCGATCTGCTGGTTGAACCATCCCCTTTCTATGACAGGACACAGTTACGTCTTGAAAACCACGATACTCTCCTTTACGCCTCCTCGCTGTCACTGACCGTGTCGATGCCCTCGCTGCTGACGGGAACGGTTGCAGTGAAGTCGATTACAGCAAGGGACGGTGAGGTGAACCTGCTCACTGACAGGCGGGGTGATATAAACTATGAGGTTTTCAATGAAAAGAAGGAAGAGGGCAAAAACGTCAGGCTGAAAAATATTACCGCTTCAAATATCAGGGCCGTATTCAGTGACCGCAGTTCGGGAATACGGCTCTCAGGCAGGGTTAACCAGGCTAACCTCGGCGGAGAAATCTTTCGTACCGGCATTTACCTGAATACCACTCTTAATGCTGTAATAGACTCGGCCAACATTGAAACAACAACATTCAGGGATATTCCCCTGGAAGCCGGCATCAGGTTGCGGAAATCACCCAACTCCCTCTCGGTTGCAAGAGGGTCGCTGGCCATTGCTGACCTGAAATTTGACATGACAGGTAACGTCAACTATTCAGCATCGACTTTGAACCTCAGCATTGAAGGAAAGAAAATCAGCATTTCATCATTGATTTCACGCCTGCCGGACAACTGGCGGGCCTATATTGGCAACTTTTCCCCTGTAGGTATTATCGACCTTAATTGCGACATTACCGGCCCGTATGGTAAGGCAGGCAAACCGCACATCGAAATTAATTACGGTCTCTCAGGCGGAAAGATGAGTCACTCTGCCAGCGGCTTCAGGGTCAATAACCTGGAATTCAACGGCACCCTTACCAACGGAGATCATAATTCCGCAGAAACATTCCGCTTCACCATGGATAATCTCACTGCCGGCTTTGGCTCTGCATCGGTCAGGGGTTCGTTCATGCTCAATAATCTGAACAGGCCCCATGTCACTCTTGCACTCGATGGTGACCTCGACTTTAATGACCTGGGACGAATCTTCCGATCAGGTTACATAGAGGATCAGACCGGATCCGTATCCGGAAGTGTGCGCCTTTCAGGAATAATTCCCGACAGCAGCCGGGTGGCGGACGCCCTGCCATACCTTAAACCCGATATATCACTGAATTTCAAAAATTTTGGGGCTTCAATCGCTAACCGGAAACTGACAATAACAAATGTCAACGGCTCCCTGGCTGTAAAAAATGACCTCATTGCCGACACCCTTTCCTTCATTTACAGGGAACAGCACTTCACCCTCAACGCTGTTCTGAAAAATTTCGTCCCCTGGGTGTCAGGAAGACCTGAAATACTGGATATTAGGGGCGACTTGCATACAGACCGGCTCGTCACAGCAATGTTTGTTGAAGGAAAGAGGGATACCACAGCGTCAGAAGGTCAACCGTCAAACCTGTTCCCTGCCGATGTTACAGCGTCCGTCACCCTTAGAGCTGACAGCTTGATATTCAATAACTTCAGAGCCGCGGAATTCAGCAGCTTGCTTACGTACAAACCTTATGTTATCACTTTCGGGGAGGCAAAGGCGGAAGGTCTCGACGGCTCGCTGGCAGGTGAATTCATGTTTAGCAAACAGAAGGATGGCGGGTACATCACGAGGACAAATCTGGATGTCAGGGAAATCGATATCAATAAGGCATTTACGGCATTCAATAATTTCGGGCAGGATTTCATTGTCAATGATAATATCCGGGGCCGGCTGACAGGAAATCTGACCCTGCTTGCACCGCTCGACGGCAATTATAAAGTATTACGGAAGGCAATGGTAGCAGAGGCTCATCTGCTCATTAACGAGGGAAGGCTGGTTAATTTCGCCCCAGCAGAGAGCCTTTCAGCGTACCTTGATCTTGACGAGCTTAAAGACATCAGCTTCTCAAAGCTTGAGAATGACCTTTACATCAATAACGGCACAGTGTCGATCCCGAAGATGCTGATCAACTCTTCGGCAGTCAACTTTACCGCCTATGGCACCCATGGCTTTGAAGGTGATTACTCTTATCATGTCAGGCTCCTTCTCTCGGAGGTACTCAGCCGCAAGGCAAGGGAGAGAAACCGGGGTGTAAGTTCCTTCGGGCAGGTCATGGTTGATGGTAGTGGCAAAGCTACAGTACCTCTGAAGATAGAATCCATAAACGGCAAGATAAGTGTAGGTTATGACTTCGGACAGGCACAGGACAATATCAGAAGTGATATTGCCGTTGAAAAGCAGACCCTGAAGGGAATCCTGAACGAGGAGTATGGTTGGTATAAGACAGACACAACTCTTACAAGGCCGGCAGAAAGCAAACCCAGATTCAGCATTACGTGGGAGGAGGGCAGGGAGCAACCTGCAACCACCGGGCAACAACAGGAGGCAGTGAAGGAGAGTCCGATCAGGATCCTGCTTAAAAAGAAAAAATAAACCATGGACATCTACCGGAAAAGACTGCTGTGGAAGGTACTGCTTCTGATATTCGCGGTGATCATAGGCCTCGGGTCACTGATCTACACCCAGGACCTGGTTGACAGGCTCAAGGAGGAGGAGCGAAAAAAGGCTGAGCAGTGGGCAGAAGCCACCCGCAGGCTTGTCACCTCTGATGACTTCGAGTTTCTTTTCAGCATCATTGAGGATAACACCACGGTACCGGTAATCCTCATTGACGAGGAGGAAAGCATTATCTCACAGCGGAACCTCCCTTCAGCCATGGCCACCGACACCCTGGCGATGGTTCGCGAACTGAAGCGAATGGCCAAACGTAATGATCCCATTTCAATTGAACTGCCCAACGGAATCGTCAACCAGCTCTATTACCGCGAGAGCACCCTGCTGCGCCAGCTAAGGGTCTATCCCTACGTGCAGCTTACAGTGATACTGCTCTTTATCGGGGTTGCCTATGTGGCCTTCAGTGCATCGAGGATGGCCGAACAGAACCAGGTTTGGGTGGGGTTGTCAAGGGAGACCGCTCACCAGCTCGGGACTCCAACCTCTTCATTGTCAGCCTGGAGCGAGATTATCAGCAACAGGTACCCGGGCACCGATATAGCAGAAGAGCTTCCGGCGGACGTGGAACGGCTCAGCAGGGTTGCAGAGAGATTTTCACTCATTGGATCAAAACCAAAACTGCAACCCGGTGACCTGGCTGAGCTGGTTGATACAACCGCATCCTACCTCAGAAAACGGATAGCCTCAACCATTGACCTTAATGTGAACAATGAGACTTCAGGAACCATTACAGTACCATTTAACCCGGTTCTCCTCGGCTGGGTGATTGAAAACCTTGTCAAAAACTCGGCTGACGCCATGAAAGGAAGCGGTAAAATCACCATAAGGCTTACAGAAACCGGGCATGAAGCCCTTATTGATGTTGAGGACACCGGGAAAGGAGTGCCAAGAAAGGATTTCAAAACGATTTTCAAGCCCGGCTATACTACAAGGGAACGTGGCTGGGGACTTGGTCTGTCACTCTCAAAAAGGATTGTTGAGGAATACCACAAGGGAAAGATATTTGTGCTCCGTTCCGAACCCGGACACGGTTGCTCCATGAGAATAATTCTGAAGAAGCAGGGCTGACATATTTAAGGTGATTAAGCGAAGTGACATAGAGATAATGGCTCCGGCAGGGTCATGGGAGTCGCTGAGGGCAGCGATACAGGGGGGGGCCGACTCGGTCTATTTCGGCGTTGAGAAGCTGAACATGCGGGCCCGTTCATCACACAACTTCACCACATCTGACCTGCCGGCGATTGTCACACTCTGCAGGGATAACGGGCTGAAGAGCTATCTAACCCTGAATATCGTGGTCTATGACGAAGAGACCGGCGAGATGAAGGATGTACTTGAGGCGGCGTCACAGGCAGGAATTACCGCAGTGATTGCCACCGACCAGGCGGCAATTCTCGCAGCCCGGGAGGCCGGGATTGAGGTGCATCTTTCCACCCAGATCAATATTTCAAATACGGGCGCACTGAAATTTTATTCCCAATGGGCTGATGTGGCAGTACTTTCAAGAGAGCTTAACCTGCAGCAGGTAAGAAAGATACATGACTCCATTGTAAGTAATGATATACGCGGACCCCGGGGTGATCTGATCAGGCTTGAAATGTTTGTCCACGGCGCACTGTGCATGGCTGTCTCCGGAAAATGCTACCTCAGCCTTCATGAATATAACGCTTCAGCCAACAGGGGCAACTGCTACCAGACCTGCAGGAGGGGATACACAGTAACGGACAGGGAGACGGGATATGAGCTGGATATTGACAACCAGTACATAATGTCACCCAAAGATCTCTGCACCATTGGATTCCTTGACCAGATTATTGACGCCGGGGCACGTGTTCTGAAGATAGAGGGCCGGGCCCGGCCGCCGGAGTATGTTAAAACAGTCACCCGGTGCTACAGTGAGGCGGCGGAGGCAATTGCCGGTGGCTCCTTCGGACAGGAGAAGGTGGAGGGATGGATGAGACAGCTTGAAACGGTGTTCAACAGGGGATTCTGGGACGGTTATTACCTCGGGCAACGACTGGGTGAGTGGAGCACAACCTACGGGTCCGCGGCAACAAAGAGGAAAATCTACCTGGGAAAGGTTACAAATTACTTTGCAAAGCCGGCTGTCGCAGAGATAAGGCTTGAAACAAGAGATCTCTCCGTAGGTGATGAGCTGGTCATTACCGGCCCTTCAACAGGTATTATTGAAATGACTGTCGGTGAGCTCAGGGATGCTTCGGAAAAAGAGGCTGTAACCGTCAGAAAGGGAGAGCTCTGTTCAGTTAAGGTCAACAGCCAGGTCAGACGATCCGACAAGGTCTTCCGCCGCGTGGATGCCACATCGCTGGAATAACAACACTTATGTTTATTTAATCGGGAGACGCTATTCCGCATCGCCATGGAGGCGATTGCTATTGTCTCAGCTGCCGGGCTGCCTCCACTACCAGGGCCGCGTTAACGGCCTCGTCATCAGTTTCAGTATTTATATAGATAACCTGGCCCTCAGGTCTCTTTGACAGGCCATAATGATATGACCTGTCATAATATTCCAGGGTGATTCTTATCGCCGTTGGGTAGTCGCCGCACTTCAGGGCCTCGATGGCTTCGCGGGTACGGTCGCCGCCCAGTCTCTTTGAGATCCTCATGACTGATGCAATAATATCCTCAACAGGGAAGGAGGTATATTCCCTCAGAAGTCTGGGCATGCGTGTGTCGATGCTCATCATCAGGGCTATCACAGGGGCGGCCTGCATACGGGCAAAGAAACAGTCAGGCATGAATACCGTGCCTATATTGCGGCTCTCATCCTCAAGCCATACAGGTTTATCCTCACTCATGCAGGAGAGGTCATCATAAAGCAGGTTTGCAAAATGTTCCGATGATGGCTGAGGTCCCTGTCCAAGTGCACCGAAGGCCGATCCCCTGTGAGATGCCAGTCCCTCAAGGTCAGACACCTGTGCGCCGGTTGTCTTCATCTTCCTGAGAATGCCGGTCTTTCCGCTTCCGGTAAGCCCGCCGAGGATGAGATAGTTCCTATCCCTGCCCAGCCCGTCGAGGATGAAGTTCCTGTAGGCCTTATACCCTCCGCTGAGTACCAGGGGTTCTATCCCTCCGACAGAAAACAGCCAGGCCATGGACTCTGACCTCATACCTCCTCTCCAGCAATAGAGCAAAAGCCTGCCTCCGGGTGATAACTCCAGACCCCGTTTAAGCTTTTCAGACATTTCGGGGGCTGCCAGATCAATACCGCGCAGAACTGCATTTTTACTCCCCTCATTTTTGTATACAGTGCCCACTTCGGCTCTCTGGGCATCATCAAAAAGGGGAATGCTGACTGCTCCCGGAATATGACCTGAGGCATATTCACCGGGCGATCTTACATCTGCAAGAGGAATTGTATTCCTGAGACCAAGGAACTGGTCAACCGGGAGCCTGTCAATTGTGATCGCCATTGCCTATTCGGGCTTGTGATACCTGTCAATAACCCGCCTCAGTTCCTCTACGGTAACCGGTTTCGCAAGAAGTTCCTTCATGCCGCTCTGCTCCACCTTAACCCTTGTCTCCGGCATATTGTCGGCCGAAAGGGCTATTATCTGGGTGTTCCTGTCAAAGCCAAGAATGGTGCGGGCAGCTTCAAAACCATCTATCTCTGGCATGATAAGATCCATCAGGATCAGGTCATAGGATTTTTCCCTGGCCATGTCAATTGCTTCGGCGGCACCTGCGGCATACTCAGCCTGTACTCCCAGCACCTTCAGGAGTGAGCCTACAACCTTCCTGTTTAGGTAGTTGTCATCAACGACAAGTATTACCGGCAGACCCGACCTGTCAGAGTTAAGGCGGGCTGATTTCTCCCTCAATGCCGGGAAATGCTCCCTGAGCACATTCATCAGATCCTCGGCAGCAAATGGCTTGACAAGCAAATGGTCAATACCGAGGTCAACGCATCTCGCATAATGACCTTTCGGATCGCGTGAGGTGAACATCATCACTATATGTTCAGAAGCGAGGCCTTCTTCCATTAGGGATTTCGCTGCAATGAACCCATCGGTGTCAGGTTCATCGAAGAGGACAAGGAGTATATTCCTGCCGTGGCCGCTGCGGAGACCTGCCTTTATCTGGGATACCGTATGCTTCTGGAAGCTGGTTACCGATACAGGCAATCCAACCTTATGCATGATGCTCAGGAAGTCATCATCACGCCCCTGGCTGCCTGTTATCACAAGCGTTCGTATATCTGCAGGATCAGTATAGGTACTTAGATCTATATTCTTGGATATCTTTTCATTCAGATGGACCATTACAGTAAAGGAAACCCTCAGACCCCTCTCACGCCCGGAGGCATCTTTCACTGCAGGGCTCTCCGCCGTAAGTTCACCGCCCATCAGTTCGGTCAGCTGCCTGGCAAGTACCGGACCGAGTTTCAGATCCTCAGCCCATTCAGATCGTTCTCTCAAAGTGGTAATGTAGTCGCCGAAAAGCTTTTTGATTTCGGCCCTGGTATAGGTGTTGCCGGTATCGGTAAGGGTGAAGCCGAGGGTGTAACTGTTTCCCTGTGACTTAATCACCCTGCAATCAAGCCTGATCTCCCCTGACGGGGTGCCTGAAACAGAGTGGTGCATAAGATTGGTGATAACCTGCCTGAGCCTGTACGGGTCACCGATGAGGTTTTCAGGCACAGCCTGGTCAATAACAGATTCAAACCTGACCGGTGCTTCGGGGTTCTGACGCCTGATCAGGTTGATACAGTATGCCACCTCTTCCCTGAGCCTGAAGGGGATCTCGTCCAGGATCATTTTTCCTGTTTCCACCTTCGAAACATCGAATATATCGTTGATTATGTTCAGAAGCAGGTCTGCCGAACGTCTGAGCAGGCTGGCAATATCTTTTGTCTCTTCCGGCAGATCAGCCCTGTTGAGCATCTCTGTCATGCCCAGGATTCCGTTCAGCGGTGTGCGTATCTCGAAGCTCATCCTGGCAAGCATCTCTGACTTGGCTATATTGGCATCAGCCTCCTGCTGACGCGCAAGCTCCAGCGAGGTGATGTCAATGAGCGCATCCAGGGTGTTGCCGGTACCGTCATAGGTTACCGGAATACTGTTCAGGAAAACGATCTTCTCCCCGCCGGCAGAAGGAAGCCTGATCACCTTTCCCTGTCCGAACCGGGCAGTTATATCGCTTGAGTATTCATTTCTCGACAGGTCAGGCATGAGCTTGCCTTTCATAACTGCCTCATCATCAAATGAGAATAGGGTAGCCGCCTGTCTGTTGGCTCTAAGTATCTCTCTCCCTTCATTGTAAATGATGAACCCCACAGGCATCTGGTCAAGGATGGTGAGCAGGCTGCTCTCAGAGGTGGTCTTGACGGCAAGCTGCTCAGACTGCCTGCGGATAAACCGACGGAACATCAGGATCACGAAAAGGATGGTGATCATTGTCAGCAGGCCAAGGATGAGGGAGTTGCGGACAATGAATTTCTGAAAGAACTCCGTTGGCGCCGAGAAAACAAGGCCAAAGTCGAGCCCGAGAATATTTACGGGATAGTATGATGACAGAATCTCTTCCTCAGCACCTGCCATGTTCATGGAATGCGAAATCCTGCCCGAGTTGCCGAGATCAAGTGCCTGGACAAGACGGTCAGTATGGGTGTAACTCTCCTCGCCGGGGTGATTATCAAAGACTACTGCACCTGTATCATTCACAACCCACTGCCACTGGTACTGCTCCAGGTTGTATTTTGCAAATATTCCTGAAAAAAAGCGACTGAAATCAATGGTAATCACCAGGTTACCCAGCACTTTGCCATTACTGAGAACAGGCAGGTAGTACTTGTACCTGTCACGTTCCGGCTCAAGTTTTTCCATGGTGTGGATGTAAGGTACCGTTTGCGCCCTGTATGAACCGTCAAGCCAGGAATTCCTCTCCTCATCCTTGAAGAGGGTATAAACATCGCCGTCTGTGTTGTATAACATAAGCCCGACAACTATCTCCTCATACCGGGAATAATAGAGCTTCATCTTTTCCTTGGCCCTTTCATTTATTTCAGGGTCGGAAAAGAAGAGTGCGATATCTTCGGAAAAATCTATTTCATTAAGGTCGCTGATGATATACATGCTCGTATTGTCAACATCTGAGCCTGCTATCATTACCTGCCTGTCAAGCAGTTTGTTGGAATATTCAATCTGATTCCTGTAAAGGCTGAAATAGAATAATGCCGTTACCAGCATCAAAAGCACGAATGCACCGTATGCAGCAATGAAGGTTCTTCTCATTGGTAATATGTCCCGATTGGATAACGCTTATCTGTACTTTTCATTGTCCTCAAGGACCATGCTCAGGTAGCTTTTGTATCTCCACGGTTCAATTTCATTCCGCGATACAGCTTCCGTGACAGCACAGCCTGGTTCATCCAGGTGCAGGCAATTGTGAAAACGGCATCCTGATGATACCCGGAAGATTTCCGGGAAGAAGTGATAAATCTCCCTGCGGTCAAAGTCAATCACTCCGAAGCCCCTTATTCCCGGTGTGTCAATTACATAGCCGCCGCCTGGAAGAGGGTGCATCTCCGGGAATGTGGTTATATGCTTTCCCTGTTCGTGATAATCGGAGATGGGACCGGTCCTGAGGTCAAGTTCCGGGTTAAGCCTGTTGAGAAGGGTGGTTTTACCCACGCCTGAGTTGCCCGAAATAAGCGTCGTCTTGTTTTTGAGAAGCAGGTTTATTTCTTCCGTGCTGTTATCTTCCGTGGCAGATATCAGCAGCACATGATAGCCTATTCTTTCATAAACCCTTTTAATCTGCCGGGCCATCTCCATATCTTCCTCCCCGTAAAGATCGGTTTTGTTGATTACGAGGATTGCCGGAATGCGGTATGCTTCAGCGGTTGCAAGGAACCGGTCAATAAATTCGACAGGTGTTGAGGGCATTCTTACCGTGATGATGATGACTGCCTGATCAATGTTGGCGGCAATTATCTGCGACTCCTTTGAAAGGTTTGATGCCCTCCTGATAATATAGTTTTTCCTTGGAGAGAGCGACACAATAACTCCTTCGGCGGTGTCAAAGGTGACATTATCCCCCACGGCGACGGGATTGGTGGTTCGGACGCCGCTGACCCTGAAACGGCCTCTGAGATGACACTCATATACGTTGCCATCCGGATCGAGGACCCTGTAGCGGCTGCCGGTCGATTTTATGACTATGCCCTGTTTCTTTCCGCTCATCATGCAGCAAAAATAAAAAAGTGATGCCTCGTCCTTGAGGGCATCACTCTGTTTATTATAGGTTTACCGGCCCTTTTCAATATTCTGCTGCCATAAGGAAGAATGGCTTCATCTCAAAATTGGAATAATATGGCCTGAGCCTTTCGGTGTTATAGTATTCTGATACCTTGACCACCTTCTTTGATGAGGTGACCACATCGATAGGCACATTGTCATACCTTCCGTTCTTGAGCACCACCACCCTGCCATGAATGCCCTTCATGATAAGGTCAAGTGCCAGGTTTCCGAATGCCATGGGAACAATCGAATCAACTGCGTCAGGATCACCTCCCCTGACCATATATCCAAGCTTCTGGTTAATGATGTTAATGGTTTTGCCATTGTTGTATTTCGCAGTATGATCCTTAATCTCAGCCGAGACAAGATCACCTATGCCGCCAAGTTTGGCATGCCCGTAAGCATCTTTTTCACTGTCCTGGAAGATCATTTCTCCTCCCTTGTAAAGTGCTCCCTCTGAGACAAGTACGATGGAGTAGTGACTGGGATTCGAATTGCGGTCTTCAACCAGCAGTTTTGTAAGCTGTTCAATGTCAAACTTATACTCGGGAATAACGCACCTGTTGGCGGCACCGGCCATTGTGGGAAGCATTGCAGTGAAGCCGGCATATCTGCCGAATACCTCCAGGACCATGATGCGCTCGTGTGACCCTGCCGAAGTACGAAGGGTGTTGGTCATCTGGATGGTACGGGTAACGCAGGTGCTGAAACCAATGCAGTAATCTGTTCCCGGGACATCATTGTCCATGGTCTTTGGAATGGCCACAACCTTTACTCCCTGCTTGTAGAGATGCACTCCATAGCTGAGGGTATCATCACCTCCGATGGGAATCAGATAGTCAATACCAAGCCACTCAAGGTTTTTAAGCACCTCCGGGGTCAGGTCATTCATCTCATCCTTGTATGTATCCTTAAGATGGTCAGGAACATAATTCCTGGGCACATGACTTGGCCTGGTGCGTGATGTGTGAAGATATGTGCCCCCGGTTCTTCCTGCCCTGTTCACAATGTCATCAGACAGAATCTGGAAACACTGGCTGTTGTCAGCTTTCGGATCCCTTATAATCTCAAGGATTCCTGCCCAGCCCCTTCGGAGCCCGATAACCTTGTATCCTTCCCTGTTGGCCCTGATGGTTACTGCCCTGATTGCAGGGTTAAGACCGGGTACGTCCCCTCCGCCCGTCAGTATCCCAATCACTCCTTTGATTTTCTTCTGGTTTGCCATTTTATATGCTCTGTGTTATATGGTTCAAATGCAGGCGGTAAAAGTAGAATATTTCAAAATCATATCAAAAAGGTAATCAGCCTCCCCTTTATTTTTTTAATATTTTTGACAAAAAAGTAAATGAAAAAAACAGATAAGGGGATCAGGTACTTCAGGGATGGTTACAGCTGTTCCCAGTCGGTACTGATGGCATTTGCCGGCGAGAGCAGTGAATCGGCCAGGGTGGCAGCCGCCTTTGGCGGCGGAATGGGGAGGATGCAGAAGACATGCGGAGCGGTGACCGGTGCATACATGTGGTTCGGGATGGCATACGGGTCACCCGGACTGCCGGAAGAGCGTGACAAGGAAAGGGTATACTCCAGGGTAAGGGAATTCAACAGGATCTTCACCGAACGAAATGGAACGGATCTCTGCTCCGGACTCCTGGGCGAAGATCTCAATACTCCTGAGGGAAAGAAGAATATAGTAACCCGGGGGCTTACACAGACGGTATGCGAAAAATGTATCCGCGATGCAATCCAGATAATCGAATCACTTGAATAGGCAATGCACAGGGTGGTTATTACCGGTGGCACAGGCCTGATAGGCTCACGCCTGAGCACGCTCCTGGCCGCTGACGGGTGGCAGGTGGTTCATCTTACCCGCGGTGGAAAGAAGAAGGAAAAGTACGAATCTTTCAGATGGGATCCCGGAAACGGCTACTGTGACGGTGACGCATTCCGGGAGGGAGATGCCATAATTCACCTTGCAGCATCAAACATCGGTCAGGGAAGATGGAGTGAATCACGAAAGAAGGAGATCATAAGCAGCCGTACCCTCAGCGGGGAGCTTATCTTCAGGATGACCATAGGGTCCGGCATAACTCCATCGGTATTCATAACTGCATCCGGAGTAAATTACTACGGGTCAGAGAATTCGGAACGTACTTTTACGGAGAGTGATCCGCCCGCCGAGGATTTCCTGGGGAAGACATGCCGGCTATGGGAAGCGTCAGCTGACCCCTTCAGTGAAGCTGGCGTAAGGGTGGTTAAGCTGCGTACGGCAGTGGTGATGGCATCTTCGGGGTCCGCTTTGAACAGGATGACTGCACCTGCCATGGCCGGACTGATAGTAAGGCTCTCCCCGGGCAACCAGTATTTTCCGTGGATACACATTGACGACCTGTGCAGCATATATCACAAGGCTCTTACGGATCATACAATGTCAGGACCATACAATGCCGCAGCTCCTCATCATGTGACACATGACCAGCTGATGGGCGAGGTGGCCCGCCAGAAGCGCCTGCCGGTATTCTTACCGCATGTGCCGGCGTGGTTGCTGAATGTGGTATTGGGTGAAATGTCAGTGGTGCTCACAAGGGGCAGCCGCATCTCTTCCGACCGTATTTCATCAGCGGGTTTCCGCTTCAGGTACCCGGATATATCATCTGCCCTCAGGGCATGCCTCTGAAGAATGTTTTCAGCCCTGCATCCCTCCTATCTGCATCTCGGCCACCCTGAAGGTGGGTGCAGCAAATGACCGGTTCATGTCAATGTCATTGCCCATCATGTCGATGCCGTTGAGGATGGAATCGCCGCTGCCGGCAATGGTCAGCCCCTCAACCGGATAGAGGATCTCTCCCTTTTCGATCCAGAAACCGGATGCGCCACCGCTGAAGTTGCCGCTGACGGCATCTATGCCATACCCGGTTACTCCGCTGAGGAGCAGTCCCCTGTCAGTGGCAGCGATTATCTCGCTGCGGCTTTGTTTTCCTGTCTCAAGAGAGAGATGGTGTGTGCCGATGCCGGGCAGCGAGGTGTATCCGTTCCTGGAGGCGTTGCCCGTGCTGACGGTGCCAGCCCTGCGGGCAGCGATGGTATTGTACAGGAACCCGCTTACGACTCCCCTGTCAACCAGAACGCGTCTCTGTGTGGGAACACCCTCGCCGTCAAACGGGGCCGCGCCCATGGAGCGTGCCCTGGTACCGTCATCAATGATGGTCAGCAGAGGCGAAGCAAACTGTTTCCCCATCGAATTGGCCAGAAAGCTGGCACCCTGAAGAACCCGTTCTCCGTTGAGAGCCGTGATTACACCGCGCAACAGAGATCCTGCAACATCCGGATCAAAGATTACCGATGCCTTTTGCGTCTTAACCATGCGCGGATCAAGCATCTCCCAGGCCTTGCGCGAAGCTTTTGCAGCTATCTGGTCCGGCGGCGTGAGATCACTGAAGAAACGGCGCGTGCTGTATTCTCCGCCGGTTTTCCTCTGCTCTCCCTTTTCTGCAACAACGCTCACCCCGAGAGAACATCCCGATGCCTTGTAGCTGCCGGCCTGACCGGCCGAGCTGGCAACAAAGACTTCAAAAACGCTCTCTCCGTACGATGAACCTGAACTCTTTGTGATCCGGGCGTCACTCATAGCCATTTTTTCAAGTTCCAGGGCCATGGCTATTTTCCGGTCAAGTGCAATCCCTTCAATCTCCGGATCAAAAAGATCCTGTACGGCGGTTTCGCCGATCAGCTCAGGAAGGACGTTATTCTCGTCAGGGGTGGTGAGCCTGGCAAATGTAACCGCCATGGCTATCGTATCATCCAGGGCTTTCATTTCCAGGCTGTTGCTGTAGCTGAAACCCAGTGACCCTCCCACGATAACCCGCACTCCAACGCCTGCTGAATCGGCCTCCTCTATGGTTTCGATCTCACTGTTAAGGATGTTAACCGACAGGTTCCGGCCGGCAGATATGTATATTTCTGCTGCATCTGCCCCGGCTTTCAGGGCTTTCGATACAAGTTTCTCTGCAAGTGATAGATAATTCATATCATTTATTGTTAATGATTCACACTAGGCTTTGCTGCCACCTACGTTAATTCCCCTTATTCTGACCGTTGGCTGTCCGGCGGTAACCTCTGCGCTCTGGCCTTTGCCGCATATGCCCGGGCCGAATGCCAGGTCATTTCCAACCGCATCAATGTTGGAGATCACATCCATGCATGATCCTATCAGTGTGGCTCCGCGCACGGGTACAGTCTTTTTACCGTTTTCTATCAGGTAGGCCTCACGGCATGTGAAATTGAACATCCCGGTAACCGGATTGACGCTGCCGCCGCTGAGACTCTGGACATAAATACCTTTCCTGGTGGATGCGAGTATTTCTGCAGGGTCATCATTGCCCTGGGCAATGAATGTGTTTGTCATCCTGGGGATGGGGATATACCTGAAGCTTTCACGGCGTCCGTTGCCGGTGCGTTGCATGCCAAGCTGCCGGGCGCTAAGGATATCAGTCATATAACCATTAAGCACCCCGTTTTCAATCAGCACATTGCGCTGTGCCGGAGTACCCTCGTCGTCATGATTGATCGTTCCCCGGTAATTGGGCAGGGTACCGTCATCTACCATCGTAAAGCAGTCGCTGGCAACCTTCTGTCCGACTTTGCCGGTGAATGCGCCGATACCCCTGGCAATGTTGTCAGCCTCAAGCGGGTGCCCCACTGCCTCATGTACCAGTACACCGCCCCAGCCGTTCTGCATAACCACATCCATAATGCCGGCGGGAGCCTCCTGTGCAGAGAGCATGGCTATGGCTTCGCGGGCGGCATTCTGTGCCACCTCCTCGGGTGTCACCTGGGAAAACATCTCAAATCCGCTGTGAAGGCTCAGACGCTCACGGGCCATATGCCTGGCCTTGCCATCGGCTGACATAGCCTGTACGATGAAGAAAAGGAGCGGCAGTTCGTCACGGAGATAGAGCCCTTCACTGTTAGCTATGACCCTGCCCCTTATCTCATCATAGTAGTCAACCATGGCCATTTTTATCCGCGGATCATATGCCAGCGCAGCCTGGTCTGCCCTCTTTATCACCTCAATGCGCTGTTCGTCAGCAATCTCTTCCAGAGGCATCTCTACGGTCACGAATGATTTGTAGTCCGTATCGGTCAGGCTGACCGTGGCAGCTGCTGTGCCGCCTGAAGCTACGTATGCGGCCACCTCGGCGGCACGCAACAAACGCTCTTCTGTTACCACATCGGTGTATGCATAACCGGTTTTATTACCGCTTATGACCCTCACTCCGGCACCCTGGCTGATGCCATAAAGCCCGCTTCTGAATTTTGACTCCTCCAGGACAATCTGCTTCGAGATACGGTTCTCAATATAGACCTCGGAGAAATCGCCTCCTTTCTCAAGCGCTTTCTTCAGTACCCGGGATATCATATCCCTGTCTGTGTCAAGAACTGTAGCCGTGGCTGCACCGCCGCCGCATGAGGTGAGCTGTGAAAGGAGCGCCGGTGTAAGTGCAACAGCCAGGCCACCCTTCGCCGTCAGCCCCAGAAATCGCCTGCGGGGGATGTCACGAACGGAAAACTGATGTAATCTCATAATGGATCCTCCAACTTAATTGAATTGACAATTTATTGATTATCTGATAGTAAATTTCTTTTCGGGTAGTATGCCCGCCCGGGTGGTGATAACGCTGGCTGTGCCTGCCAGCTCACCTTCACCATAAATTCTGATGATAAAATGGGCTTCGGATGTGGCACCACCGGGTGTATAACCAACTGAAGATGATATATACTCCGGCCTCATGTTCTCCTCCTCAGAAAACATCATGTTGCCTCTTCCCGGGGCCGGCGGCGCAGGGTCGATGACCCGGAATCGCGGCATTTCCCAGTCAGTGCCTTCAAATTTTATCCTGACCTGGTCAGGCCTGACAATCTTGACAAGATGAGCCTGGCTGAGGGCAGTGGGCAGCTTGCCTGCATTCCTGTACCTGATGGTGAGGTCATAATCGGTTGAGTCACCACGGTGTTTTTTTACACGCCTGACAGAATACTCTTCCCACTCAAGCCTGGGGAGGTGTTTTATAAGTTCCATGTTGAAGAGGGCCTGGTTGGCAGCCCACTTTTCAAGATGGGCAGGAGGTGGATTCTGGCTGAAGAATTTCGGGTGAAATCCACCGGCTTCAACGCTGTCATGAACGGGATGGCTGACCGGTTTCCACTCGTGGAATCCATCCCCGCCGTTCTCCTCCTCGTCCCAGGCTAGCATATCAACCTGGTCCTTGTCGCCGTCACCGTCATAATCCTTTGGCCTGCCTCCGTTCCAGAGTTCATCGCCGTACCATATTGCACCGTAATACCAGTATCCGAAATCGGGTCCATGTCCGAACAGCGGCTGCCCGCTGCCGTAATCATTGTATACGTCACCTGCCCTCTCATAACCGGTTATTTTCCTTGCAAGGTCATCAAAGTAAACGTACCACTTCAGGTCTTCAGGGTACATCCTCTCCTCTGAGGGTGATGTTGAAGGGGGGCGGAGATGCATCGGAACGGTGGTATCCATTGAATTGACGACATAAATGTTCGGATGTGTCATCAGGAAGGTAAAGACAGCCCTTGTCTCAGGCTCGCTGAGGGGGTAGGCTCCGGCGCCCCGCTGGGTGAATCCCCTGCCTGTCAGTTCACGCTCAGGTCTCCAGTTTTCGGGATAGTTGCGGTGCAGGTCAAGACCGCCGATGCCGTCTTCATTGATACGTCCGTCGCCGTCATTGTCGATTCCCTCGGAGGAGGTGGCATAGATCCCTTCACCGCGGGGGACCCTCTTCATTATCCGTCCTGACGGGTCGGCCGGGTCAGGGGTCAGGGTGCCGTTTTTCCTGTCAGGCCACCGCAATGTAAGTATAATCCCATCGCCGTCAAGATCTTCAGACGGATCCTCGTCAAAAAGACCGTCTGAATCATTGTCATCAGGCCTGACGGTACTGCGGTTGCTCTGGGCTGTATTGAGGTACAGCTCATGACCGTCAGGGTTATTGACCGGCCTGAGGTATACCGTGAAATGGTCAAGCAGGTCTGTAATGGCCGGATCGGTGCCGTAACCTTCTATAAGGTGCCTTGCCAGCCAGAGGACAGATTCCGCGCTGGTTATTTCTCCGCTGTGCCTGTTACCCTCAAAGAATGCGGCAGGCTTGTCAGTATCTGAACCGTTTTTGCCGCTGGTGAGGGTCATCTGCATAATTGGCCTTCCCTCATAGCTTCGGGCAATCTCATACAAAGTGACAATCTCCGGATATTCCTGAGCCCAGAGCTCCATCCAGTGGCAGATAACTCCGTATGAGTGATACCCGTCAAAGGTAAGCGTGTCACCGGCGAAATACTCCACCCCGGGATGCTGTACGCGCGGGAAGAAACTCACTCCGTGCCTCATGCCGCCAACGGTCCATACTGATGAGTCTGGCCCTGCAGCTTCCCGGGCGGAAAGAAATTGTGAAATACCTGAAAATAAGATTACAAGAAATGCTCCGGTGATTCTTTTCATGGCGGAAATGGTACTAATTGATAAAACGCAATCAAGTTAATGATTTTGTCTTAATATTCAGCCCCGCCTGGAAATCACTTCAAGTTTATTCATATCTGCAATCTCTATTGTGCGGCCGGTTGTCTTAATGATACCGTCACGCCTGAATTCGGAGAATGTGCGTATAACATTGGCGGAGCTCATGCTGATCAGGTCAGCTATCTCCTTCCTTGAGACAGGGAGCTCAAAGATCCTGGAATGGTATATTTCGCCTGCAAAATAGAGCAGGACAAATGCAATCCTGCCGGCCAGGTTTCTTTTCCTGATCTCCAGGCTGAGGCTGATGATGTTTTCGGATGTCTTTGAGAGTGCGGCAATCAGCTTCAGGGCAAAGCCACCGTTTTTAAGGATCAGGTTTTTGATCAGGTCGATTTTAATACAGCAGACCACCGAATCTTCAAGCGCAGAGAGGGAATACCTGTATTTCTCCTCGTGAAATGCATTGATATTGCTGACAAACTCATAGGGTCTTGTGATGGTAATTATCTGTTCATCCCCCTCACCGGTTACCCTGAACAGTTTGACCAGGCCTGTTTTCAGGTACTTGAAGTCGCGGATCTCTTCTCCTTCGCCGTGAATGATCTCACCCTTTGAATATGAGATCTCATCCTTGGCCTCACAGACCCGCCTGATATCATCCTCATCCAGGTTTGAAAACACCAGGTCTCTCAGATCACAGGAGAGACAGCTGCATTTTCTTTTCTGAATATTTGCTACAACGACCATGAATTTTACAAAATTAGAACAATCCGCGGAATTATTCGTTCACCTTTCATAATTTTGGCAATAGCAACAATGGGCCCGGAGAAAATGTTTTACGGCACGGATTATCATATTCATACCATTTACAGTGACGGGAAGAGGGAGCCGGAGGCATATGTTGAGACAGCCCTCAGGCTGGGGCTGAAGGAGATCGGTTTTTCAGACCATCTGAATCCCTCCGGAGGTGACCCGGAATGGTGCATGGAACATTCCCGCCTGCCGGCTTATGCCGAACATATTCTGAGGTTAAAAAGCCAATATAAGGATATTGCTATCAGGCTCGGACTGGAAATTGATTATCTGCCCGGGAAGGAGAAAGTGACAGACCGGATTATCAATTCATTCCCTTTTGACTTCATAATAGGATCTGTTCATTACCTGGGGGAAGAGACTGTAGACCTTGGACCCGGCTTCTACATCGGCAAGGACATTGATCTCATTTACGAGAACTATTTCAACCTGGTATGCGAGGCTGCATCCACCGGTTTCTTCGATATAATGGGTCACCCTGACCTTGTACGCATACACCGTTTCAGGCCTGAGGCAGACATCACTCACCTCTACAGCATGATGGCCTCTGCATTTGAAATACATGATGTTGCCTTTGAGCTCAACACCAACGGACGGAACAAACCTGTGCAGGACTTCTACCCTGACAGGCAGTATCTTTCTGTTTTTGCCGAGCACGGGGTGCCGGTATGTGTCAATTCAGACGCCCATTTTCCCGAAAGGATCGGACAATATTTCAGTGAGGCATATGATCTCCTCAAAAGGGCGGGATACAGGGAGATGGCCGTTTTTTCAGGTCGTGAAAGATACATGATCCCGTTTTAATCCCTGCATTGCTGACCCGTTTTCGGCGGATGATGGCAGAAGGCTCTCCACAATGGTGTTCCCGGAAGCTCTAGGCAGCAGCCATCAGATGTTCTGCAAGTATGCGGATCCCTATGGCTGCCAGGATTATGCCGCCCAGAATCTCCACTTTTGAGCCGAGGCGGCTGCCGGCCGATTTGCCGATACGGATTGCAGTCATGGATGCAATGAAGGTGACCGCCCCTATTATCAGGCCTGCGCTCCAGATCTCCACCCTCAGCAGGGCAAAGCTGATCCCCACCGCAAAAGCGTCAATGCTTGTGCCTACAGCCATGGTAAGGAGCACGGTCCAGCGGCTGAGGTCAACCGGTTGCCGGTCAGCCTCCCCCTTCATCCCCCCGATGATCATCCTTGCGGCCAGTATCATCAGCAGAACAAAGGCCACCCAATGGTCATACATCTCAATCTGGCCGGCGACTGTTGACCCGAGAAAGAAACCAAGCACCGTCAGACCACCCTGGAAAAGCGCAAGGATAAAGGCAATGCGCATGGCACTCCTGAACTTTATCTTCGACTCAATCACCCCGCACGAGAGCGAAACAGCGAAGCTGTCGAACGAGAGCCCAAGGGCTACTCCTGTGATAGTTATCAGGTCCATCAGTTTCGGATGGCCCAAAAATAGTAATTATTGCTATTTTTACCATCCTGTTTCACGGCATGAGAATAGTTGTACAGAGAGTGAAAAGGGCCTCCGTCAGCATAGACGGGAAAGTGCACTCAACGATCGGAAGGGGTCTGCTGGTGCTGGCAGGCATAGAGGAAGCAGACACACCTGACGATGTATCCTGGCTTGCATCAAAGGTTGTAAACCTTCGTCTCTTCGATGACAGCAACGGGGTGATGAATCTTGCTGCTATTGAAACAGGTGGTGAGATTATGATTGTCAGCCAGTTTACACTTCATGCCTCCACAAAAAAGGGAAACAGGCCGTCATATATAAGGGCGGCCAGACCCGATAAGGCAATCCCCCTCTACGAGGAATTTATTGCCTGCACCGGGGAGCTGCTGGGGAGGATGCCCGCAACAGGCATTTTCGGTGCGATGATGGAAATTGAACTGGTGAATGACGGCCCGGTCACAATCATAATTGACAGCAGGAACAGGGAATGACTGATAATGAGCTCAAAAGGTCAGTACTGACGGTTACTGCCTTCGCATCTTTTCTGACTCCCTTCATGGGTTCTGCAGTAAACCTTGCCCTCCCTTCCATCGGGGAGGAATTCAGCCTTAATGCTGTCACCCTGAACTGGATCATCAGCAGCTATATGCTTACAACCTCGATGCTGCTGCTGCCAGCCGGGAGGCTAGGAGACATACTGGGCAGAAGGAAGATCTTTACCGCAGGACTCGTGATCTTCACCCTTTCCATGATACTCCTCACCTTCACCCCCGGCATAAGGTGGCTTATAGGAATCCGGATACTTCAGGGGATAGGGGGAGCACTGATGTTCGGTACCAACATGGCCATCCTGACATCCGTATTTCCTCCGGGAGAGAGAGGCCGGGCAATGGGCATCAACGTCACTGCAGTGTATGTCGGCCTTGCATCAGGTCCGTTCCTCGGCGGATTGCTGACCCGATACCTGGGTTGGAGAAGCATATTTGCCTTCCTGGTTCCCATGGGAATAATCAGCCTTATTCTTATCCGCGCCAAGATGAAGCAGGAATGGGCTGATGCCAGAGGTGAAAGATTTGACTGGGCTGGTGCCCTGATATATGGTCTTTCAATGGCCGCACTTATGTATGGCTTCTCAAAGCTTCCGTCACTGCCGGGGTGGATTATCACCGGGACCGGCCTGTTGCTCATGCCCCTGTTTGTCCTCAGGGAAAAAAAGGCATTTCATCCGCTGTTTGACATGACCCTCCTCTCAAAAAACAGGGTCTTTGCCTTCTCGAGCCTGGCAGCACTGATTCATTACGCCGCCACCAGCGCCATCGGCTTCTTCCTGAGCCTGTTCCTCCAGTACATCAAGGACCTGGGACCGCGCGACGCAGGGTTTGTACTCATGTCATGGCCACTGACAATGGCACTTATATCACCGGCTGCCGGTAAGCTTTCCGACAGCCATAACCCGGGGGTCCTCGCCTCCATAGGAATGGCAGTAACTTCCGTTGGACTGATAATCCTCTGTTTCCTCACCGAAGAGACCCCGGTGGCGCTGATTGTAGCAGTACTTATCATCATGGGAGCCGGATTCTCCCTATTCTCATCGCCTAATTCCAATGCAATCATGAGCTCGGTTGAAAAGAGGCAGCTGGGTAATGCCTCGGGAATGCTCGGCACAATGAGAAATGTGGGACAAACATTGAGCATGGCAATAGCCCTGATGCTCCTGGCACTGTATATGGGGCAGGAAAAAATCAACCCGGATAACTACCCGCAACTGATGAATTCAATGAAAAGCGGGTTCGTTGTCTTCTCCGTCCTGTGCTTTGCGGGTATCTTCGCTTCGCTGGCAAGAAACAAAAGTCTTCGTAAATAGCCTCTGTATTGTTTGTTTTCTTTCAATGCAGAATTATCTGATCTATTGGTCTGATGGAACTTGTATGAAATTTTATGATCATTCCTATTTGTGAGTTCATGTTCATGCAAGTTTCATTAAAAACAATTAAATTGACCCGCGTTTGAATGCGGGCAGACTGGTTATGCCTTACAATATATAATACACAATATGAGTAAATTATATAAAAAACTCCTGAATCACGACTACTTCCCCGGCGAGATGGGTGAATGCATCGCCGAGGCGAAAAAGTTACCCGGTGCAGTTGAAAGGGCTCCGCTGCTGAAGGAGATCTTTTCATGCATCGACCTTACCAGCCTCAATACTTCCGACAGTTCGGGAACCATTCAGAGCTTTGCGGAACGGACCGCCCAGTTCAGCTACAGCTTCAGCGATATCAGCAATGTTGCGGCTTTGTGCGTATACCCCAATTTCGTTAAAGTGGCCCGGGAGGGACTGGGAAGCAGCGGAGTCAGGCTTGCAGTTGTGGCCGCATCATTCCCATCAGCACAGACATTCACCGAGGTGAAGATTATGGAGACCTCCATGGCTGTCAGGATGGGTGCCGATGAAATAGACGTGGTCATTCCAGTGGGCACATTCCTCGAGGGAGCCCTTGACTCGGTCATCGATGAGCTGAAGGAGATAAGGGAAGCGGCCGGCGAAACAACCCTGAAGGTTATCCTGGAGACAGGGTTGCTCAAGGATGAGAGGAACATATACAGGGCTTCAATTATAGCAATGGAATCAGGGGCTGATTTTATCAAGACATCCACAGGCAAAAGCCCGGTATCAGCCACCCCCGAAGCTGCCTGGGTGATGTGCCGCGCTATACGTGACTACTACAATGAGACCGGCATTATGATCGGATTCAAACCCGCAGGTGGAATAGTAACCCCGGACGAAGCCCTGGTATATTACTTCATAGTACAGAACATGCTCGGAAAGAAATGGCTCACACCCGGATATTTCAGGATAGGAGCCTCCCGCCTGGCAAACAATATCCTTTCAGAACTCTACCCGGGAGAACCGGCTTACTTTTAGCATCAGTTATGTCTGTCGGTCAAGGCGATACGATCAGTGTTGCTGCTGATACTCTCAAACTGCCGTCCGGTCAGTCTGAGTTCAGCATAGGGCGGATCATCCCCGTTATTTCTGACACGGTCAGCCCGATCCGGGAAGAAGAGGTGGTTTCTGTCTCCGGGGATGATTATCTCTCCGGTTTCGGACGCGTTAACGGAAACCCGAGACCTCAGGAGATTATTAACGGTGACATGGGTTTTATACTTCTCTCGCTCTCATTGCTTATCATCACCCTGCTCACAGTATTCGGTCGCAAGAGTACTATTACTGGCCTGGCTTCAATAAGCTTCCGAAGAAAGGAGGAAGCCGCTCCTCCCGGAACATCTGAAGTGTTTTCCTGGCCCCCCCTGCTGAGAAACCTGTTTACCATCATCAACATAAGCCTCTTTGCTGCCGTTTCACTCCTTTCAACGGGAGTGGCCGGAAGAAATTTCCCGGGGGGATCCGTGGGGCTGACAGCCGTCCTGGCAGGATCATTCCTCGCAGCCCTGCTTGCCAGGCACCTTACAAGCATCATCCTGGCCGGCATTACCGGGCTAAAAAATCCGTTCCGCGAATACATGAATGTCATATACAATTCCTGGTTTGCCTGTTCAACAATACTTTTCATTTTGAGCGGAATCACCCTTTTTGCACAGGTTGACAATACCCTTCCGTTTATAATCACAGGCCTTGTCGTTACCTCCATATTTCTGCTAATCAGAGTGTTAAGGCTGCTATCAATTTTTAACGAAAGGCATATACCAATATTTTATTTCCTTTTGTACCTTTGTGCCCTTGAAGTCCTGCCCGTTCTGGTCATTCTCAGGATACTGGGGATTATATGACAGGCGGCCGGGAAGTGGAGGTTGAACTAAAAACTTATGGCTTTGAAAATAAGGAAGGTATTAGTGTCGCAGCCTGAGCCAAACAATCCGAAATCACCATATTTCGAGCTCGCAAAAAAGTACAATCTGAAAATCGACTTCAAACAGTTTATTCAGATTGAGGGTATACCGGCAAAGGACTTCAGGCAACAGAAGATCAACCTGGCAGATTTCACGGCAATCATCTTCACCTCAAAAACTGGCATAGATCACTATTTCAGAATATGTGAGGAGATGCGGATCGTTGTCCCGGACACGATGAAATACTTCTGCATTACAGAAAACGTGGCTTTCTACCTGCAGAAATACATCGTCTACCGGAAACGAAAGATATTCCACGGCAAAGCCAATTTTGAAGACCTCATTGACGTGATCATCAAGCACAAGGAGGAAAACTTCTTTGTTCCTCTTTCTGACCCGCATAAATCAGACATACCCGACCTGCTCAGCAGTTACAGGATAAAGCATACCATCGGTACAATGTACCGTACCATAAGCAGGGACTTTGAATCTAAGGAACTCGATTACGACCTTCTTGTATTCTTCAGCCCTTCAGGGATAAAATCACTGAAGGATAACTTCCCTTCTTTCGTACAGGGTGAGGTGAAGATTGCGGCCTTTGGACCAACCACCGCGGAAGCCGTCACCAACGAAGGGTTCAGGCTTGACCTCCAGGCTCCCAATCCGAAAGCCCCTTCAATGACCATGGCCCTTGACAACTTCCTGAAAGAGTATAACAAAAACAACAAATAACGGCCTAAAGCCATAATACATGAAATGAAGCATCCTTCCCGCCGGATCGATGCTTTCTCTTTCCCCATGAAAAAAAGGGTGGCATCATTCAACAAAAGTGAAAGACTCTGCAGCGTGAAAGCCATCAGCGAGCTCTTCGCCGAAGGCCGTTCCCTTAATATATCATCCCTCAGGATTTTATACCGTATCAGGTCCGTATCGGCCGGGATGTTGCCAGTCAGGGTGCTTATAACAGTTCCCCGTCGTCATTTTAAGAAAGCCGTTGACCGCAACCTGATGAGGAGGAGGATCCGGGAAGCCTGGAGGAAGAACAAGGAACCGCTTGTCGCCCTTATGAAGGAAAAAAGCCTCTCGGCTGATATCGCAATTATCTGGACAGACACCATGATCAGGCCGTACGATTACACCGAAAAAAGCATTAAGGAAGCTATTGCAAGGGTGTCAGGGCTTAAATATTAACTTTGTGAAAATTTCATTTATGAGAAGCAAGAACAGAACAAGGATACTTCTTGTCACGGCAATTTCCGTGACAGCCCTGCTGACACTCGGATTTCTGGTCGGAGGCCAGGAAAAGAAAGATTTCAAACTCACAAAAAACCTTGATATATACATATCCCTGTTCCGGGAACTTAACGCATTTTATGTTGACGAAATAGACCCGGAAAAACTTGTGCACAGAAGCATAAACAGCATGCTGTCAACCCTCGATCCGTACACGGTCTTCTACCCGGAGGAGGATACCGGAGACCTTGATTTCATGACTACAGGCAAGTACGGAGGCTTCGGGTCACTTATCAGAAAATCAGGTGATTATATTGTTGTGACCAATGTCTATAAGGGTTTCCCGGCAGACAAAAGCGGTATCCGGCCGGGTGACCTGATGATCAGCATTGACGGAATCTCCCTGAAGGGAGTGACAACTGACAAGGCTTCAGACATGCTGAAAGGGGAACCCGGAACAGAGGCCGAAATAGTCATCAGACGCAACGGGGAAGATATCCCGAAGAAGTTAAAAAGGGAAAGAATTGCCATTTCGGCGGTTCCGTATTACGGGATGGTTGATGAAAACACGGGCTATATCAGGTTTACCAATTTTACGCAAAACTGCATAGCAGAGGTGCGTGAAGCGCTGATTGACCTCAAGGATAAACAGGGAGCCGAAGATCTCATTCTTGACCTGCGAAGCAATCCGGGGGGGCTTGTAAATGAAGCCGTTGAAATTGTCAATCTGTTCGTTAAACCCGGACAGGAGGTTGTAAGCACCAGGGGAAGGGCAAAGCAATATGATGCTGTATTCCGCACCAACAAAAGCCCTGTTGCTCCGGATATGCCGGTTGTGGTACTGATTAACAGGGGCTCGGCATCTGCTTCCGAGATAGTTGCAGGTGCCCTGCAGGATCTTGACCGCGGTGTAATAGTGGGAGAAAGGTCGTTCGGGAAGGGGCTTGTCCAGGTGGCCAGGCCGCTGAGCTATAAGGCACAGGTCAAGATGACCACGGCGAAGTATTACATCCCCAGCGGAAGATGCATCCAGGCGGTGGACTTCTCTCACCGTAACGAGGACGGTAGCGTGGGGATGATACCCGACTCCCTGACCAGGATCTTCAGGACAAGAAACGGAAGGCCGGTGAAGGATGGCGGGGGAATCATCCCGGATGTGACCGTACCATCGGATATGCTCAACAGGTTTGCCACCGAGCTTTATGTCCAGAATATGATCTTCGACTTTGCCACCGGCTATTACTGGTCGCACCCTCAGCCCTCAACCCCTGACAGCCTGAATATTACAGACAGCGATCTTGAACAGTTCAGGGAATTCCTCACCGACAGAAAGTTTACCTATAAGACCGATTCCGAAAACATCTATGACGAACTGGCAAGGGTGGCCAGGGAAGAGGGTCTTTACGATGAGAACAGGGAGGCGCTTGAGAAACTGAAATCGGGCCTAAGTCATACCCTTGAAAGGGAATTGACCCTGTTCCGGAGTGATGTGACAGAACTGATTGAATCAGAACTTGCCGGCAGATATTTTTATGACTGGGGTATGGTGCAGTATTCTGTCAGCCGCGACACACAGATAAAGGAGGCTGTTAACATTGCAGGTAACCCGGCACGATATGCATCGCTTCTGAAGGCACCGGCGGGGAGCTGATGCCTCAACCGGAACCTGCGGGGGATTTGATCACTCAGCACCCGGGCACCCTGTGGGGCCTGATATGCTGTTGACGGCGAACCGGTACCCGCAGTCAGTATATCTCCTTTTTCCAGACCGGAAGTTTTTCCTTGACCATCTCAAGGGTGTGGCGGCATCCCCTTGTACCCTGATCACGGTGACCCGAGGTAACCATGATGAACAGTGATGCTTCGCCAGCCTTTACAATTCCGACGGAGTGGACTATCATGACTGTCCGTACGTCGCTGAAGGCTGACCTGACTGTCCGGATAATTTCATCGGCCTCTTTAATGACCATATCCTCATATGCAGAATACTCTATGGCCTTTACCCTTTTGCCGTCAGTCTCATCGTCGCGTACCTTGCCGATAAAGACTGAAACCGCTCCGGTACCGTTATCATCGCTGCCCAGCGTCATCAGTTCGGAAATAAGGAGAGGTGTGATTGGCCCCCCTACCAGA
Source organism: Bacteroidales bacterium (assembly GCA_025454815.1). Taxonomy (GTDB): domain Bacteria; phylum Bacteroidota; class Bacteroidia; order Bacteroidales; family VadinHA17; genus SR-FBR-E99. Next base: position 81,664 of record JALONR010000001.1, on the reverse strand, counting down.
AACCTGTTTTTCATTGTCGGAAATAAAAGGTTTAACCCCCCTGGAACGGAGGAAGTATAGCTATTACATCATTTTTTTCAAGGTCTGAATCATCCTTCAGCATGGTCCTGTTCAGCGCCAGCCTGAATGGGATGATTGCAAGTGACGGGTATTTGTCAGTAATGATTCTTCGCAGTGATGCCGTATCCCCGGCCCTGAACGTCTCCTCAGTTCTGCCCGTGGCCTCCTGTGCGGCACCAAAGAAGAGCACCCTTACTTCAGCCTCCATGGTCAGTGAGCTTCAAGCCAGTTATTTCCTGTTCCTGTATCCACCTCGAGGGGAACACTCAGCGTGGCAGCGCCTTTCATCTCTTCCTTTACCAGTGCCGACAGCTTTTCAACCTGACCGGAATCGACTTCAAATATCAGTTCGTCATGAACCTGGAGAATCATCTTTGCAGCGGGCATTTCGTGTTCCAGTCTTGCAGCTATTCTCACCATGGCGATCTTTATGATATCGGCGGCGCTTCCCTGTATGGGTGCGTTGATGGCGTTCCGTTCCGCATTGCCCCTTACCACCTGGTTCCTGGAGTGTATGTCAGGCAGGTAGCGCCTGCGGCCGAACATGGTGGTCACATAACCCTGTTCCCTTGCCCTGCGGATACTTTCATCCATGTATGCCTTAACCCCGGGATATGAACTGAAGTAACCGTCAATCAGTTCCTTTGCCTCCTTGCGGCCGATTGTAAGCCGTTCTGACAGGCCGAATGCAGATATCCCGTAGATAATTCCAAAATTGGCAGTTTTTGCCCTGGCACGCATTTCACGTGTCACCTCTGAAACCGGTACCCCGAATATCTTTGAGGCCGTGGCCGAGTGAATGTCCTGACCCGAAAGAAAATCAGAGATCATTGAACTGTCGCTGCTGAGATGTGCCATGAGCCTAAGCTCTATCTGCGAATAGTCGGCGCTGAGAAAAACCTTCCCCTCAGCCGGTATGAACGCCTTGCGTATCTCCCTCCCCTCTGCATCACGAACCGGTATATTCTGCAGGTTAGGGTTTGTGGAGCTTAGCCTGCCGGTAGATGCAACAGCCTGGTTGTATGTGGTGTGTATCCTGCCTGTCTTTGGATCAATCAGCTGCGGAAGAGCTTCAACATAGGTCGATAGCAGCTTTTTCAGACCCCTGTAGTCAAGCACCTTTCCGATGATGGGATGCTTGCCTGAAAGGCGTTGCAAAACTTCCTCGTCAGTGCGGTATTGCTTCGTACGTGTGAGCCGTGCATTATCGTCAAGACGGAGCCTCACAAAGAGTATGTCTCCCAGCTGTTTGGGCGAGGAAATATTGAACTCGTGCCCGGCAAGTGAGTAAATCTCCTGTTCAAGGCTGATGATCACCTCCCGTAAGGTAACAGCGTAATTTTTAAGGACGTTTTCATCTATCAGGACTCCCTCCCTTTCCATGGCGGCGAGGACCCTTATGAGAGGCATTTCTATTTCTGCGGCAAGCCGGTCAAGCTCCCGGCTAATGAGCAGCGGCTCAAAGAGCTTCATCAGCTGCCAGGTCACGTCAGTATCCTCAACGGCATATTCCTTAACTCTCTCCTTTTCAACATCCCTCATTGTCTTTTGCCGGGGTCCTCTTTCGCCAATGAGTTCCTCAATATGCACCGGTTCATACCCCAGGTACTGCGAGGAAAGCAGGTCCATGTTGTGACGCATGTCAGGCTCAAGGAGGTAATGGGCAAGCATGGTGTCAAAAAGAGGTCCCCTTATTTTAATGCCATAGCCGGCAAGTACCTGGATGTCAAATTTCAGGTTCTGCCCGGTCTTCCTGATTTTCTCATTCCCGAAAACCGGCTTCAGCGGTTCCAGAAGCTTCATAACGGCTTCCCTGCCAGGCGGAAACCACAGCATGGTGCCGGAGCCCTTCTCCCAGGAGAAGGCTATTGATACAAGCTCTGCATTGAGCGGATCAAGTGAACTGGTCTCGGTGTCAAAGCAGAAATCAGTAAGCTGTGCCAGCCGGCCTGCCAGTTTTATGCACTCCTCTTCCGTCTCTATCAGGGTGTAATCATGGGGTGTGTTGGTGATGGTTGCTTTTGCTGAGCCTGCGAAAACAGTTGCCTCCCCGAAAAGTGACCCCTGCGATTCAGGAGCCGGTTGCCGTAAGGAAGAAGTCGCTGCAGCAGTTAATAACGTCTCGTCTGCCGGTGACACCTGCCGGTCTGTATCGGAAAGGCTGGCCTGAACGGACTGCTGAGCCGGGAGGGACAGTCCTGCTGCTCCTGCACCAGGCAGTCGTGATGCCATGGTCCTGAATTCAAGCTCTTCATATAGTCTACGGAGCGCCGCGGTATCTGCCTCCTGTCTGTGCAGATCAGTGTGTCTGAACTCCACCGGAACATCCTGTTCAATGGTTGCGAGTCTTTTGGAAAGAAGTATCTGTTCCCTGTTCTGCTCAATGATATCCTTCTGACGGCCCTGGAGCTCCCCGGTCCGGTCAATGAGGTGCTCGATGCTTCCGTGCTCACTGATGAGTTTACAGGCCGTTTTAGGGCCAATTCCCGGGGCTCCCGGTATATTGTCGGAAGTATCTCCCATCAGGCCCAGGAGGTCTGTGATGTTTTCCGGCGGAACACCATACTCCCTTACAATTTCTTCCTTTCCCCATATTTCTGCCTCGCCCCCGGAGCGCCCGGGTCTGTACATGACAACCTTATCAGTAACCAGCTGTGCAAAATCCTTGTCCGGTGTCATCATAAAGGCCATGTACCCTTGTTCTGCCGCCTTCCGCGCAAGAGTGCCTATCACATCATCAGCCTCATACCCCGGCACCTCAATGACAGGGATGCGAAATGCTTCAAGGAGCCTTTTAATGTATGGCACCGCAATCTTTATGTCCTCCGGCGTGGCATCGCGATTTGCCTTATATGCCGGGTAGATTTCATTCCTGAAGGTAGGCCCCGGCGGGTCAAACACGACGGCTATGTGCGAGGGTTTTTGCTTTGAAAGCAGATCCTCAAGGGTTAGCAGGAAGCCGAATATCGCAGAGGTATTCATCCCCCTGGTTGTTACGCGCGGATTCCTGATAAAGGCATAGTATGACCTGAAGATCAATGCATAGGCATCGAGCAGGAAAAGTCTCTTATCGTTATCTGTTTCTGTCACCTGTTGTCGGATGCATGCCACTCGGCAAAGGCTGTGGCTGTTTCATATAATTTGACACTGTGAAGAAATGATCCTTCGGGTGCCATGGGGCTCAGCGTGGCTGCTATGTCAGCCACAAGGTTCTCACAGGTGGGCTGCCAGGGAGATACGATCACATTGCCGAAATGCTGCCTGTAGCGTTCCACAGTTTCAGCCGGAGCCTGACCTGAAACCATAAGGGCATGATCAAACCGGTCAACAATAGCCTCCCGGACTATCTTTTTAAGATCCCCGAAATCCATTACCATGCCGTTTCGCGGATTGTCCGGATCATCAACCGGCTCCCCGGCAAAAGTCACGTAAAGAATATAGGAATGGCCATGAACGTTACGACACGGACCGTCATAGTTCCACAGCGCATGCGCCATCTCAAATCGGAATTCCTTTGTAACCCGGATCAGTGCCATATGTGCAAGTGTTTGGTATTCGCAAAAGTAAACTATTTAGAACGATTTTTGTTTACTGAAGTATTTCTGAATGATATTTGACCGTTTACTTGTCATACATAATCAATTAAAGCGTACCTTTGCGCCCAATACATTCATAGCCAATGAATAATAACGAAATGTTGACTATCCCATTCCTTGCCGGAGAGAGCTTCAGGAAACACGGAAAGAACAATGCGATGGGATTCGTGGGAGAGGAGGTTATTACCTATAACCAGCTGAAGGAAAAGACACTGTCAGTGATGAGGCTTCTTGAGGATCTGTCGGTACAGCCGGGAGACAGGGTGGCAATACTCAGCACCAGCATGCCCAACTGGGGCGTCACATATCTGGCAATCACCTCCATGGGGGGCGTTGCCGTACCAATACTTCCGGACTTCACACCGGGAGAAATTGCAAACGTCATCAGCCATTCAGGGGCAAAGACTCTCTTCATCTCCGGCAACCTTGTCCATAAAATGGATGAGATCGGGTCAGGGAGTCTTGACACGGTAATTTCAATTGATGATTTCCGGGTAAAGAGCGGAGCCGTCGGACGCGAGTATGTCCAGGGTGCGGTGCCGGCCAGGGAATACCCCGTTACAGAGGAGGATCTGGCAGTTATAATTTACACATCAGGCACAACAGGCAAATCAAAAGGGGTGATGCTCACCCACAGGAACATATGCTTTACCGCCCGTCAGGTGATGACTATCCAGTATGTGGTTGAGAGTGATGTATTCCTCTCAATACTGCCGTTGTCACACACCTATGAGCAGACACTGGGTCTGGTACTTCCGCTCTTCAATGGGGCCATGATATGGTACCTGCGCAAGGCGCCCACCCCTTCGGTCCTGCTCCCGGCGCTCCAGGAAGTGAAGCCCACCACAATGCTTACCGTGCCGCTGATAATGGAGAAAATATATTTCGGAAAGGTTGCCCCCACATTCAACAAGAGCAAATTACTTGCTCTGCTGTACGGCACACCCCTCTTCCGCCGCTTCTTCAACAGGCTTGCGGGCAAAAAGATCTACAGGGCATTTGGCGGAAGGCTCAGGTTCTTCGGCATCGGAGGTGCAAAACTAAATCCAACCGTTGAACAGTTTCTGCTTGATGCAAAATTCCCGTATGCCATCGGTTATGGCCTTACCGAAACCTCTCCCCTGCTTGCGGGCACAAAGGTCGGCTCATCAAGGCTTGGATCAACCGGTCCGGCAATGGATGGAGTAATCCTTCACATCAACAATCCTGACCCGGTCACAGGGGAAGGTGAAATATGGGCCAAGGGTGAAAATGTAATGAAAGGATATTACAAAGAGCCGGCCATGACAGCCGAGGTGATGACCCCGGACGGCTGGTTCAGGACGGGTGATCTCGGACATGTTGATAAAAACAATTACCTGAGCATCCGTGGGAGGCTGAAGAATATGATCGTCGGATCCAGCGGAGAAAATATCTACCCTGAAGAGATTGAATCGGTCATCAATGATTTCAGCCATGTAATTGAATCCCTTGTCGTTCAGAAAAAGGGTAAGCTGGTAGCCATGGTTCACCTTAACCTTGAGGAGCTGCAGGCAAAATATGCCCAGATGAAGAAGGATTTCACCGATCAGGCTGAACTGATCATAAATGAATACCTTGAGGAGCTCCAGCGGTACGTCAATTCAAAGGTTAACCGTTACAGCCAGCTTCAGCTGGTGGTTTACCATCCTGAACCGTTCCAGAAGACCGCAACACTTAAGATCAAGAGATTCCTCTATTACTGATGCCTTCATCCCGTGTCAGAGGCAAAACTCAGTACCGGCATTTAAATGAGGTATTTGCTGTTTTTTTCCTATTTTGCGGCCAAATTGAATACTGATGTCAAACCGGGCAAAAGCACTTCTTCTCATTTTCTCAATACTGATAGTTGATCAGATTGTCAAGTTCATCATTAAAACCAATATGGTCATCGGGGATGAGATCCCTGTCCTTGGCAACTGGTTCCGGATCCATTTTCTTGAGAACAACGGTATGGCATTCGGAATGGAATGGGGCGGGAAAACAGGCAAGGTGGCCCTTTCGGTCTTCCGCATGATAGCAATTGCGGGAATTGCCTGGTATCTTAACAGCATAATAAAGAAGAATGCGCATACCGGTCTTATTCTTTCGGTTAGCGCAATAATAGCAGGTGCCGCGGGAAACCTGATAGACAGTGCATTCTACGGGATGATCTTCAGCGAAAGCTGGCATACGCCGGCAGTGCTCTTCCCTGAAGGAGGCGGTTATTCATCCTTCCTCCACGGCAGGGTTGTTGATATGCTTTATTTCCCGGTGATTGACACGCAATGGCCAGACTGGTCGCCCATAAGGCCCGGGCAATCCTTCATTTTCTTCAGGCCGGTCTTTAACCTGGCTGACACCTCGATAACCACAGGAGTGCTTGCAATACTGATCTTCCAGAAGAAGTTCCTGGAAGAGAAGAAGTGATCAATGGCTTTTTTTCAGGCAGGATATCGGCAACCTGCTGCCAGGGAACAATTTGTTCTGCATTTTGTCTTATTTTTGGTATTTTTACCTGTTGCAGGGAATGGCAGGCCTTTCAGACATAAAGAAACCGGTGGCAGCAGAGATGCGCGAGTTTGAAGCATACTTCAGGCGCACTCTTCAAAGCGACATACCCTTCTTTCATGTTATACTGAACAATTTCCTGCGCCGCAAGGGGAAGCAGATGAGACCCCTCCTGGTCTTTCTTACCGCCAGGCTTAACGGAACCGTGAATGAGACAACATTTGTCGCGGCCACATTCATTGAACTGCTTCACACCGCCACCCTCGTGCATGACGACGTGGTTGATGATGCCTCAGAAAGACGAGGTCTGCCGACTATCAATGTGCTTTATAACTCGAAAATTGCAGTACTGGTGGGAGACTACCTCCTCGCCCAGGGGCTGCTTATCAGTGTTGAAAAGCAGAGGTTCAACATGCTGGGCATCGTCTCCGATGCTGTAAGGGAGATAGTGAAGGGTGAACTGGTACAGCTCCAGAAAACACGCAAACTGGATATCCGGGAAGAAGACTACTTCCGCATCATAAGGATGAAGACCGCTGCCCTGATTTCAGCATGCACGGCCTGCGGCGCCAGCTCGGTAACCGATGACCCGGTCATCATTGCCAGGATGAAGGAGCTGGGGGAAAACATCGGCGTGGCATTCCAGATAAAGGATGACCTGCTCGATTATACAGGCGACGGGCTTACCGGAAAAAGAGAAGGCAATGACATAAAGGAGAAAAAGATAACTCTCCCCCTCATACATGCCCTCCGGGAGGCCGGACCCCTTGAAAGACGGAGGATTTTCAGGCTGCTGAGAAGGAAAAAGAAGGGAAGCAGGGAAATCAGGGAAGTAATTGAATTTGTGAGAAAATACAGGGGGCTTGAATATGCCGAATCAAAAATGCAGGAATACTCTGACAGGGCGATCCGAATTCTGGAAGAATATCCTGACTCTGAAACGAAATCAGCACTAATCGAATTTGTAATTTTTTCTACACTCAGAAGAAAATGAAAGATGTAAGCCGCTTTCTCTCGCTTGGCACCTATGCCATAGCCGGTGTCTCGAGAGATCCGAAGAAATTCGGGCAGGTCATGTTCAGGGACCTGCGTAAAAAAGGGATGGATGTTGTACCCGTCAATCCCGCCGCCGAAACAATTGACGGAGTCAGATGCTACAGTTCAGTCCGTGAACTGCCTGAAAATATCAGGGGGATAATATTCATGACACCTAAGGAGGAGACCCTTTCGGTAGCAAGGGAGGCAATTGCCCATGGTATTAAAGATCTCTGGATACAGCAGGGAGCAGAGACTAAGCAGACAATTGCCGAACTTGAAAAGGAAAATGTCAACCTGATCCACAACCAGTGCATCATGATGTTCTGGAAACCGAACGGGATCCATTCATTTCACCGTTTTCTGAAGAGAATCTTCGGGGGACTGCCCGCCTGACCGCAAATTTTTAATTCTCACGAAGTCTATTGTGCAGGTAACACGTTGTTATATGCTGTATTTCTGCATATTATGATGCCTGAAAAACAATACTGTTCCACGTGGAAAAAAATCAGTTTCTCAGGGCTGCGGTCAGAATTGCAGCCTTTTTCGGACCAACAACCTTTTCAAGCTCCCCTGTTGATGCTTCAGAGAGTTTTCTGACAGAACCGAATTTTTTGAGAAGCAGCTCCTTTGTCTTCTCCCCTATTCCGGGGATCTCGTCGAGCTGAGACCGGTTCATGCCGGAACTCCTCTTTCCCCTGTGAAATTTAATCCCGAACCGGTGGGCTTCATTTCTGATGTGCTGAATGATCTTCAGCGTAATGCTGTTTTTATCAAGGTATAGCGGAACGGAATCGCCGGGGAAAAATATCTCCTCCAGCTTTTTTGCTATCCCGATCACCGTCAGCCGGCCCCTGATCCCCAGTTTTTCGAGGCTTCTGACCGCCGAGGAGAGCTGACCCTTGCCACCGTCAATAACCACCAGCTGTGGCAGAGGCTTTTCCTCATCCAGCATCCTCCGGTACCGTCGGTAAATAACCTCCTCCATTGACGCAAAATCATCAGGACCGGTAACGGTTTTTATGTTGAAATGCCGATACTCCCTGTTACTCGGCCGTCCGTTACGGAAAACAACGCATGCAGCCACGGCAGATTCTCCCTGGATATTGGAGTTGTCAAAACATTCTATGTGTACCGGCAGGACTGGCATATGAAGATCTTTCTTCATTTTTTCAAGATTCTTTTCAGTGCGGTTTTCCCTTGATCTCTCAGAAACCTTCTTCTCTCTTTCTATCCTGAAAAAGACCGCATTACGATTGGCCAGCTCAAGCAGTTTATGCCTGTCGCCCCGGCGGGGAACGGTATATTTTATCCTATCGAGCTTTATATCAGGCATAAACGGAACAATAACCTCAGGGGAATCACTTGAAACCCTCTGTCGTATTTCTGTAACCGCAGTGGAGAGCAACGACTCCTTCTCCTCTTCCATCCGGATCTTCAGTTCGACTGACCAGGACTGGACTATTGCTCCGGCAACCACTTTCATGTAACTTACATACATTGAGCCTCCCTCAACCGAACAGCCGAATACATCCACATTACGAACGGAAGTGTTCACAACCACCGATTTGCTGCGGTACCTGGAGAGAATTTCGAGCTTTTCCTTGATCTTCTGGGCTTCTTCAAACTTCAGTTCAGCCGCAAATTTTTTCATCAGCGACTCAAGATACGAGGTAACCCCGCTGATATCACCCCTGATAATATCCCTGATCCTGTCTGTCTGCCTGTTGTATTCTTCTTCACTTATAAGTCCGATACACGGGGCTTTGCAGTTCCCCAAGTGATATTCAAGGCATACCTTGAACCGCCCTTCGGCAATTGATTTTTCCGAAAGCGGCAGGGAACAGGTCCTGATCTGGAAAAGGTGACGTATCAGTTCAAGGAGAGTCCTGACAGCCGGTACCGAGGTATATGGACCGAAGTATGAAGAGCCGTCAGCAACCAGCTTACGGGTCATGAAAACGCGCGGAAAATGCTCATTCTTAATACATATCCAGGGATATGTCTTGTCGTCCTTGAGCATTATGTTATACCTTGGCTGATGCTTCTTGATAAGATTGTTTTCAAGAAGCAGGGCTTCGGATTCATTGTCAACCACAATATGCCTGAGGTCAGCGGCGCGGGAGAGCATTACCAGTGTTTTACCTGACTGGTTCTTTGTGAAGTATGAGGCAACGCGTTTCCTCAGGCTGCGGGCTTTTCCGACATAGAGGATCGTTCCTGAAGCGTCAATGAACTGGTAGACGCCAGGCTTGTCAGGAAGCGCTGATACTGATTTTTTTATGTTCTCCCTTTCTGACATATGCCATTATTGATTGCAGCGCAGGAGAGCACTGCAAATCGCAAAGTTAGAAATTATGACAAGAGATGGACGGGAGGAACAAAATTGAGTGAGTCGCCCGACTGCTATTTAACCGGTTCTAAGTGCGGTATTTATCGTAGGGATTTGGTACAAACAGGGGAATATGGCGGAATGCCACTCCGTCAAACAATCCCCTGTCGCTCATTTTCAGTTTTGGAATTACCAGCAATGCCATGAACGAGAGGGTCATAAACGGGGCATCAAGCCTGGATCCCAGGGCCTTAACCGTTTCAGAGAGTTTTTCATAACGTGAGGCCATCGCTGTTACAGGGAGGTCTGACATGATACCTGCCACCGGCAGTTTCAGTATTTCTGCACCATCGTCCGAGGCTACGGACATGCCTCCGCCGGCATCGATTATCAGGTTGATTGCTGTTACAATATCACGGTCATTTGTTCCTACGGCTATGATGTTGTGACTGTCATGTGCCACTGAAGAGGCCATTGCCCCCCTCTTCAATCCGAATCCCTTTATGAATCCGACTGCCGGAGGCTTGTCGTTATATCTTTCCTTGACAACAATTTTAAGGAGGTCCTCCTCAGGCCTGGGCAAGACAAATTCATCTTCTCCTGTGCGCAATATTTCAGCTTCTGTTGTCAGTTCTCCGTTAACTGCGACAATCACATTGATTCTGCCACCCTCGTTTATCACCCTGATTTCATCCTGCAGGAGCCGCGTGCATTTGAATTTATTGATTTTTACTACTTCTCCGGGAGTAAACAGGGTTTTATCACCGTCATATACACATTGGCCGTCTATCCAGGTTTGACGGACGTTCATTGCTGAAGGATCATCAATGATAATAAAATCAGCAGGATCTCCCGGTTTCAGGGTTCCTGCACCGATGTGATAATGGTTAAATGTATTAAGGGTGGCTGCGCGGATCACGTCAAACATGTCATAGCCCATGGTGATCAGGCGTGCCACGAGCCTGTTAATATGTCCGCCAAGGAGTGTTTCCGGGTGGAGGTCGTCAGTGCACAGCATCACCTCACCGGGGTGGTATGTCAGCAGGGGTGCAAGAGTCTCAAGGTTTTTTGCGGCACTTCCTTCCCGGATGAGTATTTTCATTCCGCCTGAAATTTTCTCCAGAGCTTCTTCAATGGAAGTACATTCATGGTCTGTTGATATGCCTGATCCGATGTATTTTTTCAGCTCTTCGCCTGTCAGGCCAGGTGCATGTCCGTCAATCGGAACCCCGGCCTCCCTTGCAGCTTTAAGCTTGCCATGAACTTCAGGATCGTCATATACAACTCCCGGGAAGTTCATCATCTCAGCCAGGAATTTAACCCTCCCCTCAAGAAGCATTTCTTTTATTTCCGCGGAATTTATTTTTGCTCCTGCGCTTTCGGATGATGTGGCCGGTACACATGAAGGGGCTCCGAAAACCATCTTTAAGGGAACGCTTTCTGCATTGTCAAGCATGAATTTTACCCCCTCCCTGCCGAGCACATTGGCAATCTCATGCGGGTCAGTCACTACGGCCACCGTGCCGTGTCTCACTGCAGCCACGGCAAAATGGGACGGGACAAGCATGCTGCTTTCAATGTGAACATGTGCATCTGCGAGCCCTGGCATAATAAAATGACCGGGACTTTCACCTGTTTCAACCACAGACTCTATCTTCCCGGCTGAAATAGTAACAATCCCGGGGTAAATGCGCCTTTTATGCACATCAATAATTTTACCTGCAATATTCATAATATATATTGAAAAAATGTTCCACGTGGAACACTTGAAATTATCTGCCGAGATACATTATCAGAATGGAAACGTCAGAAGAAGATACTCCGCTTATACGCGAAGCCTGGCCAATAGTTGCCGGCCTGATTTTTCCCAGTTTCTGCCTTCCTTCAGTCGATATTGAAGTAAGCTCCTCGTATACGATCTCATCCGGTATCCTGAGATCTTCAAGCCTCTTGATCTTCTCTGCAACTCCTCTCTCCCTTTCAAGGTAACCTGAATACTTTATCCTTATTTCTGCAGCTTCAATAATCTCAGTTTTCCTTTCCGAACTGAAACAGCTCAGCTTAGCTGCACCGGGAATTCTATTCAGGAGTTCTTCAAGTTCTATCTGCGGTCTGGTTGCAATATTTACAGCCTTTATTTTCTGGCTGATTACTGATGTTCCTTTCTCTTCAAGGAACAAATTAATCTCCAAGGGTGAAATACTATAACTTTTCAGAAAGGCCATAATCTCTTCTGTCATCCGGTACTTTTCCTCAAGCCGTTTAATCCTGTCTTTTGTTGCCGTGCCAAGTTCTTCTGCAAGCGGGGTGAGTCTCTCGTCAGCGTTATCCTGCCTGAGCAGAATTCTGTATTCAGCCCTGGAGGTGAACATCCTGTAGGGTTCATCAACGCCCTTTGTCACCAGATCATCTATCAGGACACCGATATAGGCTTCGTCCCTTTTAAGTACAAAAGGCTTCTTTCCCCGAATCCTGAGAACTGCATTTATTCCAGCCATCAGACCCTGTGCAGCTGCCTCCTCGTACCCGGTTGTACCATTAATCTGTCCGGCAAAGAACAGACCCGCAACCTTCTTTGTTTCCAGTGAGTGTCTGAGCTGTGTCGGCTGGAAGAAATCATATTCAATTGCATAACCCGGCCGGTAAATAACAACATTCTCCAGTCCTTTTACCTCCTTAAGTGCACCCAGCTGTGATTCGAGCTTAAGACTGCTGGCAAAACCATTTATGTAATATTCATTGGTATCCCAACCTTCCGGTTCCAGGAAAAGCTGATGAGATTCCTTCCCTGCAAATGTAACAATCTTGTCCTCCACGCTGGGACAGTATCTCGGCCCTCTCCCCTTTATCCTTCCGGTAAACAGTGGAGAAAACTTCAATCCTTCCCTCAATACTTCATGAGCCCTTTCGTTTGTGTGGGTTATATAACAGCTTCTTTCGTCATGTATATCTATCCTGTCATGCAGATATGAGAAGCACCGTCCATCTCCGTCACCCTTTTGTTCTGTCATGGCAGAAAAATCAATGCTTCTGCCATCAACCCTGGCGCTGGTTCCGGTCTTAAGTCTTTCAACCTCAAAACCAAGATCCCTCAGCTGATCACTGATCCCCCTGGATGCGGGATCGCCTGACCGTCCTCCCGCCATTGTATTAAACCCCACATGCATCAGGCCGTTTAGGAACGTACCGTTGGTAAGTATTACAGCGTCAGACCAGAATTCTGTTCCGAATGTAGTCCTCACCCCTCTCACAGTACCTTCTTCAACTATCAGTTCATTCGCCTGTTCCTGCCATATACTGAGGCTGTCTGTCTCTTCAAGCACTTTTCTCCATTCCCTGCTGAACAGCATCCTGTCACACTGGGCCCTCGGGCTCCACATTGCAGGACCCTTGCTGCGGTTCAGCATCCGGAACTGTATCATGGTTCTGTCAGTGACAATGCCAGAAACGCCACCCAGCGCATCTATCTCTCTGATTATCTGCCCCTTAGCTATGCCTCCCATAGCCGGATTGCATGACATCTGGGCAAGTTTTGTCATATCCATGGTTATAAGGAGGGTCTTTGCGCCCATGACGGCAGCAATATGCGCAGCCTCACAGCCGGCATGTCCTCCGCCAACCACTATTATATCATACCTGAAGTTCATTCGGCATATGATAAGGCCAGATACATCTCTTCCATCTCAGACATCTTCTTCTTCTCCCCCGCTGTACTGTCATCATACCCGCATAAATGAAGGAAACCGTGGAAAATGACTCTCCGTATTTCACAGGCAGGCGAAACTTCAAATTCTCTTGCATTTTCCCTTACCCTGTCTTCACTTATGTATATTTCACCGTTAACGGTGTTGCCTTTATTATAATTAAATGTAATAATGTCAGTATAATAGTCATGACCCAGGAATTCAGAGTTTATCTCATAAACCTTTTCATCACTGGTTATTATAACGTCAATCTTTCCGGCCTTCAACCGGGCATCCGAAATAATTCTTCCTATTACCTTTTTGATTATCCTGCTGTCCCGCAGTCTGAAATTTTCTATATCGTAATGGAAGCTTACTTTCAAGTTCTCAGTATTTAAACCGCATTTTTACCTGGTTGCCCGAATCATTGTATTCGATCACATCTGCGAGGCTTTTCATAATAAACACTCCGCGGCCATGAAGGTTCTCAATATTCTCGGGATCCGTAGGGTCAGGCAGGTTATTGTATTCAAAACCATCTCCCTCGTCGGTTACGGTAACTTCAAACAGATTTCCGTCAGCGGTGAAATTGACCGTGACCATCTTGTCAGCATTACCCTTGTTTCCATGAAGAATTGCATTGTTGACCGCCTCAACCGTAGATATAAGGATCTTTCCGTATACCTCATCAGAGATACCAAGCTTCTTTGATAACGTATCTACCAGCGTTTCTACAACCCGCAGTTTTTCAATGTCTGAATTTATAGTAATGCTTTCCATTCCTGTTTCCCTATCACTTTTATAACTGAAAGGGTATTTATTTGTTGCAAAATTTAGTCATTTTTTTGTAAGCCACTGCTCCGGGTCAAGCTTTTTCTTCTCCTCGTATACCATAAACTTCAGCACAGATTTGCCACCATCTCCGTTATCCATGTAAACATCCCCTATCTCCTGCCCAAGTGTTACACTGTCACCCGCCTTAACCTTCACATTAACCAGGTTCTGATATACCGTGAGGTACTTTCCGTGCCTTACAATTACAGCCATATTTGCACCTGAAATCGCAAAAACACGCACTACTTCTCCTTTAAAAACCGACCTTGCCTTGGTTTGTCCGCTTGAAGTTATCTCAATCCCAATATTGTCCTCGGTAACATTCTTCAGCACAGGGTGAGGCTGCAATCCGAAATGCCCGGTTATGATGCCTCTGTCAACAGGCCAGGGAATCTTTCCCTTATTCTCTCCGAAAGAATCACCTATTACTTTCATTTCCCTGCTCATGGGAACAGTTTCGCTTCTCTTCCGTTCCTCCTCAATGAGTTTTTCAATCTCCTTTTCGATCTGCCGCGCAATTCTCCTTTTCTCATCAAGTTCCTGCTTCAGTTGCTTTTCCTTTCTGCTGAGCGTGGTAACAAGCCTCTCCTTCCTGTTCTGCTCCTCGCTCAGCATTTGCTTCTGCCTCACCTCCTTGTTTTTAAGGTCGTTTACATTTTTCCTGTCCTTTTCAAGCCTTTCCCTTGTGCTGTTAAGCTCGTTGTACAGAGTCTCAATAGTTTCAGTTTCCTTTCTCCTGTACTTCGCCACCTGCTGGATATATTTCAGTCTCTTGTATCCCTGGTTGAAATCTGAAGATGAGAGAATAAACGCGAGTGCCGGAGTTCCTTTAGTAGCCTTGTACGCGCTTACAATAGACCTCGCATACTCGTTCTTAAGTTCATTAAGGTCCTGTTCCAGCATTTCGGTAGCCAGACTGTTCAGTGATATTCTGTATTCAAGGAGGCTAATCTCCTGGCCGTATTCATTGATTAATTTCTCCCTCAGATTCAATTTCCGGCCGATGACCCTCAGTTCATTTATGTTTTCATTTTTCTGCGTTGCAGTAGCCTTCAGCATCCGGTCCACATATTCGATCTCCTGAAGGTTTTTTCTTCTCATATCCTCCAGTTCCGCACGCGATTGCCCATTAATGAATCGCGTCGAAAGGATTGCCAGAATCAATATTAAGTACTTTATTTTCACAATGATTCTCTCCTGTATGAGGGCAGGTTAAATTCTATATCAGAATCGTATCCGTATATCAAATCATCAATTAATAGTTTCACGTGAAACATTCTTTTTCCTTCACTCATCTCAATAACCGACGGATATCTTTTGCCGCCACTGGTTCCGAATTCGCCAAATGTAATATATATCTCTTGTCCTGAGTATATTGCATCGATTCTTTGATTGCATATCTTCATTTCGTCAGGACATATGGAGATCTCCCTTATGAAGTTCTCATCCCCTGCCGTGACCTTTAACTGACTATTTTCCCCGTAAGAGAAATTTCGGACATTCTCTGCCGGCATATCTCCAAAAATTATTTCCATGAAATCTTCCGGCATACCATTCTTTTTCAGGATATCGTCCTTCTTCCCGATATAAACCGTTTTATTGAACCTGTCTATTGCAGCGATATCGTTTCCGACCATTAAAAGCCGTACAAGCTCAATGCCCAGTGGTCCTCTGACGGAGCCATAAAAGTCTCCCCTGCTGTTCAGCCTGGCGTGTAAACCAAACTTCCCCTCAATTTCAGTTCCCCGCAGCTCTATCGTACCCTTCCTTATCTCAAATCCCTTTTCAGCAATGTTGTTGTTTACAACATTATCAATCACGGCAGCGTAATTCATCCCCCCGGGCTCTGCCACCGTATCTGTTGCCCTGCCTTTACGAAACGCCGCGCATCCGGCTATCGCAATGACAATAAAGACCAGGCCTGCATATTTAATTATTCCATACATCTGTTGATCTCTTCTTCAAGATATGTCTTGGTTTCATCCCCTTCAATGGCCCGTCTCCAGTACCTTACAGCCTCTCCGCAATTGCCAAGGGCTTTCTTTATATATCCCATGTGCTCAAGGAGTTCCGGATCCTGCTCTTCTCCGTTTTCAAATATCCTGGACATCTCCCGGTGAGCTTCCCTGAATTTTCCCAGCTTGTAAAGTATCCAGGCATAAGTGTCTATATATGTAGGATTGCCTCCCTCCATTTCCATAACCTTTTCTGCCATTTTCAGCGCTTTCTTAAGCTCTGTGTTGCCTTCCGCAAGAAAATATGCATAGTTATTAAGGAGCAGAGGGTCATCGGGGGTTATGCCAAGGGCCTCCTCGTATATTGCATACGACCCTTCGAAATCCTTCATCCTGTACCTGAGATCGCCCATCATGGAAAGGATCTGCACCTTCATTTGCTGGTCATTTCCCGCAAGTATAAGAGCTTTCTTAAGTTCAGCATCGGCCACATCATATTCCTTCATCTCCATGGCTGATATGGCATAATATACCTTTCCCAGAATGCTGCGGTTGTTTTCCCTTGAATAAACAGCAGCAAGATCATACATTTTCCGGTACTCCTTAGTATCAGCATAGAGTATCAGTAACCGTTCCTTAAACCAGAATCCCTGCTTTACATTCTTTATGATCTCTTCATTTCTTTGTATGGCCAGCTCCTTCAGCCCTGCCCTTTCATAAACTCCGGGCCTTAGTGACATCACCTCCTCGTCACCGGGGTACTCCTTCTCCAGCAGCAGCAGGGCTTCCGCCAGAGACCCTGCATTGTCCTCAATATAAGTACTGTCACCTGCCAGCCTTTGGGCGATCGCTATCTTCCTTTCCCTTTCTACCACATCACTTTCAAAAACCCTTTGAAGAAAAACTGATACTCCGGAATACTCCTGCCGGTAGACCAGGCTCATCAGGTAGAGCAGCTGAGTCTCAATATCGTCAGGATTTCTTTCAATTACCTCACGGTATATACTGTCACTTCTATCCTTTTTTCCGTCTTCAAAATATATGTCTGCCAGCAGTGCACTATACCTGGTTTCCCCGGGATTCTGGTCAATAAGCCTTATGGTTCTCTCTGCCGCCTCCTTAAAATTCTTTATGTTTAAAAGGCCATATATCATCATCAGAGACATATCCGGGGTAAGGGATCCTTCTCTTTCCAGGAGCCTGAACAGGGAGTCGGCCCGTTCAGTTTCGCCCTTCTCGGCATAGAGTCCGGCCAGTATTCCGTTTACCTCCATTGCGCGGCTGTCAGCCATCTGTGCCCTCTTAAAATAGACAATGGCAGAATCCTTCTGTTCGTACTGCGTAAACAGGGAGCCGCATGCCAGCTGATACCAGTAGTTCCCCGGTTCCAGTCTGGCAGCCGTTGCTGCGTATTTAAGCGATTTATCTCTTATACCGGCAGCTGAGTACATCTGTGCCAGCTCGAACCACGGTACAGCACGGCTTTTGTCAAGTTCAATGCACTTTTCAAAAAGGGTTGCCGCCTCATTCAGATCGCCGACATATTTCTGTCTCAGTGCTTCTGAAAGGATATAGTCATACCTGTTGTCTGCTCTCACCTCGCGTTCCCGGTCAAATGCCGGTGAGATAACCTTCCTTGAACATCCTGCTGTCAACAGCAGGAATATGACCAGTATTACGCTTCTTCTCATCTTCTCCCTGAATGTCCGAATCCCCCTTCCCCTCTTATTGTCTGGTCAATCTCCTCAGTATTTATAAGTTCTGCTTTTTCATGACGTGCGACAATCATCTGAGCTATCCGGTCACCATCATTGACGGTGAATTCCTTCCCGGACAGGTTTATCAGAATAACACCTATTTCGCCCCTGTAGTCGGCATCTATGGTACCGGGAGAATTAAGCACGGTGATTCCGTGCTTCAGTGCGAGGCCGCTCCTGGGTCTTACCTGGGCCTCGTATCCTTCCGGTAATTCAATATAAAGTCCGGTTGGTATCAGCCGGCGTTCCATCGGCTTCAGGCTGACCGGCTCACCGGTGAAGGCCCGCAGGTCCATCCCGGCCGAATGGGCCGTTTCATATGCCGGAAGCGGATGTGATGATTTGTTTACTATCCTGATTTTCATTTTCCTCTTTTAAACAATAACGTAAAGAATTTATCCCTGATCTCAGCAACGGCAAAGAAACTTAAAAGCAACAAAGTGTCAAGGGCAGCATTGAGGATTTTGTTTTCCCCTGACAGCAGTCCTGAAACAAAGAGCAATGCGATGGCGAGAATGATATAAACAAATATTTTTCCTGTTTCGTATTTTATCGGGTAAAACTTCTGCCCCACAAAATATGATACTATTACCATTGAAAGATAGCAGGCGATGTGAGCCCAGGCGGCAGCAATATATCCAAACCGTGGGACGAAAATGACGTTCACCGCCACGGTTACGATTACTCCCACAAATGTTATCCAGGCACCGTATATTGTTTTGTCATCAACCTTGTACCAGATGCTCTGGTTAATAAAGATACCCAGCAGGAGATATCCCATGCTGACGATTGGCACAACGATGAGTGATTCCCGGAAATCCTCCCCGATGAGTATCCTCACTGCTTCCGGATAGAGGTTTATGCCCAGGAAGAGTATCAGTGCCGTTATTACGAAATACTTCATTGTAACGGCATATGTCTCTTTCGCATCCCTGCTTCCCGCCTTCTCAAAGAAGAAGGGTTCTGCCGCAAAGCGATACATCTGTATGAAGAGAGACATAAGTACACCAACTTTGTATCCGGCTCCGTAAAGCCCGACTGTGGCAAGGCCTTCTGCACCGCCTATAAGCCTGCGAAGGAGGATTTTGTCAAGCACTTCGTTGAGTGAGCCGGCCATGCCGCCAATCAGCAGCGGCCAGCTGTATGAGAGCATCTTTACCAGGAGTTTCCTGTCAAAAACAGGCTTTATCCTGAAAATGAAAGGAAGAAGGCAGACAAGCGTGATGGCTGAGCCTGCCAGGTTCGCCACAAAGACATATCCCACCTGGAAATCAGGGTTCCAGATTTTGTAAATCCAGCCGTGCCCTTTTTCCGCAATGGAAGGGGCTGCCTTCAGAAAGAAAAAAGCTATAACGATTGTCACCAGCACATTTATGATCTTAAGTGCACTGAAGACCGTAGGCCTGTTATTGTTCCGCAACCATGCAAACGGTATTGCCGAAAAAGCATCAATGGCAACTATCCATGCAAACATACTGATGTATTCAGGGTGCTTTTCATACCCCAGGAAACCGGATACAGGGTCAATGAAAAGCGAGATTGCCAGCAGGAACAGGGCAGAAGTTGTGAAAAGGCTTATCAGGGCGGTACCGTAAACTTCACCAGCGGGACCTTTTTTGCCGGCAAACCTGAAATATGTGGTCTCCATGCCATAGGTGAGTATTACCAGGGCCAGGACCATCCAGGCATATAGCTCGGTGACAACGCCGTACTGCTCGAGGCCAAGAATACGTGTATAAAAAGGCGTGAGGAGGGCGTAGTTAAGAAATCGCGGGACTACCGTTCCGAATCCGTATATGACGGTCTGGCCCGCAAGTTTGCGTATATCGTTCATGCTTAACTCTTACTGCAAATATATATCTTTGTCATTCGTAAAATAAAAGAAAATGAGGACTTCATTACGCTTCGTGCTGTCACTGGTTGCCGTACTGGTTATTGCCGGCTGTTCAACCAGCGGCAAAAAAGGGATTCGTGCCGAGATCAAGACAACCGAAGGAGATATACTGATATCTCTTTCCGACCTCACTCCGCTTCACCGTGACAATTTCATCAAACTGGCCGAGAGTGGCTTTTATGACGGTGTGACCTTTCACCGTGTCATCAGGGATTTCATGATTCAGACCGGTGACGGATCCACCCGCCAGGATTCATCGTTAATAAGTGATGATTACACCATTCCTGCTGAGATCAATGATTCTCTTTTCCACAGGAGGGGAGCGGTAGCTGCTGCCCGTATGGGTGATGACGTGAATCCTGAGAGAAACTCTTCCGGGACTCAGTTTTACATTGTGCAGGGGAAGGTTTACAATGATGAAGACCTGTCTGCAACCGTTCAGCGCATCGAATACAACCGCAGGCAGTATCTTTACAACAAGGCGCTCCTTGACCTTCGCAGGGAGGCAGAACAAAGCGGTGGTCCCGTCTCTGAGGACGAAATACAGCAGAATGCAATAATAAAGGCATATGAAGCCATGGAAGAGGCCGGACCATATGTGATGCCGGAGAATCGCAGGAACGCTTACAAATCAGAAGGGGGCACGCCCTTTCTTGACGGCGCCTATACCGTCTTCGGCGAGGTCCTGGAAGGGATGGAGGTGGTTGACGCCATTGCATCAACAGCTACAGATATGACAGACAGGCCAGTGCAGGATATCAGAATCCTGAAAGTAAGAATCATTAAATAACCCGGAGTTTCAAGATGAAGGAGAGGATTGCAGATTTAAGGAGGGAAGCAGAGGAGTACCAGATAGGGGATGAGGCTGCACTGGAACAGTTCAGGATTGCGTTCCTGAGCAAGAAGGGGAAAATTTCCCTCCTGTTTGACGATTTCAGGTCAGTGCCGCCCGAAGCAAAGAGGGAAACCGGCCAGCTTCTGAATGAACTTAAGCAACTGGCCACTGATAAATACAGTGAATACAGGGAGCGCCTTTCAATGGCTGAGACGATTCATTCTGCAACCGACCTCAGCATGCCGGCATTTCCTTTCGGTGAAGGGACCCGTCATCCGATCTCTATCGTACGCAATGAGATTATAGACATCTTCAGCCGTATTGGTTTCACGGTATCCGAGGGGCCGGAAATAGAGGACGACAATCATGTCTTCACGATGCTCAATTTTGCCGGTGATCATCCGGCCCGTGATATGCAGGACACATTCTATATCGAAAAGAAGTCCGGCACGGAGTCTGATCCGCATGATGTGCTTCTGCGCACCCACACCTCATCGGTCCAGGTAAGGGTGATGGAAAACCAGGCGCCTCCAATCCGCACCATTTCTCCCGGACGTGTTTTCCGTAATGAGGCGGTTTCAGCCCGTGCACATTGCATCTTTCACCAGGTTGAGGGTTTGTATGTGGCAGAGAATGTATCATTTGCCGACCTGAAGCAAACCCTGCTCTATTTTGCCACCGAGTTGTTCGGAGAGGGTGTGCAGATCAGGCTGAGACCATCTTTCTTCCCCTTTACCGAGCCCTCTGCCGAGATGGATATCAGCTGCAATATCTGCGGCGGAAAAGGATGTAACGTCTGCAAGGGAACCGGATGGCTGGAGCTTCTTGGCTGCGGAATGGTTGACCCGAATGTGCTGGAAGCCTGCGGCATTGATTCTGTGAAATATACAGGCTATGCATTCGGAATGGGAATAGAAAGGGCCACCATGCTCAAATACGGCGTAAATGACCTGAGACTCTATTTTGAAAACGATATAAGGTTCCTGAACCAGTTCAGAACCGAAATTTTATGAAATTCAGGAATTAATAACCACCTTTGTCATCCTAATTGCCGGAGAAATGAAACAGCATGACTATACCATAGCATTCTGTGACAAATGCGCATTTGAAACCAGTTCGGTTTTCCGTTTCCTTACAAGGGATGAAACCGACAGGCTGAATTTTGAGAAGGATTTCAGGCGTTACAGGAGGGGCGACATACTCTACCATGAGGGTAACCGCATAAGCGGTTTCTATTGTATCAATTCAGGCATTATTAAAGTCTTCAAAACCGGCGTTGACGGCAAGGAACAGATAATCCGCTTTGCGCGAAAAGGTGAAATAATTGCATACAGGTCCGTACTGAGCAATGAACCGGCATGCACATCGGCCAAGGTGATAGAGGATTGCCAGGTGTGTTTTATACCCTCTGAGCTGCTTATCCAGTTTGTCAAGACCAATCCGGCCTTTGCCTTTGAGGTGGTTAAGCTGACCTGTCACGAGCTCGCTGAGGCGAATTCATATATTACGGATATAGCACAGAAAACGGTAAGGGAGAGGGTTGCCGAAGTGCTGCTGAGCCTGGTTAAGGACTTTGGTCTTGATGATCAGAAGTACCTGCGTATCTCTCTTACCCGCGAAGAGCTCGCCAACATTGTTGGTACTGCCACGGAATCTGTGATCCGTCTTCTTTCCGAATTCAAGAGTGACCGGCTTATTGAGCTTAACGGCCGAAAGATCAAGATTATAGATCAGAAGGGGCTTGAGAAGATAAGCTCCTGACCCGGAACCCCCGTCAAATCTGCGAATGAATGCTGTACTGGCAGTATCCTGCCTGTTGATGCCTGCCTTTCAGAAAAGGGTTTCTTCCCGTCCCTTTACTATTCCAAGATGGCGGTATGCCAGTTCTGTTGCCTCGCGGCCCCTGGGTGTCCGTTTTATGTATCCTTCCTTGATGAGAAATGGCTCATAGACCTCTTCAATAGTACCGCTCTCTTCTCCCACGGCAGTGGCCACGTTGGTCAGTCCGACCGGTCCGCCCCTGAATTTATCGATGATTGTTCTCAGAATCCGGTTGTCCATCTCATCCAGGCCGTGCTTGTCAATGTTCAAAGCTTCAAGTGCATAGCGGGTTATCTCAAGGTCAATGGCGCCACTGCCCTTCACCTGTGCAAAGTCCCTGACCCTTCTCAGCAGTGAGTTTGCTATCCTGGGTGTGCCCCTGCTGCGCGATGCTATTTCTGCAGCTGCATTCTCATTAATCGCCACACTCATAATGGAAGCCGATCTCTTTACTATACCCCGGAGAACCGGTGTATCATAATATTCCAGATGAAACTTTATCCCAAAGCGGGCGCGCAGGGGGCTTGTCAGGAGGCCGGAGCGGGTTGTGGCACCGATGAGTGTAAAGGGATTCAGTTTAAGCTGTACAGACCGGGCACCGGGGCCCTTGTCTATCATTATGTCAATCTGATAATCCTCCATGGCTGAGTAGAGATACTCCTCAACCACGGGGTGCAGGCGGTGAATCTCGTCAATGAAGAGCACGTCCCCCTCATCCAGGCTTGTAAGCAATCCTGCCAGGTCACCCGGCTTATCAAGCACCGGCCCGGAGGTGATCTTAAGCTTGACTTTAAGTTCGTTTGAAATAATTGCAGCAAGTGTTGTTTTTCCAAGCCCGGGAGGACCGTGAAGGAGCACATGGTCAAGAGCTTCGCCGCGCTGCAGTGCTGCCGTTACAAAGATGCTCAGGTTATCGGTTATCCGCTGTTGCCCCTTGAAATCGGCAAAGGACAACGGCCGCAGCTGTTTTTCCAGTTCCGCATCTCCTGCCAGGGTAATCTCTTTTCTCAGGTTGAACTGCTCGTCCATCAATGATTTATTTGATACGCCTGACACTGCTTTCCGGCAGGTTTACGGGTACGCCGTTAATGCTTGTCTCAACATCATCACGGTAATTTATGGTAAGGATGACCTCGCCAAGTTCATCGTATTTCTTCCAGGTCCTGGTGCGTAATCCGTTCCTGTAATACCTGTCCTCCTTCATCCTTCCGTTCTCATAATAAAGTATATGACGGCCGTCGGGATTGCCCTGCCTGTACTGGCCCTTAAACCTCAGTTTCCCGTCAGGATAATACGATTTCCATTCTCCGTTCATAAGGCCGAGAAGGTATTCTCCCTCTTCGGTATTATCACCCGTGGTGACTTTCCATAATCCGTTCCTTTCACCATCGGCGAAGGTGCCGCTGGCTATAATTTCTCCTGTTCGTGTGTATTCGGTGTAACTGCCGTCTCTTCTTCCCTGGAAATAATCCTCTTCGCGAAGCAACTCTCCGCCCGGATAATACCAGCGCCATGTACCGTCGATACGTCCGTTGCTGTAAGAGCCCGCCTGTTCAAGCCTTCCCTGGCTGTTATAGAATTTCCAGGCTCCGCTTCTCCTGTTTGCCGTATAGTTTCCTTCGGCTATCACTTTCCCGTCTGCGGAAAAATCCTTCCATGATCCAGAGCGGTTTCCTTCGGCATCGACAATGCCCTCTGAGATAAGCACGCCGTTGTCATTGTAAATCTTTGAATTAATGATTGTTCCGTCGGTATTGTATTCACGGTGTATGCCAACCGGTATTCCTTCCTTGTAAGGACCCGAGTAAATCAGTCTTCCTGATTCATCATAACGGTTTACTATGTCTATCTCAGCACTGTTGTCTGCCTCGGTTCCGGTTATCTTGCCGTTGTCATAGAGAAGCGTCACGAGGAGCCGGCCTCTGACGTCATATTCCTTATAATAGCCATGCAGCATGTCATCACGGTAGTTGCGCTCGGTCTTTATGCTTCCGTCAGGATAAAACTCGAGCCACTCTCCCTGTTTCATTCCGTTTGCATCAGTACGGTTTATCCTTTCCCGGCTTATAAGGAAATCATTATTGTACTCCAGCAGTGTGACTATTCTCCCTTCGGGGTCATATTCACGTGAAAGCCCTTCTTTCTTTCCGTCAGAATAGGGAATGGTTTGCTTAACCTTTCCGTCAGGATAAAATATCCGGGCTACACCCTCTTTCTTGTCACCGGCATAAAGCTCAGCTGAATGTACGTAGAGACCGGCAAGAGGATCCTTCTGATATTTGATTGAATAACCATTTCTCTTGCCAAGAAGGTAACTTATCTTTTCCGTGGTGTCTCCCGACTGGTCATAGAAAACCCAGATGCTGTCAAGAAGAAAGCTGGTTCTTTTTCCTTCTGATTTGAGGACTCCCGTTACATAATAGCTTTTCCAGTATCCGTCCGGTTTGCCGTTTCTTATGAATCCTTCACTTGAAATATTTCCGTTCGGATATCTGAATTGCTGAAAACCATCCTGCAACTGAGAATTCTGTTGCGCAGACAACATGGCAGGAATAAATATCAGCAGCGTCAGGAAAACCCTCTTCATTTTACAATCCCAGTTTGGCCGAAATTTCAAGCATTCTTTTAATTGGAACTGCTGCGCGTTCTATTATCGCAGGATCAACCGTCACTTCCGGCTCTTCAAATTTAAGCGATTTATATATCTTTTCAAGTGTTATAAGCTTCATGAAGTTGCATTCGCTGCATCCGCAGGTAGAATCCTTTGGAGGAGCAGGTATGAATTTCTTGCCGGGCTCAGCTTTTTTCATCTGGTAAAGTATGCCTGGTTCAGTAGCCACTATGAATATGTTGCCCTGGTCCCGGCTTACAAATGAAAGCAATCCTGATGTTGAACCTATGTAATCAGCAACAAGCCTCACCGGTTTCTCACATTCCGGGTGGGCAATGATCTTTGCCCCTTTATTTTCTTCCTTAAGCTTAAGTATTGCTTCCAGGGAGAACTGTTCATGAACGTGGCATGCACCGTCCCACACAAGAATATCCCTTCCTGTAAGACTCTTTATGTAATTTCCTAGATTTCTGTCCGGACCGAATATGATTTTTTCATCTTCCGGAAGTGATTCAATGATCTGCCTTGCGTTTGATGAGGTGCAGGCAATATCACTCAGAGCCTTTATATCAGCAGTGGTGTTCACATATGTTACTACCGTTCTGCCCGGATTATCAAGGATGAACTTTTCAAAATCCTCTTTCTTACATGAATCTGCGAGGGAGCATCCTGCCAGAAGGTCCGGAATTATCACTTTCTTTGACGGGGAAAGTATCTTCGCAGTTTCAGCCATGAATTTCACCCCTGCAAATACGATTATATCAGCTGTGGTCTCAGCAGCCTTTTGTGAAAGCGCAAGGCTGTCGCCTATAAAATCTGCTATATCCTGTATATCCGATGTCTGGTAATAATGAGCAAGGATAACGGCATTTTTTTCCTTTTTAAGTGCTTCGATCTCTTTTATTATACCGTTATTAACAATCATAATTTATATACCTTATTTTAAAATTTATATTTATGATGGTTATTATAGCCTGTTAGTTCTGTTAAAACAATTTTACTATTTCATTTGCAAAAATGGGAGTTAAATCAATAGTAACACCTTTTCAACATATCAAAAAGTATACCTTTTCTGGAAAAGAAGCAATTAGGCATCTAATTAACAACTGTTAGACTTGTTTTGTTAATAGCCTGAACTGATACCCGGATTCATGGCGGGTTGTTCAGTGATGGTTGAAACAAAATGACAAACCGGTAAGAAAAAAATTTTGAATTGGGTATTAATTGACAAGTTGTTTATACTGGTTACGGGCGGTTTAATAATGAACAAAGAATTAAAATTCCGGTTACATGTTATTAACACGCCAAACCGGAGATGTTTTCTTTTCTATTATTAATTACAGGACTATATTTGTACAAAAATATAAAGTCAATTTGGAGAAAATTGTAATCGCCTCAGACCATGCCGGTTTCAGGCTCAAGGAGAAGCTGGTGAGGTGGCTCATCAAGAACAGGTATGAAATCAGGGATCTCGGGTGTTTTTCCGAGGATAGTGTTGATTACCCTGATTATGCGCATCCCCTGGCTGATGCAGTTGAAAAGGGCGAATTTGATTACGGAATAACCATATGCGGTTCAGGCAATGGGATCAGCATGGCCAGCAACAAGCATCAGAAGATTCGTTCGGCAGTATGCTGGAATGAAGAGATCAGCCGGCTGGCCAGGGCACACAATAATGCCAACATCTGTGCCCTGCCGGGAAGATTCCTGACAGAAGCCGAGGCGATTGCAATCATAAAGATATTTCTTAATACTCCTTTTGAGGCAGGAAGACACAAAAGGCGAATAGACAAAATCCCGGTTAAAAGTCGCTGAATGCTATCCGCTACATGTAAATACGGCATCAGGGCGGTGATTTTTATCGCCTCCAAATCACAGGACAGGGTTAATACCGGCCTGAAGGAGATAGCAGACAAACTTGCCATTCCGCAGCCATACCTGGCAAAGATTCTTCAGGTACTTGCCAGGAAAAAAATACTTCACTCCACAAAGGGTCCCCATGGCGGGTTTTACCTCCTCATGCCGGCAGAGAAGCTTACGCTGATGGATATTATTGATGCCATTGACGGCAGGAATTTCTTTGACAGCTGTTACATAACAGGGGAGAGGTGCAATCTTGACAGGCCCGATGACGGGCGATGTGTTCTGCACAATGAACTCAGGGCGGAAAAGATACGCCTTGAAAATTTCTTCAGCTCAAAGACAATTGATCAGATTGTTAACCAGGTCAGGAACGATCCGGGCGTGAAGATCTGAATTTTTCGAGTATTTTCAGGGTAATGTGTGCAAGTACTATGCCCGCAGTCACTCCGCCTATATTTGCCATCAGATCAAGAGTCTCGGCCTTGCGTGAAGTTGTGAACGCCATCTGCATTATCTCCATGAGCGCTCCGAAGAACAGCGGTATCAGAAGGATAATATACCGGAGATGGCGGCTGGAATGCCAGCGGCACGAATCAAGCAAGAGCACGGCAGAGAAAAAGGCATACATGGCAAAATGGCCCATCTTGTCAATATACGGAATGTTCAGCATCCGGCCCGGTACAAGGGTTTTACTGCCCGAAAGACTCAGCCACAGGATCAACAATCCGATGATGATACTCTTATAGTACTGTTTTATAAAGAGATATATCATGCCTGATTTTTTGAGATTGTGAATTTAACAAACTAATGTTAAATCTTTTGTATTTTTAAATTATATATTTTCCCGATGGCCGGTGTCTATATTCACATACCATTCTGTAAGAGCTTCTGCAGTTACTGTGATTTTTACAGTACTACTGATAACAGCCTGCAGGAGATTCTTGTTCAAACCATATTGCGGGAGGCTTCGCTGCGGGCCTCCTATCTCGAGGGGGAAATTGTGGACACGGTTTATTTCGGAGGCGGCACCCCTTCACTGCTGGGTGTTCCGGCCGTTGCAGAGATCATCCGGACGGTGAGGGAGAAATTTTCCTTCGCTGATGATCCGGAGATAACCCTCGAGGTAAATCCGGATGATGTATTTGAAGGATTTTTTCGCGAATTACGACAGGCGGGCGTCAACAGGATAAGCCTCGGGGTTCAGTCATGGGACAACAAGCGCCTCCGTTACCTCGGCCGGCGGCATGATGCCGCACAGTCGGCAGTGGCCCTGGAGATGGTTTTCAGGGAGGGCTTTGATAATGTATCGGCGGACCTTATTTACGGTATACCGGGAATGACAACTGCAGACCTGAAGGAGGATCTGGAAAAGACTTTTGCATTTCCCGTAACACATCTTTCGGCTTATCATCTGACAGTGGAAGAAGGGACAAAGTTCGGCAGGATGAAGAAGGAGGGGAGGCTGAAGGAGACAGACGAAGAGACCTCCGCCTCGATGTTCGCCCTGCTTGGCAATATCTGCCGCGAGAAAGGATTCATACATTATGAGATATCCAATTTCGCAAAGGAGGGCTATATTTCAAGGCACAATTCCTCTTACTGGAAACAGGTTCCATATATAGGATTGGGCCCTTCAGCCCATTCGTTTGACAGGAGGTCCCGCCAGTGGAACGTCTCCGATGTCCGTAAATACATAAAGGCTGTTGCAGCGGGTGAGATACCCTGTGAGAGGGAGGAGCTTGACCGGCTGACCGTTTTCAATGAGTATGTGATGACTTCGCTCCGAACAATGTGGGGAATTGATCTTCTCCACGTTGAGGAGTTCTATGACAAGGAGCTGCATGATTACCTTGTCAATCTCTCCGGAAAATACATCAGGTACGGGCTGATGAAAAGGGAAAAAAATACCCTGGTCCTTACAGACCAGGGCAGGATGATATCCGATAATATTATTGCCGAATTGCTGGCGGATCTGTGATCAGCCTCTTCCTTTCAGGGTAAATGCCCCGGCTCCGATCTTTTCTCCGTCAAGATAGAGTTCAACGTTGTAGGTTCCCGGGATGAAATCGCCAGTGTTATCAAGGAAGATGCACATCTCGATATCAGCATTGGCGTAATCAACGGCCCTGTTGGCTGAGAATATCAGCTGTTCACCCTTGACCTGGAAAAGGTTGTCGGGCGAGGGGGTGATGACCAGCTGGTCAGGACGGACTACCCTCAGGTAGACAATCTTGTTTCCCGCCTGGGCAATCGGGTTTTCCCTCAGGGTAAAGCAGACGCGTACCTTGTCAAGGTTCCTCAGCTCGTCGGTCTCTTTCCGCTTCTTGTTAAGGGCAACAGCTACAATATCCTTTGCCTGTATGACTGATGCCACATTTACCTTTGAGGTGAGTTCCTCCCTGACTTTTTCAAGCTCGACGTTGGTCTCCTGCACTTCGGTCATCTGCTGTTTGATCTCGACATTCTCGGCGGTTAGTATCTGGTTGCGGGTATTGAGTGAGTCTATCTGTACGATATAACTCTTCATGATATCGCGCATGGTGTTGATCTCTGCCTTGTATTTTCTTATCAGCTGCGCATTTGAAGCGTTTACCTCAAGGAGTTTCTGGATCCTGTTGCGTTCACGCTGAAGCTCTGCATTGAGCGTATCATTGCTGGTCTTCAGTGTGTCATAGCCGTACATCATCATACGGAGCTCATTTGCCAGGGAGTCCTTCTCTTCGGTGAGCACCTGCTCCATCTCAACCATCTTGCTTTTCTGGTTGTAGTATAATACCACCAGGGCAATTAAGCCAAGTGTCAGGATTATGGTTGACACAATCATGACAACCGGAGCACCCTTCTTATGCTCAACGTGTTCAGCCTGATATTTTTCCTGATTTTCCATTTGTTTGTTTTTTAATCCGGTTCAAAATTAGCAATTATTACAGTACAACAAATTTTTATCCTGATTGATTATCTTCGCCTTACATTTTAGAACTAACAAATCAGATTGGTTTCAGTTTATGAGCGGGTTTTATGGTTCAGTCTCTGAAAGGAGCTGCGTTGACGATGTATTCTACGGTACAGACTATCACTCACATCTCGGGACAAAGCGTGCCGGCCTTGTTTATTACGACAGGGAAATAGGTTTCCGGAGAAGAATACATAATCTTGAAAACGAATATTTCCGGAACAAGTTTGAGGCAGAACTGAAGGATTTCAGCGGAAACAGCGGTATGGGAGTGATCAGCGACACCGATCCGCAGCCCATTCTTTTCAACTCACATCTCGGCCCGTTTGCCCTGGTAACCGTTTCACGGATTGTCAATATCAATGAGCTTGCCGATTTTTTCCTGGCACGTAAAAAGCATTTTACCGAAAACTTCATGGGTAATATCAATCCCTCGGAGATGGTTGCCAATATAATATGTGAAGGAGACTCTTTTGTTGAAGGGATAACAAACGTATTTGACAAAATCCAGGGATCATGTTCACTTTTATTGCTGACTCCCGACGGCATTATTGCGGCACGGGACAGGCTTGGACGGACGCCGGTGGTGATTGGCAGGAGGGAGGGGGCCCGTGCCGTCGCTTCCGAGACCTGTTCTTTTCCGAATACGGGGTTTGAAACGGAATACTACCTGGGCCCCGGGGAAATAGTGCATATCCGCTCCAACGGTTTCACAAGGCTGAAGGCTCCCGGAAAAAGGATGCAGATCTGCTCTTTCCTGTGGGTTTATTACGGATTTCCTACCTCTGATTATGAAGGGCGGAATGTTGAGGAAGTCCGTTATGGGTGCGGTGCTTCCCTTGCACGCCGCGATACTGTTGAGGCTGACTTTGTATGCGGTGTTCCCGACTCGGGTGTGGGTCATGCCTTCGGCTATGCCAATGAAAAAGGGCTTCCATACATGAGTTCCTTCTCAAAGTACACCCCTACATGGCCCAGGAGTTTCATGCCGCAAAGGCAGATACAGAGGGAGCTTGTTGCAAAGATGAAGCTCATTCCCAACAAGAAGCTTACAAAAGGCAAAAAGATAATTTTTCTTGATGACAGCATTGTCAGGGGCACACAGCTGAGGGACAACACCAGTGATCTCAGGGAAGCCGGTGCTGCCGAGCTGCATATGCGGATTGCATGTCCTCCGCTTCTCTATCCCTGCCCGTTCCTGAACTTTTCACAGTCGCGCTCAACCCTTGAGCTGGCAGCACGCAAGGCGATTGTAAGGCTGGAGGGAGAGGAGAAGAACATAGAAGACTATCTTGACCCGGATTCGGAGAAGTATTCCCTGATGGTAAAGGAGATTTCAGCCATGCTCGGGATGGATACCCTTATGTTTCAGCGACTTGATGATCTTGTGAAGGCTATCGGCCTGCCGCGGGAGAAGCTTTGCACCCATTGCTGGGACGGCAGCAGCAGTTTCTGAGAGTGTTAACAACAGCGAATTATTGTTGATAATTTAGCTTTCGTCAAAATAATCGACCTGTTCATCCGTTTAATTTTACGATTCACAAAATGTCATGTAACCCCAGTGCATGATGTCTTGTATAACTGGTCAAAGCGGAATAGACCACAATTAAATTAATTAAAAACTAATACTTAAACGAAAGATGAAAAAGATCCTCGCATTTTCGATTGTTCTGTTTGCATTCACAGCAGGTGCTTTTGCACAGTCAGCAACTGCCACGGCAACAGCTGTAATCGTTTCTCCGATTACCCTTACCCGGACGGCTGACATGAGTTTCGGAAACATCATTGCTGATGCTGACGGAGGTACTGTTGTTCTTGTTCCGGCCGGAACCCGCTCGCTTTCAGGCCTTACTTCACCATCTATTCAGGGAACAATTACAGCCGCCAGCTTCACGGTTGCAGGTCTTGCAAACGCAACCTATGCCATTACATTGCCCGCAACCCATGACATCAGCAACGGTGTTCAGACGATGACGGTAAACACATTTACCAGCAACCCGTCTGGAACCGGTACGCTCGACGCTACAGGAAACCAGACCCTTAACGTTGGCGCAACCCTTAACGTTGGTGCAAGCCAGGCTTCGGGTACCTATACCAATGGTGCCGGCTTTACCGTGACCGTGAACTACAACTAACAGACCGGCATCAGGAATCAAAACCAACCGGTCTGATATTATGACCCTTTTCAGGAGATATTTATTCAGCCTGTTATGCATGTTTGCCATACCGGCAGGGGTGACTGTCGCGCAGACAGCCCCTCCGGTCAGTGCAACCGGGCATATCACGGCACAGGTGATAACCACACTTGCTGCCGTTGAAACTTCTCAGATGAACTTTGGGAAATTTTCTCCGGGGCCTCAGGGAGGGGAACTGATACTTACCCCTGATAATAACATCTCAGTGATGGGCAGTGTATGGACGGGAAGTGGCACGCACAATGCGGCCAGCTTTTATGTGACCGGTGATCCGGGTGTGGCATACACAATCACCCTTCCATCTGAACCGGTTAAAATTACCCATATGGGTACAGCGCGCACAATGACGGTTGAAGACTGGAAATCAGTGCCGGCCCCGACTCCGGGCGCCGGGATGCTTGAAGACGGCTCACAGACTGTTTATGTGGGAGCCACACTTAAGGTGGGCACCCTGAATGACAATCCGGTGGGAATTTATACAGGCACTTACACCATTACCTTTGACTTCAACTGACAGGGAACCAGAAAAACGTAAAATAATGTCCAAGCTTCAGCTACGACTTTCGATTACAGGCCTGATACTGCTTCAGGTCTTTTTTCCTTTAAATATATGGGCACAGGGAAACCTGCTCATCACACCCAGAAGGGTTGTCTTTGAAGGAAACAAAAGGTCCATGGACCTCAATCTTGCCAATATCGGTGACGATACGGCTACGTATGCAATCTCTCTTATCGAGATCAGGATGACCGAGAGCGGGGGATTTGAGTCAATCACGGAACCGGATGAAGGACAGAAGTTTGCGAGTCCGTACCTGAGGTATTTTCCGAGAACGGTGACACTGGGCCCCAACGAGGCCCAGACAGTTAAGATTCAGCTGATCCGCAGCGGCACCCTTGAGCCGGGAGAGTACAGGTCACATATTTATTTCAGGGCCGTACCCAAAGAGAAACCACTTGGTGAAGAAGAGGAGGCTGTTGCCGATCCCTCGTCAATAGCAGTAAAGCTGACACCCATATTCGGTATTACCATTCCTGCCATCATAAGGGTTGGACAGCCTTCGGCCGGTGTTACAATAACTGATCCGGCGCTAAGGTTTGACAATGACACTATCCCGAGGCTGGGTATTGTTTTCAATCGCACAGGAAACTACTCTGTTTTTGGAGACATAGCTGTTGATCATATCTCATCCCAGGGTTCTGTTACCAGAGTGGGTGTAGCAAATGGTGTTGCTGTTTATACACCAAATACCAGCAGACAGTTTGAATTCAACCTGGTAAATACCGAAGGGATCGATCTTAATAGAGGCAGGCTGCTGATAACCTTCTCGGCACCTTCAGATGTCAAACCGGAGAAATATGCCGAGGCGGTTCTTGAATTAGGCAAGTAATGATTTCAGACAATGCCCATATAAGCAAGATCATAAGATATTGCGCACTGGTTTTTGCGCTTATTGGGTTTTGTCTTTCAGGTTACGGTCAGACGACCGGTGATTACCGTACTGTCAGCAACGGCAACTGGAGCAATGACAATATCTGGGAACGGTGGGATGGTGACTCATGGGAAACACCAAACAGGTATCCCGGTGAAGAAGTGGGAACAGGAAATGTTGACATCAGGCATAACGTAACTCTGAATCGAAATCCACTCGCAATAGGTTCACTTACCATTCAGGGAAACCTGGCTCCAAATAACAATGACCGCAGCATTTCCATAACCGGAGATCTTATTATTTCATCAGGAACCCTCAGTTTTTCGGAAGATTCTAATCGCGAACTCACCATTTCCGTCGGAAGCAATTTCAGTATGTCCGGCGGAACGTTAACCGAAAACGGTAATTATGGTGAGCTTATTTTCAATGGTTCTGGTATTCAGGCCTTTAATAAAACCGGAGGAACCATTTCTGAAGACATCAGGTTTACCGTCAACAGCGGTTCTGTTCTTGACATGGGCACCAGCGTGCTTGACGGCAGCAACGGCAGTTTCACACTCAGCTCCGGAGCCGGATTGATTACGGCTCATCCTGACGGCATTTCATCTTCGGGCAGCAGTGGCAGCATACAGGTAACGGGTAGCAGGAATTTCAGCACAGGGGCGGATTACACCTATGACGGAACCGCCTCACAGGTCACCGGTACGGGCCTGCCGGCAACGGTGAACAATCTTACTGTGGATAATAATGCCGGAATAGTGCTGACATCATCGGTTACCATATCAGGTACACTAACCCTTGGCAATGGTATTCTATATGCAGAAGCCAATAACGTTCTGGTGACCAATAATGCAATGTCATCCGTTACAGGATCTTCATCTTCTTTTGTTAACCTGACTACCGGCTACCTGCAGAGAGCTCTTCCGGGCAACCTTTCAGGAGCGGGTAATAATTATTCTTTTCCCATTGGCGAGGGGGGGGTGTACAAGGCCATCAATCTTTCAGACGTCATTACGGGGGCAACAGGACCGGAGCTGAGGGCATATGTAAGCCCGACCGGAGCCGTCACCCCTGATGGAATAACCGTCAGCCTGATAAGGCCCAGGTACTGGTCTGTCACCAATGCAAACTCCGGTGATTTTACCGGAGCCGCAATTGAACTGTATGAAAGCGGTCTTACAACGGCTTCGGTCATTTGCACGGCGCCGGCTGCCCCCGGTACTTACTCTGCCATCGGTGGTGTTCCGGGAACGACATCCATTGTCACCCCCTTCATTACCGGCCCCGGGCCGTATTTCGCCATCGGCGAGCTTGATTACACGGCATTTTATTCCTATAAAACCGGTGCCTGGGATGACCCTGCAACCTGGACCTCTGACCCCAGCGGCACGCTGCAGATAGGCAACGAGATACCCCATGACGGGTCCACGGTTGTTATTCTTACTGACCGTACCGTAACCCTGGGAAGTGACGTAACGGAGTCAGGGCTGAATATTACCATCAATAACGGAGCCTTTCTGGATCAGTCTACCAGGCAGTTTACAGACATACTGACTTCTCTTTCAGGGCAGGGAACGCTCAGGCTTGCCTCTGTCAGCTTTCCGGGAGTGACATCAAATACATTTGTAAACTCCGGAGGAGGAAGTGTTGAATACTATAACTCTTCTGACTTCACCATGCCGGCTACGCAGGGTACGTACAACAATCTTATCATCAATACATCAGGAGCAACCGCCACGCAGCTCAGTGATCTTGTACTCAATGGCAGCCTGATCATCAGAAGCGGAAATTTCCGGATAAACAATAATGTAAACACCACCCGGTTATCTCTGACAATAAACGGCAGTTTCACTGTTGATAACGGAGCCTCCGTCTCGGTGGGCAACGGAGTCACTAACACCGCAATAGGCGGTACGGGCGGCACAGCCCCATATCTTAATTACTACCTTAATTTCCACACTGTAATTGTCAGGGGTGATTTTACCAACAACGGGACCGTGAGATTCACAAATCTTACTTACCCGGTTTACAATGCCTTCCCCCCGACGGTCTCCGGTCCGACATCAGGTGCTGCATCAGTCTATTTTGAGGGTGCTGCTGACAACACCCTCACCTGTAACGGTGTAACCGATTTTTACAATCTCATCCTTAACAAGGGAACCGACCAGACCTACAGACTGACAGTCAATTCATCAGGTTTCTCAAATTTCAGGCTTTTCGGGGCAAATACACTTGCTGCAGAATCGGTTTCAGGTAACCCGGTGATGAGGAAAGCCCTCTGGATATATTCCGGAACGTTAATTCTGAAAGGATCTGTGATTATTCCGTCTCTTTCGGAAGGATCATCCGGAAATGCCTTCTATTACATTCCGGCAAACGGCGCTCTGATAATCGATGGCGTTGATGTTGCCCTGTTTGTCACTGCCGATGATTACCGTGAAGTGAATACAGCCTGGGGTGTAACGGCAACGGGTAATGGTGCCATGGGAATAAACACCACAGGAGCAGCCAGCGCTCTTTACGTGTTTGGCAAGCTTCAGGTCATAAATGGTGTGTTATCTGCAAAGGAGTCAGGGGGGATTGTAACCTCATCAACGGCCTCGGGACAGGTGATAATAAACGGCGGTGTTGTTGATGCCAAGCAGTTTCTTTCATCTACAGGGTCGGCCTCGTACAGCCAGTCGGGCGGCACCTTCATACTCAGGGGGAGGTTCCAGAGAACACCTGTATCATATGTTTCAATACCGAACCTGACGGATATGTCTGTCGCAACCCTCAACACCACAAGGGCAACCTCAGGCATAAATGCATCATTCGGATCTTTCAATCTGGAGAATACAGCCAACATTTATACTGTTTCCGGAGGCACTATTCGTATCCACGATGTTACCACTACCGGGACAGCCGAGGCATTTGATGTCAAGGCATCACTTGCAAACATCAATGTTACCGGGGGTACGCTTGAGATGCTTCCCGCAACGGGCTCCGGTACCAATGCGACCAGTTATTCAATTCATTCCACAGCACCTCTCTGGAATCTGATTGTGAACAGGTCGGGAAGCACTGCGGATGTCAGGTTCAGCACAGCGATCACCGTATCCGGAAACCTGACTCTTGCAAGCGGTGTGCTGAACGCAAACAGCAATAACCTGTCAATAGGAGGAAATTTTATCCTTGAATCCGGAACCTCGTACACAACGGGTACCAATATTACCTCAATGAACGGCTCCCTGGCCCAGACGCTTACTGTAAACCTGGCATCTCCGCTCTCACTGAGCAGTTTCACGGTAAGTAAGCCTTCCGGAGTGACATTGACTTTTGCCGGAACGCAGGGGACGGTAAACGTCAGTTCTGCACTCAGCATTGTTGCCGGTACTCTGAATGACGGAGGGAAAACCATAAATGTTTCAGGTAATATTTTCAACTCAGGTATCGCTGCCGGATCCGGCAGGATATCAGTTGCAGGCTCCTCGGCACAGACGATTAACGGAGCCGGCACATTTACCAATCTTGAACTGGCAAACACGGCCGCAACCCCTGTTTCCCTGCTGGCCAATATGACGCTGAACGGAACTCTGACATTTTCAGTTAACAACCTGCTTAATATCGGCGTCTATAACCTGCATCTCAACTCCCCGGCATCAATTGTCAACAGCGGGTCCGCAAGGTTCATCCAGACGTCAGGAAATGCAGGAGACAGAGGATTGTCAAGGACATATTCTTCCACAGGCACATTCACATTTCCGGTTGGTGTTGCCGGGAAATATACTCCTGCCACGATAGGATTCACATCGGCACCGGCAACATACGGCACCGTAACAGTAATTCCGGTTGACTATGAGCATCCTCTGACAGCAGTCAAAGGACAGAGCCTTTCGTATTTCTGGAGAGTGAAATCTTCAGGGTTCAGCGGAATACCTCTTTTTTCCCTCACCCATAGCTTTGTTTATGACAATGCAGATATTGGAGGAGTGGAAGCCGATTATATACCGGCATTGTATGACGGTACTTTATTCAACTGGTATCCCGGGCAGTCATCCGGAATCAGTATTGCCACAAATACAATCTCAGACTGGACGGCACCTTCAAACAGCACCAATTTCCTTGATGCTGATTATACAGCCGGAAGTGCGTCAAGTTTTGGTACTCCCAGTATTTTTTACAGCCGTCAGTCAGGATTATGGAGTTCAACCTCAACCTGGTCGCTTACCGGTCATACTGTAAATGATCCTCCTGCCTCAGCTCCCGGAGCAAATGATATCGTTATTATTGGTGGTAACGACTCAATATGGCTTGCCACCGAAACGCCTCCTCTTCCATCAGGAACCGGAAATCCGGCCTCAACCTATTACCAGAGGAACAAAGCCATTGTGAATTGTGCCAACCTGCAGATTGAGGCGGGGTCAGTACTAGATATACAAAACAATCCGGGGAGCACCTTTGCCTCGGTACTTACCCACCCCGGCGGCAACGGAAAACTGAGGATCACCACGAGGGATGCGTCTAATTTTGACTGGCCGGAGCCGTTTGTATACCCTTCCGGTGACTTCTCTGAGTTCAGTCTGAATGACGGCATTTCCGAATTCTATACCATCAACCCAGAGTCAGGGGCCTACTACATCCTGCCGTCAAATGCCAGTGAGTACGGAACAGTTGTCCTTACTCCTCTGAGGGGTTCCAATATTATCCTTCCCAACCTTTCAACCGTTACCATCAACGGAGATCTTATATGCAACGGTTCTGATGCAGATGCATGGCTGGCGATGACATGGAACGGTGAATACGGTACCATCCTGGCAAAGACTGTAAATGTTTCTGGAGACCTTGTTGTTGCCGGCGGATCATTCGGGTTCATATACAATGGCACAAGATTGCAAAGAATCAACATCGAGGGTGATGTCCATGTTGCTCCCGGTGCAGGCATTGATGTCTGGAGCAGCTCAACCAACAACATAATGTCTGTCGGGGGCTCGATCTTTAACAACAGTGACAACAGCACTGCAGTTTACGGTACCCCAAGTCTGTTCCGCATGATCAGCGGAGGCAACAGGTGTGACCTGATTTTCACGGGTAACAGGTCAGCCTTTGTTACCAACGATCCGTTACTCAGCACAACTCCGGTTACAGTTTTCAACAATGTAACCATAAACAAGGGAACATCACCTGATTCGACGCTGACCTGGAATATAGGAGGTTCACTGACCACCCCGAACAACGGATGGCTGACCCTGCAAAACGGAACCCTGGTATATGAAAGGACAGGAAATCTGAATATTTCGACTACTACGGATTTCATTATTCCGTCAACGGCCGGACTGACAATAAACACCCCGTCAAGTGTATATATTTCAAATAATGCCGGGTCTGAGACTCTTTACCTGAACGGGCGGCTAAGGATTTTATCAGGCGGAGGGAATGTTTATATCGGGCCTGACGGGAACACCGGGAACAATGCAGACATTGAGTATTCAGGCAGTGGTTCTTCGTTGCTCGAGATCGGCAGCGGAAACCTCTTCGTGAACGGGCAGATCAGACGCCCGGTGGCCTCAACAAACGGAACACTGACCTATCGTCAGAGCGGAGGTAATGTCATAATATACGGAAACAATGCGAGTGCGGAGAAGGCAAAACTCGAAGTATTGAATGAAGGAAGCGAGTTCACAATGTCCGGCGGTAATCTTGCAATTGTGCGCGGCGGCGGAACCACCTTCGGGGACCTTTACCTCAGGCCTGCCACAGGATCTGTCACGGGTGGTACCGTGACTTTCAGCCAGACTCCCGCCGGGGGTACCGTAATTGATGAAGCCCAGTCATTTGTTCTTGACGCAAATATACCCCTTAATAACATTACCGTAACAGGCAAGACCACCGGAACCAACAGGAATGCAGAGCTTTCACTGATGGTAAGTCCGCTCGTTGTGAACGGGTCACTCACCCTAAGCAACAACAGAAGCCTCGTGTCCTCAAACAACAGGAATATTACCATAAAGGGAAATATGGTCAATCATGGTACCTACAACCATGGAACCAATATGACAATATTCGATGGCGGGGTTCAGACTGTAACCGGTTCTTCGGTCACTAACTTTTATGACCTGGAGGTCTCTTCAGTGACATCCCTTACTACCAGCGGCAGCTTCACCGTAAACCGGAATCTCAATATCGTTTCAGGAAACCTTGTACTGGGTTCCGGCCTGCTTTCTCTAATGGGTAACCTGTCAAATAACGGTGCTTATACAGATGACAACATTACCGGAGGGATAAGACTCTCCGGAAGTGTCCTGCAAACCATTTCCGGAACAGGTTCTTTTGCAAGAATGATCATTGATAACCCGGCGGGGGTAAGACTGGATAATGACATCGCCCTTCAGCACGACCTTGTTCTTACCCGCGGAATCCTTGACGTAAATAAGTATTTGCTTACACTCAGCCAGAATAGCCTGATTTCAGGTTCAGCCCTGGGTACATCCAAAATGATCAAGTCAGATGGAGTATCCAGCAGCCAGGGGGTGTTGAAGTTTTTCCCCGCAGGTGCACAGACATTTACATTCCCTGTGGGAGTTTCAGGCAAGTATACTCCGGCCCTCTTTACGGTAACCGCAAACTCAACGGTAGGGTCCATCAGGGTCAACCCGGTGAATGAAGTCCATCCGACTGTCACAGATCCGCTGAATTCACTTAAATATTACTGGCAGACTGAGAGCTCCGGCATATCGGGTTTTTCAGGAAGCCTGCTGTTGAGCTATCTGACAGATGATGTTTCCGGAGACGAAGCTTCCTATGTTGCCGCGCGGCTTTTATTGCCCGGATCCACATGGGATAAGGCAGCGCCGGGCCCATCCACCGACAACGTGGATGAGACGGCAAATACAATAACGTTCAATTATACTGTTTCTGACAATCTTAACGGAGAATATACTGCAGGAACGGATACCGCCATCCCCGATGAGGTTGCGGAATATGTTACCAACAGTGATGGTTTCTGGTCAGATCCGGCTATCTGGACGCCCGTAGGGGCATCACCGCCCTGTCCGGCAGGAGGGCCCGCTGGCAGCAATGTAATAATTGATCATGTAGTCACTGCTGATATAAACTTTATCTCGGTCCTCAACACCACCATCAATAATGAACTCAGGATTGTCGCGCCTACCTATGGCCACAACCTGGGACATATTGAGGGGGACGGAAAACTCTATGTTGAATCAGGCAATCTTCCGGGAGGCACATATAATGACTTCATTGATTGTACTGGCGATGGTACAATTGAGTACGGCGGAAGCGGAACATACACCATAGTCTCCGGGGTTTATACATCCGTTCCGAACCTGGTTTTTTCAGGAACCGGAACAAGGATACTTCCCAATGCTGACCTGACTGTCTGCAGGAGCCTTGTGATTGACGGTCCTGTTCTGGACAACAGTGTCAACAACAGGAAACTGACAATCGGTGGTACGTTTGAAAGGTACAACGGAGGGGCTTTCAGAAGTGGTACCGGCTCTTACCCGGCCGCAACCGTCTCATTCAGGGGTTCTGCCGCTCAGGGTATCACAGGCGACTTCAGCGGCAGCAACAGGTTCTGGAACATGGAGATAGACAATCCGGCCGGTCTTACCGTCAATAACGGAAGTATTGCAGAGATCGGCAACCAGTTACACCTCACAAACGGGGTTATCAGCACTTCATCATCAGGAAGGCTGGTTCTTCTGAGCACATCATCCTCCGCGGTCATACCGGTTGGCGGCAGTTCCCTCTCCTGGGTCAGCGGCCCGCTCAGCAAGCAGATTGTCAACGGAGATGCATTCATCTTCCCCCTTGGCCGTGGTTCCATAAGAGGTCACCGGTTTACCCTTACATCAGACGCCGGAAGCACAACCTTCTTTACAGCAGAATACTTCGCCCCGAACGGCACCGCAACATCTATTGCTCCTCCGCTGCAGGTTGCAAATACTCTTGAGTACTGGAGCGTTTCATCGGTATCTCCTGCTTCGGCCAGGATAAAGCTAGGATGGGACCCGCAGAGTGACCTCACCCCGCTTGTTACCGAGAACGGACTTGCAGACATGAGGGTGGCACGCTACGTTACCGGTTTGTGGACTGAACAGCCATCAACTGCTACCGGAGACAATAACAACGGAGAGGTGGAGACTTCAGGCAGTGTTGCCATTTCAGCTACCCCGGCAGATTTCACCACCGCAAGTATTACCGGTACCCTTGCCAGGGCATCATTCTCTTCATTTGCACCTATCTGCGGCTCCGGCGGCATACCCGTGAGCTTCATTTCCTTCACCCCGATAAGCCTTACCTATATTTTAAGCTATACCATTGACGGAATCGCACAGCCTGATGTGATTGTATCATCTCTTCCCTACACTCTGCCAGCCAATGTTACCGGTGTATACAGGCTTACGGGATTCAGGTTTAACGGCGGGTCAGGTACCGGGGTCGTGGATGCAAATACGGTGACTGTTTATGAAGTCCCGACAACAGCCAATGCAGGAACCAACCAGTCGCTCTGCGGCCTCTCAACCACCACTCTTGATGGTAATGACCCGGGTGCATTTTCCGGCCTCTGGACCGTTGTGAGCGGCGCGGGAGGGTCATTTGACAACAGCACTCAGTACAACACTCAGTTCAGCGGGGTGCTGGGAGTCAGCTATACCCTTCGCTGGACCATCAGCAACGGGCCGTGTACTTCCTCCGATGAAGTAATCATCTCTTTCCCGGTGGTTGCATCAAGGCCTGACGAGTTTACTGCATCTGAAACGCTGGTATGCCCGGGTGGTACGGGTTATGTTTATACTGTTCCGTTTGTTTCCGGAGTTACATATAACTGGTCATACAGCGGCACGGGTCATACAATAAGCGGGAGCGGCAACTCTGTCACGGTCGGTTTCAGCACCGATGCCACAAGCGGCACCCTCAGTGTCACTGCCACCAATGCATGCGGCACGAGCCCTGCCAGGTCTGTTGGCATAACGGTGCGGTCTGCATCATTCTCCTATCCTGGTTCACCATACTGCCAGAACGGAACAGATCCGGTTCCCGTTTTGGGCCCGGGAAGTGTATCCGGAACGTTTTCATCCACAGCAGGCCTGGTCTTCATAAGCACTTCCACAGGCCAGATAGACCTCTCTGCCAGCAAATCGGGTGTATATACTGTTACAAATACTGTTGATCCGGCTGTCTGTACGGGGCTGTCGGCAACGGCAACAGTTACCATCGCCGGCGAGACCTGGACCGGCTCGGTAAACAGCTCCTGGGATAACCCGGCAAACTGGTCCTGCGGCTTTGTTCCCTTTGCATTAACCTCAGTGGAGATACCCGATGTGGCCATTGACCCGGTAATTTCTTCAGGATTTACAGGAGAGGCAGGGGATATTTCATTAATTCCGGGTGCATCTCTCATCCTTTCCGGTGGAACACTGCGTATTTATGGCTCACTTTCCGGCAGCGGCGGTGTTGATGCATCTTCGGGTACCGTTGAATTTACCGGAAGCGTAGCTCAAACAACAGGCGGAAGCCACTTCACCGGAGGGATGGTTATGAACCTGACTGTAAATAATTCAGCCGGAGTTTCCCTTTCCGGTCCGCTCAGTGTTTCAGGGGTGGTTCTGGTTCAGAATGGCGGTCTTGCCTCAGGAGGACAACTTACTCTTGTATCTGATGCCACGGGCA
The DNA here is from genome assembly GCA_025454815.1 of Bacteroidales bacterium. Classification (GTDB taxonomy): domain Bacteria; phylum Bacteroidota; class Bacteroidia; order Bacteroidales; family VadinHA17; genus SR-FBR-E99. The sequence goes on along the minus strand of JALONR010000001.1, from coordinate 38,627 downwards.
CGGCCCTGATCGACGGATCCGGAACCGGCCCGGTGACAGGGAGCGTTACCATGCAGCGTTACCTGCCTTCAAAATTCGGCTACAGGTACATAAGTTCTCCGTTTATTGCTTCGGTAGTAAATGAGTTTGCCGATGATATGGATCTCGCATCCTCCTTCCCCTTGTTTTACCGTTATGATGAGAGCCGTACCTCTTCCGGATGGGTCTCATATGCAACCGGTACGGACCCGCTCAACCCCATGGAAGGTTATGCAGTTAATTTCGGGTCACTTGACGTTCCCGGAACCATAGATGTCTCCGGAGAGGTAAGCAATGGCGCGGTGGCAGTAACACTCTACAATCATGACAATACATATACTGAAGGATTCAATCTTGTGGGTAACCCGTATCCCTCTCCTGTTGACTGGAATGCCGCCGGTTGGGTAAAGACCAATATTGACAATGCACTTTATTTCTTCAGGGCAAGCTCTACGGATGAGTATGGCGGCACCTACAGCACATATGTGAACGGTATCTCAAGTGACGGGGTTGCCAATAACATCATACCCTCAATGCAAGGATTCTTCGTGCATGTCTCTGACGGTACATACCCTGTGACCGGGACACTGGGAGCCACCAACAGCGTAAGGATCAATGATAAATCGCATGTCTTCTTCAAATCAGCATCATCTTCTGAACGTTTCCTGATCAGACTTGCGGCAGCATTCGCTGATGATACCCTTTCGGCTGACCCGACAGTGGTTTATTTTGATGCTGCAGCTGCTCCGGAATTTGATCCGGAACTTGATGCACTCAAACTGTTCAATACCGATATGATGGTGACCAACCTCTACTCGGTTCTGCCTGGTAATGAACGTCTTTCTGTAAATGCCCTGCCACCTCAGAATGATACTGTCATTAATGTGCCCCTGGGCATTACAACCTATCGCGACGGGGAGATTGTTTTCAGGTTGCGCAACCTTGAAAACCTGCCCGAAAATGTTCGTGTTATACTGCATGATGCTGTCACCGGCAAGAGCACGGACCTGGGTAACTCCGGCACCTACAGGACCAGCCTTGATGCCGGTGTTTACAATAACAGGTTCGCACTGGCCATCCGGAAGAATTTAACAGATGCGGAGATTGTACCAGATGATAATGTAATATTCAGCGCATACTCCTCCGGATACATTGTCAGGGCAACCGTCGGAGCCATTGACGGAGCAGATGGATCAATTACGGTCTTTGATCTGGGCGGCCGGCCGGTGCATGTAAGAAAAGTGTTTGAGACCGGCATTTACAACCTGGACATTAACCTGAAGCAGGGCATTTACCTCGTGAATTACAGTTCCGGTTCTTTAAAATCAACAGTTAAACTGGCAATCGGATTATGATGAAGAACAGCACACATAAAACAAAACGTCCAGGCCGGTTACTTATAATCCTGACCACGGCGTTATTTCTGGGCATGACAGTGTCCGTGAAAGCCCAGGAACCACCGCCGAGGCCGGTGATTATTACCGCAAATCCCTCACAGCCGCTTGCCTTCGGAGCATTCTCCCCTGGCATTTCGGGAGGAACCATTACCATTACTCCTTCAGGCACCAGGAGTTCTTCCGGGAGCGTTGTGTTGCTTTCACTGGGTTATACCTATGCTCCTGCCATGTTTTATGTAAGGGCAAATCCCGGAACTGTCCTTTCTCTTCTGGCTACCCCGCCAGTTACCCTTTCGGGTAGCGGAGGAGGCACAATCACACTCCAGATATCCGGATCACAACCTGTTTCTCCATTTGTAACAACCCTTCCATGGCCACAACAGACAACGCTGCTTGTTGGAGGTATCCTTACTGTCGGTAATATCGGATCAAATCCGCCCGGCACATATACCGGCAGTTTCACCATAACACTTGTTAGGGAATAGGAACTGCCTGAAAAACCAACATGAAGAACCGGAGGGTACATACAAGGATTGAAAACCGAAGATTCAATTTTACGGTATTGAGAAAGTACCGTCTCCTGGTTGCCCTGGCTCTGCTGTTCTTCATTTATCCTGCGACAAATGCCCAGGACGAGCCTCTTTACGATGAGATATCGGTTTATGTAAAGCTCCCCTATGCAGGGATGGGGGAGACCGATGCCCTTATCAGGGGTGGCGATGTATATCTCTCTGTTCCAGGCTTTTTCGATTTCCTCAGTATAAGAAATGTCCCGAATGAAAATAATGATATTATAAGCGGGTTTTTTATAAATCCTGAAGCAACATATACCATTGACAGGCCAGGTAACCAGATTATTTATGAGGGCCGGACCTGGCCGCTCGGGGAGGGAGACCTGGTAAGATCGGAGAGTGGTCTTTACCTGAAGCTTCCCTGGTATGGCAGGGTGTTCGGGCTTGATTGCCGGTTCTCCATTCGTGAACTTACTGTCACTGTTGAGACAAAACAGGAACTGCCCAGGATCAGGGAGATGAAACTTGCCGAAATGAGGGCAGGGATGACGCGGCTGAAAGGGGAGATCCAGGTAGACACCACCGTTGGAAGAAGTTACCCGGGTTTTCGATTCGGAATGGCCGACTGGTCAGTCTATGCAATAGAACAACCCGGAGCCCGTTCCCAGGCCAGGCTTAACCTGTCGCTTGGGTCTGTAATTGCAGGCGGAGAGGCAACTGCCTCACTCAACTATTATACCGGTGATCCATTCCTTGAAAAGCAACAGTATTACCTTTGGCGTCATGTAAACAATGACCGTACATTCCTGCGCCAGGTTATGGCCGGGAAAATAACCACAAATGCCACAGCATCAATTTATGACCCGGTAATAGGGGTCCAGCTTACCAATACACCCACCACTTTCAGGCGATCATTCGGGACCTATATCCTGACCGATAATACAGAACCGGGGTGGACCGTGGAGCTTTATGTGAACAACGTGCTTGTTGACTATGTCAAGGCTGATGCTTCCGGTTTTTTTACCTTCGAAGTTCCCCTTGTTTACGGCAATACTATGGTTAAATTAAAGTACTATGGTCCCTGGGGTGAGGAGCGTACGAGGGAACAAAACCTTACCATTCCTTACAATTTCATTCCTCATAGAGAGCTGGAGTATACCGTTAGTGCAGGGGTAGTTGAAGACTCTGTCTGGAGCCGATTCTCGAGGGCCGCAATAAATTATGGTGCCACCAGGTTCCTGACCCTGGGAGGAGGCGCAGAGTATCTTTCATCAGTATCGGCCACACCTGTTATGCCCTTTGTGAATGCATCGCTCCGGCTGCCGGGAAATGTACTGCTCTCAGGAGAATACACCCATGGTGTGCGTGCCCGCGGAAGATTATCATACCGGTTTCCGTCGAATATCCAGATGGATCTTGATTATATACGGTACGACAGGGACCAGAGAGCCATCAGCTTCAACTACCTTGAGGAACGGCGGGCAGCCCTCTCCATCCCGTTCAGGATAAAGAAATTCACCGCCTATTCCAGATTATCATATTACCAGATAGTCCTTCCGGCTGCAAATTACAGCACTGCCGAATGGCTTTTGGCGGGCTCAATCCTGGGAGTTAACACCAATCTGACCACATATGGCATCTTCGCCGGTGAGAATGACCCCAGTATCTACAGCATGCTTTCTCTTGCCATCAGGCTTCCCGGCGAGTTTCTGATTATGCCCCAGGCACAGTTCAACTATACCGACAGGGAGTTTGTGACTTCAAAGCTTGGTCTTGAGAAGAGAGTGTTTGAAAGGGGATACGTCAATCTTTCCTGGGAAAGAAACTTCAGGCATAACATCACGATGGGCGAGATTGGCATACGGTACGACTTTGCGTTTGCACAGACCGGCCTTTCTGCAAGGCAGACAAACAGGGAATCAACTTTTGTTCAGTACGCAAGGGGCAGCTTAATTAATGACAGACCAACGGGATGGCTTAAGGCTGACAACCGTACCAACGTGGGCAGGGGTGGTATTTCCGTCATTGCATTCCTCGACTTCAATGTCAACGGAACCCGTGATGCCGGGGAACCAAAAGTTTCAAGGCTGAATGTCAGGTCAAGCAGCGGAACGCTCGAACACAATGACAGGGATTCCACAATCCACATCACCGGACTCGAGCCATATGTGAAGTACTATCTTGAAATAGACGAAAGCAGTTTTGAAAACATCTCGTGGCGCCTTGAAAAGAAATCATACGCCGTAGTGGCTGATCCTAACATGCTCAAGCTGATAGAGATACCGGTTTTTGTGAGAGGAGAGGCAACCGGTACTGTTAAGGTTGAGGAAAAGGGAATCAGGAGAGGAATCGGACGGATAATTGTTAGCTTCCACAACAGTTCCGGCGCTGTTGCAGGAAGATCCCTGACCGAGGAGGATGGTTACTTCAGCTATTTCGGCCTGGCACCCGGATTATACCAGGTCAGGGTTGATTCTTCCCAGTTACGGAGGCTGGGCCTGGTTTCAGAACCCGATTCGATTGTCTTCAGTATCATGAGCAACAGCGAAGGCGATTATATTGAGAATCTCGACTTTACCCTGAGGAAACCGGACATTGCCACCGAGATGGTCATAATGCCTGATTCCGCTGCTGTGACCGATATCCGGACACTGCCGGGCATACCTGCCGCAAAAGATACCTCTTACCTTGTCATTCATGAGGTTACCCGTGAACTGGTAACAATAACCGAAGATTATTATGCCGTCCAGTTCGGGGCATTCCGCAACAGGATCTATGCTGAGATAATGAAGAACAAGGTCGAAGGGGCTCTTGACAAGAATGTGGAACTCTTCGAGGAGGATGGTTTCTGGAAGGTTCGCATCACAGGCTTCAGTGACCGTGGGGACCTTGAGAAATACATACCCGTAATACACGACCAGGGCATAACCGAGATATGGGTGATCTCCAACAGGGCGGTCAAGGGAGAATGGATAACCACCACGAAGGAAGATTCGCTTGCTGTGGTGAGTGAGACGATCACAGAAGAACCAATGCCGGTTGTAATTGCCGGTACAACGGTGCAGCTCGGTGCCTTCGGCACCCTGGAGGAGACCGTCACCATGAGCGACAGGCTCCTTGCTGCCGCGGAGAAACTGGTGACCATACGGAATGAGGGAGGCCTGTTCAAGGTGCAGATATCCGGGTTTGCCGACACCAGTGAGGTGAGGGAATTTATCCCGTTGCTCAGAAAGTACGGATTTGAGAATATCACCGTTCTCCACGAGTCGGAAACAGGACTGGCAACTGTTGTTCCGCCTGTTCCAGCCCCTGTTGTTGAGATCCCCGCAGAGGAGAAGGTTATAGAGCCCGTACAGGATGTTCAGCCTGAAATAATTCCTGACCAGCCGGTGATTTTTGAGGAAGTGGCTCCGACACCCCCGCCGGCCCCGAGATTTGTGCTGCATGCAGGCAGTTATTACAGGCTCAGAGAGGCAGAACGAGCTAAACAGCGGATTGAACGCCGGATCAGTATGCCGGTGCAGATACTTGAAGAATGGGGCACCTGGAGGGTGGTTATAACAGGCTTCTACACAAGGGAGGAGACATATCCCTATTATCCGGAACTTGCAGGATTGGGATTCACTGATATCTTTGTCTATGAAAAACCGCTTACAGAGCGATAGACATAAGATAACATCATGAAATATGTAGGAGCACACATAAGCGCATCAGGCGGTGTGGAAAACGCACCCCTGAACGCAAATGAGGTGGGAGCAAGGGCATTTGCCTTCTTTACCAAAAACCAGAAACAGTGGGTAGCGCCGCCACTTACAAAAAAGAGCATTGATGCCTTCAGGAAGCGGTGTGAGGAGTTTGACTTCAAACCTCACCAGATACTCCCCCATGACAGTTACCTGATAAACCTCGGCAGTCCTGATCCGGATGGACTGGGACGTTCACGCCACTCATTCATTGATGAGATGCAGCGGTGTGAGCAGCTCGGTCTTGACAGGCTCAATTTCCACCCGGGAAGCCACCTGGGCAAGATTACCGAGGAGCAATGTCTTGACATAATAGCTGAATCTGTAAACATTGCCCTTGAACGAACCAGCGGCGTGATTGCTGTGATAGAAAACACTGCAGGCCAGGGCACAAACCTGGGATATCGGTTTGAACACCTGAAGCATATAATTGACCGGGTTGATGATAAAAGCAGGGTGGGAGTGTGCATAGATACGTGCCATGCCTTTACCTCAGGATATGACCTCAGCACGGCTGAAGGATTTGAAAGGGTCTTTGACGATTTTGACAGGATTGTAGGATTCAAATATCTGAAGGGAATGCATCTGAATGAGTCCAAAAAAGCATTCGGGTCCCGGGTTGACAGGCATGACAGCCTGCACAGGGGAGAACTGGGAGATGAGGTTTTCAGGCTGATCATGAATGACCCTCGTTTTGATGACATGCCCCTCATTCTTGAAACTCCCGAGGAGACCCTCTGGGCAGAGGAGATCAGGTTTCTCTACTCCCTTCAGAGGTAGGCCGGAAAGGGTATGCACCTCCGGAGAGGGTATGAACCGCAGGTCCGGGGATGGTTGCCCCCTCCGGTTGGATGATGATGATTTGAACAGACATGACAAATTACATAATACTGGTACTCTGCGTAATAATCATCCTCTCATACCTGTTTGATATCACAGGCCGGTATTCGAGGATTCCTGGGGTCATTTTACTGATCGGTCTCGGAATAGGGTTGCAGCTGATAACGAAGTCTACCGGGCTTGAGATACCCAACTTCAGGCCTTTGCTGCCATTGATTGGCACGCTGGGGCTGGTAATGATTGTACTTGATGCAAGCCTTGACCTGAAACTCGAAAGGAAAAAGGCCAGGCTGCTTCGTGACTCGGTCCTTTCGGCATTCGTCCTTCTTGCACTTGTAGTCACTGCAGGTTCGCTGGTCCTGGTTAAGGTTTTCAACCACTCAACCCTGTCTGCCATACTGAGCACGATTCCCCTCGGGATTATCAGCAGCGCCGTTGCCATTCCCTCTGCTGTCAGTCTCAGCTCAAGGGAGAAGGAATTCATTGTCTATGAAAGCTCCTTCTCTGATATTTTCGGGATTATGGCATTTGATTTTATCCTCTTCAGCCTGTCTGAGGCTTCGGGAGGCGTGGGACATTATCTTGCGGCCGGCCTGGCAACAGTAGTCATTGCCGTGGTGACTACCACCGGACTGGCCATAATGCTGCACAAGGTAAGTTATCATATCAACTATGTCATCATCATGACTTTCGTGATACTGGTATATGTCCTTGCAGAGCTGTACCACCTCCCGGCTCTTCTGCTGGTTCTTGTCTTCGGCCTTGCACTGTCAAATTCAAGGTTTGTGGAGAATACATTCATTAAAAGATATGTGGAGTTTGATAAATTCAACAGGGACCTGGAAGCGTTCAGGAAAATCCTTGGTGAACTCACATTCCTGGTAAGATCTTTTTTCTTCATAATCTTTGGATACTATACTTCCGTGGAAGGAATATTTCTCCCTTCAAACCTCCTTATTGCCCTGGTCATCACGGCGGGAATACTGCTCATCAGGTGGCTCTTTTTCCGTTTTGTCATTGGAGTTAAAAACATGTCACTTGTTCTTTTCGCCCCCAGGGGGCTTATTACCATTCTTCTCTTCCTCAGCATTCCGGCTGCCTATATGATCCCGGAGGTCAATACCGAGGTGATTACCCTGGTGATACTGATGAGCCTGCTGGCCATGATGCTTGGTAATATAATCTCACCGGGGAAGAAGAAACGGGTGTATGTACCGGCTCCGGAAAAGACTGATCAACAGAATATCTGAATATTTAGCTGTCCATGGGCAGCTTCCGCGATGTGTGCCTCCGGAGAACAGGATGAATGGTCCGTACCAAGGGCAGGAGAGCATTACCGGTCAGCCCTGCTGATGCCATCTGTCAGGATTTTGCCCTGAGGTATTGCAGAGGCCAGTTTATTTCCGTTCCAAGCTCTGCCGCTGCCTTCAGCGGGAAATATGGGTTGCGCAGCAGCTCCCTGCCCATCAGTATCAGGTCGGCTTTATTCTCCTCAAGGATCTCCTCTGCCTGTCCGGTTCGGGTGATCATGCCAACAGCCCCTGTTAGGATCCCCGACTTTTTAACCATTTCTGCGAACGGAACCTGGTAGTTTGGTCCGAAGGGTATCTTCGCATTATAAATATTTCCTCCCGATGAGCAGTCGATCAGGTCTGCACCGGCCTTCTGCAGGAGCGGTGCCAGCCTGATGCTCTCTTCGGGGGTCCATCCTCCTTCGGTCCATTCGGTTGAGGATATCCTTATAAAAAGAGGGTACTCATCGGGCCATACAGACCTGACGGCCTCAGTCACCCGCAGGAGCAGCCTGGTGCGGTTTTCAAATGATCCGCCGTAGTCATCGGTCCGTTTGTTGCTGATGGGTGAAAGGAACTCCTGCAGCAGGTATCCGTGGGCGCTGTGTATCTCTGCAACCATGAACCCGGCCTTAAGCGCCCGTCTGGCTGCATCCCTGAATCCTTCAATTATCCTGTCCAGGCATATCCTGTCAGCTGCTCCCGGAGCTCTTTCTCCCGGGCTGAAGGGGATGGCCGAAGGGGCAACTGTCTCCCATCCGCCCTGTTTCAGGTCAAGTTGTTTTCCTCCTTCCCAGGGAAGGGCGCAAGATGCTTTCCTGCCTGCATGCGCAAGCTGTATTCCGGGTACGGAACCCAGGCTTTTAACAAAGTCCGCCACCCTGCGGAGACCAGGAATATGTTCATCGCTCCATAGCCCCAAATCTCCGGGAGTTATCCTCCCCTCGGGCCATACAGACGTTGCTTCCACAATAATCAGGGCAGTACCTCCTGCAGCCCTGGTTCCGTAATGCACAACATGCCAGTCGCCGGCATGTCCGCCCCTGGCAGAATACTGGCACATGGGAGACATTACGATTCGGTTTGGCAGAGATATATTCCTTATGGTGAGCGGGGTGAAGAGCATTGACATGGATTTGTTTGTTAGGTAAGATATTGTGAAAAAAACAACTGTGCGGCGGATTTTCAGAATCTGTAAAAGAAGCCTGCGCTGCCCGAAAAGGGAATGAAATCTGTAATGTAATCCCCGGGAGGATTGGTGCTTCGGAGAAAGGAAACACCGAGGTCAATATTCAGTCCGGCCCTGCCGCTCCGTCGTGAGAGGATGAATGATCTGCCCATCCTGGGATAAATGAAACTCTTTTCAAATGTATCATATCCTTTTCCAAAGAAGGTTGTGCTGAATCCGCACATTATGTAGAAGGGACCCGGATTGGCAGGCTCGTATCTTCGCGGTATGCGGTAATAGATCTCCAGGCCGGTGGTATGCAGCTGGCTTACAAGATCCTGGCTGATACCTATCTCTAACCTGTTCCCGTATTTTGCCTTCACAAAGACACCGTCAAAGAATCCGACTCCGGTGCTGATCTCAAGCCTGTTCTGTGCTTCCAGTGCAATGGCAGGTAAAAGGATTGCACAGACTGAAATGAATCTTATTACTGATTTCCGTAACATTTATGGCAACTCCTGTCTAATTGTCATAAAAGTAATGATTTTGAAAATGCATAATGAATTTGAAATCACAGCACCCTTAAACGTACGGGGTTCCGGGTCATCTTTCCGGGTTATGGATCAGGCAGGAAACAGGGCAGGCAAGCAGATTCCGCCGTTCACCAGCATAAATCTGCCATCTGCCGACACTCCATTGCTTCCCGGTGCTCACCGATCTAATTTTGACCTCAATATTCCTAAAACCTGTAAAATCATGCCAATGAAAAGGATCCTTTTTTCAGTTATCATCATTCTGTTCTCTGTTGCCTCAAAAGGACAGAACACCGCAAACCTCAGGATGAACCTGGAAAAAAACCGGGTTTACCGCTTCAGGTCCTCCTCCGAACAAACCATCACACAGACAATCAACGGGGTTCAGCAAACCACCGAGTCAAAAGTCGCATATGTGATGTCAATGAAGATGATCGATTCAAATCAGGATTTTATGGTTGCGGAAGTTCATTTTGACACGCTGATTAACCATACAAACACCATGGGTAAAGCTGTTTCCGTAAGTTCGGTAAATGAGGGAGACATCAGATCATCTGAATCAGCCGATGTGCTTTCATGCATAATGAACCGTCTCAGCAAGAATGCATTGTATGTGAAGATTGATTACACAGGCAAGCCGGTGGAGGTTGTGAATGCTGCCATCCTGCCCCGCCTGGTACTGAATGATACTGCAAACATTACAATTCAGGGTCCTGCGGGCCAGGAGGTTAAAAAGCAGCTCGCGGAAACGGTCAGCGAAACAAACCTGAAGACAATGGTTGAAATGTTTACTCATTACCTGCCCGGCAGGGAGGTATCAAAAGGGGAGCAGTGGACTATTACAAATCAGCTCACTTCAGGCGGTATGATGCTGGATATTGTTACTACCTACCGGCTTGACCGCCTTGATGGAGACAAAGCATGGATCTCCTCCGAATCAGCCATAAAGGCATCAGATAATGCTGCGCCGATTGAATCGGGTGGCGCCACCGTGACATATGGGGACCTGAAAGGGATAAGCAGGGCTGATATGGTAATTGATGCCTTCACCGGCCTTCGGATCGAAGAGACCGGGAAAACTTCAATTTCCGGTACCCTGGGTATCAGCGCTGCAGGGTTCAGTATGCAGATGCCAATGGAGATAAAGGGAGAAAATAAAGTCATTGTATTACAATAGATCAATATGGGAAAGCACATGAAAAGAATTTTGGTTGGATTGCTTCTGGCAGCTTCAGTTGCATCGCAGGCCCAGAATATAAGCGGTAAAGTATGCCTTGAGAGTGACAGGTCTCCTGTGCCGTACGCTACCGTGGGCCTGATGCAGTTGCCGGATTCATTAATGGTAACCGGAGTTATTACTCTGGGTGACGGAGCCTACCTGCTGGAAAAGGTAAACCCGGGTGATTATTATATCAGGGTAAGCTATGTGGGCTTTAAAACAAACGGCAGGATAGTAACGGTGGGATCCGGAGACACTGAGATTTCAGTCGACACTATTTTTCTGACGGAAACCACTGCCAGCATAGATGAGATAATGGTGGTGGGGGAAAGGCTTAAAGGCAAGGAAATGGTCGACAGAACCAGCTATGCCATCCCTGAAGTTGTAGCCCGTACGGCTACGAACGGCTATGACCTCCTGAAAAAGATACCTCAGGTGAATGTCGATTATCAGAACAATGTAACGCTTAACGGCAGCAGTAACTTTATTATCCAGGTTGACGGCCGGCAGCGCGACAAGGAATATCTCGCAAGAATACTCCCTTCGGATATCCAGTCAATTGAAATCATCAGTAATCCTTCCGGAAAGTACGAGGGAAACATTGATGGAGTGATAAGCATCATTCTTAAAAAGGAGGCCAGGTACGGGGTAAACGGCAATGTGGGCATTAACCTGAAGCCCTTTAACAAGGTTACCAGTCAGGCTTCGGCCAGCCTCGATTACTCAATGGGAAAAATAACGTTTTATGTGACTGCCTTCACTCTTTACCAGGGTCTCGACATAAGCCAGAAATTTGACAGTCGCTTCACGGCAATTGATTCTCTCAGCAACCTGAACGGAGCAGGCGGGATAAAGGTGAAAATGTCATCAATAAATACCGGGTTTGACTATTACATCAATGATAAAAACAGCCTGAGCCTGAATATAAGCTACAAGCCAATCAGCCAGGATGTGGATCTGTTGAGTGAGACATTCCTGTATAAAAACGATAACCCGCTGAATATTATCTCTTCGCTGACATACAATGGTTATGGAAGCGATGAATCATCTGCATCTCTGTTTTACAAAAGGACTTTCAAAAATCCGGTTCAGGAGCTGACAGTTGAAAGCACCGGCTACCTCTTCAGGTCAGATGAGAATAACAGCTTTGAGAATTCGAGATATCCCTGGGATTCAGAAATAGTACTGGATACTTATTCAAGGCTGGAGGAAAACCTTAACAACCGCAATTACTTTTCCACCAAGGTCAACTATGTCCATCCGCTGGGGATGAATGCCAGGCTGGAAGCAGGCTACCAGGCTTATTACCAGCAAATGAGTTATGATTTTACAATTGACAATACTGAAGCAGATAATCTTTTCAGATATGACGAGTTTCGCAACTCTGCCTATGGCGGGATCACGTTCAACCTGAAGAAGATAGGAATGCAGGCGTTGCTCAGGGTCGAGAACAGCCACATCAGTGCAGATTCGGTGACCAGCCCTGATTATACCTGTTTTCTCCCTTCAGTAAACCTGCAGTATAAATTCTCGGTGTCACACAATCTGAAATTTACTTACAACCGGAGAATCAACAGACCCGGGATTTATGACATGAATCCATATTTCAGGACAGACCAGAACTACAACATCACCCAGGGCAACCCCGATCTGAGGCCTGATTATCGTGACCGCCTCCAGCTTACCTATACCTGGAACTTCGGCAGCAACTATTTCTCACCATATATCTACAATGAGTATTTTTCTGATAAGACAGGGAATGAATACCGGGTTATGAATTCTCCCGAAACCAACTCATTGATCACCTTTTCAAAACCATATAACCTCCTGAGCGGATATGAACTTGGGGGAGGCATTAACGCAACACTCTGGTACATAAACTTCAATGCCAGGGTCTGGAAGGGTCACATAAATGATTACGAGGGGCAGACATTTGTCATACCAGGCCGGGACTATTACTCATGGAGCATGACCGGTGCGGCTTATGCCAGCTTCGGGAAGAACAAGAAAACCACGGCGTTTGCTTTCCTGAGCTATGATGGCATTAATGTGAATGCCCGCTCCAAAACCTACAACCATCCGTTTTACGGACCCGGCATCCAGACACAGATAAAGAATCACAGCCTGGGGTTGGTATGGGTTCTCCCTCTTTCAACCAATGTCAGGTTAAACAGAACGGAGACCGAAGCACCTGATTTTGCTTCGACTACCATAATCGGCTTTAACGCCTCCAACTTCTTCCAGTTCTCCTATTCTTACAAGTTCAACAAGGGAAGGAATATTAAAAAGCTTGACCGCAAGGTAGAGGTTGAGAGCGACAGCAAGAGCGGGGCACTTGTCAAGTGATATCTTATACAATCCTGCAATGTGACGGTGCAGAAGTCAGGGGCCTGCAGCGGGTTGCTGCGGACACCTGTGAATGAGCGGATACAGAGATCTGTCCGCTCATTTCTTCTTTGGTATTATTAAAGACCGGTGTGCAATCTTTTGGAAGATGGATCGTCTTTGTATCAGATTGTGATTCTTTAAGTGTCATACCGAACCAAACAGATGAATCCGATGAAACCAGCCAAAACCTTCCTGCTGCTGACCGCACTTCTTTTACAGAACATATTTCTGTTTCCGCAAACAGGAGATAAGACACAATTAGCTTTAACTGACCAGTCCGGAAACCTGCGGGTACGTTTTTCATATTCCGGCAATGTCAGCCAGGTACCCATAAACGGGAGAATAATTGTAGGTTTCCAGAAAGATCTCAGGAAAAGTGTCAACCCTGACATTTTTGATCCCCAGCCTGCCTTTGCCATGGATGTAAAGGACTGGAAGCCAGGGGAGACGGTTGTGATGGACTGTTTCAACGCCGTAAGGCAGAAGCATGAACTTGATGCACTGGATGGATGGTATGCGGTACAGGCAATAATGGTAACCGGTCATAACACGCGCATCCTCACGGATGCCATATTCAGACAGGGAGATATAGCCGTTACCAACAAGAATATTGTATATGTCGATAAGGGGAAAATGTGCATGCCGCTCGATCTGCTGTTCAACCTCACACCTGGTCCGCCGGTCTTTAAGGAAACCGAAACAGTAAGGAAGGTCAGTATCAGAAGCGAACTGCTGACACAGTTTTATGGCGAAGAGGACTCCCTTTTGGCTGCAGTGATTCTTCCGGCGTCATATCAAAAGGATGAGGATCGTGTTTACCCCACCGTTTACATATTCGGCGGCTGGGGGGCTAGTATCTATTCAGGTCTCGGCTTCCAGCAAAAAAGGTATGGCATGTCGGGTTACGGAAACGAGAAGATTTTCGTAATTGTAAACCATGAATGCAGGAGCGGGTTCCATAACTTCTGCAGCTCAGAGACCAACGGACCAAGGGAGGAGACATTTTTCGGCGAATTGCTGCCCTATATAGAGAAGGAATACCGCGTAAACCGTGATCCGCGGACCCGGTTCCTTGCCGGGCAGTCTTCGGGAGCCTGGGCTGCCCTCTGGTTGCTGGTGAACTATCCGGACCGGTTCGGCGGAGCCTATGCCGGCAGCCCTGATCCTGTTGATTTTACAGAGTTTGTAGGGACAAACATATATGAGGACGGGGCCAATATGTATTTCGACAGAGAGGGTGTTGAGAAACGTTTGCCAAACCTCAGGATTAATCAATCAGACAGCACTGACAGAGGGTTGGCCGTCAGAGACCTGGTTGCCATCGACCGGCTTGCAGGTTGGGGAGAGCAGATGTATTCCTTTGATGCAACTTTCAGCAGGTGTATTCCTGGCGGCGGGCCAACGCATCTTTTTGACTGGGAAACGGGAGTGGTTGATCCTTCTGTTGCAGCTACCTGGGACAGCTATGACCTGAGCCTGAAGATTACCCACCTCGATAAATACCATAAGCAGGCCCTGCAGTCAAAGATACATATCTATGTTAATGAATATGATCTGTTTGACCTGGATGAGGCAGTGAAGTGTTTCCGCGATATCCTGGACAGGGAGAGAATTGACGCGGATATACAACTTTTCCCGTCCACCGGTCATGATGTGTGGACTGATGACCTGAGGAAGGAGATGCACCACAGGATGGATTCAACCCTGAAGGCTATTGAACAATGACCAGCTTTAGTCATTAAATGGCCTCCGAATTAAATGCCCTGATATTGTTGGGGAGGATCAATATCAGGGCATTGCCGGCATTATGATTGTCCTGAATAAACCACCAGCCAGCTTCCGGCAGGACTATTCATTGTAAAGCTTCTGTGTCCTGTCAACGGACCATCCGGTTTTCAGGCCAATTACAAATATGGCCAGCGCCACCGATCCTACCGCAAATACGCTGTCGCCTATAACCCTCAGCCATCTCAGGGTCTGCATCGTGTCACCCTGCATGAACTCGATTGAGCGGGCATACCACATTCCAACCTTTATGCTGGCTACGGTTTGCAGCACACCCACAGGCAGCAGGCTCAGCAGCAGCATGAGCATCAGGCCTCCGTTCATGGTCCAGAATGCTATCTTCAGCATACCAGTCTTCCATACATATTTGATCGTAAGACCTTTCAGCACGAAGAGCATCAGTCCTATAGCCAGCATCCCAAAGACGCCGAACAGTGCTGCGTGGCCGTGCAGCGGAGTGGTGTTGAGACCCTGCATGTAGTAGAGGGCTATTGGCGGGTTGATGAGGAACCCGAAGAGTCCTGCCCCCACCAGGTTCCAGAAGCTGACCGAGATGATGAAGTAAATAGGCCATTTGTAAGCTTTCACCCAGGCTGTTGCCCTGCTGAGCTGCAGGTTATGGTACGCCTCGAATCCCATGAATACCAGTGGCACCACCTCCAGTGCGCTGAATGTTGCGCCGAGGGCTATTACTGCCGTAGGAGTACCGGCGAAATATAGGTGATGGAAGGTACCGATCACCCCGCCGGCGAGGTAGACAATGGTTGCGAACAGCACACCCGTTGTTGCGTACTTAATGTTCAGCAGTCCCATCCTTACAAAGAGGAAGGCTGCCACCACCGTGGCGAACACCTCAAAGAAGCCCTCCACCCAGAGATGGACCACCCACCAGCGCCAGTATTCGGCAATGGAGAGGTGGGTCTGCCTGCCCCACATGAGTCCTGCGCCGTAAAAAGCCGCGATGGCCACGGTTGCGATGCTGAACAGTATGAGAAGTTCACGACTCTCTGATTTTTTGATCAGTGCGGGCCACAAAGCCCGGAACATCAGGAAGAGCCATATGATGAAACCGGCAAAAAGGAATATCTGCCAGAACCTCCCGAGGTCAACATATTCATAACCCTGGTGACCAAACCAGAAGTTCTGTACCAGACCGAGCTTCTGCATCACACCCATCCATTCTCCGGCCATTGAACCCAGAACTATCACCAGGAGGGCAAAGAACAGAAGGTTTACGCCAAATCGCTGGAACTTCGGCTCATGACCAGATACAGCCGGAGCGATGTAGAGTCCGGCAGCCAGCCATGCGGTGGCGATCCAGAAGAGGGCCAGCTGTATGTGCCATGTCCTTGAGATCGAGTATGGCATAATGGTGTCAAGGCTGAGTCCGTAGAACTGGTTTCCCTCAACCCCGTAGTGTGCCGTGACAACCCCTGTCAGGATCTGCAACTGGATCAGCCCCACCACAACCCAGTAATACTTCAGAACAGCCTTCATTGAGGGAGTCGGGTTCAGTCCTCCCAGGGGATCATTCTGCGGGAGAAGTGATTTATCAAGCACATCCGACTTGTTCCTTGCATTGTAGTATGCCAGCAGGCCGATGCCCACCAGGAGCATGATGACACTGAATCCGGTCCAGAGCACAATGCCGGCTGAAGGCTTGTTACCCAGCACCGGGTCAGGAGGCCAGTTGCTGGTATAGGTCAGGTCTGATCCCGGCCGCTCCGTAACGCAGGCCCATGCTGCCCAGAAGAAGAAGGCATTCATCGCATCCATCCTCTCCTTTTCCTTTATGGTGTTGGCAGGGATGGAATAGGCGGTCCTTTCGTTTTCCCGTGAAGGGTCATTCATAAACAACCCGGCATAATAGCCTGCATTGCTCATCACTGCCCTTGTCCTGATGCCGGAGAGGGTCAGAACGCCGGTTGATGCATCAAACGTGTTGAGACGAACCGATTCCTGAAGGCGCACCTCCAGCATTGCTTTTTTCTCTTCTGCGAGGGAGCTGAAGGACTGACCGAAATCATTCCGCGACCACTCCTCAAGAATAAAGTCCGCTTCACGGTGCAGCCAGTCTGCCGACCAGTCAGGTGCAATATATGCACCATGACCCCATACCGAGCCAACCTGCTGTCCGCCGATAGACTGCCACACGTTCTGGCCGTCTTTGATCTGCTGTGCGGTAAACAGCACCTCGCCTCCCTCAGATACAACCTTTTCAGGTATCGGAGGTTTAAGGGTGTAAATCTCGTTTCCGTAAAACAGCAGAACAGAGAAGCTGATGAGAGTGACCAGCCCCAGGCCGATCCATAGAGTTCTTGTGTTCATAATCAGGTTTTTATAGGTTTGACTCCAAATCCTGCTCAAGATCTCGGGCATTTAATGTAGGCAATAAAGATGACCGGGGCAACTAATTGTGATTTTTATTATGTTGCGGCCGGATCGCATGACCAGTAAAAAATGCAAGAGGCTGCCCATTACAGAAACAGCCTCTTCAACACTGAATTTGACAATTGACAACTCACTCCACAGTTACAGTCATGCTAACCTGTTGTGATCCCAATGTGAAAATAATGTTATAGATTCCTGTACAAAGGCCTGTCACAGTTGCATTTCCGATTCTTTCTGCCTCATCAATTGTTATAACCGGGGTAACTGTCAGGCACTCACTGTTGTTTGAAGCAGCATAAACCGTTACTCCGCTGTATGGGGCATCGTTTACAAGCTCAATGTATACGGTTGCCGAGCCCCCCAGGCTGATATTGAGGGATGAAGGGTAAACCATTTTGATTGTCGGTAAACACTCCGGATCTGACCCGTCACAGTCCTGGTCTATTCCATCACCGCAAATCTCCGGAATGGCCGGATTAATTCCCGGGTCAAAGTCGTCACAGTCTCCCTGGTTCTCAGTAAAGCTGTCACCGTCGTTGTCAACATCCAGGCATGACAGGTCCGTTCCGTCGCAATTCTGGTCTATCCCGTCATCGCAAATCTCTTCAGCTCCCGGGTAGATGGAATAATCATAATCATTGCAATCTCCCTGGTTTTCAGTGAAACTGTCCCTGTCATTGTCGACATCCAGGCATGACAGGTCCGTTCCGTCGCAATTCTGGTCTATTCCGTCACCGCACATCTCTTCAGCTTCCGGGTTGATGAGATCATTATCGTCGTTGCAGTCACCCTGATTTTCAGTGAAGCCATCTCCGTCATTGTCGACATCCAGGCATGACAGGTCCGTTCCGTCGCAATTCTGGTCTATTCCGTCACCGCAGATCTCTTCTGCCCAGGGGTTGATGGAAGGATCATCGTCATTACAATCTCCCTGGTTTTCAGTGAATCCGTCTCTATCATCATCTGTATCCCCGGGGCACAGCAGATCTGCTCCATCGCAATCCTGGTCGATTTCATCCCCGCATATTTCTGTTGCTCCCGGATTGACATCAGGATTGTTGTCGTCGCAGTCGAAGTCATTGTCAACGTGATTTTCCGGCTGGTAGCATAGATATTCTGGGCCTTCAGGCATATTTTCAGCCGAACCAAAGCCATCTCCATCCTGATCAAGGAAGTACCAGGTGAACTCGAGATCTTCATCTGCCTCGCCATCACAGTCGTTATCAAATCCATCGCATATTTCAGGTGCTTCAGGATAAATTGCAGGATTTGAGTCATCACAGTCTTCTGCAATTTCCACATATCCGTCAGGACGTACACAGGCCTGCAGGGGATCTAAATCACTGCCAAAGCCATCACCGTCGGTATCCGGGAACCAATACTCCCCGCCTTCTTCATCTCTCTGGCCATCACAATTATTATCTTTCCCATCACATATTTCCGGAGCACCGGGATTTATTTCAGGATCATTATCATCACAATCTCCTTCGTCCGCAAGGAAACCATCTTCGTCTTTATCATTGCAGGATGCATCATGCCCATTGCAATCCTGGTCTATCCCATCTTCACAGATTTCGGTTGCACCGGGGTATACTGATGGGTCGGAATCATCGCAGTCACCTGAATTGGGAGTAAATCCGTCACCATCAGTATCAACAGCGCCGCAATTGCTGCAGATATAGGCTGCTTTCTCCATGTTGTCCCAGGTTTCATCAAACGGCAGATCAGGATCAGCAAGCAATGGCAGGACACACCCGGTAACATCAATACACTCAGCAACTTCATAATAAAGGGTAAGGCACTTCTGAGTTACGCACAGAGGGTCGGAATAGCTGCATCCGTTCTCATCCATGCATGTTAATAATTGTGCCACTACGGAAACACAACACCCTTCATCTATCCTTCCATCGCAGTTCTGGTCTATCCCGTCGTCACATACTTCTTCAGCTCCCGGATACACATCGGGGTTGCCGTCATCACAGTCCCCTCCAACTTCTGTATAATTGTCTCCGTCATCATCTGTGCAGTAGTTTGCAGGCGGATCTATTCCATCACAATTCTGATCAATGCCGTCAGCACATATTTCTGTTACCCCCGGATTTACTTCAAAATTATTGTCATCACAATCACCATCAGCCTCTGAATAACCGTCCTGATCATCATCTGTCAGATCTGAACACACCAGATCCGAACCGTTGCAATCCTGGTCTATTCCGTCATCACAATTCTCCTCATCCTCCCTGATTCCCGGGTTGATCTCAGCGTCATTATCATTGCAATCACGATTATCCGGAACATAGCCGGATTCTCTTGCCAGGGCATCCGAGCAGAAAGTTTGTGAAACGCCCGGGTCACCGTAGTTATCACGGTCATCATCCCTGTAGTAGATTATCCATTCTGCATCCTCATCTGTCTGGCCATCGCAATCATTGTCCTTCTGATCGCACAGATCAGTTGCTCCGGGATGAATTGATGGATCTCCGTCATTGCAGTCACCTTTGGCAACAGTATAGCCATCCTCATCACCGTCACCGCATTCAGGATCCACACCGTTACAATTCTGGTCTATACCATCTTCGCATATCTCCTCAGCACCCGGATTGATTGCCGGATTGTTGTCATCACAGTCGACTTCCGGCACGGAATACCCATCATGGTCATTATCGGGACTTACACATTGCAAGACCAGATAATTGGCCATTGCCTCTATGGTCCAGCTCTCATCAAACGGCAGCTGGCTCCAGTTCATGAGGAGACCGGAAATACAGACACCTTCTTCTCCGGAGTTAATAATCTCTTCAACCTCATCCTGGCAGTTATTAATTATGCAGGATGGATCATCATACTGGCAGCTGTGGGTTTGCAGGCATGTAAAATATGCTATAAGCAGATTATAGTATTCAGGAGAAAGACAATCCTCATCCACAAGGCCATTGCAATTGTTGTCCTTTCCGTCGCAGATGTCACTTACACCGGGATTGAACAGCGCATTTTCATCATTACAGTCGTCTGATCGTGATATATAGCCGGAAGGCGGCGATACATTCACGGGTATCCATAGCGCTTTAAACGGATCTCCATAACCGTCTTTATCCCTGTCTCCATAAACGAAAATGCCGTTGACTGTATTTGCAACAGGTATGTCAACATACCCCCCTTCCCGGCTCAGAGAGATCCTGTCTCCCAGGATGCTGAGTTGCTGAATCTCATTCAGGGGATCGGCGTCAGCATCATCAACATTGTCTGGCAGCGGAATGGTATTTCCATTTGAAATAGAAAGCTGATGATCATCAAAAGCCAGTGTCTGGTTATCTGTGTTATCCAGGTAAGGGGTGAGGTCAATGATTATCGGATCATGATTTGTTGTCAGAATCAGATTGTTTCCTTCAAGGGTTATCGCCTGTATCTCGTTCGCCGGATCAGCATCGGCATCATTGACCTCATCGGGTAATGTAATTGTGTTGCCATTCTCGATATGTAACTCATGACCATTGATTGAAAGGTTTTGTAACTCATTGGTAGTGCTGGCATCAACTCCGCTTAATAGTCCCGAAAGCTCAATAATGGTTGTTCTGCCATCTTCAACTATAGTCAAGGCAGAACCGCTTAGATAGGCATCTGAAATAAGTTCATTCTGAGGATCGTCATCATTGTCTTGCCCGCCGGAAAAATTGCCGGCATAAAGGGCGTAGGGTACTGAAAGCAGCTGAGCTACGGAAAGCGCCTTGTAGTTTGTCCCTCCCTTTACATCAACCTCAACCTTAATGAAGTATTCATCTGCTCCCCAGTCAATAGCGGAGAAAATCCCGGTGACAACGGTACCCCTCCCTATTTCAATATCAACCTGTGCATTTGCATTGGTCTGAACCCTGAAGGTTTCGCAATAAACAACCGGACCATTTGGTGCATTCTGCAGTATGCTTATTCTCAGGCTGACCGTTCTTAGAATTATGAGAGAACCTCTGTAATCTTTTATCAATGCCTTGAAGCTGAAAGCCTGTGGTGGAGCCTCCTGGGCGGTGATCACAGTCAAGGCAATAAAAAGACTGATTAATAGGGTAGATAATTTCTTCATAATCAGTTATTTTTTGATCTTAATGATTTTCTTTATTTCAAGCAGCCTGTTGTCTGTAGGCTGCGTAATCCTGATGTAATAAGCACCTTCATCCAGGTCCTTTATATCCAGGTGTATCACAGGTTCCATTACTTTGGCCCTGAGCATAAGGGTTCTCCCCTGAAGATCAATTACTTCAATAAGCATCCGGCAGCTGTCAGACGGAGTGATCTCCACATTCAGGATTTCACTTGCAGGGTTGGGGAAGATGTGAAACGTAAAATCCGATTCCATCAGTTGTTTCAACTGATCAGAAGTCAGATTGATAACATCAAGTCCTGAAATATCCGCGAGGATACCTCCGATGATCCACTCAACCGTAGCATCGGACTCTTTCGCATGTCCCCCTGATGTAACAACCTGCTGGGCGGTACATAGGCCCGACAGGCATAGCAGGAATAAGAAACATCCGGTTTGTTTTTTCATAGGTTAGTAAGAGTTGGTTAAATCAACAATGTCTCATCACAGGTTAAATACTAAAGGCTATTGCTATTGTCATTCATGAAATTAAGACCGTGGAGCTATGCAATGTAAAGTACTGCCAAGCCAGGGAAATTTGTTTTTCTCTGCGTACCAAAGTCTTTTCTCTCCGTACCAAAATTCAAATAGTCAGGACTGCCGGTTTAGCCTGTCAGATGGGGATGGGCTTAAATACAAAAGAGTCGGTTGACAACTCAGATGCAATTCCCCGGGCAGAGAGAATGGGTTACATCAGCCGTTGAAGAGCGTATTATCCTGATGATTGCTGACGGGCATGCGTTACTGATCTCTAAAGGCCTGTGACCGGAAAAGAATACAGCCGGCTAAAGGTCAAGCGGAGTATCGTGCTTTATGAAAGTCTTGTTGTTCAGATCCCTGAAAGCTAAATCGAGTTCATCCCGGGTGTTCATGACGATGGGGCCTCCCCATGCCACAGGCTCCATGAGCGGTTGGGCCGCTATCAGGAAAAACCTTGCCCCACCGGGCCCCGCCTTTACCCTTACCTCGTCATATTCAGAACTGTTCAGTGATGATGCTGTCATAAGGATTGCGCAGGCTTTCTCTTCAAACTGCGATAAGGATTCATCGGTTGCCAGCGTGCCATCTATCAGGTAAAGGAAAAGTGTCTGGTCATTGGGCGTTTCGCTGTAACTCCAGGTGCTGTCAGGTTCCAGATCCACATCCAGGTACTGGACTCTTACATATTCGCCCTTGACGGCTCCTTTTTTGCTTTTATAGTTGCCCGAAAGGACCCTGACCTTTGCTTTTTCTTCGCTGACCGTGGCAACATCCTGCTGCCTGATATCACGGTAAGCCGGTTGTGTCATCTTATCCTTTGCCGGCAGGTTGACCCATAGCTGGCATCCCAGCATCCTTTCGGAGGCCCTGGGCATCTCCTGGTGTATTATTCCTGAACCGGCGGTCATCCATTGACATTGAAGATCACCTATCACACCCTTGTTCCCAAGGCTGTCTCCGTGTTCAATGTCCCCCTTCAGCAGGTATGTCACCGTTTCGATCCCCCGGTGAGGATGCCAGGGAAATCCTTTGATATAGTCAGCCGGATCTGTGGAATCAAATCCGTCAAGCATCAGAAAAGGATCAAAATCCCTGATTGTCCTGTAGCCAAGTACCCTGCGAAGGCTTACTCCTGCTCCGTCAACAGCGTTCTGACCCCTGACATACTGTGAAGACTTTCTTGTGGCCATATCTTCTCGTTAATTAATACCGAGAGGTAAGTTACTTAAAATTTCCCTCACAATGTCTTTCCATAAAATGCGGGGAGAATGTCCGGATAATTACCGCAATGTCAGTGCCTGCCTGGAGAATGTCCGGATAATTACCGCAATGTCAGTGCCTGCCTGGAGAATGTCCGGATAATTACCGCAACGTCAGAACCTGCCTGGAGAATGTCCGGAAAATACCGCAACACCAATACCGGCCGGGGAAATCTCCGGAATCATCTTCTGTGTCAGAGAGACTGAAACAGGCCTGAAGGCAGAAAAAAGAGTGCGGCTGATAAGAAAGAGAGAAAAAAATTACCCAAGTTTGTAATTGGTATTTCAGGTATTCAGCAGATCCTGACCAATGTTGAGACAAATCCGTAACCCCTGACTATCTATGAATACAAGCACCGGAAAACTATCCCTTAAGGAAAAAATCGGATATGGCCTTGGCGATACGGCTTCGCATTTTGTATGGGACATGGTAGGCTTCTGGATCCTGATTTTCTATACTGATACCTTCGGCATATCTGCAGCCGCTGCCGGAACCATAATGCTGATCGCCCGTTTCTGGGACATGCTCAGTGACCCGCTGATGGGTATCATTGCCGACCGGACAAGTACCAGGTGGGGGAAATTCCGCCCCTACCTGCTCTGGATGGCGCTTCCTTACAGCATACTTGCAGTGCTGACCTTTTCCACCCCTGACATAGGACCCACAGGAAAAGTCATTTATGCCGGAGTGACATACCTGTTGCTGATGACCGTCTTTACTGCCATAAACCTTCCCTACTCATCACTGGGAGCCGTCATGACTTCCGATTCCTACGAAAGGGCCGGGCTGAACTCCTACAGGTTCATTTTTGCATTTGCAGGCCAGTTTGTGGTTACAGGTACGGCACTTTACCTGGCAAACTTTTTCGGAAAGGGTGACAATGCCAAAGGGTACCAGTACACCCTCCTGCTGTTTGCCGCGATAAGCTTCGTCCTTTTCATGATAACCTTCAGAACGACGAAGGAAAGGGTGAAACCTCCTGTCATGCAACAGCACAACCTTAAGCAGGATATCAAAAACCTGTTCAGGAACCGACCCTGGGTCATCCTGTTCTTTGTGGGGATTGTCTCTTTCATCATGTTCGCCCTGCAGAATCTGTCAATTGCCTATTACTTCAAATATTATATTGGCCAGGAACAGAGCGTTCAGCTGTTCAATGTGATAGGTACCATTGCACTGATAGCCGGCATCCCCTTCTCAAAACCACTGGCAAAAAGGTTCGGGAAACGGAATGTATACATTGCCAGTTCCCTGCTCTCGGGCCTCTTCTTCATTTTGCTCTATCTCCCGGGAAGTGAGAATATGACCGCTGTTTACATATTCAATATCCTTGCAAAATTCACCTACGCTCCGGCAGTGCCCCTGCTCTGGACCATGCTCGCCGATACTGCAGATTACTCTGAATGGAAGTTCGGAAGACGGGCAACGGGACTGGTTTTTTCAGCAGCCACATTTGCACAGAAGGCAGGGTGGGGTATCGGCGGCGCACTGGCAGGATGGATGCTTGCACTGTTTCAGTTCGCGCCCAACACTGACCAGTCTGATACCGCCCTGAACGGTATTAAACTTATGATATCCGTGTTCCCCGGAGTCCTGTATATGTCATGCGCCATCCTGCTCTGGTTTTATGCCATTGACCATAAAACCTGCCTGGTGATGCAGGAAGAACTTGAAAAGAGGAGGGAAGAGTCAGAACAGCACTGATTGACGGCGCTCGAATATCTTTAACTGAGAGCCTCACCAGCCCGCTCAATGAATACTGAAAAGCAAAGACACCCTTAAGAGATCAAAAATGATAAAATCACCTGCATTATGAGAAAGTTGTTTCGAATTCTTTTTATGGCCATGGCAGCCCTGGTGGTTGCATCATGCTCGCAAAAACCGGCTGCAACAGGCAAGGCAGCTGAGGAAATCCTGGGATCACCCGATTACCAGGCTATTTGCTATGGAGGGTACAGGGAAAATACGAGAGACATTCAGCCAACGATTCCCCAGCTGAAGGACGACATGAAGATATTGCATGCCATGGGAATCAGGATAGTCCGGACCTACAACGTTCACCTGGATGAGGCTGCCAACCTGCTTGAAGCCATCAGGCAGATAAAAAATGATGACCCGGCATTTGAGATGTACATAATGCTTGGCGCCTGGATTGACTGTAAAAATGCATGGACTGCCCTGCCTGACCGTATCAGGAACGAGGAGAGCCCCAGGAATGAGGTGGAGATCAACCGGGCCGTGGAGCTGACACAGAAATACCCCGATATTGTAAAGGTAATAGGGGTAGGCAATGAAGCCATGGTCCATTGGGCATGGGACTATTATGTTGAACCCGCCATCATCCTGAAATGGGTCAATCACCTGCAGGGCCTTAAGAAAAAAGGTAAACTTCCTGAATCACTCTGGATAACAAGTTCTGACAATTATGCATCATGGGGTGGTGGAGGAACCGAGTACCACCTGGCCGACCTCAACGAGCTCATAAGGGCGGTTGATTTTGTTTCACTGCACACCTATCCCATGCATGAGACCCATTATCACCCCGACTTCTGGCGGGTTCCTGCGGAAGAGGAAGGGCTGACAGACCCTGAGAAAATAGAGGCCGCCATGTTAAGGTCGAGAGATTATGCAATTGCCCAGTATGAGAGTGTGGTAAACTACATGAAAGGTCTCGGTATTGATAAACCCGTTCATATTGGCGAAACAGGCTGGGCAACCATTTCAGACGGTCTATATGGTGATACGGGTTCAAGGGCAACCGATGAATACAAATCAGCCCGGTACTATCAGCTGATGCGCGAATGGACAAACAAAAACGGAATAAGCTGTTTCTGGTTTGAAGCATTTGACGAGCAGTGGAAGGATGCAGCCAATCCGCAGGGTTCAGAGAACCATTTCGGGCTGATCAACCTTCAGTCGCAGGCTAAATATGCATTGTGGGACCTGGTTGATGCCGGCATCTTTGAGGGGCTGACACGTGACGGCAAACCAGTCACCAAAACCTTTGCCGGTGATACGGCAGTCATGATGCAGGGAGTGAAGGTACCGCCGACTCAGCGTCAGACTATTCCATAGATCTTTGCAAGCTCTTCCACCTGCGTGATATAATAGGAAGCAGAACCACCGGGAGCCATGCTCTCTTCAGCTTTTTTAAATTCTGCGGAAAGGATTTCCTGCTCATCTGGTGAAAGCACATTGTCAGCCATCCGGAAGAGAACATTGTTCTCCTTTGCAATATGGTTCTTCAGCAACCCCGAATAGCCCAGCAGGTTGTGCCTTATGGTTTCCTCGGCACCCTTATCTCCTGATTTATACGATTCTATATTGCCGGCAATGCCTCTGACATAGTTTCTCCCCTCTTCATGCTCATGCAGCATTACTGCCACCGGCCCCTGAACCGGCGAAAACCCTTTTTCGGCCATTTTTGGAAACAAAAGGTCTTCTTCCTTTTTATGATGAAGACCGTCAGCAAAATTGCGGATCAGTGATACAACCTTTTCAAGGTGTACAGGATCGATATTCCCTGCCTGGGCCATTCTTTCCATCACATCGCACAGTTTGAGAATGCAGACATGATCATTTTCAAGGTTTGATGTAGCACTCATATCTGTAGATTTAAGGATTTAGGAAACAGAATGTTGTTTTCAAGATGCACATGAATATGGATATCCTCTTCAAATTCTTGCAGAAGCCTGAAGGTAACGGCATATGTGTTGCAGCCATCCTCAGGTACTTTATATCCGCCGGTGATCTCATTTATTTTATCCATCGTACCGCCTACAAATTCATGCTCATCGTTCATCCCCGGCAATTCGCCGGCAATTGTCTCAATGGCTTCAGGCGATTTTGTTCTCATTGCCTCCCTTATAGCAGGGAAAAGAACCTGTTCCTCCCTGTCAAGGTGGAGGAGAAGCTCCTTGCTGAGTTTGCTGAATAGCCGGGCAACCTCTTTTAACTCAGGATGCCTGTCACCATGTACGTTCATTATCTTGTCAGTGTAGAAAAGAAGGTCGGGGAGGGTTTTCCTTATATAGGAATGATGTACGTTTACTATGTAGTCTGCCAGGAAATCCGGCTGCCACTCGTTGAAATTCCGGCCCGGAATTACAGGCTGGTTCTCAAGGTCAGCAAGTTTTTCAAGTATTTCTTCAGTCCTGATTCCTTTTTCCCTGCACGCGGCATCAAGCGTCTTGCTTCCGCCACAGCAGAAATCCAGCCCGGCACTGCTCAGCACCGAAGCCGCCCTGAAATCCCTCGCCACAATATTTCCTAAAAGCTGTTCTTCCTGTTTCATCTCAAAATTATATTGATTACGGCGCAAAGATATTGTTTTTTGAATAAATGACAAAAAGGTCATTTAATAATTTACTGAAGTTTTATTATCTTCGCATCCATAATCATATAACTATGTTCAACAAGGAAACAGAATACGCATTGAGAAGCATGGTCTACATCCAGGCACAGAATCTCAAAGGGAGAAAACCGGGCGTTGAAGAGATAGCAGGTGCCACTGAAGCACCGCGCCATTTCACCGCAAAAATACTCCACAGGCTGGCAAGAAGCGGATTCCTCCTTTCTTCCAAGGGAAAAGGAGGCGGTTTCTTTATTGACAGGGAGAAACCTTCGGTCAGTATCCTTGATGTCGTAAAAGAGGTGGAGGGTCAGAAGATTTTCTCGGGTTGCGTCTTCGGCCTTAAAAATTGCAGCAATGAACATCCCTGCCCGCTGCATAGCAGGTATGTTTCAATACGGGAATCGCTTGGAGAGATGCTTTCCACCGAAACAATCCTTTCGCTTGCAATGAAATACCCGGCTTATCAATAATCTGTTCTGTTTCTTAAATCAGGTCTATTTGTTTCTTATATGGGGAAAAACTGGAAATCGTATAAAAAGCTTCACAGATGGCCGGGACTCATTATATCATTTGTACTTCTGTACTACGGGTTCACGGGAATAATAATGAATCACCGAAAAACTCTTTCCGGCATTGATTTCAACAGGCGGATAATGCCATCAAACTATGAATACAAAAACTGGAACAACGCAGCACTGAAAGGAAGCCTGGCCATAGGGGAGGACAGCATCCTTGTTTACGGTAATGTCGGTATCTGGCTTACAGATTCTGCATTTAACGGTTACTCTTCATTCAGCGCGGGATTTCCGAAGGGGGTTGACAACATCAGAATCTTTGATATTCACATGACTTCTGATGGGAGCCTGTTTGCCGCGGCCTTTTCCGGGCTTTACGGATACGACCGGAAGAACCGGGAATGGAAGAGATTTGCCATCGGGGGCAAAGAGAAAAGATTCATGGGAATAGAGAGCATCAGGGATACTGTTTATGCCGTGAACAGGTCTTATATTTTTGCCGGGAAGGCTGACGGGACAGACACGCAATTCCGCATCAGGAATATTGCTCCTCCGCCGGGATATGACCGGAAGGTGACCCTTTTCCAGACTGTCTGGCAGATACATTCAGGAGAGATCTTCGGCTTGACCGGGAAGGTATATGTTGATATCCTGGGTCTTGTTACAATATTTTTATCGGTAACCGGTATAATCTGGTTTTTTGCTCCGGGATGGATAAAAAGAAGGGTCAGAAGGAACAGAGATGCCACATCGCTTGTCAGGACGGGAAAGTGGTCTCTCCGCTGGCATAACAATGTGGGTGCCTGGACCTTTGTTCTTCTGATAGTTCTTTATCTGACCGGAATGTTCCTTCGTCCCCCCCTTCTCATTGCAATCGGGAATGCGGAGGTACGGCCCCTGCGATACACTCACCTTGACCAGCCGAATCCATGGTATGACAAGCTCCGGGATTTGCATTATGACGATGAGAGAAACAGGCTTTTCCTTGCCACCTCAGAGGGTATTTTTGCCATGGATGCTTCGCTGATGCAGCCTGTATGGCCGGTCAGCCAGCCCCCTGTGAGTGTCATGGGGATCACTGTGTTTGACAGGTATCATGACGGATATTTTCTCATCGGATCTTTCAGCGGGTTGTTTGCATGGAATCCTGACAGGCCGGGGGTGATTAATTTCATCACCGGGGAACCTTATATGGATTCTGGTGCTGGCAGGCCTGTGGGTGATTACAAGATCACCGGGATGATGACCGATGCCGGGGGGAGGAGGTATATAGCCGAGTATGGAGCAGGAATTTTGCCCCTGCATCATGACGGGTCACTGCCGGAGATGCCGGCTGAGATAATAAACGAATCAAGAATATCATTGTGGAGCCTCTGTCTTGAGATACACACCGGAAGAATTTTTGAATTTCTGGCCGGGATGCTTTACATACTCATTGTGCCATTGGCAGGGATTGCAGGCATAATTGTAGTTTTCAGCGGATACATGGTCTGGAGGCGAAAATACAGGAAGAAGGGGTATGAAAACATTCTGGAATAATAAACAATGAAAGATAAACAGGGTTGATTACATAAAAATCTGTACAGGCTCAAATCTCAGGTATTATTCTGCTGTTTTTCCTGTGCGGAGAGCTCCCTGTAAACCAGGTCAGCTGCCAGTTTTGATGTAAGGATGCATGTGGGAATGCCCGCAGGACTGGCTGACCATTGCCCTGCCTTATAGACATCAGGAAGGGCCGTTTTGACCGAATCCTTCATGTTGAGGATGCTGCTTTTCAGCGGAACAGGTTCTTCGAATGACCATCCCACTATGGCTCCTTCCGAGCTCCCTGACCACTTTTGCAACGTCAGGGGACTGGCGGAGAATTTGAAAATAATATGCTTATTCAACCCGGGATAGATCGATTCGCTTAATACAGCCGGGATTTTTTCCTCCACAGCCAGCTTGAATTCTTCATACCATCCCTCTTTTTCGATCCTCTTTATAAGCTCATAATCGAACAGGAAACTGGCAATGATGCCTGTTTTTCCCTCTGGTGCAGCATTCGGATCGTTAAGCACGGGTATGGATATTTCGTAAGTGTTCAATCTGCAGAATCTTTCAAGCCACTCCAGGATACTCTCCTTTGAAATGTGCTCCCAGTTCTCGAGCATCTTTTTCAGGTCCTCCCTGTGCAAACTGCCCAGACCCTCTTTTGAAGGTGTGTAAAAGAAATGGCCGTGAGAGATGGCCCTGAATATTTCCGGCGGCTGGTCTACACCCATAAACACCGTGAAGACAGATTCAGCTCCCTTTTTGGAAAGAAATCTTTCCTGTTCTTTATCTATTCCGGACAAAATTTTCCGGGAGAGACCTTCTTTATCAATTATCGTGTACAGGTATTTCAGATCGGCAGCCCAGATCAGTTTATCATATGAATAATTTACGCCGTTCGCATCTGTGATGCTTTTCTCTTTCAGATTTACCCGGGTAATCAGAGTGTTCTTCAGTACCTCTCCTCCCATGGTGATAATTTTTTCCTCGAGTTTTTCGGGGATCTTCCCAACACCTCCTTCAGGGTAGTAATAGTCAGTGTAAAGCGAGAAATAGCTCATGGCAAAAAAGGCTGGCGTTCCTCTGAAGAAATGCTGATCAATAATATCAATGAGAGATTCGTTTTTGATGATCCTGTGTAAAAAATCCTCAACGGGCATTCTCATTCTAAGGACCGCAATGGTCGTTGCAATTAACCTGAAAATCCAGACTATGAATGTTGTAAACCAGTACGTCCTGTCTCTTTTTGCATCTTTAAAGAACGGGCTCTCGTTTCCGAAGAGCACATTCATGTATTTGTCATATTTCCTTATGACGTTGATGACGCGCTCCACCTCCTTACCGCTCTCCGGGTACAGCTTTTTCAACATTTGTTCATAGTCATCAACGCTTTCCTTCCTTTCTGCACCTATCACAAAATTCTCCACTCCTACGGAAACATCACTTTTGTAAAGCGGCAGGTCTATTTCAAGTTCTTCGAGCATTGGTTTGATCATTCCGGCATTTTCAACTGCCCTCACCCCGCCGTCAAAGAGGAATCCGTCCTTAATGAAGGAGTTCACTAATCCACCGGTCTTCTCATTCTTTTCTATCAACAGTACTTTAGCGCCCTTTTTGGCCAGGGATGCAGCCGTCGCCAGGCCACTTATTCCTCCGCCTGCGATGATGATTTTACTATTGATTTTCATATGGTTTGTCCTGTTGAAATCGTTTGCCCTCATCAGCCGTAACACATCTTGTCTGGTGCCTTAGCGAATGCTAATGTAATAATAATCTAAATTTTAAATTCCGCAGGTATCAGGAGAGGGAGTTATGTCCCGACACGGTGTGTTGGGAGCGGTAGCAGCCAGGTTGCAGGGGCGCTCGATCCCGGTCAGAAATAAAAAAAGCAGCCGGAATCGACTGCCTTTTTGTGGGCCCGGCTGGGATCGAACCAGCGACCCCCTGATTATGAATCAGATTGGCGTAGGCCGGGATCAGGAGGTTTATCCCCGTGGTTTCTTCAAGTGAAGATGCAACCTAAATATCAAAAGGCTGCTGCACTCCCTCAGCTACCAAACCTTTTGCAATGCGATGCAACTGTTACACTGCCTGTCCGAAAGAGCAACTCACTGAGCCACCGCTGCCCGAAACATTGCAGCCTGTGGTGCTATCGCTTTCCAGTGCAGTGGCATCTGAAAAAACAGATGCAATGATTAAAAATATTACTGCCAAAGCATTTACCCTCTTTCCTTTAACCACTTCCTGTTTAATCTGAGCTCTGGTTTTAGCAAGTACTCATTATAATTAAACAGCATTGTTACGTTCTGCAATACTTTGCATTTTTTATGGCCGGTGTGATTATCATATCAATTTCATCATCCAAGCTCAAATGTCACATTTCCAAAAACCTCATTTTCAAAACTTGGTCCAGGCCGACCCTGTCTCTGCATCGTATCCGTATTTCTGTGACACGACCACATTTGTTCCCGACCGGTCTGAGGTATAATAAGTCCATCCGATGCGTGTGGCTTGTAATGTGACTCCGGTCGTCATCACATTGTTACAGCCCATAGATTCCGCACAGGAAATCACCTGTATTCTTTCCATAACAATGGTATATGAGGGTTGCAATGTCCCTGTCAGGGTGTTGGTGGTCATTACCGTGACCGTGGCATTGAGTAACCGCTCGCCACCGGCCATGGCGCTTTTCAGAACGGCACCAGCCCCAGTGACAGGCATGGTAAAAATGAATTGTGTATTGTTTCTACCGGCAGAGGAGGTTGTGAAAGCCCTGATGGTACGTTCAAAGCCTTTGGTGCTGGCATCACCGGTAATCTGCATGCCCTTTGAGTCAGTTAATTTAATAAAGACATTCGATGTCTGTGAAAAGCTGATTGAAGGAATCAGCAGGATCAGGAATAGTAAGGTTTTCATCTTTTATCAATTATTATTGGTACAATGTTCTATTTTCTGACCAGGTTATAGGTTAACCCTGTAAATTGTTTATTCTGCATGAAAAGCACTTTGACATTTTTTGCATACCTGAAGGCCACATAATACCACGTCTGCTCCTGTTCCGGGGTGGTGGTATTGGTCATCTGGTCGGTCCGGGATGTAAGCTTTGCCATAAGGGAATAAGCGTTGACACTGAAGGTCCCGCTTCTTTCGATCTGGTAAGTCCGGGCTGTTCCCACCATCCCTGAGGCGCCCTGGGAGAAAATGTTCAGATTGTTACCCGAAAAGGTGAATCTGTCTGAACCGGAGGCAAACGACATTCCGGCATAATTTCCTGTATTTACCTCGTACATCTGGGCACCGCCGAAATTGCTGCTGGTCCATTCACCCTGAATGGATTGTTGGTCGACAGGAAAATTATTGTATCTATTCATCGCTGCTATATCATCTGGATGAGCGAAATAGGCATTTGATATAGTTTCGTTGGTGGTAATTACGAGGAAGGAACTGCCATCTTTCACAATCCATTTAATGAAATAGGGTACTCCGCTTGGATTGTAGGTGGCATAGCACCAGGCGGATTCTACCTTATTCAGGAAGTCGTACGGATCATTCGGATAGGAAGTGTAATTAGGTGCATCGAAGAAGCTGGCCAGGAATTTTCGCCAGAAAAGGTCCTCGTCAGGGAGATTGGAATCAGGATCCTCCGGCGACACGAAAAAGTACTGGATTACCTTCATATCTCCCCTGGAGTATTGCACATAGTCGGTTGTGGCTTCCACAAACCATCCGTCATCCATCATTATAGTTTCTAACACGGGCTGTTGGCCGGGAGTGGGAAAGGAGTTAGCTGAAATTCCTGAATTCATGTCAGGCGTTGAATAGTTATCTGCCGTTTGGATTGGATACTGCACCTGGCTATTGGACAAGGTAATCGTGCTTGCGTCCACCACAGATACTCCAGCCATAAAAGCTCCGATTTGCTCCTGAAGTTGATTACTAAAATCATTATTGATAAGTACTATCGAGGCATGGCTGGTTGAAGCGCTGAAAGTCAATACACTTATATTGACCTGCTGTCCCTGAATACTACCGGTAGCCGTGCCGAGAATCATCTGCCATCCATTCACTTCATTTTGTTCTGTTGCCACATCACCTGTCAATTGATACTGACGGGTCAGGTCATTCCAGTCGAATTCAAAATCAGCAGCAGCATTGCCCTTCGTGCCAACACTTCTGTACAGACCTACTATCGCCCAGGAATTCCCTTGTTGAATTGTGAACTGCACATTGCCGGCATAGTCGGCGCGTTGCCAACCCGGCTGTGGTGTAAATGTGAAAATGTCGTAGGAATCAACCCGGGCATTTACTGATATTGCGAAAAGCGATAGAGAAATGAGGAGCATTATAGTTTTCATAATCCAAAAGGTTTATTCAAATATCTGCAGATCACCGAAGTTGCAACATCCTGCTTTAATGGGATTTTTAAACAGGACTAATCCTCTTTTCAGGGGATAATGGAAAGGAGATGGCGAAATGTCTGGCAAAAACCGGTTATTATCCGGGAAAGTTGTCATGGGCTGATATTTCGCTGATGCCTTTCAGGTTCATTATTTTGTTGACGAAAAGTTTGAAAAAGCCGGATGAAATTCAGCCTTCAGGTCTCCGGAAGGGCCGCTGTTCCAGCTCACTTTTCCGGTCAATTCAACCTTACCTGGTTTCATTTCCACTTTTGCCATATCATTTTTGTATAGTTCCCCGACATTTGGTTTCACATTTACACTGCCTTTCACTCCCAGATCGCTGATACCATTCCCGTCGATTTCGATAAAACCGACAGCATCCACTCCGGCCTTAATAGGGCTTCCCTTCAACATACCTTCTCCCAGTTTTCCACTTACTCCAATCTCGAGTTTTCCTTTTTCCTCAGTAAAATTATACTCACCACCTCCTTTGGCGATAGCGAGTTTTACAGAACCCGAGCAGGAGATCCATTCGTTGGTCCTGAGGTTCTCCTTATAGTGAAAATCAAAAGGAAGCATGAACGGGTCGAGATGAAATTCACCGATACCGCATTTAATCGACCATTTCCCGATCAAAGGCATGGTCATGGAAATCTCTTCGCAGTGGGTATCCTCCCAGACGGCCAGTTTATTCTGTGCATCACGGGATTCTAAAACTTTGCAATGTTCAGGAGGCAGGTTTCCGCTTGATGGAACTGTCGGGCGCAGGTTCATGGAAAAAATCAGCAAAAAATCCAGCTTGGCCTGGATCACGCCAAGTTCACTTGTGAGGGGGTTATTCCCCGAATTTGCTGCCACATAAGCCCGGTTTGCGATTCTACGCTTTTCATAATTCATAATCGCCCAGAAATACTGCTGGCTTATTTCACTCATATCGGCGATGGCCTTGTTGTGGGCAGCGAGAATAGCGGGGCATTTTTCCGGATCGCTGATATAGCCGCCCGCATTCTGGATCTCTATCATTTTTTTAGCAAGGGTAGTTTGGATCATTGTTATTCCCTGTGTCCACCAATCGCCGGTGTATGTGTAGTAGTCTGTTTCGTAGGCACCACTTTCATCATCATCTTCGGCGTAGAGTTTCAGGATCATACTCATTTTAGGAGTGAGATTGAACGGCCTTGTATCCGATGCATGGACAGGTTTAAGGGTTTTCCTCGAAAGGTCGATTTGATCAACCAGTTCCTTCGAAAGCGCTGCCAGGTCCTGTCGCAAATTGTTTTCTTCCTCATTGATCATTCTGAAAAAATCAGTCCATACCGGAATCAATTCACGCAGTTCGACTGACTCTTGGGGCCATGGCGGGAGCAGCGCGAGCCATCTGTCGAAACCCAAAGGATCTTCGGGCATGTGGGTGCGACGGGTAATATCTTGTTTTGTGAGCGTATATCCCAGCTGTTCAAGCATTGCCTGCTTTTCCGGCGTAAATGCTTCACTTATCGACTTTCTTAAACAATCAATGGTTTTGGTCTTGTTGCCCTGGTTGGCGGCTATGGCTGCCAGGGTGAGGTTCGCCTGCGGATGAGTGGGATAGATCGCCACAGCGCTATCGAGGTATTTGCTGCTTTTGGCAATATCGCCCAGCCTGAACCATGCCTGACCGATATTGTTGAGAATCGTGCTGTGATTAGGAACGTCGCTGTTAAGCCGCAGTAATACAGGTAAGGCCAGGTCCGGACGACCCGCCATTTCCATAAATGCGGCGTAGTTGTTCAGCGTGTTGCGGTCTCTATCGTCCAGCGCGGCCCTACCCATCAGGTACAAACCTGCAGCCTGACTGGCGCTGATCCACAATCCGCTGGCCACGTCAGCAAGGGACGTGCTGTCGGTAGGCTTAAACTCCGATACAATTCCATCCACCATTTTTAGGTCACCCTGATTCAGTGAGGTGTGCACCAGATCTACCGTTTTCTTAATAAATCCAAAAAGTTCGTCGTCGTTCATTACATCCTTAGGTATGGAGGCAATGACAGCGTCATTCCGGGCGGGGACTGGCATTATTCGCTGTGCATTTACCATGGGGCTTACAAATAATGGAAGCAATAATATGGCTAAGAACCCATGTCTTATTATATTACTTGAAATCAGGTATTTATGATAGAATGTGTTCATGTTTTTATGATTAGCCGCTATTTTAAAAGCATTTCTCCCAATTTGTCGAAATCGAAGCTTTCACGGATCATCTTATCCAGTGCCACCGTGTTTGCCGGGTAAAAATCTTCCTGGCTCACCGACCAGCTAACCCACATGTACTGGGGTTTCCACTTTTCCCTGGATGGATCAGCATATTCCGGATTTACACGTACCAGCTGGTATCCGCGGTTTGGTGTGGTAAATATGCTTTTCTCATTGCTGATGTTTTCAATACTGATAAAACCCCAGTAAGGCATTGTTAGGACCGCAGGTTGGTTGAGTTGTTTTTCATGGAGTTTTTCCAGATTCGTAATTTTGTCGCGCAAGGCTTGAAATTCCGATGGAATGGCATCTATTATTTCCTGGTCGATGGTCATACCCAGTTTTTTCAATTCCAGGAATTCTGATTTGCGCTTTGCTTCGTTTATATCGATCATCTTCTGACACATCTGGAAAAACTCACCCTTTGTGACCGGTGTGAATGGAAGTGCTCCATTCTTGTGGATCAACACCGAATAGTATCGCTCCCTTGGATTGTCTGCTCCACCTCTTGGTTCTGATTCAAAACAGGGGTATCCATCGATGGGTGTGCGCTGAGGGGGAAGGGTAAAGAGATTTTCGTGCAAAGCGGTGTTCATCTCTTTTAAGATGGAAACCCCGCTTTTATAGTAATCATTGACACTGATCTGAAGCCAGGTGTTTGCCTTGAGGTAGGGCACGATTTTACCATTTTCGCAGACGTAAGGCTGAAAAGGCGCAGAATACAGATAGCTCGCCAGTGCCGGGTCTGGCATAGTGGACGAGTCGGGGGGCTGATACACGCGATTCCATTCCACCTGGCTTCCAACAGGGTTTGGGTAAGCCTTAATGAAAACATTGCCAATGGTATCGACAAATGCGGTGATTTGCTTTACATATTTGGCAGTCGCGGCATTTTCCTGCCCTGTAAGCCCTGAATCTTTTCCACGTTTCCATACTCCGGCCTTGTTCATGGCGTCCTCTTTTTTGCAAGGTTGTGCCTGAACAAAATCTACCGAAAGGATTAAGGTAAATACAATGAGTAAACTGAGGTAAGCGGATCGTTTCATGAGTTAATTATTATATGTGATAGCATAATTCGTGTACGTTTCAATGTGTAACCATTTTTGCAGGTGCAGACCAGTCAAATTTCCTTTTTACCTGTCCGGTGCGTTGCTGATACCATTATTCCCCCATCTTTTTTCGTTGAAAATCCAGTCCGGCCCTGACCTTAACACCTTCCACTTTTTCGTCAATTATATCTTTTCCAGCTTCAACACAGGTGCTGCCTTTTTTATTTACAAAATCATAATCACCTCCTGCTTTGGCCGGTTCATATCCCATACTCTTTTTCATTTCCTCCAGCTCTTCCCTGGTGGGCTGCCGGGAAAAGAGATGGTGCGAATTCATCGAGACAACTATCAGTGTAAACAAGAGGATGATTGATGATTTCATGGTAATTATTGTTTTAAGTCCAGGGTAAAGTTGGCGCTGATATGCTTGCTGCTGGTTTTATCCCAGATTTTCACCTCGCAGGCTACAGGATTCTTAATATCCGTACCTGAAAAGTTGAAACTGGGCGCCACCTGTTTGGCGAATTGCTCCGGATCCATGCCGTTTTCACCGATCAGATCTGTTTCATTCAGGATAATAGTACCAGCGGAATCCGTAGCAGTCATGCTCAGGCCGGCCGGCATCCTGCCGCTCTCGGGCGTAACACCCTGAAGTCCTTCAAAAACCAGGTAAATATCCTCACCTGCAGTAACTATGTTGTCAGTGATTATCTTCGCTTGTGCAGCTGAATAGAGATAGATTTCGCGGCAGTTGATGCCTTCGGCCCGGATCGACAAGTTGCTATTGGGCACAAGGTCAAAATCAAGAGAAGATTCAAACCTTCCGGTTCCCGTCTTATCGGATATTTTGATAATCCACCGGTATTTTTCACCGCTATGCAGTGGCTGGGCCATTACCAGGTTGGCTGTCAGGGTTAATGGATTCTGGTCAAGGCCTTCATAGGCATCGGCAAACAGGTCATTGAATTGAAGTACCGTGTCACCGGCTACACCGGTAATGGTCATGGACATTGAGGCATTTGCTCGCCATAGGTGAATGTCTTCCGGCTGAGACGATCGTTTCCTGTACTCAGGTAAACATTGCCGGCCGACAATCCGTCGCCGGAACTGGTAATTCCGGTAACGAGGTCCCTGCTTACCGATTTGCTGAACTCGCACCCGACAATAAGAATGATAAGTGCAGGAAGGAATAAGACTTTCATTTGCTGGATTTTTAATGCTGTTTCAAAATGCAATTATGAACCTATCACAAACTCGACCCTGCGATTGTTGGCTTTGTTTTGCGGTGTGTCATTTTCATTGACCGGCTCTGTCTCACCTTTTCCGTCAGTGCTGAGAAGGCTTCCGTCGATACCGTATTCTTTAACAAGCGCCTTCTTCACCGAC
>JALONR010000020.1 GCA_025454815.1 Bacteroidales bacterium | reverse complement strand
CAGGTTTTCCGCCCGGGCGGTGATGGTTTTTATGTTGGTGATTTCTGCGGCGGATGCTATTGCCTCAACAACTTTTATCTTTTTGGCGATTGAATCGACCAGGGTAAATCTTACTTCCGGGAAAAGGATGGCAAGCGGGATGCCGGGAAGCCCTCCTCCGGTGCCGATGTCAATGACATCTGTCTCCGGAAGGAAACTGATAAAACGGGCGATAGCCAGTGAGTGGAGCATGTGGTTCACCTCAAAGTTATCAATGTCTTTTCGGGAAACCACATTGATTTTGTCATTCCACTCCCTGTAGAGGGGAGGCAGCAGGGAAAACTGATGGCGCTGGGTGGAAGAGAGTTCCGGAAAGTATTTTTCAGCGAGGGTGGTCAAATGCCGCTTGATTTGCTCTGGACCATGTTCAGTATGAGTACCTTGGCCCTGAAAAGCCTTGCTTTCACAGTGCCAATGGGGAGGCTCAGTTCACTGGCAATCTCCTCATAGGAGTAGTCCTCGAAGTAGCGCAGCTCGATGAGGCGGCGGTAACGGGGCTTGAGGGTCTTTACTATCCTGTTGAGTGATGCGGCGGTCTCGCGGTTTATCATCAGCTCATCCGGGGCGATCATATCGGAAGCCACAGTTGCCTCAACCTCGTCCTCTTCTCCTTCATCCTGATCGAACGGTCTGGGACTCTGGCTCTTGCGCCTCATGAAGTCGATGCAGTTGTTGGTTGCTATCCTGAAGAGCCAGGTGCTGAAGGCGTGTGATGGTACGTACTTTGCGAGGTTATGGAACGCCTTGCCGAAGGCTTCGATGGTAAGGTCTTCCGCATCGGAAGGGTTGCTGACCATTCTGAGCATGACATAATAGACAGAATCGCGATACCTGTTGAGCAGTTCGGCGTACGCCCTGCTGTCACCGTTAAGTGCGCGGTCAATAACCTTGAGGTCATACTGCGCTTTGTCCGATAGGCCGGTTTCTACTTCCATGTCTCTCTGCCTTTACCTTTTCTCCTTGTTGTAAGGTAAAGGAATGCCGTTAAGAATGGGGCCAAGATATCAAAAAAGAGCGAAATAAACCATAAATGTCTTTCATTGAATGTTGAGGCTGCCTTCCGGAGGATGACGGCTTTCATGACAAACCGGGCGGTTGCAAGGAAGAGTACAACAGGCCATGATGCAAGCATTACCAGCATGGCGATGGTGAGTCCGTACCATGAGACCCGTGACAATGGTTCAAGTAACAGGCGCAGTTTGTCTTCTTTCCTGTAATAGGAGGCTGCGGTCAGGTGTCTTCTTTTTTGTTTGATCCAGCCGGCAATGTTTTCAGAGGGCACCGAGATGGTGAAGGAATCATGTGACATCATCAGCCCGCAGTTGTCAGGGGTGGAATTGCGATTGACAAAGAGGTCATCATCTCCTGACATGATATGGTTATGAGGTCCGAATCCACCCTTTTCAAAGAAGAAACTCCTGCGGTATGCCAGGTTCCGGCCCACCCCCATATAGGGTTTGCCTGCCATAGCCATACCGAAATACTGCATGGCGATGAACATGGTTTCATAGCGGATATAACTGTTCAGAAGTCCCTTTCCGGTCATGTAAGCCCCGTATCCGAGAACCATGTCAGTTTTATCGGATGCTGCTGTTTCAGCCACCCGGCGAAGCCACTGGGGTGATGCCGGCCGGCAGTCGGCGTCAGTGAATACCAGCAGGTCATTCCCGGCTGCCTTGATGCCTATGAGCATTGCCAGTTTCTTGGTATGGGTGAATCCCGGGTCCTTCTGTATCATGGATACCTTCAGGTGGGGATACTGCTTCATCATGCTGCCCAGGACATCATCGGTACCATCCTCCGAGCAGTCGTTCACCACAACAACTTCAAATGAGGGGTAGTCCTGCCGCAGTACATCAGGCAGGAATTTTGCGAGGTTTTCCGCCTCGTTCCGGGCGCATATCACAACTGACAGTGGAGGGAGAATGGCCTGGGGAGCTCCTGCCCCGGGTTTTGCGAAAGCAGCTCTCCTGTAGAATCCAAGCCAGTACCAGGCCTGTATCAGGAGCATGACGATGAGCAGCGCAAGCAGTATAATATGCGTAGTATCAGCAGAAATGATCATTGGTGTTGATATTGTGCCAGCAATATTATAAAGAATTGAAAAACGGTAGCAAGAATGTTTTCAACAATCAGTATCCCGTTTTCTCAAATTGATAACCGCCTGTTCAGAATCAGGCTTAGAAAGCTTACTTTTGTGACCACCACAGAGAGCGAGATGTTCACCATTGAGACCAGTGACGCAGGCACATCAGCCAGGGCGGGCATACTTAGAACAGCCCACGGGGATATTCCCACCCCGGTCTTCATGCCGGTTGGTACGGGGGCAACGGTGAAGGGGGTGTTTCACCGTGACCTGAAGCAGGAAATTGATGCCCCTGTAATACTGGCAAACACATACCATCTTTACCTGCGGCCCGGTACGGATATAATCAGCAGGGCAGGAGGCGTGCACAGTTTCATGGCCTGGGACAGGGCGGTGCTGACCGACAGCGGCGGGTACCAGGTCTTCTCCCTGGCCGCCAACAGGAAGCTGACAGAGGAGGGTGCAATCTTCAGATCGCACATAGACGGTTCCAGGCATCTCTTTACCCCTGAGGGTGTCATTGATATTCAGCGTACCATTGGTGCTGACATTATAATGGCTTTCGATGAATGTGCCCCTTACCCCTGCGATCACAGGTATGCGAAGAAGTCGATGGAGCTGACCCATCGCTGGCTTGACAGGTGTGTGGCACAGATGGGCAGCACAGAACCGCTTTACGGAAAGGAACAGATGCTCTTTCCGATAGTTCAGGGGGCGGTCTATGGTGATCTCAGGAAAATATCGGCGGAGAAATGCGCCTCTGCCGGCATGCCCGGAAATGCGATCGGCGGACTATCGGTGGGTGAACCGGCTGAGGTGATGTACGAGATGATTGAGGTTGTGAATGAGATACTTCCTGCTGACAGGCCCAGGTACCTTATGGGGGTGGGTACTCCGGCAAACATCCTTGAGGCAATTGCCCGCGGTGTTGACATGTTTGACTGCGTCATGCCAACACGCAACGGCCGCAACGGGATGCTCTTCACCGGCGAGGGGATAATAAACATCAGGAACCAGCGGTGGGCAACCGATTTCTCACCGGTAGACCCGCAGTCGCATTCGGAAATAAGCAGAACCTACTCCAGGGCATACCTCCGCCACCTGGTAATCTCGGGCGAGATGCTTGGGGCGCAGATAGCTACAATACACAACCTGGCATTCTATTTGAGCCTGGTGAGGGAAGCCAGGGAGAGGATACTTGACGGTACATTCGGATCATGGAAGGAAGAAACAGTTCGAAGGATATCACAAAGAGTCTGAAGAAACTCGCACCGGGGATTCTCGACTGGTATATCATCCGTCAGTTCCTCGGGACATTCATCTTTTCACTGGTGCTCATCCTGGGCATAGCTGTGATCTTTGACTTCTCTGAGAAGATAGATGATTTCATTCAGAAGCAGGCTCCCTTCAGGGCAATCGTTTTCGATTACTACCTTAATTTCATTCCTTACTTTGCCACCCTCTTCGCGCCCATGTTCGTATTTATCTCGGTGATCTTCTTTACTTCGAGGATGGCCGTAAACACCGAGATAATAGCAATTCTCAACAGCGGGATGAGCTTCAGGAGGCTGATGGTACCATATTTCATCTCTGCCGCATTCATTGCCCTCAGTGCCTTCATGCTGCAGAACTATGTGCTGCCCCATTCCAACATCGCGCGGCTCGATTTCGAGGAGAAGTACTACAGGAGTTCCGATTTCAGGAGGGTAAATGTCTCCTCGGTGCACCGGCAGGTCTACCCGAATGTTTACATATATATGGAGCAGTACAACCGGATCTCTCAAAGCGGCCGTAATTTCAGCATGGAAAAGTTCAATGAAAGCGGCATGCTTGAGTCGAAGATGACTGCCAACATGATAAGATGGGACAGTACCACCAACAAGTGGGGGGCATGGTGGTACTATATCAGGGAGACCGAC
Source organism: Bacteroidales bacterium (assembly GCA_025454815.1). Classification (GTDB taxonomy): domain Bacteria; phylum Bacteroidota; class Bacteroidia; order Bacteroidales; family VadinHA17; genus SR-FBR-E99. Next base: position 44,225 of record JALONR010000020.1, on the reverse strand, counting down.
AGCCTTGGAGAACGGATAACCTCGGGGCGCCGCATTGACACTGTCCTGAACGTGGGTCCTGACGACTTCACCCGTGCGCCGGAGTTTGTCCATACAATGACCCGCGGTGAACTGGTTGACTATATAGACGTGCTCAAATCCCAGGGTTCGGATGAGATCAAACTGTACCTGAATGAGAAACACCGCCGGAATGCTTCACCCTTTGCCTTCTTCATACTTACAGTCATAGGGGTCTCACTCTCATCCAGGAAGATCAAGGGCGGGATAGGCATGCAGATCGGGCTGGGGCTGATGCTTACATTCTCATATATACTCTTCATGCAGTTCTCCTCGCAGTTTTCATTGAAGGGCGATCTTGACCCGGCACTGGCCATGTGGATACCCAATATCATATATACCTTTATTGCGGCAGGAGTCTATTATACCGCGCCGAAATAGCACATTTCTTATCATTTTGTGCATATCTATTTTTTATTAAATTGCCGTGCTTTTTTTTAAAAAGGATTTACAGGGATTAAAAAACTATAATTATGGCATTGGAAAAGAAGATACGCGAATTAAAGGAGAAGCGTGAGAAGATGCTTCTCGGCGGCGGGGAGGAAGCCATCGTGAAGCAGAAAGCGATGGGTAAGAACACTGCACGTGAGCGCATTATAGCCATTCTTGATCCGGGCACCTTCCACGAGTATGACATGTTCGTGGAACATGATGCACGTGACTTCGGGATGGATAAAAAGAACCTGCCGAGTGACGGCGTTGTCATCGGGACGGGTACCGTTCACGGAAATCCCGTGGCTATTTTTGCGCAGGATTTCACGGTGGCGGGGGGGTCCCTTGGGCTCATGCATTCGCGCAAGATCACCAAGATAATGGATCATGCCCTCAAGATGAGGATACCGCTTATAGGGATAAATGACTCAGGCGGCGCCCGCATACAGGAGGGTGTAAACTCTCTTGCCGGCTACGGCGAGATTTTTTTCAGGAATACCATTTCAAGCGGGGTCATTCCACAGATATCGGTGATACTGGGTCCCTGTGCAGGGGGTGCGGTCTATTCGCCGGCTCTGACCGATTTCGTCTTTGTTGTTGACAATATTTCGAAGATGTTCATCACCGGTCCGGAGGTAATCAAGACAGTCCTCGGCGAGGAGATCTCCATGGAGGCGCTGGGTGGTGCCCGCGTTCACTGTGAGACTTCCGGCAACGCTCATTTCTTTGCCACCTCCGAGGAGGAGTGTTTCAGCCAGATCAAGCGTCTTATCTCCCTTATACCCAGAAACAATGAGATGAAGGCTGCCATTGCCGAGGCACTGCCGCCTGAAGCGGGATATGACATTGAAAAGATAGTCCCGGGTGACCCGACACTGCCCTATGATGTCAGGGAGGTTATAAGGGCTGTTGCTGATGGTTCTGAATTCTTTGAGATCCAGGAGATGTATGCCCGCAACATGGTAATAGGGTTCGGGCGCATGGGAGGACGTACGGTTGGTTTCGTGGCCAATCAGCCGATGGAGATGGCAGGTGTGCTGGATGTTGACTCGTCAGACAAGGCCGCCAGGTTCATAAGATACTGTGATGCATTCAGCATCCCGCTCATAACCTTTGTTGACCTGCCCGGTTATCTCCCGGGTGTTGACCAGGAGCATGCAGGGGTCATCCGTCACGGCGCCAAGGTTCTTTACGCCTACAGCGAAGCCACAGTTCCGAAGCTGACAGTCATACTCAGGAAGGCCTATGGCGGTGGTTACATAGCCATGAGCTCACGTCATCTCCGTGCCGACTTTGTGCTGGCATGGCCCACAGCCGAGATAGCGGTGATGGGACCCGAGGGAGCCGCCAACATCATCTTCCGCAAGGAGATCACCTCTGCATCGAATCCTGATGAGATGCGCCGCCAGAAGGTGGATGAATACAGGGAGAAGTTTGCCAATCCGTATGTTGCCGCTTCACGCGGTTATGTTGATGCGGTCATCGAGCCGTCGGAGACACGCCGCATGCTGCTTCACGGGCTGGAGGTCTCGGAGAGCAAGGAGGTGCAGATGCCCTGGAAAAAACACGGGATTCCTCCTTTCTGATTCATGTCACACCGAGTTTTGATAAAAAATGAGTGAAATGGAAAAGAGAGAGACAGAAAAACTTATCATAGACCATACATCCTATACAACCAGGCTGAGTCCGCGGTTTGTGTCACGCAAGCCTTATGAACCGCCGGTGCCAGGAAGGATCCAGAGCTTCATCCCCGGAACGGTGACAGAGGTGCTGGTAAAACCCGGTGACACGGTGAAGGAGGGGGATGATATTGTCATCCTTGAGGCGATGAAGATGAAGAACAGGCTGAAGAGCCACATGGACGGGAAGGTTGTTGCCGTCAATGTCAGTCCCGGCGACAGGGTTGCAAAAGGGGTTATTCTTGCAGAGATATCCTGAGGTCAGATCATATAGCCGGTACTGAGCCTGTAGCGAGACAGTTCACCCGGCAGCCCGGGTTCTCCTTCAAAGATGCCATATACTGCGGAGCCGCTGCCTGACATGGAGGCATATATGGCCCCGGCCTCATAAAGGGCCATTTTAAGCCTGCCCACCTGCGGGTATGACCTGAAAATATTCAGTTCGAAATCATTTACCACCCTGCCACGCCATTCGCTGACAGGAAGGTTGAGAAGCTGTCTGAGCGACAGTCCGCCAGGGCATGGGACACACCCGGCATAAGCCTCTGCAGTACTTATATTGGTATCAGGGTAAAGTATGACTATGTGATACCCGCTGAGGTCAAGGGGGAACTCAGACAGAATGTTTCCAACACCCTCTGCAAACGAAGGGGTGCTGTCGATGAAGAACGGTGCGTCACTTCCCACCAGGCCGGCAATTGAACGCAACTCCTCTGAATTGAGTCCGAACCCGAAGTATTTGTTAAGAGCCTTCAGCATTCCGGCTGCGTCGGAAGAGCCTCCGCCTAGTCCGGCGCCTATCGGTATGCTTTTGTGAAGATGGATGCGGATTCCGGGGAAGTCAAATGACTGCCGCATGATCTTCACGGCTTTCATCACCAGGTTGCTTTCAGGGTCAGAGTCCTTCATCAGCCCTGTAACCCTGAGCGTATCACCCCTTCGATGATCCTTCCTTACCACAAACTCAAGAGCATCAGCCAGGTCAACGGGATAGAAGAAGGTCTCGATGTTATGATAGCCGTCAGGCCTCTTCTCCATGATCCTTAACCCGATATTTATTTTTGCTCTCGGAAATACAACCATTGCAGGGTACTCTTGAAAGATCAAAAATATACGAACCTTTTTAATTTACCTCATCTTTATCAATTATATCCGTTTTCAACATCTTATAAACAAATGCCGGTGGAAAGAAAAAATCCGTCTATTCCCACTGTGAAGGCTGTTATTGTTAAATTTGATGCAGGCAGCAGCGACTGCCGCATTCGTCAAAGTAATTAAGAATCAATATTATAATTTCATGGCACAGGGCACGTCACGAGGAAGGCAGGATAAAAAGCAGTCAGTAGTCATAATCCCCGAAGGGGGAAGGATCCCTCCTCAGACGCCCGAGATGGAGGAAGCGGTTCTCGGGGCTGCCATGCTTGAGATAGAGGCTGCCAGGATGGTTGTTGACATGCTTCGTCCGGAAGTTTTCTATTCTGCGGCGCACCAGAAGATATTTGCTGCAATAATTGAGCTCAACAAGCGAGATCAGCCGATTGACCTGCTGACGGTGACACAGGAACTGAAGAGAACCGGAGAGCTTGAGGAGTCAGGGGGTGCCGTCTATCTTACCGAGCTGACGTCGAGGATCGTCTCGGCGGCCAATATAGAATATCACGCAAGGATCGTACTGCAGAAGTACATCCAGCGTGAGCTGATCAGGGCAGCCACGATGATACAGAACCTGGTTTACGAGGACACCCTTGACGTAACCGAACTGCTTGACAGGAGTGAGGATGAGCTCTTCCGTATTGCCGAGGGTAACATCAAGCATGAGGTGGCCCCCATTCATGAGGTTATCAAGCAGAGTCTCGCAGAGATAGAAGAGCTTGGCAAGAAGGAGGATGCGCTTGTGGGAGTTCCGTCAGGCTTTACCAAACTTGACAGGCTGACCTCCGGCTGGCAGCGTTCTGAACTGGTGATAATTGCTGCCCGGCCTTCGATGGGAAAGACTGCCTTTGCACTCACCATGGCCCGCAACATGGCCATTGACCACGGCAGGAAAGTTGCCATTTTCTCACTTGAGATGTCAGCCATACAGCTGGTTAACAGGCTTATAGTCTCCGAGACGGAGATCCCGGGTGATAAGATCAAGAACGGAAAGCTCTCGCCCGAGGAGTGGTCACTCCTGGAGTCACGGATAAAGTCGCTGACAGAAGCACAGATTTATATTGATGATACACCGGCCATATCCGTCTTCGAGCTGAGGGCCAAGTGCAGGAGACTCAAGGCGCAAAACAAGCTTGATGTGGTTGTTGTAGACTACCTTCAGCTTATGACCGGGCCACCTGATGCCGGAAGCCGTGAGCAGGAGGTGAGCTCAATCTCAAGGTCACTCAAGAGTATTGCCAAGGAGCTCGCAGTTCCTGTGCTGTCACTCTCGCAGCTTAACAGGTCGGTTGAGACGCGAGGAGGAAACAAGAAGCCTATGCTTTCTGACCTTCGTGAATCGGGAGCCATTGAGCAGGACGCCGATATGGTGGTATTTATCCATCGCCCTGAAAAGATGGGCGTGCTTCAGTTTGAGGACGGGCAGTCGACCAAGGGTCATGCTGACATCATCCTTGCGAAGAACCGTAACGGTCCTACCGATGAGGTGCTTCTTTACTTCAAGGAAGACCGGGCTTCCTTTGTGGAGCCGGACGAGTTCGGCCCGGAGGTCTCCTTCCCTGATGCTCCGGCCGGAGGAGTATTCACGATGGGATCGAAGATGAACAATGACATCTCCTCGGATTACAGCGATTTCTCACCGGATGACAACGGTCGAAGGCCTTCGTTCTGAAAAAAGCCTGACAATGTTATTGAAGAGGGAAGATGGTTGCCGGGTACTGCTCCTTATGCTATTCCAGTCTAAGTATTAATCTTATTGCGGCTGTCTCAAATCCATTTTCATGGAAACCGGCATAGACTCCGACGGTTCCGATCAGGAAGATCTCACTCAGGGCGTACCCTGCTTCGCAGTAGTACCCTGTCTCCGGTATCCAGAACATTGCAAGGCTGATATTTTCACGTATGAGAGTACGGCTGAATCCCGGCAGCCGTTTCACGAGAAGCATCGGGGAGGTGTACCTGATATGACCTTCGGCGAATCCCTTCCGGGTCGATTCTGAGTAAAACTGTTTCAGGTAAAAGGCATCTTCGTAATTATTGAGCAGCACCGGCGAAGCCTGGGTATTGAAGAAGTACATATCCTGAAGCCTCACGTTTTCCCCATTGAAAAATTTTCCGCCCCGGATCCTCCAGCGGAATTCATTTAGTGGCCCGAATCTCGATGTACGGTTTATCTCGCCCGAGAGCAGGTCATAGGATCCGTACATAGTCTCATTATAACTGTATCCGTGTTTCCATGCAATTGTAAAGGTGGGGTAGTCTGAACCGGCATTTACCTTTGCGCCTTCAGACAGCCGGTATTTCTGCCGCGGGGTCCATGACAGGGCTGTGTTTACGGAGAGATGCCTGTGACTTACCGGAGGTTCAGGGTCATAACCCGGCACGGACCCTGAGGAATATGGGTTATCTGGTATGTTCTCTGACCAGGGGAAGTCCTTCCTGAAGAAGGAGAAATCAGAATTGTTTTCCAGTGGTTCACGTTCCTCGTACATTCCGGCAACAGACAGGTTTAGTCCATTGGCGACATCGCTCCTGAGACCGGCAATGATATACCTGCTGTCATAAAGCCTCATCATGTTTTCCCTGAAAAAGAGGGATGATATCATGTTAACGGTCGGGTTGACTCCTGACGGGGAGAATTCGTCTGACTGATGGCCTGCCCTGAGGAAGATATTACCTGCCCTCATTGGGTCATAGAGCAGGTTGGCAGAGATGTTCCACATAAGGCTTTCGCGGCTGAAGGCATATCTTGCCGAGGGTGCAATGGTGAACCGTCCTGCCTTTCCTGTTTTAACTGAGAGGCTCATGCCTGTTCCTGCGATGAATCCGTCGACGGTGTTGTACGAGAAGCTTCCCAGGTCTGCCAGGCCGTCGAATTCAAGGAAGGTATTTTTTGAGAGTTGCCATCTTTTGCCACCTGCCAGGTCCATTATGAACCTTCCTGCCGGGCTCTTTTTGTTCTGTCCTGATCCTGAGCCTATTGATATTTTAATTTCCGAGGAGTCACGTCTGGCCAGCGTAGCGCGGGCGGCGGGGGCTGTTGCAAGGCTGGCGGTCTCCTCTTTTGTCAGCGGTATCGGCCTCACTTCTGCCCAGTATGCTGAGTCTTTTCGTGTGGCGTCATCCTCGATAATGACGGTGGTCTTATCCTCAATTTCCAGGGGAGGTTTTTCCCGCGTGGTCCTGGTATTCTTTTCATTCAGCCGCGCAAGTCGTGACATGTCGCGGGCTGAAAGGTCATCCTTTGCCAGGATAGCCTCTATTTCGCGCTGTGCGGGTGTTTTTGGCCCATCTGCCTGCTCCGGGGGGGTATCTGTTATAAGTCCGGCATAGGCAGGTGGGCGGGGGAGTTTCCTGTCAGGTTCCACCTCCAGGTATCTCACGGCGCTGGTATAGGAAGCCCTGGCCTTGACTCCCATTATTGAGATATCTGCTTTAAACTCATGGCTGACGGGCATCCAGATTCCCTCTTCCACGGGAGTATAAAGCTGCCTGACCCTTATACGGCCGGCCATGTTGTCATTTGTCAGGTCAAGGGAGTGTATGGCCCAGAGGTCTTCCACGATAAATATCTCCCCTGTGAACAACTGCTGGCTTTTGCGGCACGGCGTAACCCTGATCCTGTCAATGACATAATCTCCCTGCGATGTTGATCCCAGGAAGGTGAAACTGTAATGGGAGAAGGCGTTGGGTGCCAGTGGTGAAATGGCTATATCCGCCAGCACGGGCTGGTAAAAGCTGGCTTCGATAAAATCCATGGGCGAGGCCTGTCCCTGGTTCATCTCTTCGCTTGAATTCGATGAGATGACCCTGTGGACGTACCTGTCGGGTGCTCTGAAGGTAATTTCATTCACCGACTCCATGAAGTAGTATTTACCCTCTTTCAGCTCGGTGCTGTTGGCTTCAGCCTTCATCTGCCGTTTCAGCAGGGCAGGCAGTTTGTCAACACTTCCCCCGCCCCTGATGTAGACTTCAGCCCTGTACATCCTTACCTGGTTAAGATGAAAGGGAGCCATGCCTATCGCCTTTCTCATTATGAAGTATGCCGGATCCCTGCCTGAAGCCGATACCCTGACCGGGGGAATTTCAAAGAGCTGTTCGGCAAGGGTGATATTTGCGGTTATGCTTTCCCCGGAAATGGAGAAACTTCTTGTTACGGGCACATAACCAAGGAACTGGTAATTTACCGTGTAGGTTCCCTGTGAAAGGGAAATTTCATAATAGCCTTCATTGTTGGATGTTGTGCCCTGCCGCAATTCGGATATATATACTGAGGCTGCCGGCATCGGCTCTCCGCGGTTGTCGGTAATCCTGCCCCGGAGACTCTGTGCATGGGCCGCAGTCAGTGGAGCGAGCAGCAGAAAAGTCAGAATGAGGTTCCTGCATCGCATCTTCATTCGTTTTCTTCAGAATGATCCCTAAGTGATGAGCCTGCAACCACAATTACAAACTCTCCTCTGGGTGGTATTTGGCGGAAGTGGTCGGCCAGTGAGGAGAGGGTTCCTCTTACTGTTTCCTCGAATTTCTTTGATATCTCCCTTGATACCGAAGCCCTGCGGTCAGCCCCGAGCGCAACAGAGAGCTGTTCAAGGGTTTTGCCTACCCTGAACGGGGATTCATAAAAAATCATTGTCCTCTCTTCACCTGCGAGGGCTGTGAGTCTTTTCTGCCTCCCCTTTTTCTGAGGCAGGAAGCCTTCAAAGCAGAAGCGGTCGGAGGGAAGCCCCGAACATACCAGTGCAGGAACGAAGGCAGTGGGGCCCGGAAGAGTCTCCACGGGTATATCTCTCTCAATACATCTTCGTACAAGGAGGAAACCCGGATCGGATATACCGGGTGTTCCTGCATCTGATACCAGCGCTGTCAATGTCCCTGCCTCAATGGAGTCACAGACAGCCTCGAGACTGCGGTGTTCATTGAACTTATGGTGCGACCTCAGGGGAACGGTTATGCCGTAATGATCGAGGAGTATTCTTGTATTCCTGGTATCTTCAGCCAGTACGAGACCGGCCGACTTAAGCACCTCCAGGGCACGGATGGTGATGTCACCAAGGTTACCGATGGGGGTGGGCACCAGGATCAGCCTAGACATTCACGCTGAATTTTCTCCGTACCACATCCACGAATGATGACTGTGCAGCAGGATCAGATCCCATGACAGTGCTCTCATCAAGTATCTTCATTGCCTCGCCCAGGGAGGCTGCGGCATTGAGCCGGCCGATAGTGTCACTGTATGCCCTGGAGTCACCGCTGAAGAGTTCACGGATAAAGTAGAACCTGTCGTTGATCCCAATGGCAGCAGCGATGTCAGTGATTGGTTTGCTTTGAATTACCGATGAGAAAACCTCATCCTTCTTCCCGTTGGTGATCTTTTCGCCAAGGGTGCCGCCCGGGACGAACCGGTCAGCCAGTATTGCCCTGGAAGGTTCCTGGCTCTTCTGGCCGGGGGTGGCCGGCTGGCTGAGGATTGCAGCGGGTTCCGTCACAGGTGATTCTTCCATTTCAAGTTCTGCTACAGGTGATGCCGGAGGCATGGTTTCAGCGACAGGTGCTGCTGAAGGCAATGTTTCAGCGACAGGTGATTCATGTGTAACCGTCTCTGCAAAATGAGGTATTCTGGCAGCGGCTTCGGCTGCTTTTGGTCCGGTTAAGATTTGTGTGTTGCCGGGTTTCTTTTTTTCATGCTCCCCGGTTAAAGCCGGCAAAAGCTTCACCAGGTCGGCAGCGCTTCTTACACGTGACCTGGCGAGCTCTATCTCAGCCAGGTCTGATCCGGATACGCCGGAGAGCTGTTCCAGCAATGCCAACGCCTCTTCCAGATCCCTTCCGATAATGTTTACAGCTTTCAGGAAATCCATCTCGCTTTGTTTTTTATTCTGATCGTTTTCTTTATTTTGCAAAAGTAATCAATATTAGTTTTTCAGGCCTGAATTAATCACTATACAGTATTGAACGGCCCAATCTTGATCTGAAGTATGGAGTTTCTTGAAAATTCGGTTGACAACGCCGGCAAGAGGGGATCTGTGGAGGTGATAGCCGGGTCAATGTTCTCGGGCAAGACCGAGGAACTGATCAGGAGGCTTCGCAGGGCTATGTTCGCCGGACTGAAGGTTGAGATTTTCAAGCCATCAGTGGATATAAGGTATTCTGAAGACAAGGTGGTCTCTCATGATGAGAAGTCGATCATGTCAACCCCGGTTGAGAACGCCTCATCAATTCTTCTTCTTGCCTCTGGTGTGGAGGTGGTTGGGATAGATGAGGCACAGTTTTTTGATAACAGCCTGATAGAGGTTTGCACAATGCTGGCCGACTCAGGCACACGTGTAATTGTTGCGGGGCTGGATATGGATTTTTCAGGAAAGCCGTTCGGACCGATGCCGGCCCTGATGGCCGTTGCCGAATATGTAAGCAAGGTTCATGCCATCTGTGTAAGGTGCGGCAACCTGGCCAATTATTCCCATCGCAAGATAAAGAGCGACAAGGTGGTTGTACTGGGAGAAAAGGATATCTATGAGCCTCTCTGCCGCTCATGCTATATAAAGGCAGTCAACAGGTGAATCTGAACGTCAGGGAAATAGCACACATTACGGGGGGTACCCTGTCAGGTGATGACAGCCGGTTCGTAACCGGTATCCTGACTGACAGCAGGGCTCCGGGTGCCGGCCCTGACATGCTGTTCATAGCCCTCCGTGGACCAAACCATGACGGCCACAGTTTTATCCAACCATTGTACGTCAGGGGAGTCAGATTGTTCCTGGTTGACTCCGTTCCCGGTAACCATAATGAAATGGCTGACGCAGGTTTCGTAAGGGTCGGAAATACCCTGGAAGCCCTTCACAGGCTTGCAGGGTGGCGCAGGGATAATTACAGGGGCAAGGTGATTGCCGTGACCGGGAGCACAGGGAAGACGATAGTAAAAGAGTGGCTGGCAGGTGTCCTGAGCATTACAAAAAGCGTTATCCGGAGCCCGAAAAGCTACAACTCACAGGTTGGAGTGGCGTTGTCACTCATGAACCTTGACGACCGCTATGAAGTTGCGGTCATTGAGGCCGGAATCTCCCGTCCGGGTGAGATGGAAAAGCTGGCACGGATCATCAGGCCTGACACTGTCATAATTACCAATATCGGGGATGCGCACGGTGAGAACTTCAATGGAAGGAAGGCCATCGCTGCCGAGAAGCTCAGGCTGGCGTCCGGAGCAGGCCTGGTTATTTGCAGTGCCGATGATGAGATTATCATGAGAGAGATGGCTTCAGACTATCCTTCTGTTCCCCTCTTTACCTGGTCACTTTCAGGATCTCCGGCCTCGCTTTCCGTCGATGCTGCTGAAAACGGGGACCAGGGGCAGACCCTGCACTGCATTACCGGGGCGGGGTCATTTGATGCGGTCATTCCCTTCGGTGACCGTGCCTCTGCTGAAAACTCAGTGTCAGTCATTGCCTGCTGTCTTGCTGAAGACCTGCCTGATAAGGTCATCATTGGCGGGATGGCTGAGCTGCAGGCGGTAGCCATGCGGATGGAGATGAAGCGGGGCATAAACGGTTGCACACTGATTGAGGATTATTATAATTCAGATCCTGAGTCGCTCGGTATGGCCCTTGACTTTCTCACCACACATGCAAGGGGGAAGACCACGCTCATTTTTTCAGACTTCAGGCAGATAGGGGGAGATGAGAAGATTCTTTATGAAGGTGTTGCAATGTCAGTCAGGAAGGCCGGTATTGACCGTTTTATCGGGATAGGTGAAGCGCTGTCACGTCAGAAGGGAGCCTTTCCTGAAGGATCGCTCTTCTTCGCCACCACTTCCGAGTGTTCTGATGCTGTCAGGGGTATGGTGTTCAGTGATGAGACCATTCTCATCAAGGGTGCCCGTGTTTTCGGACTTGAGAGAATCAGCGCCCTGCTGGTAAGGCACCTGCACCAGACACGCCTGGAGATAAACATGAATGCCGTGGTTCATAACCTCAACGAGTTCAGGCATCTGCTCAGACCCGGCACCGGCATCATTGCGATGGTAAAAGCGTTTGCCTATGGCTCCGGATCAGCAGAAATCGCATCATTGCTGGAATACAACGGCGTAAACTGGTTTGCCGTGGCATATGCCGATGAGGGGGTTGCGCTCAGGGAGAATGGTATTACCTCACCTGTGATTGTCATGAATCCGGATGAGAGTGTGATGGAACTGATCATAAGGTACAGCCTGGAACCTGAGATATACAGCCTGGAGTCACTGAGGGAATTTATAGGCGTTGCCAGGAGGTACGGCCTGCTTCATTACCCGGTTCACGTCAAGCTTGATACGGGGATGCACAGGCTCGGATTTGACGAGGATGATCTTGATGCAATTTCCGGGCTTTTAACAGGGCAGCATCATCTCAGGGTTGTTTCATTGTTCTCTCATCTTGCGGCCAGTGACGACCCGGAGCATGATGACTTCACGCACAGGCAGGCCGGCATGCTCATTAATGCGGCAGAGAGGTTGAGGAGCACCCTTGGATATGATTTTAAGCTGCACCTGCTGAATACCTCAGGTATAAACCGCTTCCCGCAATACCAGTTTGACATGGTAAGAATCGGGATAGGCCTTTACGGGATAGGCCGTTATGAAGGAGTTAAGCTCATACAGACCGGCAGGTTCGTGACAGCGGTTTCACAGGTGAGGTTAGTAAGGGCAGGTGAACCGGTAAGCTACGGTTGCCGGGGTGCTGCTGAACACGACAGGGAGATAGCGGTTATCCCGGTAGGCTATGCTGACGGGCTGAGGAGGTCACTGGGTGAGGGGAGAGGCAGCCTGTTCATTAAAAACCGACGTGTACCGATAACAGGAACCATATGCATGGATATGTGCATGGCTGATGTCACCGGATTGAATGTCAGGGCTGGGGATGAAGCAGAGGTTTTCGGAGCAAACATATCCATGGAAGAAATTGCAGTTCTCTGCAATACAATACCTTATGAGATTCTCACCTCAATTCCCCCAAGGGTAAAAAGGATCTACGTAAATGAGTGATCAGCCCAGCTGGCTGATCTTCTCGAGTTTGGCCTGGTCTACAATGCAGATCTTTTTTCCGTCAAGTGATATGACAGACTCGGATGCAAACATCGAGAGCGTGCGGATGGCATTTGAGGTGGTCATGTTTGAGAAACAGGCGAGGTCTTCGCGTGAGACGTAAGCCCTGATGGTCCGGCCGTCATTCTCCACTCCATATGTGTCACGCAGTACCAGGAGCGATTCAGCCAGGCGGCCCCGTATGTGCTTTTGCGTCAGCGATACAGTCCTCCTGTTTGAGAACGAGAGCTCCAGGGCCATCATCCTCATAAGCTTCATCGACAGATCAGGATTGCGTCTGAGCAGCTTCATGAACGGATCGCGGTCAAACCTGCAAATGCCTGAATCTTCAATCGCCACCGCTGATGCGGAATAGGCTGTTCCTGAAATAAAAGCTGCAAATCCTATCAGCCCCTGGGGCCTGACCATCCTGATTATCTGCTCCCTTCCGCCGATCCCCTCCTTGTAAACCTTGACCTTGCCGCACGCCAGGCAGTAAACGCCTGCCGGCCTGTTGCCCTCGTGAAAAATCATTTCCCCCTTTTTCAGCGCAATGCATAAATGATCCTGCAACAGATACTCCTTGTCCCTGTCAGGCAGTTCCCTGAACAATGAAAAAGGACCTTCAATACATTGTTCGAGGTACGGATTGGTGTAAAGCATTTCCCCTTATGTTAAACAACATATACAAAGATATTAAAAAAGTGGTTGAATAAGAAAATTAACTTTTTTTAACACACTATCCTTCAAGTAGTTGAGTATCACTTAGAGGATCAGCGGTAGCTTGCGATAATGGGTATTCTTCTTCCTGAACCGAAGGCTCTTGCGGATATTCTCAGGATGGGTGGTGTCTGTTTTCTTTTGAACTCGCTGGTGCGCACCAGTTTAATCACTTTTTCTACCAGTGAAGAAGCATACCCTTCGGATATGATCCGTTCGGCTGGCCATTCAAGGTCTATGTACCTGAAGAGGACAGGATCAAGCAGGCTGTAGGGAGGAAGTGAATCGGTATCAAGCTGGTCAGGTTTCAGTTCTGCGGAAGGAGGTTTGGAGATAATTGCCGCAGGTATTTTTTCACCGGCTGAATTGATCTCTTCGGCGAGGCGGTAGACTTCGGTTTTGTATACATCTCCGATTACTGACAGTCCGCCGGCCATATCACCGTACAGGGTGCCGTAACCGGTTGCTGCTTCGCTCTTGTTTGAGGTATTCAGCAGCATATGCCCGAATTTATTGGCAAAGGCCATCAGTATCACTGCTCTCAGGCGGCTCTGGATATTTTCCTCCGTGACGTCCGGTACTGTTCCTGCGAAGAATGGCTGAAGCGTTTTTTCCAGTGTTTTCCGTGCCTCCTCGATACTCACTATGTGGTAAGGTATTCCGAGTATCTGTGCCATCTCAACAGAGTCAGATACTGAATTCCGGGATGAATATACTGAAGGCATCAGCAATGCGAGGGTGTTTTCCGGGCCAAGGGCTTCGGCTGCGAGGGCTGTGACTACTGCCGAATCAATTCCTCCTGACAGTCCGACAATTGCTTTTTTTAATCCACCCTTATTGAAGAAATCCCTTATTCCGGTTACCAGGGCTCGGTGTATATGACCGGTCATGTCATCGGGGAGCGGGGGAGGGTATGAATACCTGCTTCGGTCGCAGCCCTGCAAGGGCAGGTCCACCACCCTAAGCTCCTCGGCGCAGAATGCCAGTTTCTCAAGTATGGTTCCGTCGGCATCCACAACGACGGAGGAGCCGTCAAATATAAGTTCTGTATAGCCTCCGGTCTGGTTGACAGAGATAAGCGGCAAGCCATGCTCCCTTGCATTTCTTGCAAAGACCTCCTCCCTTATTTTAATGCGGTTATGGGAGAAGGGGTTTGCTGCGATGTTTATTATAAGCGAAGGCTGTTCCTTCATTATCTCGTCGAGAGGTGAGATGCTGTAAAGTCGCCAGTTTCCCTTGTCGCCGAATGGCTGTTCATCCCAGATATCCTCGCAGATGGTTACCGCCATTCTGATACCGTTCAGTTCCACGGACTGAAAATGGTTTCCGGGCTGGAAGTACCTGTCTTCATCAAAGATATCATAGGTAGGGAGCAGGGTCTTGTTGATAACTGCCCTTATCTGTCCTTCATTCATGAAGAATGCCGAGTTGTGAAGGCTTTTTCCGTAAACGGCGGTATTCAGGGAAGGCCCTCCGACAATGGCGGATATCCCGTTGCAATGACCGGCTATTACCTGCATGGCATTCATGGATGCCGAGATGATGTCACTGCGATGAAGGAGGTCGAGAGGAGGGTAGCCTGTGACGGCGAGCTCCGAGAAGACTGCCAGGGCAGCGCCCTGCCTGCGGGCATCTTCAATGGCGGCGATTATCTTACTGCTGTTGTAAGCAATGTCACCGGGGATATAGCTTAACTGCGCGAGAGCAATTTTCATGGCAGGATTATCAGAACTTCAAACCCAGCCTGATCCTGAACATCCTGAGACCTGACCTGTCGTCATGCTGGTTGACATCTTCAAGGTCCTTGGTAACGTCAAAGAAGTCCTGGGCGTAACTGATACCTGCAATGATAGAGGCGTCGATGCCTAGTTCATACTCCACGCCGCCTCCTATATGCCAGCCGGCGTTCATTCCGTAGACCTCCGTTTTGGCATTCTCATCGAAGATCTGCAGGGTGGGAAGGTCAACGGTGGATTTCAGGAGCATCCTTATATCAAATCCCATATCGGTGTAATAGGTCAGGTAACCAACCTGGTTTGTCTGAAGGCGGATACCGACGGGGATATTCATATACTTAAGGTCATACTTCATCTCTTCCCCGGGCGGAAGTGTCGGCGGATCAAGGTTTTTGAACACCATGGTATGTGGTTCTGTTGAGCTCTGCCGTCCACCTGCGGAGATGAAGCTGATTCCTGATGAGATAGCATAGTTTTCTGCAAAATAATGGAGCACATTCAGGCCGATGTCATAGCCGGCCTTTGCCCCTTCGCTGACATATTCCGATTCATTTGAGCCGATCCATGAGATCACAGGGTCAGCATGAACAACAAATATCAGTTCCTGTGAGTAAGCGCGTGCAGTCAGTACCGCTGCCAGAACAATGGTCAGTGCCCTGATGGCCGTCCGGTTGAACATTCTTTTCATCTTCTCATTATTTGCCGGGCTAAAATTATAAATAAATGTCCTTATTTTGTGCAGTCAACAACACATTAAAGACTGTATGACCCGTAATATGAAATTAATAACGAACACGATCCTGGTTCTGTTCATCTTAATAACCGGATCCTGCAGGCGTGACCCCTACAGGGTAAATCTTTCAGGCATTGATCTGAGTCTTGAAATCAGGGACCTGGGGGGTGATATCTTCAGCACACCGCCCAATGAGATAGGTTCGAAGGCGGAAGATCTGAAGCAGGAATACGGGAGGGTGCTTGAGACATACAGCAAGGTTATCGGGCTTGGCGATCCCTCTGACGAACGGTGGGATGAGGCCTTCATTCTTTTTGCAACGGACCTGAGAAATCTTGATCTCTGGGACTCTGTAAGGCAGGTATGGCCTGACAACGGAAGGTTGACGAAAGAGCTTGAGGCTGCATTCAGGCATTACAGGTATTATTTCCCGGAAAAACTTGTTCCTGAAGTTGTTACGTGTATATCAGTATTTAATAACAGTATCATTGTTGATGATTCACTGCTTATGGTAAGTCTTGACCGGTACCTTGGAGCCGGCTCGTCATATTATCCCCTGCTGGGTATATACAGTTACCAGGCCCGGAAGATGACACCGGATTATACTGCTTCAGACTGCATGTATGCATGGGCGGCAACGGAATGGGATTACAATGATGCCGGTTACGGTACCAGGACTCTTTTGAATTCAATGCTTCACGAGGCGAAGCTGGTCTATTTCACAAAGAGGATGATTCCATCGCTTCCTGACACCATTCTCTTCGGGTTCACAGGCCGGCAGCTTGATTTCTGCCGATCCGGGGAGGGGATGATCTGGGAATACCTCGTAAGCAAGGACCTGCTCTTCTCATCGGATGCCTTCCTTATACGGAAGTTTACCGGGGAGGCTCCGTTCACCAGCTACTTCACGGAGGAGTCACCCGGCCGTGCGGTGGTATGGACCGGTTTCAGGATCATAGAGCGATACATGAATAACAATTCTGATGTGACACTGCCGGAACTGATGGCAATGACCGACTGCCAGTCGATACTGGGTGGTGCGAAGTACAATCCCGATTAAAAAGAAGGAAGCCACCCTTTCGGGCAGCTTCCTCGTTTCCTAAAAAGGGAATGCGGTTTATGCCGGATGAATTGCCTCAACAGGGCAAACGTCGGCGCAGGCACCACAATCGGTACATATATCCGGGTCTATCTTATAGATGTCACCCTCAGATATAGCCTCAACCGGACATTCATCTATACAAGTTCCGCAAGCTGTGCAATCATCTGAAATTTTGTAAGCCATTACTACTGTTTTTAAAGATTACGGCGGTAAAATTATCTCTTATTTTTATTCTTTCCTAACTAATAAAGAAATAAAAAATCCACCCCGGTCAGAGGGGTTTCAGATTTTGTGCCACGGATGTGGCGGTTGCCCGGTTTGTTTTCCTGCCGGGAAGTGATTACGGGTTTGAGGATGATCAGAAGTCGAGGCTGAATGACAGGTAGAATATCCTGGGCAGGATATACCCGTTGTCTATTCCCCAGGCTAAGTCGGCTCTTATGAAGTAGCCGAAGATCTGTGCCCTTGCTCCGCCGCCAAAGCCCATCACCAGGGGTTCACGCATGGCGTCGATGGTCACTGTTACCGGGCCGTTCTGGTATACCTTGTCATCCCAGTAGTTTTCATCTCCCCAGGGGTCCCATCCTGACCATGCCATTCCGACATCATAGAATCCCACTATCTGGAAGCTGTTAAGGAAGTTTGACCGGAGCGGGTGCCCGGCAAAATACCTGATAACCGGCCACCGGATTTCGCTGTTGACCAGTGCAAAGTTGCTGCCGTTACGTATGTTCTGGGTAAAGCCCCGCATGTTTGTTGCCAGGGCCTGGAAACCGTAATTGACATTAGGATTTACCGGGACGGTCTGGTCGAACATGGGAACCCTGTTAAACAGGTATCCCATCCAGTTGTCAACACCGCCCATGTAGTAAATCAGCCTGGATGGGCCGAATGAGGTACTGGCAGCGAACCTGTTTGCCCAGATCAGATCGCGGTGTATCTTCTGATAATGTCTGAAGTCAGCACCGAGGACTACCATATCCCTGTTCTTTTCGCTGACCTCGCGGTAATATTCCCCGAATATCTTGAATCTTGTTCCGTAATAGATATTGATGGTACGTTTTCGTGTATTGTCATAGATGACTTCTCCCTTCAGACCTGCCCAGTGGCGGTCAAATGAAGGTGCAATGAGCGTTGCCTGGTCAGTTGACTGCACCACGTAGCTGTCATAGCGATAGGTAAGTGTTCCCTTGAGCGAAAGGACGGCGCTGAGGGGTTTTCTGAGAGAAAAATAGCTGGTATAGCTTTTTATTTTGTAATAGCTGTCTTCATTGTAGCTGTCAAACGACTGTTTGTGGAATATGACCTGCTTGTCAAACCGGCCACGGAGTGCCTCGAGGCTCACCAGGTACTCATTGCTGTCAAAGTTGCCTGAGAACCTGAATCCTCCGGTAATGCGATAGTCTTCAAACAGGTCAATGGTTCCTATCTTGAATAGCATATTGAGTCCCGGGTTGAAGTATGGTGCTCCGCCGTTATAGGCCTGGTAGGTGTTATTGAGGAAGTTGAAATCAACCTGTGTGGCGGTGTAGTTGTTGTAGAATGCCGGCCTGTATACCAGGGCGTCAGGCATTTTAAGCCTTGCCGTGTCGAGGTCGATATCCATATAATCCTTTCTCCACTGCAGTTCGTAGAAGTTTTCCTTTTCCTTTTCAAAAACGTAGTTGCGGAAGTCTATCGGTTCATCGGCTGCTGCATAGTACTCATACAGTGGTTTCTTCAGGGTGTCATTCATGCGTGCTCTTTCGGCGAGGAGCCATTCCCTGATATTGTTGATGCTGTCTGCGGCCCTGAGCATGGCGCTCTCCTCTATGCGCCACCTGGTGGTTTTAATCTCATCACTCCTCACAGCAGGTGTTTCGGAGGAGGGGCCGGCAAGAAGCCTGTAACGGCCTTTGTCAAAGATCACCGCTGCATCATGGCCTCCGTTGCGGTCAAACGCTTCAAGGTTTCTCGGGAAATCGGTATTCTGCCGCGGGGTGATGAAATAGGAGTAATGCAGTGCTGTGTCGATATATGCAATGGTGCTGTCAATGGTCCCGGTGTAAAGGTTGAAAACTCCGTTTCCGTTGCCTATGAATCCGGTGGATGCTGCTGTCGGCATGACAGGCTGTATGAGGTCCTGCAATGATCCTTCATCAAGTCTTGTGAGTTTGCCGCTTGCGGCCCTGAGGTCATAGGTAAAGAGATTGAATGTCAGAGCGGTTCTTTCCTGAGGGTCACCCTTGTTTGTGAGTGTATCGGAGATCCTGTTTGATGAGAAGATTATGGTTTCATCCCCCCCCTTGACAAACGTGGGATTCAGGTCATCAGCCACGTCAAATGTGATCCGTTCGTTTGTACCGCTGATTATGGTATGGACGTAGATGTCGGTCATGCCGTTGATAACGGCAGATACGAGCAGGCGTGAACCGTCAGGGGAGTAGGAAATTGAGAGTACCTTTTCGAAGAAGGGCATGGTACGCTGTTCAAACTTCTTTTCAGAGACACGGTAGAAATAGAGCTGCACCCCGCCTTTCTCCTCGTTGGCAAAGGTGAGTATCTGACCTCCGGGGTGCCAGGTCAGGACCGGGTATGTATGGTCAACCGACTGTTCGTACTTTGGCTCGATTGAAAAGATGCGGTCAGTCTTGCCGGATGAGGTATCATAGAGCCATATCCTTCTCTTGCCCCAGTCATTTGATATCCAGGCTACATAGCGGCCGTCGGGACTTACCTTTACATCGGTGAACCGTTCGTAGGGTTTTGCCTTCCTTATCTCACGGGGTACAGGGTAGTTTTCTCCGGGTTTAGTTTCATAGTAAGCGGTAAAATAGCTCCTCCAGTCGCGGTAGGTATCCTTTATGCTTTTACCCAGCCCGTAAAGGAATCCGTCCTCGATGTTACGGTAAATTTTTGAAAGGTAAATTATATTCGGTATGATGGCATCGCCATAGGTATCCCCGATGTATTTCCAGAATGAGTGACCGGCAAACACTGCCTCCTCGTATTCAAGATTGTCAAGGTTTCTGTACCGGTTGTTTTCGAAGCCGTCCCTGACGCGGTTGTCGGTTTCGCTGTCCCACCCGTAAGCCACGTAATTAATCAATCCCTTGATGTACCAGTCGGGTATCTGGATCTGGCTGCCACTTGTAGTGCGGTCACGGAGGTCAGCATTGTAAATCATCTCATAGACCACAACTTCTGCGATGGCCGAAGCGATGAGCTTGCTGAATTCCTCATGGTCACCGTTGAACCAGAGCATGATTTTGTTCTTGATGACCCTGCTGTAACCGCCCACATTGTAGTCATCCTCTGTTGAGATCAGTCCTACATTGCTCTGCCTGAAATCGTTCTTCTTGTTATAGACGATGAGTATCGGACGCTTGTCGAGGGTATAATCGAAATAATCCTCTATTTCATTCAGTTTTTCAAAAGCGACCTTGCAGGCGTATTCCGCCACCTGACGGCCGAACTCGTTGTAATAGCAGTCAATTTCATTGAACCTGAAGTAGGTCCAGTAAAAGTCCTTGTACTGCACCCTGTTCTTGCCGAAGGTCATCTGCATACCGTTATAGAACTGCCCATTGGCCGGTGCCACCGTCAACAGGGAGATTAAAGCCACAAGCGGTATAAATAGTCTTTTCGGTATCATAAATGCCTTCCGGAGCGCTTCCGTTTTCTGAACAAAATCTGTTCCAAACGGGAGGTTCCGTGAGACAAAACTAATCGATAAACCAATAAAAAAGCAGCCCCTTATACTTTTTTATTAATTTTGGTGGTTATTATGATGCAACCTGGCTGGCCTGAAATTTGTTAACAGGATGAATTGGGAACAAATCCGCCGGGTATGCGGAATAAACATAAGGGTATATGAAAAGGAGTTTAGTATTTCTGGTGTTTTTGCTGTTTTTTGCCGGGCTGCACGCACAGCCGCGGTTGAATTTTGCCAGTACGCGGCATGATTATGGTACAATCAAGGAAGAGGCAGGAAAGCAGGAGGCGGTTTTCGCCTTTACCAATACCGGTGACTCGGTACTTGTGCTTACACGGGTACAATCATCATGCGGCTGCACGGCCTCTGACTATACAAAGTCACCTGTTCCTCCCGGCGGGAAGGGATTTGTAACTGCTGTTTTTGATCCGAAGGGTTATAACAGTCGTTTTGCGAAGAGCATCACTGTTTATTCAAATGCAAAGCCTGCGGTCACGGTGCTTATTATTGAGGGAACGGTAACGCCGAGGGAGAAGAGTGTTGAAGAGCTTTACACCTTTGCGGTAGGACCGGTGAGGTTTCAGTCAAATCACCTGGCATTCACCACCACGAAGAAGAATGAGAAGAAGATCAGGGTAATGCCTGTAATAAACACCTCGAAGGAGGCTGCCACGGTTGAGTTTGAGGGACTTCCGGCCCATCTTAAGCTTAAGGTCTCGCCGGCAACGCTCAAGCCAGGTGAGAAAGGGCTTATCGAGGGTACCTACGATGCGAACCTGAACAATGACAAATGGGGTAACGTGAATGACCTTGTCCGCATGAAAGTCAATGGTCAGCCGATGCCCAACATATATCTCTATGTGTCAGCCAATCTTGTTGAGGATTTCAGTAGCCTGTCGGCCCAGGAGCTTGCCAGCGCTCCGGTATTCAAGCTTGAGTCGAATACCGTTGATTTCGGTAAGATAAACCAGAATGCTTCTGCAGATGTTGAGTTTTTCTTCACCAATGAGGGGAAGAGTGACCTGGTCATAAGGCATGTCAAATCGGGATGCGGCTGCACAGCCCTGATGCCAACCGAGAATATCATCAAACCCGGAGCGAAGGGCTCCATCAAGGCCAAATTCAATTCAGGAGGCTATAAAGGTCAGATATACAAGAACATTTTTGTATATACGAATGATCCCAAGAGTTCTGAAGTGATGCTGATGATCAAGGGAGAGGTTCTGGTGGAGGGCGATAAGGCAAAATAAAGGGGAACCGGGGGCAGAATTGCGATGAGCAGTGAAAGGCAGTCAACCGGGGCTCTCTCGGTACAGCAGGGAGTACCCCAGCCTCCGAGTATAAATCCTGAAATGCTCAGCCGCCTGAAGAAAAACAGGCGAAGGAAACTTAGTACCGATGATTATGTTGACGGTATACTTCGTGGTGACCGTACCATTCTCAGCCAGGCCATAACACTTATTGAAAGCAGTCTCCCGGAGCATTATGATATTGCCCAGGCCGTGGTGGAGCGGTGCCTGCCTGCAAGCTCCAGGTCTGTCAGGATAGGCATTACCGGTGTACCCGGTGCCGGGAAAAGCACCTTCATTGATACCTTTGGCAAGTTACTGACGCGACACTACGGCAGGAGGCTGGCAGTGCTGGCCATCGATCCGAGCAGCCAGCAGAGCGGAGGCAGCATCATGGGTGACAAGACCCGGATGGAACAGCTTAGCACCGACCCTGACGCCTTTATCCGTCCTTCACCTTCAGCAGGCACCCTTGGCGGTGTGGCCAGAAAAACCCGTGAGTCAATAATACTCTGTGAGGCAGCAGGCTTTGACACCATACTGGTTGAAACAGTGGGGGTAGGACAATCAGAAACGGCCGCCCATTCCATGGTAGATTTTTTCCTGGTGCTGATGCTGGCCGGTGCGGGCGACGAGCTTCAGGGAATTAAGCGGGGGATAATGGAGATGGCTGACACTATTGTGATCACCAAGGCAGACGGAAACAATACCCGAAAGGCAGAACTTGCAAGAGTTGAATACAGGAATGCTCTTCATCTTTTCCCGCCCTCTCCCTCTAAATGGTCACCAAGGGTGATGACCTGCTCCTCACGCGAGAGAACCGGGATAGCCGAGATATGGGAGACAATACGTGATTATGTCAGTGTCACCAAGAGCAACGGCTGGTTCTGGGAGAGAAGACGTGAACAGGCCGTGACACGTATGCATGAAACCATCATTGATACTCTTAAGCAGTCATTTTATACCAACCCCGAGGTGATGAGGCTGCTGCCCGACCTGGAACGGCAGCTTCGTGAAGGAGAAACCACATCCTACAAACCGGCTTCCATCCTGCTTGACAAATATTTCGGCCACGAAGGCAAATAGCCAAATATTTGTATCTTTGAGCCTTCAGAAAAAAAGAGTGTTTACAGAATAAATGTTATCAGATGAAAAAGACAATTATCCTTCTGCTGGTAGTTGCTGTTGCAGCATCGTGTGCCAGAGAGCCTAAATTCAGAATTACAGGTACCATCGATGGTGCCGGAAACGAGACTGTCATACTTCAGAAAAGAATCCCCGGCGGTTATGAGGTTATTGACTCTGCCGCACTTGAAAACGGGGCATTCACCATCGAAGGAGCCGTTGATTATCCTCAGATGGTGAACCTTGCCTTAAAGGGCAAGAGGGGCGGGCTCAATTTCTATATTGAGAATTCAGACATTACAGTTCAAGCGCATGCAGATTCACTTTATACCGGATCTGTCAGCGGTTCAGCCACCCAGGCGGAATTTGATACCTACAAGGCAATGTTCGACGAGTCCAACTCCGAGATGATGAAGATCTATGACCGTTACCGTAATGCAAAAATGGAAGGCAATGAAGAAGTTGCTTCAGCTGCAGAGAAGGAACTGGAGGAGCTTGATAAGAAGCAGAATGAGATGAGGAAGGAGTTTATTGCAGGCAACCCCTCATCTTATGTTGCACCTGCCGTTATCAGTGAACTGGCGTATTATCTTGAGGCAGGCGAGCTTGAGGATCTCCTCGGCAAACTTGACACTACTCTCAACAAGGTTCAGACCGTGGTTACCCTGAAGGAAAGGCTTGTTCAGCTTAAGGCTGTTGCCATGGGTCAGAAAGCTCCTGACTTTACACTCAATGATGTTGACGGCAAGCCGGTTTCCCTTTATTCGAAGATCGGCGGTGACACAAAGCTGCTCCTGATTGATTTCTGGGCAGCATGGTGTGGTCCCTGCCGCCAGGAGAACCCCAACGTTGTGAAGGTTTGGAAGGAATTCAACAAAAAGGGATTTGACGTCTTCGGTGTATCACTTGACCGTACAAAGGAAGACTGGGTCAAGGCAATCCAGGATGACAACCTTACATGGACACATGTTTCCGATCTTAAATTCTGGGATTGTGCACCTGCCAAAATGTATGCGGTCAGCGCCATTCCGGCCAATTTCCTGATTGACGCCAACGGTGTCATTGTGGGACATAACCTTCGTGGAGAAGCACTCGGTGAAAAGGTAAAAGAGCTCCTGGATACCAAGTAATACAAATATTCAGTAATTTAGAAAGCCGTTGGGGGAGGCATCCCAACGGCTTTTATTTACTTAAAATCCAAGGTGATGAGCAAGAAAGAAGAGTTTTTCAACCACATAACCGGTGGTTATGCATGCAAGGGCGACTATATTGTATTGGGAGGTGCAATGGTTGACGGTGAGGCTGTGGCAGATGCGCATATACGCATTGCGCTGAAGACATTAAACCGTCACGGGCTCATTGCCGGGGCTACCGGAACAGGCAAGACAAAGACATTGCAGGTGCTGTCTGAACAGCTATCCCTCAAAGGAATACCTTCACTCGTGATGGACGTGAAGGGTGACCTCAGCGGGGTGGCCAGGCCGGGCCAGGAGAATGATTTCATCCGCGACAGGCATGCAAGGATAAACCTGCCATATTCCACAATGGGTTTCCCGGTGGAACTGCTCACAATCTCTGAGCAGAACGGGGTAAGACTACGCGCCACCGTTTCGGAATTCGGTCCGGTGCTTTTTTCCCGGATACTTGACCTGAATGACGTACAGGCAGGTATTATGTCTATAATCTTCAAGTACTGTGATGACAACCAGCTGGGTCTGATTGATCTTAAGGACATACGGAAGGTGATACAGTATCTGACAGGTGAAGGGAAGGAGGAGCTTGAAAAGGAATATGGCGCGATGTCAACCGCTTCAACAGGTGTGATACTCCGCAAGATCATCGAGCTGGAGCAGCAGGGTGCTGACCGCTTCTTCGGTGAGGAGTCGTTTGATGTCAGGGACCTGATGCGGAGGGATCAGAACGGAAATGGTTACATAAACATTATCAGGCTTACCGATATTCAGGACAAGCCAAAGCTTTTTTCGACCTTCATGTTGTCACTTCTGGCCGAAGTCTATAACAATATGCCTGAGAGAGGTGACCAGCCAAAGCCTGAGCTGATGATATTCATTGACGAGGCTCACCTCATTTTCAGCCAGGCCAGCAAGGTGCTTCTTGAGCAGATTGAAACGATAGTAAAACTGATCCGGTCCAAGGGGATCGGTGTTTATTTCATTACCCAGAACCCTATGGATGTGCCTGCCCCGGTTCTGGCGCAGCTTGGGCTCAAGGTGCAGCATGCACTCCGGGCGTTCACGGCCAATGACAGGAAGGATATAAAGCTTACGGCTGAGAATTTTCCGATATCCGAATACTACAGGACGGAGGAGGCAATAACCTCGCTGGGCACCGGAGAGGCACTGGTAACGGCTCTTAACGAAAAAGGAATACCCACGCCCCTGGCAGTCATGATGGTACGGGCACCGATGAGCAGGATGGATATTCTCACCCCGGAGGAAATAGGCTATATAAACAGCTCATCGCAACTGGTCACGAAATACTCAAGGGCGGTAGACCCTGAAAGCGCTGCGGAGATGCTGGAGAAAAAAATCAGGGCTGCAGAGCTGGAGAGGAGTGAGGCAGAGGCCAGGAAAGAGGAGCAGAGAAACTATGACAGGGATTACGGCAGGGGTACCGGGAGATCGACCCGGACCACCACCCGTACGCCGTCCCGGAGAAGGACCACAACCCACCCGGTTGTGAAGGTGCTGACATCGGCCACATTCATCCGCGGGGTAATGGGTATTCTTACCAAGGCAATGAAGAAATAGGGGAACAATTGGATAATATGAGTGTTTAACTTAAAAAATTGAGAAACATGAAGAAAATCAACATCGCAGCAATGATTGTTGTGGTTGTTTCCCTCCTCCTTTCAGGATGTGCTTCAATGAACAAAACAACCAAGGGAGCGGCAGTTGGTACTGCGGCAGGTGGTGCCATGGGCGCAGTCATTGGCAAAGCAGCAGGTAACACCGCCCTGGGTGCAATTATCGGCGCCACCGTTGGCGGTGCCACAGGTGCCATTATAGGCCGTGAGATGGACAAACAGGCAGCAGAGATTGAACAGACTGTTCCGGACGCAAAAGTTGAGCGGGTAGGTGAAGGGATTGTGGTTGAGTTCAGCAGCGCAGTGCTGTTCGGATTTGATCAGTCTGACCTCTCCGCAGATGCGAAGGTAAACCTTGACAAACTGGTTAAGGTGCTGAATGCCTATCCTGACACAAATATTGAGGTACAGGGACACACCGACAGCAAGGGGACCGAGACTTACAACCAGGCACTTTCCGAGAGGAGGGCCGGGTCGGTTTCGGCATATCTCCTGGCCAGCCAGATAAAAGGTGAACGGATAACCACCAAAGGATTTGGTGAAACAATGCCGGAGTATGACAATGAAACCGAAGATGGCAGAGCACAGAACAGGAGGGTTGAATTCCTCATCACTGCAAATGAAAAAATGATTGCCGAAGCTGCGGCTAAAGCGGAAAAATGATCTTAAGAGAACTCTTTTATTAACCAAATAGTTAAAATATGAAAACCAGGATTCTATCTGTTATTGCTATTTTAGTATTGTCAGTGACTGTGCTTCAGGGACAGGTTGACTTTGGCATCGTTGCCGGCCCGAACTTCCAGAACATGGTCGGGAAGGACGGTGATGGTGACAAGGTTACCAACGGTCTTCTTACAGGCTTTCATGCCGGTGTGACGGCTGCTGTGCCCATTGCAACAGACTTTTATTTCCAGACCGGTCTGCTCTTCTCTCAGAAAGGTTCAAGGAACAACCTGGGTCTTCTTCCGACGAAGAACGGGAGTGATGACTATTACACCACAACCCGTGTATCCTATCTTGACCTGCCGCTTCACCTCCTCTTCAGACCTGCGTTTGGCGAAGGGCATATCCTCGTTGGTTTTGGTCCTTACCTGGCCGTCGGCCTTGGCGGAAAACAGACAGTTGACTATGAGGCAATACCTGCCATGGAACAAAAGATAAAATTCAAGAATCAGATTTCCACTGAGGAGTACTGGGACCTTGATCATACCTATCTCAGAAGGTTTGACGCTGGTGCAGACTTTTTTGTGGGTTATGAGTTAAGCATGGGACTTTGGTTCAGGCTCAATGCCCAGCTCGGATTGCTGAACATGATGCCCGATATTGAAGAGTGGGATAATGAATCAATCCTGAAGAATACCGGCTTCGGAGTTTCAGCCGGCTATAACTTCTGAACGGAAGACTTAAGGGGGGTATTATTAACCCGGTTTTAGTGAGCCGTTCGCTTTACGCGTACGGCTTTTTTTATGTTCTGCGGAAGCTGATGACTTATTGATGGCAATACCTTGTCTGGCCTGGCTTAGGTTACCGGACCAATAACAGAAGCTGTCTTCTGGTAAGATGATCAGCAGATTCACTCCCCGATGAGAATCCCCCGGGATATGTCACCCGCTCCTCAGAATCCCTTGAGATCAACTACAACAGTGGGTATCAGCAGAAGGAATCCCAGGACGAAGAGAATGACGATGAATGGAAAAACCCATTTAAACCATTTCTCATACGGAATCCTTGCAACGCTCAGCACCCCCAGGAGCACACCGGAGGTAGGGGTGATCATGTTGGTGAAGCCGTCACCCAGCTGAAATGCAACAACTGTTGCCTGGCGTGAGACGCCTATCAGGTCTGAGAACTGTGACATCATCGGCATGGTAAGGGCCGCTTTGGCCGACCCGGATGGCATGAACAGGTTTATCACCGTCTGGGTCACATACATCATGCCAACTGATGCCATCCTTCCGGCGCCCGAGATGGACTCGGATAACCTGTAGAGCAGGGTGTCAATGATATTGCCGTTTTCAAGGATTATTATTATTCCGCCGGCGAGGCCCACAATAAGGGCAGCCGACTGTATATCCTTTACCCCTTCAAGAAAGAGCTTCGTTATCCTGTTGGCGTCATAGTTCATTGCAATGCCGCTTGCAAGCCCCATTGCGAAAAAGAGGGTGGCGATCTCCATTATATACCATCCGTAGCCCATCACGCCGGTTATCAGGAATAGTATGGTAAAAAGCAGCAGGTTTATGATGAAGAAATGAACGGACTTCCTGAGGGTTATCCAGCCGGTCAGGAAAAATAGTCCTGTCATGACGGGCAAAGCAGGTATTTTCAGCTGACTTTCACCGAACGAGAGGGATGAAACCGGGTAGAAGAATGAGAAAACAATCATCACTGCCGTAAGGATTAGCCAGATAACCCAGGCTGAAGCGGGGGTATGGTACTCTGCCTTCATCTGTGTTTCGGAATGGAGTTTGCGCCAGTAATCGTCGTCCTCATGAACCGGGGATTTCTTCGGGTTTCTCCGGATCTTACGGGCATAGATCATTATATATGCAAATCCAACCGCACTTATTATCACCCACATGATTATCCTGTACTCAAGTCCTGAAAACAGCGGCAGGTCAGAGAGCCCCTGTGCAATTCCGATGGTGAAGGGGTTAAGGAAGGCTCCGGCAAATCCGAGCGCCGCTGCCACAAAACAGAGAGAGACGCCCACGATGGAGTCATAGCCCATAGAGACCGCCAGCGGTACAAATATTATAGTAAAGGCGATGGTCTCCTCGCTCATTCCGAATACTGCCCCGAAGAAGCTGAACATGGTCATGATTACAAGGAAGATAAGATTGTCAGCTCCAATGGCTTTTATCAGCCCGCGGTTCCCTATCCTGGCTGTGAAACGGAGCACTGATCCGATAGCCACATCAATGGCCTTGCTTTCATTCATTATCCAGAATGCCCCACCGATGATGAGGATGAATACAATTATATCGGCTTTGTCAACGAAGCCGTCGAAGAGCGCAGAGAAGACCTGCCAGGTCTGGGGGTTCTTATCGGTATAGTGAAATGATCCGGGCACCACCACGCTTCGGTCAATGCCGTTGACGTTCACTGTTTCCCTGGCAAACGACCCTCCCGGCACAATCCAGGTTAGAATAGCACAGAGGACGATGATGCTGAAGACTATAACGTAGGTATGGGGGATTTTTTTGAACACTCACAATGGTTTTGAGGTGCAAAATAGCAATTAACATTCTATTGGCAAAAAAGGACTGAAGGCTCCGATCCGCCAGCCGGCGGATGCGGGATTTCGATCCTGGGGTCTCAATCTGAAGGCTCCGATCCGCCAGCCGGCGGATGCGGGATTAATACTTCTCCTATGTCGCGGTATCAAACTGCCGGCTGCTACTGCAGACCGCCGACTAATGTCGGTAAATGACCTGTCTGACCCTCTCCCTGGTCTCGGCGGGGGTCGGATTGAGTTCTTCAGTGGAGAAAGTGCCGTAATCCGGGTCAATCCGTTCGAAGACCATCATATAGAGTTCAAAGATGATTTCCAGGCTGAGCCTGTAACGGGGCTCCATCTTCGGGCAGATTTCCTCCATTATTTTCAGGGTCTCGAGCCGGTAGCGGTCAGCAATGGCAAGGTATTCCCTCATCATGGTCCTGAATCCGGTGGTGAGTGGAGCCCCATGAGCCATGGCGCTCATATCTGTTCTTGAGATGCCGTGTTTCTGCATCACATCATCGGCAAAGTAGCTGAGGTTATTAAGCTGGTCTTTGCGGAAATCCCTGATGATGTGAACGAAGTAGCTGAACATTGCACAGGGCTCTGCCGTGTGGCGTACGTCAAAAGGAGGGTCAGTGTATCCTCCGTCTTTCTCCTGCAAGCCGGCCAGGTGAACGAATATTGAAGCTGGTGCAACTGACGCACCACCGGAGTATGTTATGAATTCATCAATGGTTGCAAAACCATCGTGTGTCACATCAAAAAGCATTGATTCCGCAAATGCTTCCAGCGACCACATGGGAATTCTGAATCGCTCAACGGTATATCCCAGTTCATTATTGAAAGGGGAGTTTTTCATTCCCCTGTCAAGCATCCCCATCCACTGTCTGATATCAGATACAAAGCTCTCCCTCTCTCCCGGGCTGATGCCTTTGTGTGCCGCCTTGTGGTTGTCAATCAGGTCATCCAGCGCTCTCATGAAACGGTAACAGGTGCGGGCAGCACAGTACCTCTCGTTATCCCAGAAATTGGCTGCAATGAGTATATTGGGATGGTCAATTATCTTTTCAAAGTCAATAGAGTCAAATACAGCCATGAACTGATCCCTTGTTTTCATCTCTGTCCCGTCCTGTTTTTCAGTTGTTCGTTTATGATCCTTTCCGCTGCCAGTCTTGCCGACATGAGCACCATTGGAATCCCGTTGCCGGGGTGGGTGCTTCCCCCGGTGAAATAAAGGTTTTTATATTTTCCGTCCCTGTTATGAGGCCTGAAATATCCCATCTGGAGGATATTATGCCCGAGGCTTCCGAAAACAGATCCCTTCGTCACGTTCAGTGCCTCCTCCCATTTTCCGGGGGTAGTCACTATCTCAAACCTTATATGAGCCTCAATATCATCTATACCTATCTTTCTCAGTTTCCTGAAGACAACATCGCGTGCATTGTTTGTTATTCTTTCCCAATCCTGGGGATGATGCGGGTCAAGGTGACCTACTCCCACCGCCACCGAGAGGGTGTCAAATCCTTCGGGTGCTGCAGACGGGTCAGTACGGACAGGTGCATGTATATAGAAGCAGGGGTCCTCGCCCATTGATTTGTCCCTGAAGATTTTGTCGAGTCCTTCGCGGAAGCTGTCAGACAGGAATGTGCTGTGATGCCCGAGTTGCGGATATTGTTTATCGAGGCCCCAGTGCAGAACAAGGGCTGAGCAGGAGTATTTCATCCTGTTGATCCTGCGGGATTTCCTGCCGGGAGGCAGTAGTTCGCTGTAAACGTAGGGCAGGTCGGCATTGGCAATGATGACATCTGCATCTGCCCTGGTACCGTCACTGAAAAGGACACCGGTTGCTTTTCTTCCTTCAACGGTTATCTCTTTCACCGGCTTTGCGAAGTGGAACGTGACTCCCTTTTCCCGGGCCTTCTCCATCAGCCTGGCAGCGACGTTGTACATCCCTCCGACGGGAAACATTGAACCCTCGGTCAGTTCAGCCGCCGGTATCATGGAGAAGAGTGCCGGGGCGCTGAAAGGGCTCTGTCCCACATAGATATTCTGGAATGTGAACGCCATCCGCAGGTGTTCTGACCTGAAGAAGCGCGACGTATACCGGTAATGATTAAGGTAAGTCTTGAGCTTAACCAGAAGCAGGGTATTGCTGAGATTGAAGAAATCGAAGAACCTGGTAAAATTGCGTCCCAGAAGCTTTCCAAAGGCGGTGGTGTAGAGATCAAATCCGGTTCTGACATATTCCTCTGCCCTGGCGAAGCTTCCGGGTTCAATCTTTTCCAGCTGCTGTTCCATCCGGTTTTTGTCAGTGGTGAAAGCAAGGCTGGTGCCGTCATCGAACCACAGGGTATATATGTCTTCCAGCGGTCTGACATTCAGGTCGTCCATCGTGAGGCCGAGAGACCCGAGCACATCTCGGTAGACCTCGGGCATGAGGATCATTGTTGCACCCAGGTCAAAGCGGTGGCCGTCACGCACTATCTGTCCGCATCTGCCGCCTGCCGAAATATTCTTCTCAAAAACATCGACTTTGCAGCCACGCTCCGCCAACAATATTGACGTGGCTATGCCCCCTATGCCGGCGCCAATGATCAGCACCGTACCGTTACCAGTCATCAGGTATTGTAATTAAATTGGTGTTTTGTTCCCGTTTCAGGTTGCAGTTAACGCAACCGCACAACAAATATATGAACAAACGGATGATTTATTCCCAGGTATGGGGGCCAACTGCGGTATTATGAGGGTGAGTGGCGGAAAATGCACCCCGGGAAATCAGATCGAACCCGGAGTTAGTACGGGCAGCCAGCAGACGGATCAGACGACACGGTATCATTGCCACTGGCCAGAACCGGCAGGGCCGGGGGCTTTGCTATCTCATTCCTGCCACCTGCCAGAGCGGGTGGGCCGGGGGCTTTGCTATCACATTCCTGCCACTTACCAGAGCTGGTGGACGAGGGGCTTTATCTCCTCGTCATAGATGCGTGAGATGGAATTTATCTGTTCTACGGTGAAGCCGGGGAATGCAGATGCTCCGAGGTTCGATCTCACCTGGTCAGGTGATGATGCTCCCGGGATGATGCAACTCACCTCATCCCTCAGCAGTATCCACTGCAGGGCAACATGGACAAGCTGTGTCTCACCGGGGAAAAGCTCCTTCAGCCTGGCCACGGCCTTCAGGCCTTTATCATAGGGGACACCGGCGAATGTTTCTCCCTTGTCAAACATGAGTCCGTTGCGGTTGAAGAACCGGTGGTCTCCGGGAGCAAAACGGGTATCATTTCCGAATTTACCTGAAAGAAGACCACTGGCCAGCGGAACCCGGATTATCAGGCCTATGTTCTTTTTCCTGGCCAGTTCAAAGAACCGCTCATGGGGGCGCTGCCGGAAGATATTGTAAATTATCTGAACAGTTGTGACATTATCAAACTCCGCCGCCTTGACAGCCTCTTCAACTTTTTCCACGCTGACGCCAAGGTTGAGTATTTTCCCTTCATCCTTCAGCTTCTCGAACTCTCCGAAAATCTCAGGCCTGTAGTACACCTCCGTGGGAGGACAGTGCAGCTGGATGAGGTCAAGACAATCAGTACCGATCCGTTTGAGAGAGTCCTCGACATAACCTCTAAGTACAGCAGGGGTGTATCCCTTGTTTACATGCGGGCTGATCTGCCTGCCGCATTTGGTTGCAATGCGGACCTTTGCACCCGATTCCCTGACTGCCTTGCCGACGGCTTTTTCACTCTCTCCGTCGGAGTATACATCAGCAGTGTCAATGAAGTTAATGCCGTTATCAATTGCCTCCCGTATTATTGAGTCAGCAAGAGCATGATCGAACTTCGATCCCCATCTGCCGCCAACCTGCCACGTACCGAGAGAAATTTCCGAAACCTCAAATCCTGTTTTTCCAAGTATCCTGTAGTTCATAGAAGAGTATTTATAATAAAGGCAAATATTGATATTCTTTTATTCAGAGGCAAAATTAATCAGCGAAACTGTTTTCTGAATTGTTCAGCAACCGATCATAATGAAAGAAGATGCTGTCAGGGCATCAGGCAACTGCAATTTCGGTATCGCCGCGATTTACTGGCTGTAAAACGAAATGCTTATCCCGGCTGTGAAGGGGTCAAGTCTTATCGATCTGTCAGTGGTGATGCGGTTTCCGTCAGACCAGATCCATGGTTTCCGGTTCAGTTTCATCGCGTAACCGCCAAAGATACCCACTGACCAGTGATCGCCTACTCCGGCATTCCCGGAGTACATCAGGTACTCAAGGTTAAGCCCGATGACTGCTGCTGTCTGGTTGAACCTTAGGTCAGTCTCCTTTTCCTGCAGGTAGGTTTGAAGCGGTACCTTTCTTTCTGAGGAGTAGTTGCGAAGCCTGTATTTCAGCCACCGGAGGGAGACCATTGGTGTCATCCTAATCCTGTGAGAGCTTATTATATCATAGCCCAGGCTGAGTTTGAACTGGGTGTTGTTAAGATCAACCGCCACAGTATCGATATCATCCTTGTAACTGTATCCCATCCCCAGTCCCAATCCCGCATAGAAACGGGGGAAGGATGCTCCCAGTTCCGGCCCGGTAACCGCGAAGTAGTCCAGCGCATCAGTATTGAATGTCCCAAGAAGAGATGCGAACTCCGAGAAGTCGCTCAACACGATGTCAAGACTGAGGGCTGAACGTGCTATAATGTCGGGGTTTGTATATTCCCTGAAGTCATCTGAGAAGGTCTCCTCGGGGAAATACATCGGGGTAAGGCTGATGATTAAAGGGAAGGTTGTTGTATCACTGACAGCCGCTTCTGCAGGATTGAACCCCAGGCATGTGACGTTAAGGCTCATCTCCTTGTCGGGTTCCATCAGCAGGTGGAATATTCCGTTCATATCAGCCACAGTGCAGTTTGTGCTGTTCACCTGGCAAACCCTTGCACCAACTATTGGCACATCTCGGTTATCTTTTATTATGCCTGTCACAACTGTCCCCTGGGAAGGAGCAATCAATGAAATAAAAGACAATGCCAGAACAATGGATATACGTTTCGCTACTCTCATATTCTTGAGTCTTCAGGTGAATTAATTACAGTTTTATCCGTACCCGGCACGGAAAATATGCCGAAAAGCTGTTCGGGAAATTCCGGGCCGATTCCGGATCCCTTTCCAATGAACAGCGTGACCTCGTTCAGCAGCGCAGCTGGAGTGATGTCTTCTCCATCAGTGAAGATTCCTGTTTTCATGCCGGGGAAATTAACCCTTAAGATAAACAAAATTTCAGACGAAGAATACGGGGCGCTGCCTTCCCTCTTTTTCAGACAGGGGGAGACCGGGTGCCTGCATAACATTTTTTTGATTACGATTTAATGCTATTTTTAGCCTTGTTAATCAAACCATGCCCTCATATGAAAAGAGCTGTCTGCCTGATACTTGTCATGATTGTCTCCCTGTACGCCGTTGCACAGGAGAAGAAGAGCCTGACAATTGACGACCTTGTAACATGGAAACGGATAACCGAGCGAGTCATATCCGATGACGGATCAATCATAGCCTTCAAAACCGAACCATCACAGGGTGATCCGGTAATAACGTTATACAACGGGAACGGAGATCTGAAGGCCACCTTCAACTGTGCCACAGGTGCGGCTGTCTCTTCCGATTCAAGGTATTTCTTCTTTACCATTAAAGCACCTGACGAGGAAGTAAGGCAGATGAAGCTGAAAAAAACGAAAAAAGAGGATATGCCTGTGGATAAGCTTGGTATATACCATGTTACGACAGGTGTGACTGATACCATTGAGAGGCTCAAATCATACAAGGTGCCTGCAAAATGGTCAGGGTGGCTGGCATGGCAGAATGAACCGGGCAAGGCCAAACCGGCAGCACAGGCAGATTCCTCGGCAGGAAAAGGAGAAAAACACTCTGCGCTGTCCGGCACAGCGGAAGTGAAGGGGGAGAAGTCTGCTGAGCTTGCCGTTAAAGCGGAAGTGAAGGGGGAGAAGTCTGCTGCCTCTTCCGGTACCGTTGAAGAGAAGGGAGATAAACCCAAAAAGCCCAAAAGTCAGTCGGCGGACAACGGATATACCCTCTATATCAGGGATCTTGCAAGCGGAAAGACAGACAGTGTGATGTTCGTGACCGACTATCTGTTTGCAGCCGAGGCAGAGAAACTGATGTATGCCACAACGGGGGACGACAACGGAGCTGAACCCGGAGTAGTGATAATTGATCTCAGGAAGGGAGAGAAGATTACGCTTTACACAGGCAAGGCGAAATACCGTCAGCTGACCATGGACAAGAAAGGGGAGAGGGCTGCTTTTATCCTCTCCTTTGATGAAAAGGACAAGGAGGGTAACACCTTCTCTCTCTGCTCATGGAACGGGAAGGGGCTTGCTGTCCTGGCCGCCTCGCAGGGTACTGCAGGGATACCTGAGGGATGGATCATCAATGAGAATGCAAGACTGATGTTTGCCGAAAACTCCCCGCGCCTCTTCTTCGGGACATCTCCTGCCTATAAGCTTAAGGATACAACCGTGCTTGATGAGGAACGGGCCATGGTTGACGTTTGGCACTGGTCAGAAGGAATACTTCATACAGCACAGGTTGTCAGAAAGTCGCGTGACCTGAAGAAGAACTATACGGCTGTCTGGCATGCTGACCGCGGCAAGGTGGTGCAACTGGCAACGGCAGAGATGCCTGACGTGATGCTTCCCGACAAGGGGGACGGACAGAAGGCGGTGGGTCTTTCGTCACTTCCATATGATCTGGAATCGATGTGGAGGGGCAGTGCAGGTAATGATATGTGGATAATAGATATAATGACGGGCGATGCTGTCAGGTTCAAGGAGAACCTGAGGGTCAGGACCCGTTTTTCACCTGCCGGGAAGTATCTGTACTGGTACCAGGAGGCAGACAGTTCGTGGTATTCGTATGATCTGGCCTCCGCTAAAGAGGCAAGACTGACCAACCCGTCAACGCTAAGGGTCTGGGACGAGCTGAATGATGTTCCCGACCTGCCGGGATCATACCCTGCTGCCGGATGGCTCAGGGATGACAAAGCCTTCCTGGTTTCGGACAGATATGATATCTGGTCACTTGATCCTGTGGCCGCACGTCAGCCGCAGAACATCACCGTCAATGGCAGAAAGGAAGGGATCAAATACCGGCTGCTTGATTTTGATCCGGAAAATGATTATATTGATCCTGCTGAAAAACAATATCTTATAGGAGTAAACGAAGTAACCAGGGCTGAAGGATTCTATTCACTCGATATCCGGAAGAAGGATGCCCCTGCAAGGCTCACAGGCGGTGATTTCAACCTGGGTACGCCGGTGAAGGCAAGGAATGCAGACCGTATTATCTACAGCAAGGAAAATTTCAGGACTTTCCCTGACTACCTGCTGACCGATCTTTCATTTAAAACCGAAAAGCGGCTTACCGATGCCAACCCGCAGCAGAAGGACTACCTGTGGGGCACCGCGGAGGTGGTGAGATGGACTTCGCTTGACGGAAAGGAGATGGAAGGGCTGCTTTACAAGCCTGAAAACTTTGATCCGGCGAAGAAGTACCCGATGATTGTGAACTTCTACGAGAGGAGTTCCACTGAGCTCAACCGGCACCGTATACCCGAGCCCGGCCGGTCAACCATTGATTATCATTACTATACGAGTCACGGTTACCTGATCTTCAATCCTGATGTATATTATATTGACGGTTATCCGGGACAGAGTGCCTACAACTGCGTGATGCCCGGGGTAATGTCACTCATCGAGAAGGGTTTTGTAGATGAGAAGCGTATCGGGGCACAGGGTCACAGCTGGGGAGGGTACCAGGTGGCCTATCTGGCAACGCGTACCAACCTCTTTGCTGCCATCGAGTCGGGGGCACCTGTGGTCAACATGTACAGTGCCTACGGCGGTATACGCTGGGAGACAGGGCTGAACCGGTCGATGCAGTATGAGCATCAGCAGAGCCGCATCGGGGCTACCATCTGGGAGGCGCCGCATCTTTACTGGGAGAACTCACCTCTTTTTGCGATAGATAAGGTTGAGACGCCGATACTTATCATGGCCAATGACCAGGATGGTCATGTTCCATGGTGGCAGGGGATTGAGTTTTTTATCGCAATGAGGCGTCTGGGCAAGCCGGCCTGGCTGCTCAATTACAACGGCGAACCTCACTGGCCGCTGAAGCTTCCGAACAGGGTTGACTTCCAGAAGCGGATGGCGCAGTTCTTCCATCATTACCTTAAAGGTGAGCCAATGCCAGCCTGGATGAAGGAGGGGGTACCTGCCACTGAGAAAGATTTCACGCTGGGATACTGATCCTTCCGAATGTAATTTTCCTGATATCGACCTTTATTGATCCGGTAATTTCATTTTACCGGAATATGTCTGGTTTTATTCTGATATGTGACTGGTTGCCAGTAGCATATAATCCTCAGTATAGGTATTGTATAGGTCGATGATCACCCCTTTTTATGAGTGAGAAACTGATCTGCTCCGCTATTCGGTTACCAATTGGAAGTCTGTTGGTAAATTAGGGGTAAATAACCTTTACACTATGAAAGAAATACTATCTCTTTTGTTCATTGTCGTCCTTTATCTGCAGCCATTGATGGCACAGGTACAGATAAAAGGGACTGTGGTTGATGATCAGAGCATTCCCCTGCCTGGAGTTTCAGTTCAGGTAAAAGGTACTTTCAGGGGGACCATGACTGACGTCGACGGTAACTACAGTATAAGTGCTTTGCCTTCGGACACGCTGGTGTTTTCGATGGTAGGTATGGCTACCCAGAACTTACCTGTTGGCAACAGCACGACTATCAATGTGGCCTTACTGACAGAGACTACTCTGATGGATGAGGTTGTTGTGGTTGGGTATGGTACCCAGAGGGTGAAGGATCTGACCTCTTCAATCTCAACACTCAAATCTGAAGATCTTGCCAAGACACCTGCTGCACAGGCCATGCAGGCACTTCAGGGCAAGGTTGCAGGTCTACAGGTGGTATCGAGTGGGTCGCCGGGGGCTTCGCCTACAATAAGGGTCAGGGGCATAGGCTCATATCCCGGTCAGAATAACGAGGCGCCGCTTTACGTTGTTGACGGGATGTTTTTTGATAATATTGATTTTCTGAACCCGACAGACATTGCCACCATTTCTGTCCTCAAGGATGCTTCCGCAGCTGCCATTTACGGTGTGAGGGCAGCGAACGGGGTCATTCTTATAGAGACCAAGGCGGGTCGCCGTAACCAGGCTGCCGAGATCACCTATGACGGTTACTACGGGGTTCAGGTTGCCCAGAATGTTCTTAAGATGGCGAATGCTGAGCAATTCACAACCATGGCCCTTGAATCAGGTTCAGCGGCAGATGCCAGCTTTATTCTTAATGCCATGCAGAGGTACGGGAGGAGCAGGATCAATCCCAATGTCCCGGATGTTAATACTGACTGGTACAGGGAGATTCTTCGTCCTGCAGATATTCAGAACCACAGTCTGAGTCTGTCAGGAGGAAGTGAAAGCGCCACCTATTCATTGGGAGTGAACTACTTTACCCAGGAGGGTATTCTCAACATGAAGAATGAGTATGAGCGTTTCAATCTCCGCACAAAGGTTGATTTTCAGGCTACAGATTGGCTTACCCTGGGCGGCAACATGATTCTGAGTAACGCCCTGAGGTTTGGGGAGCAGGCAGGAGCATGGAACCAGGCATATTTTGCAGTGCCTATTCTTCCGATCTTTGATGAGATGAATACTTCCGCATGGCCTGTTAATTACGCGAATGCCCAGGATATAGGATACAGGAGTGGTCAGAACCCGTTCCCGACACTTAAATTCAATGAAAACAGGCTCAAGATAATGAAGGTCCTGGCGAACTTCTATGCAAAAATTGACTTCACAAAACACCTGTCGTTCAAGACAACATACAATCACGCATATACATCGCTGGATGAGAGGAATGTCGGGTTGCCTTATTTCATAGGAAACAGTTTCCAGAGGCCTGATGCATCACTTTTCAAAGCCAATAATATCTATGATGACAAGATATGGGATAATGTACTCACTTACTCCAACCGCTTCGGTGAACATAATATAACATTAATGGCCGGGACCTCCTTTAGGGATGAAGCATTCAACAACCTGCGGGCACAGGGGCTGAACTTCCCCTATCAGCAGGAGGAATCGTGGTACCTCAGTCAGTCAGAAGACAAACCCGAAGATGCTGTTGGTGATGACGGTCTGAGACAATATGGTATCTCATACTTCAGCAGGTTATCATATAATTATGCTGACAGATACCTGTTTTATGCCACTATGAGGGCTGACGGCAGCTCAAAGTATCAACAGAAATGGGGTTATTTCCCGACATTTGGAATCGGATGGGTGATTTCAGAGGAGTCATTCATGGAAAACAACAATTTCTTTGACTTCCTGAAATTGCGGGCCAGCTGGGGTCAGCTTGGCAATGACAATATCCAGGCAAGTGATGGAGCAATAACAACTTTTGTGGTCACAACCGCAATAGATGATGTGCTTGTATCAGGCACCCAGACCACCAACACCTTCTCGTCGCTCAAGTGGGAACTAACCGAGGAGACGAACGTAGGTCTTACCGGCAGGATACTTAACAACAGGTTATCAGTAGACGCCGATTATTTTATCCGCGACACAAAGAATGCTGCAATCTATGTTAAGATCCCGGGCACGGGAGGAAGCGTCCTTAAGAACGTTGGAGTAATAAGAAACTCCGGATTCGAGATGGCTCTCGACTGGAGCGATAATCTGACTGACAACTTCAGTTATAATGTAGGTCTTAACTTCTCGACGCTGAAGAATGAAGTAAGGGATCTTTATGGTCAGCCCTACATTGACGGAGGGATGGCCGAATTCCGCCAGCGCTCCATTGTCGGCTTCCCGCTCCTTGCCTTCTTCGGCTATGAAGTTCTTGGCGTTTACCAGAATCAGGGCGAGATTGATGCAGATCCCTCTTCACCTGTGGGGGCTGTGCCAGGGGATTTCAGGTACAAGGACCAGCAGAGCGAAGGTCAACCAGGATATGGTGTCATCAACGATGATGACAGAGTGGTTCTGGGTTCTTACTTCCCCACCTTCATGTACGGAGGAAATTTCGGTGTTTCATGGAAAAATTTCGATCTGTCTGCCAGCGTGCTCGGGCAGAGTGGCAACAAGATTCTCAACAGGAAGCGTGGAGAGATTATCTGGACTTCTGACCAGAACATGGATGCAGACCTTGCAATAAACAGATGGCATGGTGAGGGAACATCAAATATCTATCCGTCTTCTGCCGGTTTAAGGAAAGGGTGGAACCAGAAGATGAGCACATTCTTTGTTGAGGATGGCTCATTCTTCAGGATTCAGAACGTACAGCTCGCCTATAACCTGAGAGGTATAAAGCTATTCGGGGCAGACATGCCTGAGACAAAGATCTCATTCACGGCTGATCGTCCTCTGACACTGTTCAAATACAACGGATTCAGTCCGGAAGTAGCAAGCGGAATAGATACTCAGACCTACCCCATACCTGCAGTGTTCACTGCCGGGCTGGCTGTCAAGTTTTAACGAACTAAATGATAAAGACTATGAAAGTTAATATTTCAATACGGCTCATACTTCTTGCAGTGCCATTGCTTGTCCTCTCCGCATGTCATGATCTTCTTGATGAGCCTGCAGAAAACAGGGCGTTTACCGAACAGACTGATTATACAATCAGTGATAACATGATACTTCCACTTATTGGCATGTATGCTGATTTTTATGATCATGAGTGGGAAAACTTTCCACTTCTCTCTGTCAGAGGGGATGATGTGAACGCGGGAGGACTGGGAG
Source organism: Bacteroidales bacterium (assembly GCA_025454815.1). GTDB lineage: Bacteria > Bacteroidota > Bacteroidia > Bacteroidales > VadinHA17 > SR-FBR-E99. The sequence goes on along the minus strand of JALONR010000020.1, from coordinate 3,572 downwards.
ACCAGCAGGATTATGCCAACACTGACAATTTCAGTTACAATAAAGACTACTGGATGTATAACTCTTTGTGGCAGAACTATTATGGTGATATTTTCAATGCCCATTCAGCAATGGACCAGATAGGGAAGTATAAAGAGTATGCCACCAATAAAGCCCTTGCTGACCAGTATATTGCTGAAGTCAAAGTAATGAGGTCATTCTATCTTTTTCATCTTGCCAGGGTGTGGGGCGAGATCCTGATTCCTGAAAGCTTTGACCCCTCTGCTCTGCTCGTGGCTGACCTTAAAAACAAGGATGAAGTGATGAATCACATTGTTGCGCAGATGGGCGAAGCTATACCTGATCTGCCTTCAATGCATCCGAACGAAAGGACAGATATAAAAGGTGGCATTACAAAATATACCGCTCTGGCTATCCAGGCTCTCGCAAACCTGGAACTGAAGAATTATCAGGGTGTGGCCGATGCAACATCCCAGATAATCAGCTCCGGTGAATATGCCCTGGAACCTGACTATTACAATCTCTTTAAAATCCCGGGTAAGCTGAACAGGGAGAATCTCCTTGAATTTCAGTATTCTGACTTTGGGAGCGGAACGGGAACAAACAAGGCATATCTCTACGCCTTTTTTGGTCCGCAGGGCTGGACTCCGAAGGTAACAGGTGCCGGTGACGGATGGGGTTTTTATGAGCCAAGCCTTAAGTACATTAAATTCATGCTGGGCAGGGGAGAAACCGTGAGGCTTGAGACAAGTGTGATTTTTACCAACCGGGGTATTGCCAAAATCAAGGAAGATCCCAACTATGCCACCCTTCCGGCATGGATCACCAATACTACAAGATCCGGAGACAGGTTTAATGACTATGCCAGGGCTATGTTCGCCAGCGGAAAACACTATCTGCCATCAGATCAGTTAACCCCCGGACGCACTGATTACGGTACCAACAAGAATTTCACCTGTATCCGGTATGCCGAAATACTGCTGATGCATGCAGAAGCTCTCAGCCGGGGTGCGACAAGTTCATCACTCTCAGCTGTTGCTGCTGTAAACCTCGTTAGACAAAGGGCCGGGCTTTCTCAGCTGGCCTCAGTCACTGCTGACGCTGTCATGGATGAGAAATATGCTGAACTGGCAATGGAATGGGGAACCAGGTACTTTGATATGGTAAGACTGGGCAATACCGGAGCCCTTAGCTATGACGGAAGAACTTTCTCGGTTGACAAGACTTTCCTTCCGTATCCGCAAAACCAGGTTGACCTGCTTCCTCCGCTCCAGGGCAAATAGTTCTATCGGATTGATCATCAAAAAATAACATGAATATGAAAGGTTTAAAACATATTGTCATACTAGCTGTCACTCTTGCAATTGCTTCATGCAATGAATGGATTGATCCAATTACCTATGTTGATCCGGGAACAGATCAGTCAGCTCCTGTGGTGAAAGTGATTTATCCTCTTGAGGGATCATCTATACAGGTTCCGACTCTTCTCGCTTCTGTCAACATCCAGTTGGAAGTGACAGATGATATTGAGCTAAAGTCTGTTTCAGTCAGGATTGACGGGACAGAAATAACCAGCTATTCAACATTCAAGGATTACCGCCGACTGGTTGCGGAGTATTTATACACGCAGGTTTCCAACGGTCAGCATACCCTGACCGTCACTGCCACTGACCTTGAGAATAAAACCACAACAGCCACGGTGCACTTTGAAAAGAAGCCCCCGTATACACCTCTTTATGATGGCGAAGTATTCTACATGCCTTTTGACGGTGATTATATGGAGAAAATCACCTTTGTGGAAGCCACCAAAGTAGGAACTCCCGGATTTGCCGGGGAGACAAATGCCCTTAAAGGCCTTAACGCCTACAAAGGGGCAACTGACGCCTATCTGACCTTCCCGGTATCAGGACTTGCCACCGGGGAATTCTCCGCTGCTTTCTGGTATAAGGTGAATGGCTCTCCTGACAGATCGGGGATTATCAATGCAAGTCCGTCAGGCGAAGACAGGACAAAAGGATTCCGCCTGTTCCGTGAGGGCAGTGCTTCATCTCAGCGGATCAAGCTCAATGTCGGGACCGGAGCCGGGGAAACGTGGAATGACGGAGATGTGATTGCCGCGCCGGGTACTGACTGGGTCCACATTGCTTTCACTGTCTCAGCTTCAAAAACGGTTATCTACATTAACGGCAATCCGGTGAGGGAGGCAGCAAGCGCAGGCCCGATGGACTGGACGGGGTGCAGTGTCATAGGTATTGGCTCCGGCGCACCCAATTTCATCTACTGGAACCACAAATCGGATCTGAGCCTGTACGACGAGTTGCGTCTTTTTAACAAGGAGCTCTCCCAGTCAGAGATACAGAATATTATTGACAACGACAGACCCTATGTTCCGAAATACAGCGGTGAAGTATTCTATATGCCATTTGAGGGCAATTATAAGGAGCTTATCAGCAAGAGCGAAGCATCGGTTATCGGTACTCCATCCTTTGAAGCATCAGGAAGAGTTGGCAAGGCTTACATGGGTGCCATTGATTCATACCTTACGTTCCCCACTGCAGCAATAAAGGGAAACGCCTGGAGTATAGTATTCTGGTATAAGCCTAATGCTTCACCAGACAGGTCAGGCATCATCAATTCCAGTGCCCCGGGTGAGGACAGGACAAAAGGATTCCGGATCTTCCGTGAGGGCAATGCAACTGAACAGCGGATCAAGTCAAATGTAGGAACTGGAACAGGTGAGGCCTGGAATGACGGAGCTGTGATCGCCACGCCGGCAACCGGGTGGACACACGTTGCCATTACTGTATCAGGCACCGCTTCGAGTATCTACTTCAATGGTGTTCTCACCAGGCCGGCCTCTGCAATGGGAGCAGCCACAGACTGGACCGGATGTGATGTCATGAGTATCGGCTCCGGTGCTCCAAACTTCACATACTGGGGACACAGCTATGACCTGAGCCTTTATGATGAATTGCGCATGTTTAACAAGGAACTGACGCAGGCAGAGATTCAGGCAATTTTTGAAGACGAAAAATAGTTCCCGAACCCTGATTGGCTATTATAGCCACATAGGTTGAGACTTTTTAGTGTATTTTACCGGCTGCCCGATAATACCGGGCAGCCGGCAAAATCATCTTGCAAATCAGATTTCCCGAAAATGAATAACAGGCTGCCACTGATACTATTATTTGTCTTTTTAGTGCAAAATGCAGTATCACAGGAGATTTGGATATTTTCTGAAGGTACCACAGCGGACTATTATGACCAGGGAATTGTTGATGTGGCAAATCTGGGTGCAAGCACTTTCGAACATACATACCCGCCCGGTTATCCGCAGTACAATGACAAAGTGCCCTGTTCCGCAACTGCCTTCAGGGGATCCACATCGCTTAAATTCAATTATAAATCAGCACCTTCAGGCAACTGGAGGGCAACGATCTTCAGAACCGGCTGGGCTTCAGCCGATATTGCAGAAATGGATTCCATTTCCATTTTTGTATACTCGGTTGATGAGGTCCCATCTGCCGCTCTTCCAAAGATAGGTCTGAGAGCAATCAGCAAGTCGGGTTCAG
>JALONR010000091.1 GCA_025454815.1 Bacteroidales bacterium | reverse complement strand
CCGGTTTTGAAACCGCCTGCCATAAGGATGACCAGCATTGCTTCGGTGATCTCGTTGATATTGGTAGGGAACTCATCTGTGTCCCACCCGTTCTGGTAGTCGCCCCTGTTGGCATCAATGCTCCCCAGCATGCCTGCATCAGCTGCCGTCTGCAAATCATGCTGGAAAGAGTGGCCTGCCAGTGTGGCATGGTTGACTTCCACGTTTAGCTTGAAGTCCTTGTCAAGGCCGTAGTGGCGGAGGAAACCGATTACCGTTGCGGCATCATAGTCATACTGGTGCTTTGTGGGCTCCATGGGCTTGGGTTCAATGTAGAAGGTGCCCTTGAATCCCTTTTTCCGGCCGTAATCACGGGCCAGGGTAAGCATCATTGCAAGGTGATCAAGCTCGCGCTTCATATTGGTGTTATGCAGCGAGAGATACCCCTCGCGTCCGCCCCAGAAGACATAACCCTGTCCGCCCAGTGCTATGGTTGCGTCAATTGCGTTCTTAAGCTGAACAGCCGCATTGGTGACTACATTGAAATCAGGATTGGTGGCAGCGCCGTTCATGTAACGGGGATTGCCGAATAGATTGGCAGTGCCCCAGAGGAGCTTCATCCCTGTCTCCTTCTGTCTTGCCTTTATGACCGGTACCCACTTCCCCAGTCGCTTTTCAATCTCAAATACCGATCCGTCACCTACCAGGTCTGTGTCATGGAAGCAGTAGAACGGGGCTCCTATCTTCTCAAAAAACTCGAAAGCCATGTCAAGCTTGACCCTGATCCGCTCATCCCCCTCCATGCCGTCATACGGGAAATCCCTGGTTTTAGCGCCGAAGGTATCTGTCCCGTCTCCGCAGAATGAATGCCAGTAGGCTATTGCGAAGCGAAGGATATCCTTCATCTTCTTTCCACCCACTTTGGCCTCAGGATCATACCATTTAAATGCCATCGGATTCTTTGAGTCCCTGCCTTCATACTGGATTTTCCCTATTCCAGGGAAAATCTCGCTTTTACTCTTTTTTGACATATATCTGATCTTAAGTCGTATTGGTTATTTCAGCAAGTATTGTTTTACCACCTGTCAGATCTTATCCGTATGATTTATTTCAGCGAATATTGTTTTACCACCTGTCAGATCTTATCCGTATGATTTATTTCAGCGAATAAAGATTGACTACCTTTCTGATCCTGTCTTGTTTGATTTTTCACGGGCATATTGGTTAACAACCTGTCTGATATCATTCGTAAATGAGGTTCTCAAGGATATCGAGCCATTCCTGGTACCTTGCGTCATATATCATCGCCAGTCGCTGGTCCGGCTCGCTAGCTCCGGTCACCTTAAGTCCGCTGAATGCCTCCTCCTCGGACCTGTAAAATCCGCAGCCTATCCCTGCCCCTCGGGCAGCGCCTATTGATCCGTCGGTATTGTATAATGTGATTACCGTTGAGGTAAGGCTTGAGAGTATATCCCTGAAGACCCTGCTCAGGAACATGTTTGATTCGCCGGCGCGGATGACTGTGGGATTGATGCCTGTCTCCTTCATTATTTCCAGTCCGAAGCGGAAGGAGTATGCGATTGATTCCTGGGCGGCACGATAGATATGCCCCTGCCGGTGAATGTTGAAATTGAGTCCGTGCATTGAGGCCCCTATATCCCTGTTTCGAAACATCCTTTCGGCTCCGTTGCCGAACGGGAGTATCATCAGTCCGTCACTCCCCGGGTTAACAGCCGCAGCCAGATCATTCATTTCCTGGTATGACAGGCCGGCACCTGTATTCTTCTTTAGCCATGAGTTCAGGATGCCTGTTCCGTTGATGCACAACAGCACCCCCAGCCGCGTCAGCCGTTCGGTATGGTTGACATGCAGGAAGGTATTGATCCGTGACATCGGGTCAAACTGTGCCCTGTCAGACACCCCATAGATGACCCCGGAAGTTCCGGCTGTGGCGGCTACCTCTCCGGGTTTCAGCACATTAAGTGACAGGGCATTGTTTGGCTGGTCTCCCGCCCTGTATGAAACGGGTATCCCAGGAGTCAGGCCAAGTTCGCCGGCCACGTCAGCCGTGAGACCACCCTGAATGGAAAATGACTTTACGGGATCAGCCAGAAGCTCAGGAGAAATTCCGTAATATTCAAGCAATTCCTCTGACACCTCACCCCTCATGAAGTCCCAGAAGATCCCCTCTGACAGGCCTGTATATGAAGTTTTTATCTCATCTGTCAGCCTCATTGCAAGATAATCACCCGGGAGCATGATCTTATGGATGTTCCTGTAGACTGAAGGCTCATTCTCTTTTACCCATGCCAGCTTTGATGCAGTGAAATTTCCGGGAGAATTGAGCAGGTGGTGCAGGCTGAAATCTTTCCCGAGCCTGTCAAACGCCCTCGCGCCTATCTCCACAGCCCTGCTGTCACACCAGATTATTGAGGGGCGAAGCACCTTTTTGTTTGTGTCAACAATCACGAGACCGTGCATCTGGTATGAGATCCCTATGGCACCTATATCCTTCCGCTTTGTTCCCAGCGGGGCAAGGCAGGCTGCCAGTGCCAGAGTAAAGTTCTTCCACCACTCTTCCGGATCCTGCTCGGCCCAGCCGGGTACAGGGGCCGCTATATCCATCTCTGATGGCGGCCATGATGCGGTTGAAAGGGCCCTGCCGGTCGCTCCGTCAACGACGGAGACCTTCACCGATGAGCTGCCGAGGTCAATACCTATTAATAGCATAAGGGTTCTGTTTTAGGAATAATTTCTCACTGCCGAGATAAATGTACGGATATTTTCCTTAGAAGTGTGTGGGTGAATCCCTTCGGTCATACTGGAAGTGAACAGACTATTTGTTTCATGAAGGATGATTCAGCAGGGCGGGCTGTTGACCTGACATATTACCTTCTGCCCCTGTATATGCAATTGTGGTCATCGCATTTCTTGCACGGATAATCCCTGAATTTCACTTTTGTTCCTATGCCTATCATTCCACTGACAGACTTGACCGGATTCATCAGGGATGACTCTGTGAGGGTGATGCCGCAGGAATTATCCCTGAAGAAACTGAACAGTTTTTGCTGATCCGCCACGTCCCAACCACAATAGCCGGGGCTGAACCTGTTTGTAATTTTCATCCCGCGCAATTCAGATGACTCCTTCAACTCGGTCTGCATTCGGGCTGCGGCATTCTCAGCAACCTCTGAACCAATTACATCATACACGTAACCCAGGAGCAGGTCACCCTCCTTCATGCTGAAATGACTCCTCCGACCCACTTCATATCCGGCTGTGGCAATGAAGAGTGCGATTTCCTCTGCATCCTTTATCTGACTATGGATAATTGGTTTAACGTCAAAAAGAACTCCGTCTATCTCAATTGTTTTATCTTTTGTATTGCACTTAATTTGTTTACAAACCAGGTACTCGGCACATGCATGATCCATTCCGGTGAGTTCATTTCTGACTTCGGTGATGAGCCGGGTAAGTGGCTCCGGAGCATCATCCGATCTGTATCCCATTACTCTCTCCAGCTCCTCTGTTGACGGAAGCAATTCAGAGTAAGCGTAACTGAATCTCATCTTCAGGATTTTTTTGACTGGTAGTGCTCAATGAACCTGATTGCAAAATCATCTCTTGCCAGCACAAGATCGGCAGCCCTGACAAGGCCTGTTATCTTCTCCGGGTTTGCTATGGGGCATGTAAGTCCGTACAATATTGACATGGCCATGAAGGCATTATTGATATCCTCACGATCAGGGAGTCCGAATGATATATTGCTGGCTCCCTGGGTTATATTATGCCCCATCCGGTCATGTACCAGCCTTATTGTCTCAAGGGTAACCCGGCAGGCATATGGATCAGCGCTGACAGCCATTGCCATCGGGTCAATGATCACATCCTCCTGTTTTATCCCGGCCCTGACAGCTCTGTCAGCAATCTTTTCGGCAATTCTCAGGCGCTGTTCCGGGTCATGGGTGATACCCTCATCATCAAGGGTCAGCCCAATGATGGCTGCCCCATACTGCCGGGCAAGTGGCAACAGGCTTCGCAGTGACGTCTCTTCTGCATTAACAGAGTTAATCAGGCATTTCCCCCTTACCACTTTGAGGGCAGCTTCCAGTGCCATATGGTTAGGGGAGTCAAGGCATAGGGGAATATCGAATTGATCCTGCAGGGCGATCACTGCCTTTGGCAGCAGTTTTTCGTCATCCACACCGGGGTAGCCTACGTTTACGTCAAGTATTTCAGCTCCTGCATTAATCTGTGATTGTGCCAGTTCCAGCATATACCTGAAGTCTTCATCCTGCAGTGATGATACCAGCCTTTTTCTCCTGGTTGGATTGATACATTCACCTATGATTACCACAGGGCCGTCTGTATCTATAACCACCTCCTTTGTTTTACCGCTCAGAAATGTTTTCATGACGTTCCGTTGCAGGTTTGAATTTCACATGTAAAACGAACCTTTTATACCAGGGTCCGCAGGTATTCTACCGCTCCCTGCGGATCTGGAGAGTAGAAGTCGGCACCGATACTTTTACAGAAATCTGCAGTAACCGGAGCTCCTCCGACCAGGATCTTCAGACCAGTAAATCTACCTTTGAGATCACTCACACATTTACGCATATTTTCCATGGTGGTTGTAAGGAGGGCAGAAAGGCCGACAACGGCTTCCGGTTTCTGCTCAACAGCTTCAATATATCTCTCACTGCTCACATCCACTCCAAGATCTATTATTTCCCACCCGGCGCCCTCGATCATCATGGCTACCAGATTCTTGCCTATATCATGGAGATCGCCTTTTACAGTTCCGATTATGAATGTCCCCTTTCTCTTTGTTTCTCCGGAGATATAAAATGGTTTGATATGGATCATCGAGCTGTTCATTGCTTTTGCCGCCATGAGCATCTGCGGAACGAAAATCTCGTTCCTTGAAAATTTCTGTCCCACCCTTGACATTGCGGTTATCAGGGCATTATCCATAATGATTGCCGGAGCAATTCCCTCATCCAGTGCATGTTTGGTAAGTTCAAATGCTCCTTCCTGGCCTTTCATTGAGGGAGGGTATGGCGAATTGACATCAACCTTGCCAGACTCCACACATGCTGCAATTTTCTCAAGTAAATCGATCATGGTAATAATCAAAATGGTTATAATTCAGTCGGTCCTGATATTCATAAAAACTGAACCTGGCAGGAGTGACTGTCAAATGACTGCAAATTATGAGAAATTTCAATAGTAAGGGTGGTTTTTTAGAGGGTAATAGAGCAGATAATGATGTGTGCTGGGAACCGGAAGCAATGAGGTGGGGGTAAACAACAAAAAAACCCCGACTGTTTCCAATCGGGGTTTTGTCTGTAAAGTCGGCGGCGACTACTCTCCCACATTTTGCTCTGCAGTACCATCGGCGCAGGAGGGCTTAACTTCTCTGTTCGGAATGGGAAGAGGTGGAACCCCTCCGCTATAGCCACCTGAAGACTTTAAATATCGTGACATGCTGGTTGATGTAAGAATAATAAGACATTCCTCAGAAAGCTCACGGGTAATTAGTACTGCTCGGCTTTGATGTTGCCACCTTTACACCTGCAGCCTATCAACGTCGTAGTCTGCGACGACCCTTAAGGGAGATCTCATCTTGAGACGAGCTTCGCACTTAGATGCTTTCAGTGCTTATCTCTTCCAAACATAGCTACCCTGCGATGCAGCTGGCGCCACAACAGGTACAC
>JALONR010000019.1 GCA_025454815.1 Bacteroidales bacterium | reverse complement strand
TTTCGTTCCTTTTTTCATTCAATTGGTATAATCTGTCTACTGACCCGCAAAATAAGGGGTTTAATTAAATCATTATGTTAAAGTATATTAAAACAATTCCGGGGTATTGAAATCAGAGTGATTTCTTCCCGGAGATATAACCACATAAGTTTAGGAAATCATCCCCGGAAAGGCACCTCAGTAATTCAGAATTATCTCCCTGACCAGGCTCTCCATATAATCGGTTATAGTCCTTGAAGGAACGGTAAAACCGTTGGCTAACGTGGTGAAGGCGATCCTTCTCCCGCTGTTGGTTGTGAAATAACCGGCGAACGATTTTGCACCTGTTATCGTACCTGTTTTTGCCACAACCTTTCCCTTAAACATTTCATCGCGGAAATAGTTCTTCATGGTGCCTGAGACGGCTCCTTCAGGAAGGGATGCGATGAATGGCCCGGTACAGGCGCTGTTGTTCATGTGGACAAGCAGCCTGACGGTCATCAGGGCGCTGATGTTGTTGTTTGATGAGAGTCCCGATCCGTCAAGTATCACTGCCTCATAGGGTTCACAGCCTATTGAATCAAGGAACTGCCTTATAACTGCCGACCCGGCGCTGAATGTTCCCTGCCCGTGAATTTCATAACCCAGGTGCTTTCTGAGTGCCTCGGCATACATATTGACGCTCTCATGATTTGTGACTTTGACTATCTCTGCCAGAGCCGGGGAAAAGGTGGAACAGATCATAATATTCCTGTTAACATCCAGGGGCATGCGTGTAAGAGCAGGTTCACCGTCAATCCTTATTCCTGAAGATCTTAATGCTGCATCAAGCTTTCTCACCATGGCAAACGGTGGGTCAGGTATTGAGGCCTTAAGTGCGAAGCTGCTGTCAGCAGGTACGCTTCCTGTTATCCACGCCATGTCAGAATATGGTGCATTATAAACATAGCCCCTGTCGGTTCTGCCTGAGGAGACCAGGTAGTTTGTAAGCATGATATCATTCCCGAAGTACTCCACGGAATCGATGATTGCCGGCTTACCTTCCGACTGTCCGGTAATATATATGTTGTATTTGTTGTCATTTATGTTGATGTCATGTACACCTGCCCCGTAATATTGTCCGAGATCACCCCATGCCCAGCCGGAAGGAGCAGGGTTGTAGTCATAAATTGATTCTGAGGCAGCCACTGATCCTTTTATCCTCCTTATTCCCGCTTCCTTTATGGCATAGACCCATTGGGCTGTGACGTCACCATAGTAATCTGCAAAGTACTCTGATCCGAGGGCAGGGTCACCGCTTCCCTGAATAATGATATCACCTTCAACAATTCCTCTCCGTTGATTGAAATCACCGGTCATGCAGATGGTTGTTCCGTATCTGTAACCGGGCCCCAGCATGGACAGTGCCACCGAAGTCGGGTATAGTTTCATTACAGATGCAGGTGCCAGGTTCCGGTTTGCATCATGGCTGTATATTATTTCACCCGTGGCAGCGTCAGCGAAGCATACTGACCATGAAGTGCCGGTCAGGGTTGTGTCGGCCATGATGGAGTCAATCACCTGTTGCTGGCCGTTAAGGTTCAGGGCAATGGCCGTCAGGAGTGCCGGAAGTGTCAGGGATCTGATTTTCATTTGGTTTTGTTCTGTTCAAGGGTTGAAAGGAGTCCGCATGCTGCGCCAATATCTTCTCCTCTGCTGGCGCGTATGGTTGCAGTTAATCCTTTTGCATTGAGTCTGTCACGGAATTCTTCCATTTCCGCCATGCCGGGGCTGGCATATTCTGAACCGGGGATGGCATGGAAACGGATCAGGTTAATCCGGCAGCGGATGCTGTTCAGGATCCGGGCCAGCTCCCTTACATGCGAAGGGGAGTCATTCACACCCCTGAAAACGATGTATTCAAAGGAGACCCGTCTCTGCCTGCCGAAGTCAAAGCTCCTGACGGTATCCAGAATCTCTCTTACCGGATGTGCTTTCTGTACCGGCATGAGCCTCTGTCTCTCCTCATCAAACGGGGAATGGAGGCTTACTGCCAGGTGAACCCTGCTTTTTTCCAGGAACTCCTTTATTTTTCCGGTAATGCCAACTGTACTGACTGTAATGCGTGTGGGGCTCCAGCCATATCCCCACTCAGAGGTCAGAACATCGAGGCTGCGGAGTACCTCCTCAAGGTTGTCGAGGGGTTCTCCCATGCCCATGTATACTATGTTTGTGAGAGAACCATGTTCAGGCAGGCTACGGAACTGGTTCAGTATCTCGTTGGTTGTCAGGTTACCCTGGAAACCCTGCCGTGCTGTCATACAGAACCGGCATCCCATGCGGCATCCAGACTGCACGGAAAGACATACGGTGGCTCGGTCACGATCAGGGATATAGGCTGTTTCAATGAACCGGTTACCGGTTACGCGGAAGAGGTATTTCCTGGTGCCGTCACTGCCGGCAGCCACTGATTCAGGTGCGGTCAACCCTGTCTCATAGTCTTTTTCAAGCATGTTGCGGGTGGCAAGAGAAAGGTCGGTCATCCCGCTTATTTCAGGTGCACCCCTGCGATACAACCAACCGGCTATCTGTTTTGCCGTATAAGGTGGCAGCGAAGCTTTCCCCGCAATCCCGGAGAGTTCACTGAGGGTCTTCCCGTAAAGTCTTTCCCTTTCCATCAGAAGCGGTAAGCAGCCCTCTCCATGTCACGCTGGCTTTTGAAGGGCTTTGGAGGCTTAAGCTCGGCATTGAGGAAATTGTAGATGTCATACCTTATCTTCCTTGCCTCACGGTAATCCATCCTGTCAAATGAGTGCCCTCCCGGCATGTTCTCGAATATCCTGTAGCTGAAGTTCTTTTTCCCAGCAGCCTTGAGAGACTTGATCAGGTGTTCAACCTCCAGGACGTTTACGTCCTCGTCATTGGTATTTGTATGAATCAGCAGCGGTGTGTTACTGTAGCGGTCAACCTGCCATGCCGGCGAGCGCCTGCGGTATTCAGCGACATCCTGATCGGCACTTTTGCCAATATGATACTGTGCCGAGAAAAGGTCACGATAACTGTCGTCCTTGTAACCCATGCGGGCGATGACGTCACTGACCGGTACCCCTGCAAAACATGCCCTGTAGGCAGCCGGGTAATCAAATATGCAGAAAAGGCCTATCAGGCCGCCGTGGCTCCAGCCAACAACTCCCACCCTGTCCCTGTCAACTATCTCATAGTTCTCAATCATATACTTCCTGCTGGCATCCACATCCTCAACCTCAAGCCCTCCATAGTCTATCCTGCGATACATCCCCGCACCGTAGCCGGTTGAACCCCTGTATTCGGCAGCGACGACGATATACCCCTGAGACACCATCTCACGGATAATATGTGTATAATAGGTTGTAAAATTTGCGTGAACACCCCCGTGGGGAAAAACAAGGAGGGGGTATTTTGCGGATGGACTGACGTCACGGGGGATGAAGACATAGCTCCAGAACTTGAGAGGGTTGCCTGCTCCCTGCCCGGTGGGATTGCTCTCCTTTGCCGGCGGCGGACCGGTTATGTAAATCTTGTCGACATAGGCAATGTCACCAACCCTCTCAAACCACAATAGGTCGTCTATGTTTTTCTCCAGGACATCAAGGCGGTGATCAAGTGCATCAAAACTTCTCTGCACTCCGTTGATGGCATTCATGAGCTCCGTACTGCCGGGCTGTGCAGAGAGGCTGAACTGAAGCGATAAAAGGACCAGGGGAACGAGGATGGTCTTCAGGATTTTGGTTTTCATATATCAGGTTTTTTGGACTTCAATTGCTCCGCTGAAAACAAATGATGCAGGGCCTGCAAGGAAGATATCAGTTGCTCCCGTTTCAGTCAGGGTGAATCTGACTGATACAGTGCCGCCCTTTGCAATAACCTCGGTGGCGGAAGTGACAATTTTTCCGGTATAGGCTGCCGCAATGGCAGATGCGGTTATTCCTGTTCCGCATGCCAGGGTTTCATCTTCGACTCCGCGTTCGTAAGTTCTCACCGTGAGCTTTCCGCCGGTGATGCTGACCAGGTTGACGTTAACCCCTTCGGGGGCATAAGCAGGAGACCACCTGAGTGCCCTCCCGAAGGAGACCATATCAGCAGTGGTGTTGTCATCAGTGAATACCACCAGGTGCGGGACACCTGTATTGACCAGGATGCCATCAGGGGCATACCTGACTGTATTTACGTCGGTGATGGATACTTCGGTTTTTCCTTCACCCGCCGGTCTTGCTGTGTGAGGCCCGTCGCCTGCAAGAAATGTCAGTTCGCGGAACCCTGTCAAATGCCTCATGGCGAAGTGTGAGGCACACCTGGCCCCATTGCCACACATGGCTCCCGGTGATCCATCGGAATTAAAATAGTGCATACGGAAATCATACCCTTCACATTCTTCCACAAGTATCAGTCCGTCAGCACCTATTCCAAAATGACGGTCACACAGGTTGGCGATCATCAGCATATCAGGCCGGCTGATCAGGATGGGACTGTTTCTTATTACGATGAAATCATTGCCTGCCCCCTCGTATTTGTCAAAGGTAAGTTTCATTTTTCTGTGAAAGATTGTATTTCATTGGCCGGATGGAAGTTGCATGAATTATTAGTCATATAATATTTTCTAGGTTAATGTACAACCGGGATTCATTCCGTTAAATTGAAGTTAATTATCTTAAAATGACCCTTTCAGTCTGTTAAAAATTCGAAAATTTGTAAAACAATTTCCTGCCGGTGTGGTTGTAAAGATATTAATCTTTTGTGCAGGCACGTATTTTGTTAAAAAGAGACAGAACAGACAAAGTCATAAAAAAATATTTTGAGCTATGAAAGGTAAAGGATTGATAACTACGTTGCTGGTTGCCCTGTTCGGGGCACTGGCGGGACTTTTCATCTATACCAGGTTTCTTGACAGGGACAAGCTGGTTACAGGGACTGAAAAGGAGAGGAAAATGATTGAGGAGAACGCCAGGTATACATCGATGGTACCGCAGTCAGGGGTGAATGATTTCACCTATGCTGCTGAACTCACGGTGCATGCCGTGGTTCATGTGAAGACAAGGGCTACGGTGAGTTCGTCATATCAGAATCCGCTGTATGAGTTCTTCTACGGTCCGGGGTCTGCCCGGCCAAGGGAGGTGAGGGGATTTGGATCAGGCGTTATTGTGACTGGTGACGGGTACATTGTTACCAATAATCATGTTATTGATGAGGCTGATGAGGTTGATGTGACCCTTAATGACAAGCGTACTTTTTCCGCTGAGGTTGTGGGACGTGATCCCAGCACTGATATTGCCGTTCTGAAGATCAAGGCAAACAACCTCCCATTTGTCAGGTTCGGTAATTCGGATGCAATACGGCTGGGAGAGTGGGTGCTTGCCGTAGGCAATCCCTTTAACCTCACCTCCACCGTTACAGCAGGAATTGTCAGTGCCAGGGGGCGCAACCTGGGTCTGCTTGACAACCAGTACAGGATTGAATCATTCATCCAGACCGATGCAGCCCTCAACCAGGGGAACAGCGGCGGTGCACTTGTAAATGTTCAGGGAGAGCTGCTGGGGATCACCACTGCTATCATTTCTCCAAGCGGGGCCTATGCAGGCAACTCTTTTGCCGTTCCGACGTCTATTGTAAAGAAGGTTTACGAGGATATCAGGGAGTTCGGAGAGGTGCAGAGAGGACTTATGGGAGTTAATATCACAGACGTGACATCTGAACTGGCGGAACAGGAAAACCTGAAGGAGATAAAGGGTGTTTACCTTACCGGAGTGACTGAGGATGGTGCTGCGAAGGCCGCCGGTCTTGCAGAGAAAGATGTGATCATCGCAATCAACGGTGAGTCTGTTGAGACCACCGCTGACCTTCAGGAGAAGGTCAGCCGCTACAGGCCTGGAGACAGGCTCGAGGTAACCTACCTCCGGAAGGGCAAACAGGATAAAAAGAGTGTCGTTCTCCGCAATATTGAGGGCGGAACCGGCGTTGTAGCTCCCGGGGCACAGTCCTCATCAGTGTTCGGCGCCACATTCACGCCGCTCACTGCAGGCGAGAAGAGTCAACTTAAGATAACAGACGGTGTTAAAATCACTTCCATATCGGATGGCCGTTTCCGTGAACTCGGCTTTTCGAAAGGAACGGTCATTATAAACGTGAACGGACAGAATGTAAACAGTGGCACGGATGTCCGGAGGGCAACCAGTGACGGGAAAAACCTGACCTCCGTGGAGGGGTTTACGCCTGACGGAACATACTTCAAATACCAGACAAGGAGGTAGTACTGGAGCGTGAAAAATAAAAACCGGAATATCAATGGGTTGCGTAAAGGCGCAACCCGTTTCCGGCTTAACTGAATTAAATTTGTATTATAACTTATTAAGCAGTAACTTTGCGAAAATTTTTTCGAAGGGGTAAAGAGCATGAGACAACTTAAAATTACCAAATCCATAACCAACCGTGAAAGTGCGTCGTTGGACAAGTATCTGCAGGAGATTGGTAAGGAGGAGTTGATATCGGTTGAGGAAGAGGTAGAGTTAGCTCAAAGGATCAAGAAGGGTGACAGGGCAGCGCTGGAGAAGCTTACTAAAGCGAACCTCCGCTTTGTTGTCTCGGTGGCCAAACAGTACCAGAACCAAGGACTTAGCCTTCCGGACCTCATAAATGAGGGTAACCTCGGCCTTATCAAGGCTGCAGAAAAATTTGATGAAACAAGAGGTTTCAAATTCATATCCTATGCTGTCTGGTGGATCAGGCAGTCAATTCTCCAGGCTCTTGCAGAGCAGTCAAGGATCGTTCGTCTGCCGCTCAACCAGGTAGGTTCCCTGAATAAGATCAACAAGGCATTTGCCAGGTTTGAACAGGAGAATGAGCGTACTCCTTCACCGGAGGAACTGGCTGAGGTACTTGACCTTCCGAAGGAGAAGGTGGCAGACACACTCAAGGTATCAGGCCGGCATGTTTCGGTAGATGCTCCTTTTGTGGAAGGGGAGGACAACAGTCTTCTCGACGTGCTGACCAATACTGACTCACCCATAGCTGACAAGATGCTCATTGACGAGTCTCTTTCCAAGGAGATTGACAGGGCACTGGCAACGCTGACGGAAAGGGAGAGGGACATAATACGTTATTTCTTTGGTATTGCATGCCAGGAGATGACACTTGAGGAGATAGGAGAGAAATTCGGGCTTACACGCGAAAGGGTGAGGCAGATAAAGGAGAAGGCAATTCGGCGTCTTCGTCATACATCGCGCAGTAAGCTTCTGAAAGGATACCTGGGCTAGTATTCCAGGGAATAAGTAAACAGAAGAAGGGGTGCTGCATGCACCCTTTTTTCTTAAAAGTAAATGAGCCCGGAGATTCGGGCTCATTTTTGTGTCCGCTTGCGACGCGGATCTGGGGGGAAGAACTGCTTCATGCGGATATGGCTGAAATGAGAAACAGAAATTACCATATCACTCCGTAAAGATAACCGGGACAAACTGAAAATTTACACCGGGGAAGGCCCCAACCTACAAATCGCCCTGTTGAGACAACAGATACCCCTTTAAAGACTATAAATCGCTATTTGCCGGTAAACCTTCTTACAAACTCATTTTTATAGGAATCGCCCAGGAATGCCTTAAGTCCTTCAGAAAGGAGTATCTCTCCCTGTCTTGTGTACCCTGTAACATGGTCAAGGCTGACCAGGAAGGAGTGGTGAACCCTCAGGAAGTTCTGATCTTCAAGCAGTCCGCAAAAGTGCTTCAGATTCTTTGAGCTGACGACCTTCCTTGTGCCGGATAGGTGAAAGTTTGTGCAGTAGCCGTCAGCCTGGCACATTATTATCTCGGATACCTTCAGAACCTCGAATCCCTTGATATTGGGAATTATCAGGGTTGACTGCCTGGGGGAGTTGCTCCTGAGGTTACTCAGAAGGGAGTTCAGGATTTCAGCATTGATGCCTGCCGGCCCGGCAGACCTGACCCTTGCAACAGCATCCACAAGCTCATCAATTTTTACCGGTTTGAGAAGGTAATCTACTGCGCTGAAGCGGAAAGCCTTGATTGCATATTCCGAGTATGCCGTGACAAAAATTATTTTAAAGTCTACCCTTTCAAACATGTTCAGAAGGTCAAAGCCCTGACCATCGGGCATTTCCACATCAAGGAATATCAGTTCAGGAGATGTCTTCTGGATTGCAGCGAAGGCTGTTTTAACTGATGATGCCTGTGCAACTACTTCTACATCAGGGCAATATTGGTTAAGGTAGTTGCAGATGACATCCCTTGCAAGCTTTTCATCATCAATTATTACGGCGCGTATCATTGTGTGTGGAGTTTTATAGTTGTCTGCAGTTTTTACGGGATATTCAGATTCATGGTGACATCGGCATTTCGATTTCCACCCTGGTACCTGTCTCTTTACGATCCGGGTACAGATCGGAAATAGTTATCCGGTAGTCGGTCAGCAGAAGATTGTTGATAATCTTCATCCTGTCGGTTGCCAGAGAGATCCCTCTTGATTTCCTGGGTAGGGATTTATCCTTCATCGCTTCGGAGCGGGTCCTCCCGACGCCGTCATCCTCGACAATGCAGAGCAGGATAGTCCCCTTCATTTTAAACTCTACCCTGATAAGTCCTTTCCGGTCGTTCAGCCCCATTACCCCGTGCCATATTGCATTTTCAACGAATGGCTGAACCAGACCCGGGGAAATCCTGAAGTGATCTTTATGGACTTCAGGTTCAATCTCAACCTCGTAGTCGAACTTATCACCAAACCTGAGGTGCTCAATTTTAAGGTAGTCCTCAAGTGCCTCAACCTCCACACTCAGCCGGACAAAGTCTTCACTCATATTATTGAGTACAGACCTGATAAGTTTCGAGAAATCGGCGATATACCTGTTTGCCGACAGCCTGTCATTATTTGAGATGAAGTAGTTGATAGAGTTCAGGGCATTGAAAATGAAATGCGGATTCATCTGTCCTCTCAGAGCCTGGTGACGGAGTATGTCACGTTTCTGCTGCTCTCTGGCAGCCAGTTGCCTGAGCAGGATCCACCCCAGTACCGAAAGTATCAGGAGGAGGGTCAGTGGAGTTGCCACCCGGAAGGCGGTTGTCTGGTAGAAGAAAGGTTTGATCCTGATAGTCAGTACCCTGCGGTTGCTCCAGGAACCGTTTATGTCTGTGGCTTCAATTTCGAGGTTATACCAGCCGGGTGAGAGATTAGAGAAGTTAATATTCCTGTCGGTGTGGCCCGTATAATACCAGTTGGCTTCGTCACCACCGAGCCTGTACCTGTATCTTATCACCTGGGGGCTCCGGTACTCGGAAACGACGAACGAAATGCGGAAGTTATCAGAACCCTTGTCAAGAATAACAGTGTCCATCATGTAAACCGGACTCTCAAAGGTTTTGCTTATTCCCGACACATCCAGTTCCTTGATAATGATCTTATGTCTTGTGTAACCGCTGTTACCGTGCAGGACCTTCAGAGGGTCAAACTCTACCACACCTCCCACACCCCCAAAAAGGAACATGCCTTCCCCGGTAATGAGCGAAGCGTCAGAATTGAACTCATGTATCGGCAGGCCGTCGTTCTCACCAAATGACCGTATAAGACCTGTGACCGGATTTATTACCGATAGTCCATTATTGGTTGAAACCCAGATATTCCCATCCGGATCACAGAGTGTGCAGTAAGTGGTGTTGTTTGAGAGACCTGAAGAGGTCGTGTAAAAAATCTTTTCGCCGGACGAAGGATTATATCGGCATACACCTGTACCGAGGGTAGCTATCCACAGTTCTCCTTCCGGTCCTTCGCAAATATCCTCAAAGTTTGTAATTCCATGCGCCAGCTTGATAAGTTCGTGTTCTCCCGTATCAAGATTATATTTCAGGAGGTAACTGTAGCTGCATCCGGCCCACAGGATATTCCCCTGCCTGAGAAAAGTAAAGATATTGACGGAATCCCGGATTGTGAATAGCCGTGTTGACTCTCTTGTGACGGGGTTATACCTGAGTATTCCGTTGTCAGCTATGAGAATGCTTCCGTCCCTGTCATAGCAAATTGTATGGTTTACTTTCGCAGGGTAGTGTTTTTCGGTTTCTCCTGTTTCAAGGTTGTAATACAGGAGCATATTATAATAATACCCTATCCAGATTGCCCCGGTATCAGCCAGAAATGCCCTGGGGTGCCAGAGGTCCTTGATTTCCCTGTCATTAAGGATCAATTTTTTCTCAGGTACCCCACCGGCAGGTATCCTGATGAGATAATTCCTGTCCCTGGATGCAATCCAGAGTGCTTTGCGCTCATCCGTAATGATACTGAAAACATTCAGTTTGCTGTACCTGTCCGGGAATGGGTTGATATGCCTGAATTCATAAGGGGTGAACACCATTTTTATCACACCGTCCGGGGTCCCTCCCTGCCCAGCCCGTGCAACCCAGAGGAGGCCGGGGTCATGCATCAGGTACGTTGCCGGAAGACCGGAAACCTCACGTGGTATTATTATCAGGGAATCCTTTGCCGGGAAACAGATGTTCAGTCCTTTGTCATGATTGTAGAATACAATAGGATTATCACATGCAAACCTTATTATACGCGGATCCCCGCCGTACTCTGTGAAGCATTCACCGGTTTCGTCAAACCTGAATAATCCTGTCAGGGAGGCGAGCCACATGTTTCCCGAAGAGTCGCTCACCAGGGTTGAATATCCTGTTTCATCAAAGAAGGTGCCTATCCTGCCGGGCAGCCTGCGAATAGTGCTGGTACTTTCAATGGAAGTATATGCTTTTCCGTCTGCCGGATCCACACCCACTTCCAGTTTCAGAATATCATTGCCGGCCAGCCATGGTCTCCCGCTGCCGTCAAATATCAGCCGGTAGCCGGAAAAGCGCATTACCGGCATTTCATCCTGCCGGAGAGTCCATGGATAAAACAGGGTCTCATCTGACACAGGATCATGTTTCAGGATACCCTTTTTAAGTACAAACCACATATTGCCGTCAGGTCCCGGGTTGAAACAGACGAGGTCATTAACCGCATATCTGTCCAGTGACCTGATGTGGCTGAATTTTCCGGTGGCACGGTTGAAGAGGGTCAGTATTGCGTTGTCTGTCGCCAGCCAAAGGTTGTTTTTCCTGTCGATCCCAACATGGCTGACTGAAAAATAGGGAATGGTGGTGCTGTCAGCCGGGTCATGGGAATAATTTATAAAATCAGTTCCGTCATAGCGGGTCAGTCCGTCCCAGGTTGCCATCCAGATGAATCCGCTGCTGTCGGCGGCTATGGCCCTTACCATGTCATGACCGATTCCGCTCCGGGAGTTGTAGTGTGTAATTACGTACCCCTGGCCTGACAAATCAGGGCAGATAACCCCGGTAATGAACAGGGAAAGCAAAAATATCAGCGTGCAGTATCTCTGGCACATCAGCAGCAGGTTAGGCTGTTCACAAAAGTAGCAAAAAGAATTACTCTCCGGAGGCCTGGCGGCCGGGATTAAAATGTGACTGTTGAAATGCCTCGTACGCCTCTAATTGTTATTTTTGCCTCAGAGAGAATGGACTTCAGGCTTACATCAGATTTCACACCGGCAGGCGACCAGCCTGAGGCAATAAGTCAGCTTACCGGAGGGCTTTTGCAGGGTGTCCCATTCCAGACCCTCCTGGGTGTCACCGGTTCAGGAAAGACTTTTACAATTGCAAACGTTATATCACAACTCAACAGGCCTGTACTTGTCCTGAGCCACAACAAGACCCTGGCTGCGCAGCTCTACGGTGAGTTCAGACAGTTTTTCCCGGAGAACGCCGTAGAGTATTTTGTTTCGTATTACGATTACTATCAGCCGGAAGCCTATCTTCCGGTTACAGACACCTATATTGAAAAGGATCTTTCCATAAATGATGAGATTGAGAAACTCAGGCTCAGTGCCACATCATCGCTGCTTTCGGGCCGCAGGGATGTAATTGTTGTCTCATCCGTATCATGTCTGTACGGGATAGGTAATCCGGACGACTTCCGTTCGAACACTGTTCACGTGATCAGGGGGGCGAAGATCAGCCGTACGGTTCTTCTTCGGAAACTTGTTGACAGTCTCTACGCCCGCAATGAGGTGGAGTTCACCCATGGCACCTTCAGGGTGAGGGGTGATACTGTGGATATCTTCCCTGCTTATGCTGACCTGGCTCTGCGGGTTGTGTTTTTCGGAGATGAGATTGAGGAGGTATCCACCTTTGATCCTCTGAGCGGCCGGCACCGTGAATACCTGGATGAGTATGTTGTATATCCCGCAAACCTGTTTGTCACAACCAGGGAGAGGATCAATATTGCTGTCTCCCGGATCCAGGACGACATGGTTCTGCAGGCAAGGCATTTCCGTGATACCGGGCGACCTGAGGAGGCAAAAAGGATCGAGCAGAGGGTTCAGTACGATCTCGAAATGATCAAGGAGCTTGGTTACTGCAGCGGCATAGAGAACTATTCCAGGTATTTTGACGGCAGGGAGCCCGGATCGAGGCCGTTCTGCCTGCTTGACTGCTTCCCGAAGGATTTCATCACAGTTATAGATGAGAGTCATGTTACCATTCCACAGATAAAAGCCATGTACGGAGGTGACCACTCCAGGAAGCAGACGCTCGTGGAATACGGGTTCAGGCTGCCTGCAGCACTCGATAACAGGCCTCTCAGGCTTGAGGAGTTTGAAGCACTCACAGGCCAGACCATCTATATGAGCGCCACCCCTGCCGAATACGAGATGGAGAAGAGCGAAGGTGTCTTCGTTGACCAGGTCATAAGGCCCACCGGTCTTCTCGACCCGTCAGTTGAGGTGAGGCCCAGCCGAAACCAGGTTGATGATCTGATGGAGGAGATCAGGACTCGCTCGGCAAGAGGAGAGAGGGTCCTGGTAACCACCATGACAAAGAGGATGGCTGAGGAGCTGAATACCTATCTCGCACGGTTTGATATCAGATCACGTTACATCCACTCGGATGTCGAGACCATTGAGAGGGTTGAGATTCTTGAAGGACTCAGAGCAGGGGAGTTCGATGTGCTGGTGGGGGTTAACCTGCTCCGTGAGGGGCTGGATCTACCGGAGGTCTCACTGGTGGCCATTCTTGACGCCGACAAGGAGGGTTTCCTCAGGTCAGGCCGGGCACTGACGCAAACGGCCGGCAGGGCGGCACGAAACATCAACGGCCTGGTAGTGATGTATGCTGACCGCATTACCGGTGCCATGCAGGAAACCATAAACGAAACAAAAAGAAGACAGGCAAAGCAGTTGAAGTACAATGAGGAGATGGGCATAACACCAAAACAGGTTGTGAAGAGGGGAGGCACAATGCTGAGGGGGCTCAGCCACAAGGGAGTTGCACTGCAGGCTTATACAGGCCCGGAAAAGGTTGATGTTGCAGCTGACCCGGTTGTGAGATACATGTCACGGGAGCAGCTTGAGAAGGTTGTTGAGAAGACCCGCAAGGCGATGGAGAAGGCAGCTGCTGCACTTGATTTTATCGAGGCAGCAAGACTGAGGGATGAGATCGAGGGTCTCAGACGGCTGGCTGCCGAAAGGGGATAACTGACCGGTCAGTGCACGAAAGGGGTACTTCCTCCGTTTGAAATACATAAAAGTTGTTGAAACCTGGCAAGACAGAGCCTTATACAATATATTATATGCCGCGAAATATTCTCCTGATCCTGCTGGCTGCAGCACTGGTTGCAGGATGCTCAAGGATACCTGTTCCTGAACCGGTGGATAATCCGCGGGTAGTGATACTGATGTACCACAGGATCACTGCCGGCGAGGCCGGCAATCTGTATGAGCGAAGCATGGAGATGTTTGAAAGGGATCTAATCTATCTCCGCGAAAACAACATAAAGGTCATCAGCTTCAGTGATCTTGCCGGCATTGTCTCCGGGGAGACTGAACTGACCACCCACGCGGCAATAATTACTTTTGATGACGGTGATCATTCCTGGTATACAATGGCCGTCCCCCTGCTTAAAGAATACAGGATGAAGGCAACTTTCTTTCTGTGGGCATCCAAAATCGGCATGGATTCCTTTTTGTCATGGGATGAGGTGAATATGATGAGCAGTTATACAAGGGACGGAGGGATCAGGCCTTTCACCTTCGGATCACATACCATGTCTCATCCTTTTCTCATGACCATTAAGCAGGCGCTCGGTGGCGGAGAGGCCTTCGCCGCCTACCTCGATGAGGAGCTTGGCGGTTCAAAGATACTGATAGAAAGACACACATACGGAACGGTTGAAGCCCTCGCCCTTCCTTTCGGCGACGGGGCAGGAGATGCGGAAATCATTGCGGCGGCGAAGCGCCACGGCTACCGTTTTATCCGGACATCCGAGCGAAACGTAACCGGAACTCCGTCAGCTGATCTCTTCAGGCTACCCAGCCTGCCGCTGCTGGATGATACCGAACAGGGCCTCATTGGAAGTTACCTTGGAATTGATTGAGAAACCGAAGACTAACCCCCGAATCAATATGAACAAGAAGAAAGCAACCGATTGCTGCCGGTTCAGGTCGCACCCCTGGCACGGGATTGACATAGGAATCCAGGCACCAGAAATCATTATGACCTACGTTGAAATGGTCCCGACTGACACCGTCAAATACGAGATGGACAAGATATCCGGATACCTGAGGCTTGACAGGCCGCAACGTTATTCCAATGTTGTGCCTGCCCTCTACGGATTCATTCCCCGGACCCTCACCGGGACTGCCGTAGCTGAAAGAACCATGGAGAAGACCGGGCTTACGGGAATAAAGGGCGACGGTGATGCGATGGATATATGTATCCTCACTGAAAAGGACATCACACACGGAGATATCCTTGTACTGGCAAGACCTATCGGAGGCTTCAGGATGATCGACGGCAATGAGGCTGATGACAAGATCATCGCGGTGCTCTATAACGATGCAGTGTACGGCGAATATTCCGATATCATGGACTGTCCGCAGATAGCAATTGAAAGACTGAGGCACTATTTCCTCACATACAAGGACCTTCCGGGAGAGAAAAGGAGGGTGACCATAGCCGATATATATGACACCCGTGAGGCTCAGGAGGTAA
Organism: Bacteroidales bacterium; assembly: GCA_025454815.1. Taxonomy (GTDB): domain Bacteria; phylum Bacteroidota; class Bacteroidia; order Bacteroidales; family VadinHA17; genus SR-FBR-E99. Next base: position 57,856 of record JALONR010000019.1, on the reverse strand, counting down.
TAAGACGTTCCATTGCAGACTATACCCGGGCGTTCCCTGATATGTGATTAATATAGTGTACGCAGCCTCAAGTGACCGTGGGCAAAGGGCTTTTCCCATGTTTCATTGACGAACAGGCGTATAAGTTGATGACCGTACATTAGTTTTTGATTAAGGGTTATGAGTTGAGGTTGCTATAGCCTAATTTTGAAATGTGTTAATTACCTTGAGGGAATTATTCTTTAGACCGGGAAGAACTAAAATAATGGAAAAACTGACTGACTTAATCATCGAGAGGACTCCGAAGACGCCGCAGATAGAACTCAGATACAGCAGCGGAGAGCTTTCACTTACCGGCAGGTCTTTGCCTGAAAACGCTACCAGGATTTATGAACCGGTTCTCAAATGGGTAGGTGATTATGTCATTCAGCCGCAGCCGGTGACAAACCTCAGACTGAACGTTGAGTATTTCAATACCTCATCATCCCTGTGGATATCGAAGATAATGAAAGCCCTCACGCGGATAAACAACCCGGATTACAGGCTGATGGTCCATATTTATATACCCCTTGAGGAATATGATGACCTGAAGTTGTCAGATGACCTGCGCGAATCATTCAACCCGATAACAGACATACTCCAGGATTCAATACCGGAGGTGAGCCTCAAACTCTACGCCACCGATGACAGGTCAAAAGTCATCCGCGACGCACTGGTACTCTTTTAGGAACCGGGCTGTTGCCTGGCCTGTCGGGCCGGGATAATCTAAATTTTAGTCAACCCTTTACCGGCTTTGGTCAAAAGCCTGTCGTTTTTGACTAATGTCCATGTTTGGGTTATGAGTCAGCCGTTTGTGGAAGTGAACCCTCAGAACTACTTGACGAAGCCTTTCGGGTTGGCCTGAGATGTCCGTAAAATGGGCTCATAGGATTTGTTTTGAGAGCATTGCCGGAGTAAATTTGAATTGAATACCAGACCTTCAGGCAATGAAATCGACGGCTCTTTTCAGGATAGTGAAAATGATAGTACTCTGCGGGTTCAGCTTTTTCCGTTATATGAGGAGTTCCGGACTGACGGGAGAGCCGGGACTGGTTATCCTTTCATCACATGAGGGAGCCGATTACGGTCGTTTGGATCTGCGTCGTGCAAGGACACTTATAAGTCGCAGGAGACTTGACCTGATCAAGCACCTGGAGATGTTCGTCAGTTCACTTGTCTGGTTGCTTCCCCCTGAAACGAGTTTCGTCGGGTGCTTTGCACAGGAGGGGCACTTTTCCGCAGGGAGGCACCGTCAGCTCAGCAGGGACCGTGTGTCGGCGCTGCTTGAGGGAAGCGGCCTTGTTGTCATTGACATGAAGGAGATGAACGGGCTGACATATTTCCATAGCAGGAAAAGGGAACGCGGGCTGGATACAGCCGGAAGAAAAATTCAAAACCAGCCAGACTGAACAGTGGTACGTAAAATCAAACGGTAACTGGAATAGCTATGAAGACCTACTATCAGATCTCATCGGATGTAACCGGGAAGGTGCTCCTGAGACGGAGGAAAATTGCCAAGGCGTTGCGCTGGTGGCTTAATGAACACGGATATACCTACAAGTATCTTTTCTACTCTGCTTAAAAGCAGGCTCCGGATCTGCCGAAGTCTTCCGTGGTACAACCCGCACAGGCAAACCCCGGATTAACTCCGGAGGCAGCCAGGGTCAAGCGCACAAAAATGACCCCCGGATTACCCCCGCTGGCAGAACTGAACAGACAAAATTCTGAATAAAAGAGAGACACAAATGAGAGTCAGGGCATTGTTTTTACCGGCATTATTATTTCTTCTGGCTGCGTGCGGCACATCGAACAGGGCATCCACTGAACCCGAGGAGGACCGCCTTTATGTTACCCGTATGTACATTGGCGACTACCAGGATTTCAGGCATACGGCACCGGCACGGTTTGGAGATCCTCACCTTATATGGATCAAGACCTCACGCGACAGCACTTTCGGAAAGATATCAGCCTACAGCCGTGAGTGCAGGTTTCAGGAGGGCGAAAGGCTATATCTCCGCCGGAAGTATGTCACCCCCGGAATCTACGGTTACTGGATGTATCAGATTGAAAATGATTCATCGGTATTCTACCGGGTATGTGAATATCAGAATGACAGGAAAGTTCTTGTTCAGAGCTGGTACTGAATGAGGTGGCAGAAATAATAATCCTTTTTTACAGGGTACGGATTTTCATGACGGTGTATCTGCCTCTCTTATACCCGAAGAATGTTGTATTCTGATTCTCTAACCGCTTTCATTTAATCTAATCTCCCTTGCTGCATCAATCATTGCAGCAAATCCTTCCACCGGCACATATCCTGGTATAGAGTTGCCTGAACCCAGTGCATATCCCTTGCACTTCTCCCGGTAACGGGTCCCTTTCTCCAGAACCTCCCGGTAAATCTCATCATATGACTTCAGGCACAGGGTATTTACATCTATTCCTCCAAGCAGACCAATCCGGTCATTGTATTTTTCTGCCCATGTATCGAACGGGGCAATCTGATCTTCGTTTGAGTGTTTGGCATCAATGCCCAGTGCCAGGAGGTCATCCATCACATCGAATATGCAACCACAGCTGTGAAGAAGGAACTTCTTACCTGATGAATGTACTATGTCTATCACCCTTTGGTATTGTGGCAGTATGAATTCCCTGATGGTTTCGGGTGAGAGCATGGTTGAAGTCTTGTACCCGAGGTCATCACCCATCCTGTAAAAGACGAAGATATCACTGTAACGGGCTACCATTGCTGACCACAGCTCAACATAGAGGTCACCTATCCTGGTGAACAGGTCCCTGAACAGATCGGGGTCGAGGTATTGCATGATGCAGAGAGGTTCAAACCCGACAAGGTCCTGAGCCGATTCAAAGATCCCGTATCCGCAACCTCCGTAAGCTTTCATTCCGGGAGGCAGCACGTGCCGTATTGCCTCAAGATGAGGTTCATATGTGCTCCAGAAGATTTGTGGTATCTCATCAAACGGATACCTGTTGAAGTCAGCCCTTGTCTGTATCGGACCCGGCCTGCCTCCGATGATTGCTCCGTGATCAGGATAGATGTCGCATATTGCGGCTTCATAGTCAAAAGCATCATATGTCATCTCTTTCCAGAAGCTTATTACCTCATGGTGAAAGTGGTTGTAGTCTTCCGGTTTGTTCCCCTGGAGGGCGATCTCCCTGCCAAGGTATTTTGTTATAAACGGAAGATCGATATGATGTTCATAAAGAGGAAGTCTGTTGGGTCTTTCATTTTCAAGAACCCTGGCTAAATGCCTATAATCAGGTATGAACTTCTTCATTTCAGATAGTCACTTATGAATTCTTCGATCGGGATGATCACTTCCTTTCGCCACTGTTCATTCCGGTCAGGCTGGGTCATATGGTGTCCCCGGTACGGCAGGGTGTATATTATCTTTTCTCCTATGGCCTGGTTCAGGGCGGCAAAGACAGTCGGGGCAGGGCAGGTCATATCAATGAGTCCGATTTCGGCAACAATTGTTGCCCGGGATCCCCTGAGGAGGTGAGCGACATCAAAGTAAGGAAGTGCAGACATCATTTTCTCCCGGTCATAACCAGTTTCAAAAGGGTAGGGCCAGGAGCTCCTGCTTCCCCTGAGGAACGCGCCCCAGTCGCACATGGCAGGTACAGTGGCTACCACCGCACTTACTCTTGGATCAAGTCCTGCTGCAGCAAGGGCCTGCCCTCCACCCTGGCTTTCCCCAATAAGGAGTATTCTTTTCCCGTCCCACTCCGGCATGCCCGTCAGGTAATCTATTGTTCTGAGGAGCCTGAGGTACATTCCCAGGAAATAGACCTCTTCCCTCTTTTCCAGACCTTTCAGGGCATAGTTTTTGAGTTCGTTGTCCTCAAGGTCACGGTAGTACTCATCAGGCTGACCGTTCAGCATTCCATGGGCGTTAAGGTCGAAAGCCAGGGCTCCATTTCCTGCGGATGCATATCTTAATGCGATTTCCGGCCTGGAGCGGCACCAGTCGCCGTACACTCCGGCTGCATGGAGGTAGATTACAATGGGGAGTGATCCCTTCATCGCGTGAACCGGCCTGGCAAGGTATCCCCTGGCAGGCCGTGGTCCCGGACAGCTCAGTTCAACATCGAAACATTCGTATCCCGGGTCACCAACCTTTATCCTTGTTTCTGATGGTACAAGGGGCATGGCCCTGAGCTTTCGCTTCTGCCTCTTCCAGAACCTGGAGAGGTCTGAAGGCCGGCTGGTCCCGGGAATGAAACTCCCCGGGTCAGCCACTAAACCTGTGGCTGTTTCTCCCTCCCTGTTATATACCTCAAGGATATAGCTTGCTGGTCCGGATACAACCTCTGAAAAGAGAATAACAGTATCCTCTTCATTTCTGATTATGATCCACTCCCCGGCTGCCTTGAAGTCCCTTAGTAAGCGGACCCTGGCTGAGTCCGATCCCTCCCCGTCCCATGCAAGCATAACCCTGGCTTCATCCCCTTCGCTGTAGATACCGTCGGGATGGTTTTGTAAAAGCCTGAGTCCCTGGCCGGCGATGGCTGACTGAAACCATGGACAGGTGCTTAATAGCGCGATCAGGGTCGCGGTTTTTATTAAAGAGTCTGACCTTCTGCCTTTGAGCTCCATTATCCAATTTGATTAAAGGTTTTTTTTATACTCAAAAACAAAGCAAAGCCATCGGAACTGAATACCCTGACTCTGTGGCTGTCAGGCTGCTTAAGACGGACAGGTGGTCAGGTACTTCAGCAATCCGGTCAGTGAACATGTTGCAACTCCCACATATTTATCAGCTCCTCCGTAATAAACGAAGAGGGTATCACCGATGATCACATTGCCACAGGGGAAAACCACTCCCTTGTAGTAGCCGTTGATCTCGTAATCTTCTTCAGGCTGTAGAAGCCAGTCGGCTGACCTGTGAAGGACAACTGAAGGGTCATCAAGGTCAAGAAGTATTGCACCAAGCCTGTAATATCTGTCGGGCCCTACAGCATGATAAATTACAAGCCATCCCTCGCTGGTCCGGATCGGTGGTGTGTTTCCTCCTATTTTCATCTCCCAGTCGTATTTTGCCTTCAAAAGGATTTTGCCGTCCGGGAAGCAGAGCAAATCATCTGAAGAACTGATCCAGATAGCCGGATATTCAGTTCCGTATTTATTTCCAACCCAATCCATGGGTCTGTGGAGCATGTAGTACTTCCCTTTTATCTTTTCAGGGAAGAGAATGACATCCCGGTTGTCAACTGATGCGTTGGTGAGCCTTCCGGCCCTGATGAACGTCCGGAAGTCCCTTGTCATTGCGAGACCTGTTGCAGTGTGATTATTACGGAGATATGCAGGAAACTCCGGGGGGAATGTCGGTGGTTTGTATTCGCGTTCATCATAGAGCCAGTACCTGCCGGGGGGGAAGGGTCGGCTGGCATATGTGATATAGAACCACTCCTCTATCTTTATCACGCGGGGGTCTTCCACACAGCCCGCATCAAATCCGTCAGTGCTGGGACCGAACACCGGTTTGTCAGAGAGTCTCCTGAAGTTGTATCCGTCTTTGCTCACTGCCAGACCGAAAAAGGTACGGTGTTCCGCGTCATCACCGGCAGCACGGTAGAGCATAAACACTTCCTTTGTATTTTCATCATACCATGCCCCCGGGTTTGTAGATACAAGTGCCTCCCACCCGTTTTCAGGATTAGGGCTCAGAACAGGATTACCACTGTAGCGAATCAATTTCATTGGTATAAATGTTTATTTGTAAATGAATAAAATCACAAGACAGAACAGCACCAGCATCACCGACCAGAACCTGAAGTCTTTATACCATCTGACCCCCCTTAATGACGTTGCCTCTTCCCTGAAGAAAGCTCTTGTCAGGGTCATTCCCTTTGTTTTTTCCTCAGGGGGACTGCCGGTCAGCAGGCTCACCACAATCATTATTATCAGGGTTACGGTGAAGTTGATCGGAGCCATATACAGGAAATGGATATCACCAAGAAAAGTGTGTTTCAGTCCGTACATCATCATAAATAAAGCAATCGCAATGGTTGACATCAGTCCGGCGAATACCCCGGTGGCATTAGCCCTTTTCCAGAATAGGCCCAGCATGAAAGCAGCCACAATAGGGGGGCCGACGTAGGAAAGTAGTTGCTGGTAATAATTAACAAGTGTTCCGAATTTTTCTATGAAAGGGGCCCAAATGGCGCCGAGGGTTAGTATTACCGTCGCGGATATCTGGCCAACCCTGACCAGTTTTTTTGAATCAGCTTTCGGGTTAAACCTTCTGTAGAAGTCCATTGTAAAAAGGGTAGACAGGGAGTTGAGACATCCGCTCAGGCTGGCAGTAAGTGCCGAGATCATCGCTGCCAGCATTATTCCCAGCAGGCCTACCGGCAGCCAGGTTGTGACCATTCTTGGGTAGATTCCGTCAGCAGGAGATGTGTCAGGGAATGCGATGAAGGCCCTCAGTGCCGGGATGAAGATCAGGTAAAGGGTAAACATTGTCAGGAAGCCGGTCAGCAGCACCCCTTTCCGGCCGCTGTCAACTGATTTTGCGGATAGTACTCTCTGTACCAGTTGCTGATTGTTACCCCAGAAATAGAACCCGAGGATGGGAATGGCCACGATCATTGCCGGCCATGGCACAGCCTCATCATTCAGTCCTCTGATCAGGTGAAGTTTGTCACTATCGGCGAGCCGCTCCGCCAGACCCTGCCAGCTTCCAACGTTATGCCACGCCAGGAAGGCCAGTATCATTGATCCGATAATGAGAATAACTGCCTGCACAACTTCAGTTTTGATAACTGATGCGAGGCCTCCGGGAATAGTGTATGATGCAACAATCAGGGCAGAGATGATGACTACTGTCCTGATGCTGATATCAGGGAATATAATGCTGAATATCATTGCACTGCCGTACAGGGTAGCTGCAATGTCCATGAAGACTCCGCCTACAATAGAAATGGATGAGAAATAGAATTTTGATCTTGAGTCAAACCTTCTTTCAAGAAATTCAGGCATTGTATAAATGCCGGATTTGATATAGAAGGGAAGAAATATCCAGGCGAAAAAGATCATGACAAGCACAGAGATAAGGTTATAGTTGAAAATCACAAGTCCGTACTTGTAGGTTGCGCCTGAATGGCCTATCAATGTTGATGTTGAGATGCTTGCCGAGAAAAGCGCCAGGCCGACCATTGCCCATCCCATGTTCCTGCCGGCAAGAAAGTAGTCTTTTGATGATTTGTTTTTAGCGTTGCGCAGGCCCCACCAGATGATTCCCACCAGGTAAAGGGTTATGATTGAGATGTCAATCAGGCTGATATCTGTAATTCCATTTAGGCTCATGAGTCTCATTTCAAAGTATTTGTTAGTTTGTGGTGGTCCAGCTTTCAAGGTTTGAAACATCAGTTGCCGAAATGTCTCCTGATGGTGAGAAATCAATACTTATCACAGTCATTTCACCGGCTTTGGCAGTGAGCCTGATCATCAGTTTGCCATACCATTTGTTGATACTGTTCTTTCCGGCCATGAAAGAAGAGAAGACGGGTTGAGTTTCAGGGAGGTATCCAATCTCTGCCCCGGAACGGTCTGCTTTTGTAAATACGGCACTTTCGGGCGATCTGATAAAGGCATAAAGCTTTTTGCCGTTCCTGGTCATAGCGGCTTTTTTCCCGTCCGGGCTGATCTCAAGGCTGTCTGTCGCCGGGCTTTGGGCCAGCCAGAAGACTGTTGAATTTCTTTTCGGTATGAATTCATCCCGGAGTGTAACCAACCTTCTGGTCCGGTTGAGTTTAATTCCCCTGCTGTACTCATTCACGTCCCGGTTGTAGCATTCAGTCAGGTCGATGACATAGAACCCGCCTTCGGTATCATTGCCCTCGCCGGTCACTTGCGCAACGCCGTAAGGATTCTGTTCAGGCCTTGCGTCAGGATCGAAGACCAGGCAGCTCTTTGATTCTGTCCTTATCCTGTAGTAGGAGAATCTGCCTCTTGCAGATACATTGCGCGTCGGATTGTCATTGTACAATGGTGGTGTAACTGTGAAATAATCAGAAGGGTACGGATCTTCACGGCCCAGATTTCCTACAATGAAATTCTCCCCCAGGGCCTGAATGAATACAGTTCCTGCATCGAGATGACCATGGCTGGCATTATTGTCTCCTCCATGCATTCCTGCATAGAGTGAGTTTATGTCGGAAGGATCCTCGCTGATGAACATGTAGTCTGCACCACGGATGAATCCTGCAGCGGGTGGTGGCACGGCGCTGCCTGCAGATACAAGGGCGGGGTCGTAGAAGAGAATGTCAAACCACCCGTTCATTTTTTCATTCCTGTTCGCGTTCCTTTCCATACATGCATTGTAATGCGTCCTGGCAAGGCTGGCGTCAGACGTGTTGCCTGCGAACCAGAAGTAGGATAGGAACTTATTTTGCACACCATAATAGAGGTAGTCATCGCCCATGGTGGCTGTACCGGCCGGACCGGAGACGAGATAGGGGAACCACCCGGTTTTCATGAAGCCATTCATGGAGGCGAGCCCGAATGATGTACCGAGAACGCGTTTCATCGACTCCAGTGCTATAAAAGTGTTCGACAGCCCGTAGCCCCAGTACATCATTCCCTCCTCGCTGGCACCGTCAGGCTCGAATGATTCAAGGAAACGAGGTATCAGGTTAGCAGACAGGGAGATGACTTCACTCATGAACTCAGGATCAGTCTCGTAGCAGGCCAGTGCCGCCATAATTATTCCTCCGTGACATATTCCGTTCCAGTTATTGTCAGTGAGATACCATTTCCACACTCCCGTGCCTTCAATGATCTGCGAGCGACCCGGTTCAAGGACATGCCTTCGTACCGCTTCAGACAGCCTGCTTTTCTGCTCCGTACTCAGGTAATCATACAAACCGTCATAAGCAAGTGCCACCCCCTTTGATGCTATGCCGGCGTCGAGGAAATGCCTGTCTGCCCCCCAGTCCTGGTAACTGCACATCCTCTCGAGCTGTAGCCAGCACCGTTCAGCATATCTGGTATCCCGTGTGAATTGCCAGGCAAGTACCAGGTAAGGGATCTGATCATTACTTATCTTGTGTATGTTGCTGATTCTCAGATTTGCTCCGTCGAGACCCCAGTCGAGAACAGGTGTGGCAAGTATTTCATCGGCCCTTGCAATGATCATATCGTAAGTTGGTTTTACGAATGCATCCCGCTCTGCCATGTTTCTAATCTGCTCAATACCATCTTTGCTGAACAGAAGCCTTGGATGGATGCCCTGCTTGCCTGCCCCGGCAAAGAACCGTTTAACATCTGCAGGGGATACCTGTATCAGTTCATTTCCGGGTGAGGGATTGTTGCGGTCAGTCACTGTTCTGCCATCATCAGCCGGCAGTGGCTTCTTCCTTTCGCAACCTGGCACTGATGCCAGAAGAATCAGTGATATCAGTACGTGTACGATCAGCATAAACTTCGATTATTCGTATCGGTATTTATAAAACGCACTTTCATATGTCTAAAACTTAAGTAGTTTCATTGAGCCGAGATTATATCCTTCGGCTGTGACATAGCATTCCCGGTTTACACGGTATGGTTGTTCCGTTTCAATTATCCGTTTTTCACCCGGGAGCAGGTTGAAGTACCCGTCTGAGAAGTAAGCCGGCAAGATAATCTCACCAGTGTTGCTGTCCATAAGGTTGAGTTTGATTCCGATTACCGGCACCTTGCCTCTGTTGAGGATCATAAGACCTGTATTTCCATTCTTTAAGGGCAAAGATCTGGCGGTTAATTTACCCTGACCGATGGTATTAAAAGTCACAAATTTCCTTTCCTTCAGGGAGCTTTGCCAGTAATCATTTTTAGAAAGGATATTGGTCCCTTCAAGGAGAGTCAGCCTTACCAGGTACACACCAGACAATTCGGGTGGGATTGAAACATTAAAGCATTGTCTGACAGAATTTTCATTGACATCAATAAATTCAGTCAGACTATTGATTCTTTTCCCGGTGATATCATGAACATCACAAACGACTTTAAGTCTTTCATATCTTTTCAGCGTTGTATTTACAACGCTTACATTCATGTCATGAAGGGTCATCTGGATATGCAGATGTTCGCATGCTTTTTTGGTACCGAAGTATGAGCCTGGCGTTTCATAATCCCAAGAATAGGTCTGCCAGTCAGTACTTGGCCAGGCAGGGTGCGACATCCAGAGAAGCACCCCTGTAACATTGTTCCACAGCCTGCTGTTCCATGCTTCAAACATTGCCCGGTGGCTTTCATAATTCACCATTTGTGCTTTTTTGCAGAAGTCATCGACTCCGGTGGGCTCTCCGTAGAGATCTTCAATGGTGGCACAGTAAGACTTCTGTCCGTTATGAAAATCGTGATAGGCCCATACATCGCTTACCGGCCACAAATCCTCCTCAGCCATCATGCTGCGCATTGAGCTGGCAGCAGGGACTGACGGGATCCCTATCTCGGTATTGAATCCGCCTGCGTCGTCTGCATAACGAGACGGGTCAGGGTAGAAGTGCCATGGACCGCTGGGTCTGAGGTTGAGGTGACGGGAGTTTCCATGGTAAAGGCGGGTACCGTCATTTTCGGCAATCAGTTTCTGCAGCCGTAGTTCCAGGGCAGGAGGGGCATAACCCTCGTTGCGCGGACACCATACAGCGATGGAGGGATGGTTTCTGAACCTCTTTACAACCTCCGTGGCATTTGCCATGAAGAGGTCATTGTCATTTACAGAGAGGTTATAACCCTCGGTTGACAACCAGAAGTCATTCCAGACCATCATCCCGTACTCATCACACAACTGGTAAAAAACCTCCCCTGTGCTCTCACCGGTCCAGTTTCTGATCATATTAAGACCTGACTCCCGGTGAAGCTTCATGTACGGTTCCATTCTTTCCCGTGAAACCCGCTTCATGGCATCGTCCATGCCCCAGTTGCCTCCCCTGCAGTAGACAGGAATGCCATTGACCCTGATTACCAGGAAGGGGTTACTGCTTTTATGGTCAATAGTTTTAAGCGCAGATGTGTCGGTAATGCTTTTGCGGGCGATTACGCTTACACCTCCTCCGGCATCAACTCTGTCAATGCTGTTGAAGATGACCCTGCCTCCGGCGAGCAGCGGATCGAATTCAAAACGTCTCAGTGAACCGTCATCATCCGCAACGGCCAGTTCGTATGTATATTCTCTTATCCCGAAGCGTAAGTCCTTAACATCTGAGAGGCTTCCATCATCGGTGACCACGCTCAGGTGCAGATCATAAAGTGATGGCTGACCGTAACCGCCGGGCCACCATAGTTGTGGATCTTCGAAGATGAGTTGCTTATACTCATCCGGATCAAAGCTGATAATCTCAGACGCTCCGGCCGGCAGATCTTTCTGCATGCTGAAGGAGACACTGCCTATAGTGCCGTTCACTCTGACAGAGACGTCCCTTTCAAGACTGTTACGGATACCTGTCCGTACCGTCACCCTGGCAATGGAAGTGTCAGGCAGGGGAAGATCAGTGATCACCTGGGGGTCAGTCAAAGTTACCGGTCCTGTGACCCTGAGTTTTACATCCTGCCATATGCCGATATTCCTGTCACGTATTGCAGGCACCCAATCCCATCCCTCGGAGGCGATAAATGTAGGGCCGTCCATGCATAATTGTCCGCCGTTGGGACCAGGACCGGTCGATAGAGACTCTTCGTGCGGTATCCCGGGGTTTGAAGGAGGGATGATGTGAACGGCAATTACATTTGGTGAATCGTAACGTACGGTTCCTGTAATATTGAACAACCCCCTGCTGAATGCGCCGTCGATGCGTCCCAGGAGTACACCGTTCATCCATATTTCAGCCCTGTAGTTGATGCCGTTGAACAGAAGCCACAGGGTCTTGCCACCTGCTCCTTCCGGGAGGTCCAGAACGCGCCTGTACCACCAGTCCGTCCGGCAAAGAGTGTCAGGTATATACATGTTATTCAGACCGAAAAGTGGGTCAGGATATACACCCTGGTCAACGAGGGTTGTAAGCACAGTGCCGGGGACAGTGGCATTATACCAGTCTGAAGTATTGAAGTCAGGAGAGAAGAGGGAATGAATGGCAGGGATCACTTTTCGTTCTTCTGCCATTTCCCAGCCTGATGTAATAATATAATCACAGGCACTTATCTTCTCGCAGGTTGCAGGAATCTTTGTTTTTTGCCTGGTCTCAGTTACCGGGACCGGTGCCCTGGACACAGGGAGGGAAGAGGGGTCCTGTGGCTGGGTGAGACCGAAGTTCACAGGGAGCAATTGTGCCTCGCAGGGACTGATCAGGCATGCGGCAGATACTATCACTTTTATTGTTTTAATCAGACTCACCTGGTATATTTGAGTTAGTTGTTTTTATCACGTGACAGGCCCGTTATTTCTTCCATGTATTCCTGTGCCCAGCTGCTGCTGCCATCAGGCCTGATAAGCCAGAATCCTCTCAGTTCATCGCCGGTTTTATTCCGGTCCTGTGACCTTGGACCAACCTTGGGTTCGTTGCAGAAAAGCTCCCAGTGAATTATGTAAGGAATATCCTGTGCGAGGTACACTCCCATCATCAGGTCCCAGAAGATCCGAACGCTCTCACGTGTCTCGTTGTTGATATTCTCAGGCAACCCGATCTCGCCGATGAATACGATCTTCCTGCCCTTCATATAATCTGAGGGATTGAGGTAGCTTCTGATATGGTCTATTCCACGGTACATTCTGATACCGTCAGCTGACCTGCCGTCATAGGCTGACCAGGAGACCATATCAATTTTCACCTCAGGAAGCACTGATGTTGTAATGGATGGTATACCTTCAAGTCCGTCATATACTTTATTAACCTCCACGGCATGATATACTTTGCATCTGGTTTCTCCCGCATCCCGCCGTGCCCTGTCAACCCCGTTTTGCCTGGCCCTTACCCAGTCAATCATATTCCTGACCCTGACTCCGGCGTCAGGGGGAATACCGTTCTGTTTCCACATTGCATCGGGTTGGGTGCCGCCTCTCATCGTCCAGTCACCTTCCCACATCTCAAGTATAAAAGTCACATCCCTGTCCCTGTATTCATCAAGGAGATACATGGTGAGGACATAGAACTCATTTTCTGTTCGTTCAAGGAGAGATGACTGATCCGCGACTGAAGCTCCTCCATATCCTTCATTGATGTTAAGTGCGAATACGCTGAATGGCATGCCGAAAACCGTCCTGTAGTAAGGATGCATGGCCAGATCTTTTAGCGACATACTTTTCGTCAGTTGCCAGTCTGAATTATATCTGTAACCACCGGCATTGCCATCGGCCTTTGCAAACCAGAGTTTAAGTATCCCGTAACCCAGTGAGTCCAGCTTCCTTGCACCTTCAATAATGTAGGGTTCATCCGTGAAATAATACTGACCGTCCATATGAGTAGCCCCCAGTCTTTCTGCAATACCCTGAGGTACCGCACCGGATTTAAGGGGTCTGTGCTGTTCAATAAGATCAATTATCTGCTGATCAGTTAAAACGGATTCTGTTCTTTCCTGGCTGAACATGATCAGCGGGAAAATCGTTAACAGCAGAGTGAGGATAGTTCTTTTCATGGATCGGATAGTGTTGAATAAGCCCAGTTGTTGTATTCTTCCCTGGTGGGCATTCGGTTCAGGGACGTTTTCTGGTTGTACACCCATTTTTTTGCCTTCGGATAGAAAGATGAGAAGGTCTCATACAAAGGCCATTTTATATTGGTGTTGTCAATCAGCCAGAATCCTCTCTGGACGCCGTCCTTTATCTCATTGTTATACATTTCCCAGTAGAGTATGAATGGCGCTCCCCAGGCAAGAGCTTTCCGGATATTTTCCCTGTTCACCGACTCATGCTGGGTTTTTGAGAAGGAGAAATCCTGTGCGCATCGTCCCATCTCGCCGATAAAAACCCTTTTGCCGGTTATGTGAGGCCTTGACGGCAGGTTACCTTCAATATAGTTCAGGACATTGTTGTAGTCATTCTGGCCCAGGCCCTGCGCATCATATGATGAGTATGAAACATAATCAACGTTCGTATACGGGAGTACGAAGTTTGTCACCCTTCTCAACCCGTTCATGGCATCAACAACCCTGTTTACCTCGCAGTAGGTAAAGACTTCAACATTTAAGTGAGCAGTTGTGCGTTTTGCTTCGTCAACCGCATTCTGCCTCGTCCGGTACCACTGTATCATTCCTTCTATCCGGGTGTCTGACGGGATATAATTGACATCATAATTTGGCAGAAGATACCAGTCACCTTCCCAGTGACCTATGAAAAACTGCCGGCCTGAGTTATTGTATTTGGTGATAAGGTAATTTGTCAGATCAGCTATCTGTACAGAGTCTTCCATTCGCTCGGCGACCGAGTATCCGTCTGCCCAGTTTGAGTTTGAGCGGGCCCAGAAGAAGAAATAGGTGAAGGGCATATCGAGCACGGCGCTGAATGAAGGGTCATCCCTGACGAGTGCTGTAAGGCTTGAATAACTTCGGCCCGTGATGTTATAGCTGCCGGGACTGAGTGTTATCTTCAGGATGTTGCTCCCCATTCCCAGGATCGCTTTGGCAGTTTCCACCAGCCTGTCATCGGTTGTAAAGCCATATGAAGGGCCTATGGTTTGTGTGCCAATGGCGTAATTAAATGCCAGCACATCAGGATCAGTTATCTGCACCTCCTTCTCCTTAACTTCGAATAGCTGAGATGAGGCGGTGGTTATGCCGTCCACTGTGAGGGAGGCAGGGTATCTGCCAGGGGTGATCCCCTGAGGAACCCTGAAGAGAAGTTGTACGGTAGTTGCAGAGGTAACGGTTGCCTTTTTGCCTCCAAGTGTTATGATGTTCAATGCCGGGTCAGTGCTGAAGTTCGATCCGTTTATGGTAACGCTTTCTCCTTCATAACCCGATAGCGGGTATATGGAGTATATTACAGGAGCCTGGATCTCATCCTCTGACTGTCTCGTGCATGCCGTGACCAGCAGGAGGGATGAAAGAGTTATCAGTATCATCCTGTTCACCGGCTTCATTTTCTCGCTGCAAGGTAACCCCAGATATAAGCATTTGGTCCAAGGTTACGATCGACCACATATTCATTCATCAGATCCCATCCATAGAGGTCAAAATATGATTCTGCAGAAGGCCATACTGATCCTGCCGGAGTGCACTCACGGTCGAGCCTCAGCCTCATGTCAGAGCCCGGTTTGGCGTAAACAGGCACCTCGCAGGGTCCGCAGACGGATATACCAGGAGGGGCAGGCTGCCCTGTGTGCCTCGTGTCTTCATGCAGAGGGTGCATCACATGGTTGACTCCCAGGCCGGTTGTCAGCACCAGGTTCATCGGGTTGGCACCTGCGGAGAACATCGTGGAACGAAGCAGGGTGCTCAGGTATCTTGCATCTCCGGTGATCACATGGGCACGGACAAGTGCGGGGGAGGCAGGAATGGAGTAGTTGCTTTCCCATCCTCCCATAGCTCGGCCAGGTATCCCGGTTGTGATACCGTATGCGTTCATTTCGGACACCCTGACAAGCCTGTCAGCCTTTTTAACAAGGGTGTCAACAGCCGCCTTTTGAGCCCTGATGCTGACCATTTCACGAGGCAGGCGAGCGTAGATGAACAAAGCATCAGTTCTGGTGGTCTCAATATCCCTGGTGGCAAGAAAGAGATTGTGCCACCGTTTTTCACCGGTAAGCCTGTACATCTCTGCTGCTGCGAGATTACGCTCGATGGCCACCTGTGTTTTTGCATGCGGGGTGATCCGGGAGTAAAGAGGATCTGCAATCCAATCACTGTATTCATCTTCAGACCATATCATTGCCCGTCTTGCACTCTCTTCCCAGACTCCGGCTTCATTTGCTTTGCCGATATTGCGAAGCACGTAAGCGGCGCGTGCTGCCACCCCGGCATATATATAGCCTGACCAGTGGTCAGGAGCATAGGCGTAGACCGAGAGTACCTCCTGCCATGAGGTGCTCCCTTCTGCAGGGTGTTCAGACGACTCTACACCGCCTCTTATCCCCCCGTCAGGGAGTTGCATCCGCCGGTAGATATCGAGGCCGAACAGGGCTTCGTCTACTATGTCGGGGATATCATTTAATGACTCCGGAATATTAAGGCATATGCCTGAAAAGTATTCCGGAAAGAGCTCCATCAGTTCCAGATATAATCTTGGTGAATTGAGATGACGTATTCTTCTGTCCCAGTCACCTGCATCCATCGTTCCGCCCCAGGCCTCCGGGACAAGTACTTCGGTACGCCCGGCAACAAGTGTGTCGAAATTGTTTTTCTCTGTTCCCAGGGCATTCAGCCCGTTACCGCTGTAGAGCAGGGGAGCAGTAGACTGGTAGATCCTTACCCCGTCATCAGGGTGGAAGCTTCTCGGTCTGACGAAGTCAGTATAAGGAGGCAGCATAGGCACACCGCTGCGCTGCGTGAAGTGTGCCCTCATGGAAACACGGAAGGCGTGATCCCAGGTGTTGTAGCTGTCAATGAAGAAGGGATAGCTGCTTCCTATGCCATCAACGGTAATGCGATACCTTCCCGGGATATTGAAGCTGCTGAAGTCTAACCGGATTACGTCAGCTCCGGTATGGTTGACACCTGTGCCTGTTATCTCAGGAACATCGGCCCTCCAATGCATTGACGAGGTGCCTGTGTAAACCTTCTCATCGGTCCTGTCATTAACAAGAGAGAAGGTCAGGTTTTCAGGATAAGTGAACGGACCACCGTTACCCATCCACATCGACAGGAAAGCGTTTTTATCAGGGTCGTCAGGCCTGAATCCTATCTGCGAGGCGTGGACTGCCTCACTTCTGACGTAAACCGGATCATGAACATAATAAACTGATGACCTGTTGAGCTCAAGATCAGGCATGGACACAAGGTATGTCTCGCCCTCCTTTAAGGGATATGGAAGGGAGAGGTAGATAAAATGCTGCGCGGTGTAGAACTCACCTCCATGCCTGTTCTCCTCCGGGTAGTTTGTCGGTTTGGTTTTTCTCCATACGTTGAGCGGCAGGGTGCCTCTCTTATAGTTTATATCGTGGGGTGATGTTATTATATAGGTGGCAGGGTTGTCAGCACTCTCTGAATCCAGGTGCTTTCCTGCCAGTCTTTCATAGATAGTTATGGTTTTCTGCCCGGGACCGACGAGCATGCCAAGAGGGAATCCGTTCCGGGCCACCCTGATGGTGTTCTTCTCACCCATCGGGGAATAGTTCTTAACGGTAATCATGTCAGCGGAATCGCGCACATATGGGATCTGAACAGGAGGCAATATGCGGCAGGTATTTATTTCGATACACAAAACATCCGGTGCAACGGCTGCCACATTGACAATCTTGGGAGGATCCTGTGGCGTACCGGTAGCCGGCAGAACATCTCCTATTTTATTTGAAAGTGATGTGACCCTTGTGTTATAACCTTCCTGCGGCAATGCTGCCCGGGCAAAAACTGCCAGCAGCGCCATCATCAAGGTCAGACGGGCTGATCCCCATAAATACTTGTTCTGTTGGTATCTTCTTTTCATTGATATGTTTATCCTGGAATGTTTGGTCTACAGTTTGCCACCTGCATTGTCCATCAGCTGCTGAAAGTACTCGCCGACCCAACTGGTGGTTCCGTCAGGTCTCACCAGCCAGAACCCTCTCATTTCGTCGCGGGTGCGTGTTTCCGTAAGTCTTCTTAATTCTTCATTCTTTGGCTCATTGCAGAAGAGTTCCCACTGTATGATATAGGGAATGTCAAGTGCCAGGCAAACACCCATGTATACGTCCCAGTTTCGTGTTATGGATTCCTGGTCCAACAGATTCTCATAGCGTTGTTCCGGTATTCCGATTTCACCCAGGAAGACTATTTGCTTACCTTCCATTGCTGCTGTGGGTTTGATCTGTTTCCTGAGGTATTCAATTCCCCTGTACAATGATACCCCGTTTTCAGTGGTGTCATTAACCATTGCGTCATAGCATGACCATGATACCATGTCAGTTTCAGTATAAGGCAAGACGTAGTTCGCGAGTCCCGGTATGCCGTCCATACTGTCCATTACCTTATTTACCTCAATTGCATGGTATACCCGGCATCTTGTGTCGGCTACCTCTGACCGCGCCCTGTTTACGCCATTTTGCCTGGCAGTGAACCACCTTATCATAGCATTGCATCTCGCAGTTGAATCTGCCGGTACAAGTACGGTATACCTGTCGCCGTCAACAGCTCTGATAAGCTCTCCTTCCTTTCTGGCCCATCGGGCATAGTCGCCGGTCCCTCCGCGAAGCATCCAGTCACCTTCCCAGTTATGGATGATGAAGGTTACATCCCTGTCTCTGTATTTCGTAAGGAGGTATCTGGTAAGTTTATAGATATCATCCTCTTCTGCTGCAGCGCTCTCTTCCGTGGTTTTGATTCCTGCACCGTCCACACTGAGGGCGAATACGGAGAAGGGCATGGAAAAGCACTCCTCCCAATAAGGATGTTGTGCCAGGGTTACCAGGCTTATTGTATCAGGAAGATTCCACTCTGAGTTGAAAGGGTATCCTCCTCCGTTTTTCCTGAACCAGAGTTTTACAACATCATACCCAAGGGATCTCATGCGCTCACAACCTTCCACAAGGTATGGCTTTTCTGTGAAGAAGTATTTTCCTCCCACATGCGTTGCACCCAGCCTGGACGCGATATCCGCTGGTATTTCGGCTCCTTTCAGGGGTCTGTGATCAGTAATGATATCAGTAATTGTCTTGTCATCATTGCCAGTATTACACGATACCAGAGCAGTGATCATCATGGTGAGGAAGAGAGTCTTTTTCATGGATTGACAAAATTTCTGTATTGGTTTCTGGCTGAAACTCGTCCGGGTCATTTATAAGAGCAACAATGGATCCAGTTTAATTCAATGACAGAGAGCCAGGGTAAATCCATGACTCTCTGTCATTTACCCCTTCAATATAGAAGGAGGATCATCTAACCTATAAACTCAGCAAACCCCAATAATTACAAGCTGATTTTAACATTCGGTGCATAGTTGGTCCTGATTGTCCCGACACCTGCAACA
Organism: Bacteroidales bacterium; assembly: GCA_025454815.1. Taxonomy (GTDB): domain Bacteria; phylum Bacteroidota; class Bacteroidia; order Bacteroidales; family VadinHA17; genus SR-FBR-E99. Next base: position 38,801 of record JALONR010000019.1, on the reverse strand, counting down.
TCAGCCATTGCACCGACCCTGAAGAAATAGCTCCTGCCGGTTTTGAACAATGCAGAATTGGCTGCGAGGTCAATATACAACGTGTATGAAGTTGAAGGATCAATCTGGATTGTCGGGTTGAAAGTCTGAGAGAATCCAGTGCCCGTTGTAGCGAACTTAATGTATTCTCCCACGTACTGGTCGCTGAATGCGTACAGTCTTATGGTTCTGACCTTTACTGCAGGCTTCCCGGCTTCGAGTGAGAAGGTGGCCACTATACGGTTATTGGCCTGGTCACGGGTAATGTTGCAGTTTTTGACCCTGATATACGGAACCACTCTGAAATCGATATTATTTTCTCCGGGATTGACGGTAACATTCTTCAGAGTGTATGGGTAATAGTTGCCATTCCGCATATAAATATCATAGTCATTGGAGAAAACCAGGTTATTCCTGTACTCGCCATTGTTCTTGATTACCCAGAACTGGGAGACGAGGGTTGGGAATCCTAGCTCCTGTACTTCGATCTGTGATCCTGTCTGTATATCCTGCTCCACCAGGGCACCGTCGAGGCTATCTAGGATTGCTCCGAAAACCTGTGCATCAGGACCCGGGAAGTCGTCTATCTCACAGGATGTTACTGCCATCATCAGGCAGGCGATCATGAAGGAGATGTATATAGTCTTTTTCATTTCGTGAATGCATTAATGATTAGTACTGTGGATTCTGAACCAGCCCGCTGGTTGAGATATCCGGTATTGGCAGGTAATATGATTTGGTTTCAAATGTTCTGCCACCGGCGTTATTATCAGGCCAGTTGTTGGCCCTGACGAAGAAATACTTCGGAGGATTCTCTCTGAGGTCGAGGATAGGAACGAGTGCTTTCCTGGTGGTTTTATTGAAAGCAAGATGTGAATCCCTTCTTCTGACCAGATCCCAGTAACGGTGCCCTTCGAATGCCAGTTCGACACGCCGTTCCTTAAGAATGTTTTCAATGGTTGCCGGGATATTGTCAGTATGGCCGGCTCTTCTCCGCAGTGCATTAAGGTATTGTGATGCCAGTGAGGCACTTCCCTGTCCGCTTTCAACAGCTGCCTCTGCATAATTCAGATAAATCTCGCCCAGACGGAAGTCAATGTAAGGTGTCGTACAGATGAACTGGGTAATTGTTGTCATACCCTCTTTTAGGTATTTTTTAACACTGAAACCAGAACTTGAGAAGTTGCCCTGTTCATTGTTCCCGAGCTGTGCAAATCCGGAATAATCTGAGGATGAAGATGCTCCGTATGTATAGTATGTATTACCGTCAAGTCCTACTGCGCTGCCGTTCTGATAAACCAGCCTTGTACCGTCTGGTCTTATCAGGCCACCCTGCATGACAATTGTCTTTCCTTTCCAGGCTGAACCCGGGGTAATTACACTGGCAAAAAGCCTGGCGTCCTTATTCGCAAAGATTTCTGTAGGTGTATTGTAAAGTTTATATGGGACTGAGAGGTCCAGATCTGTGCCAGGGTTGGCAATATACTCATCCTCTACGCCGTCATTACGTGTAACCAGGGGAACGCTCTTTCCTGTTCCGTCATCGGTATAGTCTTCAAACAGGTCTACAAGGTTGAGAGTCGGGCAGAAACGGCCGTAGTATGTGTAGCTTGGAGGTGTTTGCGCCGGGTTGAAGTATACATCGTAACTGTGCCCCTGCATCCGTGTCGTAGAACCGTCAATGTATGCCTTAAGGAAGATCATCTCCTCCATCGCACCCGTGGGATTCTGAAACATGTCCTGGAAATTCCTTGCAGCCTCTGTTCTGCTTGCCGGAGTCGGCTTATACAGAGTCTTGCCTGAGTTGTCAATAATGGCAGCAGATGCAGCTATGCACTGTGCATAGTAATTATTTGCGTCAGCATTTGTCATCCCGCCCACAAGTTTCAGGTCAACAGCCTCTCCTGTAAGTGGTGCTTTATCCCAGTATTTGGCAATTGAGGCAGCATAGAGGGCGACTCTTGATTTAAGAGCGTATGCAGTCCATTTAGTAGCCCTGTAAATGCCATCATTGGAAGTTGCGGTGGCTGGCAGGTTCTCGATTGCAAGATCACATTCGTTAAGGATGAAGTCAAAAGTCTGCTTTTCGGTGCTGCGCGGTACATTCAGGTTGTCACCGGGTACCTGCGGTACTTCAATGATTGGTACCCCTCCGTAACGTTTAACAAGCCCGAAATACATGTAAGCCCTTATGAAATGAGCCTCACTCGCGCATCTTTTGCGGACACCTTCATCAATGTTTGCTGTATTGAGGTCCAGAAGGAACTGGTTTACCTGCCTGATACTCCCGTAGGCACCGTTTGAAATGTTATTGTTGCCTGACATTGTGACAGCTCCATATGCCCAGTAATTGTCATTCACAGGTCCTGCACCGGAACCGGCGGAGTAATTGCTTTCATCGGTCATGAAGCTTGTTGACCACCCGAAGTCAACAAATGCATTGCCTCCGAGATCACGGTGATAGTTGAAGAACTTTCCAGGGTTGTACATGAAGTCTTCCATCGGCATCTTCGTGTAAAGGTTAGCAAGGAGAGTATTGATGCCATTGGGGTCGGAAAGAAATACTGAGGATGGTGCTTTTGTAAGAGGATCAACATTCAGCCAGTCCTCACAAGCCGGAAGCAGCAGAAGAACCGCTGCAAGGGCCAGGTTATATACTTTTCTTTTCATATCCTTATTCAATCTAGAAATTAATATTGAAGCCGAAGTTGAATGATCTCATCAGGGGATAGGTAAGGTCAGCTGCATAAGCTCCTTCTTCTCTTTCAGGATCAAGACCTTTAGCATCTTCGCTTGCGCAGAAGGTATAAAGGTTGAAGCAGTTCAGGAAGATCCTGACGTTATCCATTCTGATCTTGCCTGCGATATTGGCTGGCAGGGTATATCCGAGTTCCACTGATTTGATTCTGAGGTATGTTGCGTCAAAACGCCACATGTCAGTTATGAGTGCATCTCCGGTATTTGAAGTATTGACACCGGTCTTCAATGCAGGATATTTTCCTGGTGTCCATTCAGTTGCAGGATCAAACGGATCTGCATTCGGATCTGTAGTGTGCCACCTGTCGAGGAACTTCTCAAAAAGAGACGGATACCTGCCGTAACCCCAGACGTCATTCGGAGCGGTAATAACAGTGAAGAGAGAAGAACCCTGCAGGAGCATGTTGAAATCAATGCCTTTCCATGAGGCGTTCATTGCCATGCCATACTGCAAGGGCGGGTTTGTTGCATAACCCTGATACTGGCCTGCCCATGCCGAAGGGGTCATGTCATTTGAATTAATGACACCGTCACCGTTGACATCGATAATCTCATAGCTTCCGGGAGTGCATTTGGAGTTACCCAGGGAGCCTCCGTAAAGAGGTGCGGTCTGGAACTGTTCGATATCAGTGTACTGATCACCGCGGGTATATATCCATTCCCTGCCGAGTACGCGGTTCTGACCCCATGGATCTTTCCACTCTTCCATTGAGCTGACGTATGGCTTTCTCTCGGTGTTGATAAGGTACTTGCGTGCATAGGTCATGTTAAGGCTCACACCGTATTCAAAATCACCCACCTTGTTTCTGTGGGAAACCATGAATTCAAATCCCTCAACTTTGTCTGAGTTAAGGTTTTCCTGCGGAAATGAAGCCCCGAAGGTGTTGGGTACAGACTGGAAGCGTGTTGCCAGAAGGCCGTCCCTGTACTTCTGGAAGACATCAGCAGTGACGCCCAGCCTGCCATTCCACATATCAAGATCGAACCCTATGTTAAGTGTCCGGGTCTTTATCCATGTGAGGTTATTGTTCACAACTCCGGGAGGATAGGCTCCCATGGTAAGCACATTGTTATTGAAGACGTATCCGCCATCAATACCGGAGAACTGGTAACCTGCCACATATTCAAAAGGATTGCCGGCATCTGCACCCATGAGACCATATGATGCCCTCAGCTTCAGATTAGTGATAAATGCTACATTATCCATGAATGACTCTTCTGACAGGCGCCATCCTGCGGAAAGGGAGGGGAAGAAAGCCCATCTTGACTCTGGTGCATACCGGTATGATCCATCCTGCCTGAAAAGGAACTCGAACAGGTATTTGCCCCTGTAATCATAATTGAAACGGCCGAGAACAGAGAGGTATTTCTCACGAGACCTGTTACCGGCTGTCTGCATGTTGGTAAGGCTTCCCTGGTCAATGATGTCAGTGGTGAAGACATTATCATACTGTCTGAGTGCTGATATATAATTCTGATCTATGACTTTTGCCTCATAGACCACAGTTGCACCAACATTGTGATTTCCGGCGAAGGTGTTTTTATAGTGAGCCTGAGCCTGTACATCCATCCTCCTGAATATGGTGTTGGTGTTCCTGTATTTGGCAGGGAACCATGAACGTACAAGGGCTTCAGAGTTGTAATTGTAAATGTTGTATGACCTGGCGAGGTTAGACCAGTTATTGACATTGCCGTCATACGCTCCTATCAGGTTGAAGCGAAGTCCTTCCAGGAACGGGGCCTCATAGGCAAGATCGATGGTGCTCTGATACTGGAAGTTATTCCACTTTTCATAACCCGAAATAGACTCGGTGGAGAATGCAAGAGCATTTATGTTTTCAGTATTTGAGGCCAGCAAAAGCGGATTGTTGACTGTATATGGCCCGATACCCCGGTCTGATGTTATAATAGGCTTGAAAAGCCAGAAGTATGAACCTTGCGGCGATCTGTTCTCATCATATTTTCCTGCAAAGGTAAAGGTTGCCTTCAGGTGGTTGGAAAGGTTTGCCGTAAGGCTCGTTCTCAGGTTGTATTTATCGTACTTTTGTATTCCGCTGGAGACAAGACCGTTATCGGAGAGGTAGCCAAAGCTGGAATAGAAAGTCATCTTTTCATTACCTCCGTTGGCAGAAAGGTTGTACTGTGTCTGGCTGGCCCACGGATCAAGAATCTCATTGATCCAGTCATAGTCCTGGTATCCGGGTTCCGTCCCTGCCTTCCATTTGGCAAGTTCCTCATTGGTGAACAGAGCCGGCTTTCCAATGTTCTTTTCCATCTCATTCTTCAGGACCCTGTAGTTATAGGCATCTACAGACTGAAGGAGTGTTGTGGGCTGCTTGGCGCCTATCAGTGTGTTGAACTGGAATTTGGTGTCTCCCTTGTTTCCTTTTTTTGTTGTAACGATTATTACGCCATTGTCAGCGTTCATTCCGTAAATTGCTGCAGATGCATCCTTAAGTACAGAAATACTTTCAATATCTTCAGGATTTAACCTTTCAAAATCAGACATTCCATCACGGGCTACACCGTCTATCACAAGCAAAGGTGTTCCGAATCCGCGGATACTCACCATACTGGTGAACATTCCAGGTTCACCCGATTGTTGCCTGATCAGCACACCGGCAAGTTTACCCTGGATATTGCTGACTACACTTGTACTCTTGGTGGAAAGGATCTCCTCTGACTTGATCTGGGTAATTGCCCCGGTAAGTGTCTCCTTCTTCTGAGTGCCATACCCGATAACAACAACCTCCTCAAGACCAAGTATATCCTCTGCAAGAACTACATCAATCACTGCCATGTTATTGACTGCAATATCCTGCGTCTTGTAGCCGATAAAAGAAAATTGAATAATTGCGGAACTGCCGACATTTTCGAGCACATATTTGCCGGCAGCGTCAGTCATGGCACCGTTTGTGGTACCTTTTACCACAATGTAAACTCCTGGCAGGGTTTCTCCGGTGCTGCCCGTTACCGTCCCGGTAACTCTCAACCCCTGTGTGAAAGCCTGCGAGCAAGCCAACATGACAAAGAGCAGTACCATTACCGCCCTTGCATAGTTTTCTCCTTTTTTCATAAGCTTTTGGTTAGGTTATTTTAATAATCTCAAATTTATTCAAGAAGATGACTTGAAGTTTTGCTTCTGGAGTTACAAACCTGTATTATTATGAAAGTTTTCAGTCGTTGCTTCTCTTGATGAACATTAAAGTATTGAAAAACAACAGTATAATTAAATTTACTGTTAATACTATTCTGAAAGACACATTATAATTATATAAAGGAGGAAATATTAATTGAATTATTATTTATATCTTGGACCTACAAAAAAAACAAAAAGCAGGAACAGATGGGAAGAATAATGCGAGAGGTAACGCCTGTGACCGGTGAAGACCTGTTTGTGGTCCTGAATCACTACAATGCCAAATTTGACTTCCCGGTTCATTTTCATCCGGAGTATGAAATCAACCTTGTTCTGAATTCGCGTGGCAAGAGGATAATTGGCGATTCAATTCTGGAATACGGAAGCCCGGACCTTGTACTAATAGGCCCCAATACTCCTCATGCCTGGACAGGAAATACGGGAGAAAGCAATGCACAGGTCCTGACTGTACAGTTTGACGGCAGCTTTTTCAGTGAAAAGATGCTCAGTAAGAAATTTGCCTCTTCCATAAGGGAATTGTTTGAAAAATCAGTGAGGGGTGTTTTATTCCCTCCCGAAACAATAGATTCAATCAAAGGGAGACTGATCAAGCTTTCCGAGATGCACGGTTTCGACTCGTTCATGGGCTTTCTTTCTGTTCTTTATGACCTCTCTATTTCACGAAACCAGGTTTTGCTGGCATCACAGGGATATGTAGGTCAGTTTGATGCACGAAACAGTGAAAGAATAGGCAGGGTAATAGCCTACCTGCAGGAAAACCTCATAAATGACATAAAGATCAAACAGGTTGCTGACCTGGTAAATATGTCAGAGACTGCTTTCAGTCATTTTTTCAAGAAGCGGACTCAGCGTTCCTTCTCTGATTACCTTACTGACATGAGGATAAGTTATGCAGCCAGGCTGATACTTGAAACTGATCGTAATATCTCTGAAATCTGCTTCATCAGCGGGTTTAACAATCTTTCAAATTTCAACAGGACCTTCAAGGGACGATATAATTGTACCCCGGGGGAACTGAGATCACAGCAGCAGTTTCTTACCAGGCACTGATTGCCTTATGCCCGGCCGGCCTTAATTTCCCGGAAACATTTCTCCCGTTAACCTCGGTAACCGCTCAGCCATTTTCATTATAATACACTAGTTCAGTTTAAAATGCAGCAAAAAACTGACATTTGACTGCTATTTTTATTTGCGGAATTAATACCAGAAAAATGACTTTAAGAGTTATCGGGATAGCTTTTCTCCAGCTTCTGCTGGTTAACACACGCAGCGAGGCACAATACCTGCGTCTTGCTTCAATATTCGGAGACCATATGGTTATTCAACAGGGTATCAATTCCCCTGTATGGGGATATGATTTGCCTGGTAATACCATCACCATCGAGTTTGCCGGTTATGTCACCAAAGCAGTGACACAGGATGATGGCCGATGGATGGCCAGAATGCCGGCATTGAAAGCCGGTGGTCCGTTCAGGATGACTGTTCATGGAAGTGAGATGATTGTGATTGAGGATGTGATGGTAGGAGAAGTATGGCTCGCCTCAGGCCAGTCAAACATGGAATGGACCCTGGCATCAGGTATCGGTCCCGGTACGGAAAGCGAAATTGCCTCTGCAAACCTGCCGTCTGTCAGATTCTTTACAGTACCAAAAAAGACTGCCATTATTCCGCTTACTGATACGGACAAGCAGATATGGCGGTTATGCACCCCTTCTGCTGCAGGAGAGTTATCAGCAGTTGCCTATTTCTTTGCAAAGGAGTTGTCTATAAACAAGGGAGTTGCTGTAGGAGTCATAAGTTCATCTTGGGGAGCAACAGGTGCTGAGGCGTGGATTGGTTCAGGAATGTTGTCAACACACCCTGACTTCAGGGAGGCATTGCTCACCCGAAACATTGACACAGCATGTTGGAATGGTTATGTCAGGGAATCTCTGCAGGCTGAAAAGGATAGGGAAGAGATTGCAAAAACATCATTCATCGGTTTGCGTGAAGGGGTTACCCGTATTTCATATGATGACTCAGGATGGATGAGCTGCAGTTACCCTCCTGACATGAAAACAATGGGGCTTGGCGGATACTGGGGCCTTGTCTGGCTGAGAAAAATGTTTGTAATCCCAAGGGGAATGGCCCGGTTACCGCTCAGCCTGATCACTGATATTCAGGCGAGAGGTGCTATTATCTATATTAATGGTAAAGAAATTTATAAAACTGATAATCCTTCAGGTCAGATTGATGTAAAAATCCCGAATGGTGTAATAAGGAATGACAGCAATGTGTTGTCAGTAAGACTCTATGTCAACTGGGGCAGTGCTCACCTGGGGACTGAAAGAATGACAACATCAATTCGGGCGCAGGACGGGAAGGAACTACCCCTTGACGGTGAATGGAAGTTCAATCCCGGTATTGAAATACCCGTGGCTCAGTGGCAGGATTACTACAACAAGCCGTCAGTCCTTTTCAATGGCCGTATTGCGCCCGTGATGCCTTACGGAATCAGAGGCGTCATATGGTACCAGGGGGAGAACAATGCGGGAAATGGCCACCAGTACAGGTCACTGTTCCCTTTGCTGATTAATGACTGGAGGATTGGATGGCAACAGGGGAATTTCCCCTTTCTGTTTGTTCAGTTGCCGAATTATTTGAAACGGACTGAAGAACCGGGAGAAAGTAAATGGGCAGAACTTCGCGAGGCACAGATGATGACACTCAGGTATCCTGCAACAGGGATGGCTGTTACAATAGACATTGGAGATCCGGATGACATTCATCCAAAGAACAAGCGGGAGGTGGGCAGAAGACTTTCACTCCTTGCCAGAAAACTGGCATACGGTGAAGAAATAGTCGCTTCCGGTCCCCTCTATGAATCAATGAAGGTTGAAGGAAGTGTGGTAAGACTAAGGTTTGCATCGGTGGGATCAGGTCTTATATCCAGCGATCCATCAGGACTAAAAGGCTTCACTGTTGCCGGAACTGACGGGAAGTTCTGCATCGCTGATGCCTTAATCGATGGCGATGAGGTAATTGTCAGCTCACCGCGGGTACCGATGCCTGTTGCTGTAAGGTATGCCTGGGCGGATAACCCGGAATGTTCATTGATAAACCGGGAGGGCCTGCCGGCATCACCTTTCAGAACTGACAGCACACGGGAAACCGTAAACAGGTAATAATCAGGAAAAAAATTTGTTTTAAACTGGAATCTATAAAACCGGTAAAGCAATGAAGAACAAGATTTTAATGGCTTTAATCACCTTTATCTTTCTGTCTTTCTTTTCCACACAGGCGTTGGCACAGAAATTCTGGAACCATAATACCAGACTGATCCATTGGAGACCTCCCCTGTCATCGCTCAATTCAATATACCATGAAGATCTTGACGGTGACGGAGATCCTGATGTCATGCATATGACAATCAACGATTCAATTCCCGTAATTTGGATCGATGACGATGATGATATGTCAGTAAATGATATCGAGGGAGATACGGACAATGACTGTTTCTGTGCTGATATCAATATGGACGGTGTTTTTGGGGGACCTCATGATCTGTGCGTTGACTGGATTGACAGCAACGGGGATGGTATACCGGAAATGCAGGGAGTGGTGATCAACGGTGGTACGGAACTGAGAGGCTATTTTGACTGGGGTGCAGACATAATGTACATCATCGATTATGGTGAAAAGGACGGGATTCTGAACTTTGTCAACTGGAATGACCTTGTTCTGCGGGCCTGGGAGCATCATGGCCACTCGGGATTCTATACTGATTACCACGGTAACAATCTCTTTATCAAGATGCATGGTTCCTCTTTCAGGATGGCGGATCCCTCCTGCAGCTGGGAAAATCCTTTCATTTTCTTTGATCATGACCGTGACAACCTTACCGAAATGGCAATCCGGCTTATTGATGCTCCCCGGTTCAGACCTGTCGGCAAAGGTCAGGATCGAAGTGAATTTGATACCATTGACCCCGGTCATGATGTGCTGTTCAAAAAAAGTATTGATTATGCAGCAATTGCCTGGGATGCAGATAATGACAACGGACAGGGCAATGAGTTTGACTTCGACATGTCACTTAAGTTTTCCGGAGAGGGATTCAGCTATTCCGACCAGATACACCGTTTCCGGGGCATGAGGGGTTTGCCTGAGGCTGACACCCTGTTTTATGATCCTCGTTGGAGACAGAATGACATTCTGGTCTACCCTGACCAGAAGGTTGCCTATAGTAAGGTTTTCAATGAAGGCAAATGGGATTACTGCTGGTTTGTGTTTGATGAAGACGATGACTGTAACCGCTGGGAGCGTGTTGAGTTTTATGAACCCCGCAGCCTTTGGAAAGCCGGGGCCAACAACGGAGGACTTGACAACAACCCGCAGGCTGATGTTGCGGGAGACAGGGTAGAATTTGACAATGATAATTCAGGCAATGGCAGTCTGTATCTATCCCCCTTTGACGGACGCATACATCTGTACGGTGCTGAGTGGGGCGCCTGGCGCATAGATATAAATGCAAGGCATTTCCAGGGATTTGGAGGATTGTACCCATCAGCAAGGAAGCTTTTCGAACGTGACCAGACAATGCCGGATGCCTGGCCTACTGTGCGCTATGCTGACACTGACAGCAACGGGTTCTTTGATTTCATTGAATATGATCTTGACGGTGATACTATTTTCGAGGAAAGTTTCTCCCTTACCGGTATGGGTATTGATGACAGGGCAAAAGTGATTAACACATCGCGAATCAGCTACCGTAAGATAAACAGGTTATTCAGGCAAAGTGCTGACAGAATATGGAAGACCTCCGGTAAAGCATTAAAAACAGCCCGAAAGATGGGATTGAATACCCGGTGGTATGCGTATTGGCAGCAGCCAAAGAGTGTCAATGACAGGTATCAGTATGGTTTCTGGCTGACATTCTACCTGTACCGTGACATGTGCCAGATTGCCCTCCTTAACGGTAACAGGGGTCTCAAGGAGAAACTTGACAGGGCGTATTACTCTTCAGACTGGAAGAATTTGAAAATCAAAGACAAAGACCTCGCAACCGGAAAGAGGCCTAATTTTCTTTTCATTATGCTTGATGATCAGCCATATGATGCATTCGGCCATTCCGGCAGATATCCCTTTTTAAAGACGCCAAATATTGACCGGCTTGCCAGTGAGGGAGTAAGGTTCAGTAATTTCTTTTGCACTACTGCTTTATGCTCACCTTCACGGGCTTCATACCTGACAGGTACCTATGCCCATACTCATGGAGTGACACAGAATGATCCACGTGTTGACCCTGACTGGGAAAGCTACCCGCCTTTTACAGTGGAACTCCAGGGTGCCGGATATGAGACTGCCATGGTTGGGAAAATACACATGAAACATGCGGAGGGGAAAGAGCATATAAGGCCAGGGTTTAATTACTGGCTAAGTTTCCAGGGACAGGGCGAATATTTTGACCCTGTTCTGAATGAAAACGGCCGCGAGTTCAGGGAAAGCGGTTACATGACTGATATTCTGACAAGGTATGCCATTGACTGGTTGAGAAATAAAAGAGATTCATCGAAACCTTTTTCGCTTTTCCTCTGGCACAAGGCTGTTCATGAACCCTTTACCCCGCCTGAAAGGTATGTTGGAATATACCGGAATGAACTTCTCCCTGAACCGCCTTACGGTACTGCCGGCGAGACATTCCTGGGAAAACCGGAATGGCAGAGAATCAAGGCCTATGACAGCAAATGGGAGGATTACCGGCCGGTTCCGGAACTGCCCAAAAAAGAGTGGAATCCGCATAACAAAATGTATATCAGTCTCCTGGAATGCCTCCTTGCTGTTGATGAGTCCACCGGCAATGTTCTTAAAACACTTGAAGAAATCGGGGAGCTCGACAATACGGTGGTGATTTATGCCAGTGACAACGGCTATTTTATGGGAGAACACACCTATTGGGATAAAAGGATTGCCTATGAGCCCTCAATGCGTATTCCGCTTATCATGAGATTCCCTCGTGACATAAGGGCAGGGAGCGAAATTGAAGAGCTCTGCCTGAATATTGATATTGCACCAACAATACTTGATTTGGCCGGCATCGAAATACCGGATTATATGCAGGGTGAATCATTCCTCAGGCTACTAAGCGGCGGTCCGCAACCTGGATGGCGCAACTCATTTCTGTTTGAATACTATGTTGATGATGCCTACCCCTATGCCGGCCCTGACCTTCTGGCTGTGAGAACCGACAGCTTCAAACTGGTTGACGCATTTCTTGACAATGACATTGATGAGATTTATAATCTTACGGATGACCCGGGGGAGATGATCAATCTTATTTCTGACACATCCATGAAGGATACAGAACAAAGTTTAAGACGGGAACTGGAGAAACTCAGGGTCATGTACAAATATAATCCTGACAGGGATTGGTGGCTGAGAAAGGTGGTCAATGACAGCCTGGATAACATCAGGTAGTTTTTAAATCAGCCTGTAAAGGGGAAATTTCATATAATAGATATTCCTCTCCCTGGCATAATGCAATGTCAGGCATAACTGTCTGACCTTATGTTACCTGAGCTTCTTCTGGTAGCTGTCGCGGTAGATCCTGTTGATGCCGTCGGCCCTCACGTTCCCTTTCTGGAACAGGGTGTTTTTCATATCATTTACAGAGTCACCGTAAGCCGGGCATACGGCCCTGTTGCAGGAGACGAGCATGAGTATGACAATGGCAGCTAAAGCCAGCTTTTTCATATCTGCAAATTTAGAAAATTCTGAATGCCCGGCAAAGCCCGGGCAATACAGTAATAATTTGCTATTTTTGTCATTACAGGCGAGGTGAACATATCCCCTGTACCTGAAAATGAATGCTATTCTGCACCTTTTGTACGGGAGGCATTTATGTTATAAACCAATTCAAACTGATAACCCTGACTTAACACCAATGAAAAAGATCGGCTACATTATCCTGTTATTCCTGGTATTGTTCCTGGTATCCGTCCAGGGAGTTTCCGGCTGCACAATAATTGCAGCCGGGAAAAAAGCTACCGCTGACGGATCGGTGATCATCTCTCATACCGACACCGGTCCCGATTCAAGAATTTATTATGTTCACGGTAAAACTTTCCGGCCCGGGGAGATGGCCCCCGTTTACTGGGGTATTCAGGATGTTGACCGGCCTCTTGAGGATGACGGGGAGGTCCTGGGATACATTCCACAGGTCAGGAAGACTTACGGTTATTTCCATTCTGCCTATTCACATATGAATGAGGTGCAACTGGGTATCGCCGAGAGCACGACAGCCCAGCGTCCCGAGCTGGTGTGCACACGTGAGGGAGGAAAGCAGATAATGACAATTGAGCAGGCGATGATCTTTGCCCTGCAACGGTATGACAAAGCAAGGGAGGCGGTGCTGTTCATCGGTGAGCTCATGGTCAGGTACGGGTTTCTGCCGTCGAGTGGTGACGGTTCCGAGACGCTGGTGATAGCTGATGCTGATGAGGCGTGGGTATTCGAAGTATTCGGGGTAGGCAACGGATGGGATCCCGTCACGGGAAAGCCCGGAGCCATCTGGGCAGCACAACGTCTTCCGGATGACCAGGCAACGATGGTCCCCAACTGGAGCATCATAAAGGAAATCAATGCCGGAGACAGGGATCAGTTCCTGGTTTCAGACAACTATAAACAGGAGGCTATAGACAGGGGCTGGTATGACCCTGCATCCGGCAAGCCATTCATCTGGCAGGAAGCCTACTCCCCTCTGCCTGAGGAATATGCAACCAGCAGGTTCTGGTTATTCTACTCTACATTCATGCCCAGCCTCAAGGAGTGGCCTGACAGGAAGCTTGACCCCTCCAATCCGTACAAGGGGATGCAGCCATATTACCAGGTGGTGGAGCCTCTCTCAATCTATCCGTTTGCTGCTGTCCCGGAAAAGAAGATCTCAGTTCAGGACGTCATCGCCTTCCAGCGTTCCACCTTCGAGGGAACAATCTATGACATGACCTCCTATCCCGAATGGCTGGTTCCTGACGGAAAGGGAAGTTATGTGAAGAGTCCGCTGGCCACTCCTTTTCCCGGAAGTGAAATGAGGAAGCTTATCAGGCAGACCTACCGCCGCCCTGTGGCCCGTCATCGGGGTCATTACGGGATGGTTATGCAGTTGCGTGACTGGTTGCCCGATGCCATCGGAGGAGTTTACTGGGTTTATCTTGACAATCCTTATTTCAGCCCCTATGTGCCAATCTATGCCGGTAACCTGTCAGTGGCAGAGACTTACAATATTTACGATCCGGAAAAGTATGATGAGCGTTCGGCGCGATGGGCGATCGATTTTGTTGACAACCTGGCCAATCTGCAATTCCGTGATATTGCAGATGATGTGCGGGCTGTGAGGGAGCCGTTTGAGGCTGAGATGTTTACCGCTCAGGAGAAAGTGGAGGCGGAAGCCCTGTCTATCTACAAAAAGGACCAGCTTGCGGCACGAAAGTACCTCACCGGTTATTCTGACGAGAAGATGAACCGGGTTACGGCGATGTTCCTTCAGTTGCGTGATCAGATCATCGCTAAGTACACCAATAACAGGGAGTAGCGGTAACAGCATAATGCTTTCTGTGATGCATGGATCCGACTCTTCGGTTATTTACGGCAAAATTGCTAATGGCGCGCTCTGTTACTGATTTATAATAAGGCAAGTTTATGAGGACATTAATGTTGTTTGTTTCATTTGTTTTGATTACAGCAATCGTTCACGGTCAGAAATTAAATAAACCAATATATCTAAATGCCGCTAAAAAAGAATCAAAAAAGAAGGATGCTGTATACTACAGAGTTATCTCTCAGTCAAGTGACAGTCTTTATGATTGCAGAGATTTTTGGTTAAGCGGTGAGCTTGAGAGCTTTGGAAGACTAAGATCAATCGAACCTCGGATTCGCGAAGGGGAGTATACTTGGTACCATAAAAATGGAAATGTCAAGCAGATAATGACCTTTCAGGATAATGAAATAAAAGGTTTGGTTCAAAACTTTGACGGCGATGGCAGGTTTATTTTCGAAAGTCATAGTGATTTGGACAGCATTGACAACAGGGAGGAGTTAATAAATGCAATAGATCAATTTGGGAAGTTTTTCCAAAAGAAGTTCAAGATACCAGATAATTCAGCCGAAAATGGAGTTGAAGGCACAGGAATGGCCGTTTTTTGCATTTATCCTTCCGGCAGTGTTGAATACTGTGAAATTTTGTGGCCTCTTGACGATGAAATAGATAAAGAAATAATCAGGATAATCAAATCATATGATAAATGGCCGGTTCCGGTCAGCAGGGGAAAAAGCGTCTATTTAATGATGTCCTTCCCTGTTATCGTACAGATTGAAGAAAGGGTAATATTCAGGTGATCAATAGTACTGATTGACCGCGGAATACGACATAAGCAGGTTAGCTTCATGTCCCTGCTCACGGCAGGATGGGGTTTTCTGCTCAGTCGGGATGCCGGGATTACACTCTCCGCCTCCCGGCGGATCGAGTGATCCCGGTTCAGGAGGGGTGACACGGGCAGAAAAGCCCGCATTTCGCTTCGCTCAAAGCGTCTTTTTATTTCTCCGGTCCGAAAAAACAAAAAGCCATCCGCCGGTTGGCGAATGGGCTTTTCTGCTCAGTCGGGATGCCGGGATTTGAACCCGGGGCCCCTTGCCCCCCAGACAAGTACTCTAACCGGGCTGAGCTACATCCCGTAACTTTTAAGCGGTGCAAAATTAATTAACTATTCCGATTATCCAAAAAAAAGCCGTGGGCTGCTCTGTGGCATATTTTCAGAATATTCACGCAGGAGAGGAATTATATATATTTGTTAATCTATAAATAGCGTTATCATCAAACAGAGACAAATCATGAACCAGGTCAACCGTCGCAATTTCCTCCGTCTGGCAGGAGCAGGGGCTGCCGCAGCTGCCGCAGCACCCGTTGCACAGGCAATGGGCCAGGCCACAGCCACCCATGAAAAGGATTTAAACTCCGGAAAGTCAATACAGCAGACCCAACAGGCCAAACCGGATACCAACATTGCTGACGCGGCAAAAATTGCCCGAGGCCCGAACTCCATGCCGGGACTCTATCCCGGGCGTGTGGCCCTTGTAAAAAACACGCGGTCTGTTAAAGACAATGCCATCGTTGAACAGGAGGTTTATGATATGATCGCACGGTCACTGACAGAGCTGACAGGTGAGAAGAAGCTGAAAAAGGCCTGGCGCAGGTTTGTTGCTCCGGGCGAGAGAATAGGACTGAAAGTCAATCCTGTGGCCGGTAAAAGCCTCAGTACAAGTCATGAGGTGGTCAGGGCGGTGATAGCGCAGCTTGAAGAGAGCGGGATAGAGAGATCCCAGCTGACCATATGGGATCGCCGGGAGTTTGAGCTTACAGACGTGGGATTCACCCCGGAAAACTACCCCGGAGTAAGAATAGTGGGCACCGAACAGATGGACAAGGACGGGCTTTATTATGGCAAGGACGGAAAGCTTTACGGTGAGCATATGATTGACCGCGACTGGTACTATTGGGCAGATGTGGATGGTGAATACGATGAATACACAATGCCATACATGGTCAACGGGGGCAAGTATTCATATTTCACGAAGATCCTGACCCAGCAGCTTGACAAGGTTATCAATATCCCTATACTTAAGAATGCCGGGATGACAGTCACGCTGGCACTGAAGAACCTTGCGTTCGGGTCGGTCTCCAATACCGGCAGGCTGCACGCGAAGCTCTGGAATGAGACCTGTGCACAGGTATGTGCATTTGCCCCGGTGCGCGACAAGGTGGTTCTCAACATAGTTGATGGCATCAAGGGGTGTTTTAACGGAGGCCCCGGTGCCAACCCGCAGTTCTTCTGCGATTATCATGCCATCATAACCGGCACTGACCCTGTGGCGGTCGACAGGATCGGATATGACATTGTCCTTGCCAGGAGGATAGCCGAGGGACTGCAGAAGGAGGGTACACAGCAGGCGCTGGAGTTCATGCTCCAGGCTGAGAGGCTTTCGCTAGGCGTGGCTGACAGGGCAAAGATTGAACTCAAAGAGGTGGTTATGGCATGATGCCTGAGAATAGCTGAGGAAATATGTGTGCGGGAAAATACATAACGGCTGCGGTTGCAGCAATGATGACAATAGCAGTTGGAGCACAGTCTGCACTGGTTCCAGGCGCCCTTTCAGGGATGACCGGGGTGGAGTCGGCCCAGAGCCGGATCTTCACCGAGGCATCCCTGTATGGATATATTAATGGCGGAGCCGAGCTATACCTTGAGTACGGTTTTGATACCCTGCTGGTCACCGAGCTTGTGATTGACGGCAGCGACATCAGGGCCGAGGTTTACCGGATGAAGGACCCCGAGGCCGCTTTCGGCATTTTCTCGGTATCACGGTTTCGCTGCAACAGCGGGAAAAGACTCACAGAGCATCTTTGCAGGTCAGCCTATCAGCTTCAGTTCTGCAAAGGGCCTTTTTATGTCAGCATCGTCAACGATACGGGCAGTGAGGCTGACCAGGAGAACTCGGCTGAACTGGCGACACTGATTATCGCCAACATACCGGAACCGTCATTTGATCCCGGTGCCTTCTATCCGGAAGCCATCGATGAGGAAACGATGCGCGGTGCGGTGCTTGTCAGGGGTCCGCTGGGTATTTACAATGGTATTCCGGGTTTGTCAGACAGGCTGGGAGACCTCAGTGAATACAGCGCCCTGATGATCAGGCATGGCCGTGACACAGTAGCCTCCCTCCGTTTCAACAGTGAGCTCTCAGCTGAACAGTTCATGCGCAACAGGAAGTTTTCAACCGGCTCCGGAACCAGTGCAGTGAACAGTGATTCAACGATTTCAGTCATGTCCCCAAGACACATTATTATAACTTTTTGATTCTTCTTTTCAATAAATTGCTATTTTTGTCATCTTAATTTCAAAAAAAGCAGCATGCAGTTTTTCAAACCGCTCGAAACAGGGGAAGAGGAGAAGAAGGAATCAGCCATCGCGACAGAGAAAGTGAAATGTCTTATTGTGGGTTCGGGTCCTGCCGGCTACACGGCCGCGATATATGCATCCCGTGCCAATCTGAAGCCTGTACTTTATACCGGGTTGCAGCAGGGAGGCCAGCTGACCACCACCACCGAGGTTGAGAATTTCCCGGGGTATCCTGATGGTGTAACCGGTCCGGAGATGATGGAAGACCTCCTTAAACAGGCTGAGCGGTTCGGAACAGAGATCAGGTTTGGCATAGCCACCTCATCCGATTTCTCAGGTAAGCCGCTGAAAGTCACATTTGACAATGCCGTTGAGATAGAGGCAGATACCGTTATTATTGCCACCGGTGCCACAGCGAAGTATCTTGGCATACCGGCTGAGACAAAATATGCAGGGATGGGAGTCTCGGCATGTGCAACGTGCGACGGGTTCTTCTATCGCGGAAAGGATGTGGCAGTTGTGGGAGGCGGTGACACTGCATGCGAGGAAGCAAGCTATCTTGCCGGACTCTGCAGGAAAGTCTATATGATTGTCAGGCGTGATGAACTGAGGGCCAGCAAGGTAATGCAGCAAAGGGTGATGAAGAATCCTAAGATTGAAATACTCTGGAAATGCCAGGTCGAGGATCTCTTCGGAAACAATGGAGTTGAAGGGGCTGTAGTAGTACGCGGAAAGGGTACCCCTGAGGAAGAGAAGTTTAATATCAACATTGACGGATTCTTCCTCGCCATAGGTCATACACCCAACTCTGATGTCTTCAGGCAATGGCTGGATGCGGATGAGACGGGATATATAAGGATAGTGCCTGGATCAACACGTACCAGGGTACCTGGCGTTTTTGCCGCAGGCGACGTGGCTGACCATGTATACAGGCAGGCGGTTACCGCTGCAGGGACTGGTTGCATGGCCGCAATTGACGCCGAAAGGTACCTTGCCGAACAGGAATAGCGAACAACTGCCGGATAAACAGGAAATTAATAACTAAACAAAGGGGAATACAAACGCTTATCATGCGGAATTTTAAGAAGACTTTTCATATCAACGCTGAACCGTCTGACATCTATGCGGCGCTGACGAACCCATACACAATCGAGCTCTGGTCGGGTTATCCGGCCATCATGCCTTCAAAGGCAGGCGAGGAGTTCAACATGTGGGACGGTGATATATGCGGAAGGATAATAGACCTTGTGCCGGATAAGAAAGTGGTGCAGGAGTGGTATTTTGGCGACCGTGAACTTGAATCACTGGTTACCATAACCATAAACGGCAACGGGGGAGGAACAACCGTTACAGTTGAACACACAAACATACCTGTTGAGGATTACCAGAATATTGCAGAGGGGTGGAATGAGTATTATATGGGTGCAATCAGGCGCTTTTACAATCCCAATTTCTGACTTTTAAGAATATCACGTACATCCTCAAGCCCTCCGATTATCAACCCTGATATGCCGGTATAGCATTTGGTGCTGGAGCTATCAGATACTGCTTCAGCCCATCGCGGAAGCCAGTTCAGCATTTCATTGTTTATGAAGGAAAGGAGGTCTTTGCCTATCATTGCCCTGATCTCATAGTCATCCTCGGTCAGGTATTTTTCAATCAGCAGGTTTGTAAAAAGGAGCTGAATGCCAAGATGATCAGGTGCCTGTTCGCAATCATCTGCCCTGCTGTATCCGTATCTGTGGTAAAGACCGGAGAGTTCCCGGTGGTGAGTTTCAGCCGGCATGCCCGGGTTGACCCAGTTTGATGCGGCCGGGAAGGCAGTTGCATCACCTCCGCCTACCAGCAACGACCTGTAGTTATCTCCGACCGCAAGCTGACACTGATGTTTGAGCGGGCATGGTGATCTGAGAAGCCGGCTGGCCAGAGCAAACCTGCTGTTGCTGCTGCTGACCGGCAGATTGCGCAGAAGTCCTCTATCACAAAGGTGAGGCAGTCCGCTCTCCCCCGGAGTCATTGATACGGAACTGCCAAGGAAGAGGAAAAGTGCAGTGTATGCCTGAAGCAGCTCTTCAGGCGTATTCATGCTTTCAATATTGCCGGTCATCAGATTTTCAGGTTGCATGACCCAATAACATGACTTCCCGGCAAATTGTTCACTTATTCACTTTTTCAAGGTTTTCAAGTTCTCCAATCCCCATACTGTCTGAGAGACTGGCTATGGTCTTCAGGTCAAGGTCGCCCTGGATGGATACGACAGAACTACCGTCGCCCCCGGTTACCATAACCAGTTCGGCTATCCTGCCTCCGGCCTCCCTGATCATGAAGAAGACGTTGTCATTTTCTTCTCTGACCGTCATGAGTTCCTCATAACCATTCCGCCTCAGCACGGGCATCAGCTCACCTGCCAGGTTGACACCCCGTGAGTTGCTGGCACTGTCGATGCTCAGGATCCTGATCCCCCTGATCCGGGTTACAAGATTCCGGAATTCCTCGTCATCGGTGTCAATCCGTGACAGCAGGCTGAACATCTTTGAAGAAATGTATACAGAGGTAAAACCCTCTTTCCCGTCATACCTGTCAAACAGCTCATCAACAGGACTTTTCTGTGACCAGACTGTAAGTGACGCTGCAGACAGGAGCAGCACCATCAATGCCTGTTTCTTCATATCGTTTATCTTTTAATCTGTTTCAGTATCATTGTCAGGGGGCGCCAGTTCCCCCAGGTACCTGAGCCTGGAGAGGTTTTTTCCTACCAGTTCGTTGATGGTGGCCAGTCCCCTGAGCTCATCCGGTCGGTCTGCAAAATTCCCCACCATCTGTAGCTGGGCAGTACCGGCATTCATCTTATCCGAAACATTCAGGAGTACGGTTCTGACCTCCGCCATGGCCATAAGCGGGTCACTGTAGGTGTCCCTGCCCTCTTTTTTCTGCAGTATGGCTGAGATAATCCATATGGCTGCCGCAACCGCAGCGACTGTGCCTGATATTGTCAGCCACCTCTTTCCTTTGTTCTGAGGAGTAATATCTGCTGTCAGATGGGTGACCTCCTCCAGCCTTGATTCAAAACCTGCAGAAGGTTCCGGAATCTTTGCCGCCGTAAATGCCAGGTATCCGTATTCGTCCTTCACGGCATCAGGCAGTGAGCCGGTGTTCAGGAGTTCTTTCAGCAGGAGTTCTTCATCCTCACTGGTCAATCCTTCGAAGTATTTACCGAGCAGTTCTCTTAGCCTCTCATGTTCCATAGCCATATACCTTAATCATTTCTTCCCTTATGTGCTTCCTTGCCCTGGAAATCATTGTGCGCAAAGCTGCAACATTTGTTCCCAATGTTTCTGCTGTTTCTTCGTAGGAGTATCCTTCCAGATCCCTCATTATTACTGCGCTTCTGATAGGCTCACCCATCCGGCTGATGATGAGGGTTATCAGGCCGGCCGCTTCATGTTGTTCATGGTTTTTTATTAAATCCGTTTCACCGCTGGCGGCTGCCTCTGCTTCTTCCGGATCTCCCAGCTTCAGCATTTTTCTTTTCCTGAGGATGTCAATGCAGAGGTTACGGGTCACCGTTGTACACCATGCTGCCACATTTGAGTATTCCCTCGTCACATTTCTCTCTGACCAGAGTTTCATCATCACCTCCTGTACTGCGTCTTCAGCCTCCTCCCGGCTGTTCAGGAACCGGAAGGCGAGGGCATAAAGCCTGCGCCCCTCCGGCAATACGATCTTCCTGAACTCTTCGGGGGTCATCTGTCTGGTAGCTGTTCCCCAAAGTTATCAATCCCCTGAAATCTCAAGTTCTTCAAGAATGGCAAGTCCCTTCCCGTTGCTTTCAAAGAGCTCAGAAGCTTCATCACGGGTAAGGTTTCCTTCAATCTGGATTACTGCCTCATCTTCACCGTCTATCAAAAGAAGTATTTCCCTGATGATGTCTCTCTCCGTCCTTACCATGAATCGCAGATCGGCATCATCGTCCCTGACAGACATCAGCTCCTCGTACTTTCCGCGTCTGATTATGTTCCTGATCTCCGGAAGAAGCTCATCCTTAAAGGGGGCCTTGTCCCTTTCCCTTACCACAACCCTGATGGATGTGATTTTTCTGATGGGATTGTCCGGATAATCATCATCCCGGTTATCAATAAGACCAAGCAGGCTGCCGCTGATAACCACCGTTGTGTATCCCTCCCTGTCACTGTACCTGTTGAAGAATTCGTCAAGCTGCTGCTTCTGACCGTAAACAGCTGCTGTAAAAGCAACTACCGCAACTGTAAGAACCATTTTTTTCATGACTGTCCGTTTTTGTTTGACTGTTGTTACTTAACAAATGACGAAGAGCTAAAAAAAACATTACAGGAATTCAGCGATTTTTTTGAAAAAGTGTTGATATCTGTACCGGAGGCTTCTGATGTAAAAGGTAATATAGTGTTATTTTTGTCCGCGGTATTGTAAATAAATATGCGGAAAAGAAGCCTTCCGGATTAAAGAAATAAATCAAAAAACACTATTTGCCAAATGATTGCATCTGAAGCGATTGCCATTCTGAAGGAGCGCGGGGTTGAGCTTCCCGAGGATATAATCCGGATAGCGCAGAACGCCGGAGCCGTTTTCTTCAATAATTCGGAAGAGATACTGGCTGCTTCAACTCCTGACAGGGAAGATCTGACCTTTGAAGTGAAGTATGATATTCCGGGCGTGGGGGAGGTTGTGGAAGTGGTCCTTCACCGCGTCACAAACGGGTTGTCAGCCAACTATACCGAGCCATACATGAGGAGGCGTGACCCCGAGACAATGCTTATCGGTGATTCAAGGCCCACTGACAAGAAGAGATTTGAGGATGAATACGGGTATCCGTTTTCCAGGCTCCGCGGTGAAACGATAGAATGGCTGATGGGCCAGGAAGTGGGCATGTTCCTCTGTTTTGCAGGTAATTATCCTGTGGGTGCCGGCGGAATTGTGGTCACTCCCCTGAATGCATCTTTTTTTGCATTTGGTCTTTCGCTGTTGCAGAGGATCATTGCGGTTGACCAGTTGCCTGATGGATTCCGTGTGGAATCTGTGGCATATGTTGCACCCCCGTTCAGGCATACCCATTTCAGGGGGCGGCAGGTGGTGGTGCACAACCGGACCGAAGGGCTGCACGAGATGTTTGCATATAATCTGTACCCTGGCCCCAGTGCCAAAAAGGGCTTTTACAGCGTGTTGCTCGACAAGGGGGAGGAGGAAGGGTGGCTTACGACCCACTGCTCCACGGTGCAGGTTGTCAGTCCGTATGACAACATGACCACCTTCATGCATGAGGGTGCAAGTGGCGGAGGCAAGAGCGAGATGATACAGAACCTTGTGCGGGAGCCCAACGGACAGATACTCATTGGTCAGAACATTATAACCGGGGAAAAGCGGGTCATATCCATCCCCTTATTCTGTTCCTTTCATCCTGCAACTGACGACATGGCTCTCTGCCACCCCTCATACCAGAATAACAATGGCAAGCTGACAGTGGCTGATGCAGAGAATGCCTGGTTTATAAGGGTTGATGGCGTTACCGGTTACGGTGATGATCCTTTCCTCGAAAAGATCACAATCAATCCTGCGGAACCGCTGCTCTTCCTGAACATTGACACCAGGCCTGACGGTACTGCGCTGATCTGGAACCACAAGGAGGACGCACCAGGGAAAAGATGTCCCAACCCCAGGGTTGTTCTTCCCCGAAGGATTGTGCCGGGTGTAATAAACAAGCCTGTCACCGTTGACGTCCGCAATTTTGGTGTCAGGATGCCACCGTGTACTGCTGAGAGGCCTACATACGGAATTGCGGGTCTTTTCCATATTCTTCCGCCCGCTCTGGCCTGGCTCTGGAGGCTGGTGAGCCCGAGGGGTTATGCCAACCCGAGTATCACCGGCAGCGGCGACCTGGAGAGCGAGGGAGCCGGCTCGTACTGGCCTTTTGCCACCGGCATAAAGGTGAGACATGCCAACCTGTTGCTTGAACAGATAGTAAACACACCCAGGGTGAGATACACTCTCACCCCTAATCAGCACATCGGTGCCTGGAAAGTGGGCTTCAAACCACAGCTGCTGATGCGGGAATACCTTACCAGAAGGGGCAATGCCAAGCTGAGGGTTGACCAGCTCAGGCCGGCACGGTGCCCGTTGCTGGGGTATGAATTAAACTATCTTACCATTGAAGGATCTCCCGTGCCGACAAGGTTCCTTAAAGTCTACCGCCAGGCAGAGGTGGGCGAGGAGGGTTATGATGCCGGCGCAGCAATACTGCGTGAGTTTTTCAAGAGGGAACTGACCGGTTTCCTTTCTCCTGACCTGGTGCCGCTGGGTCGCAGGATTATAAATGCATTTCTTGACGATTGCACTGTGGAGGAGTATGCCCGGATAGTGCCAATGGAATACCAGTACTCTTTCCTGACCATAAATGATTACGATCAGCATGCAGGTCAGTAGGAGGCCGGAAAAGAGAGAGGCTGCCAATATTTTGACAGCCTCTTTTTTTGTCAGTTGCTGCGATCCGGTCTGTGAATCGTTTCCGAAGGTGAGTGTCAGTTCCTGAAGTCTGCCATCCCGGCCGGATAGGCGTTGGTTTCTAGCTTTTTCTTGACCTCCTTGAATGCCTGGATGGTATAGTTGACGTCTTCCATTGTATGGACTGCCGTAGGTATTATCCTGAGCATTATGACGCCTTTCGGCACTACCGGGTAGATGACAACGGAGCAGAATATCCCGTAATTCTTCCTGAGATCCTTGATAATGTGAGTGGTCTGTGCGAGTTCACCATTAAAGAAGACCGGAGTGACGGGTGACTGTGTCTTTCCCAGGTCAAATCCTGCCTCCCTGAAGCCTTTCTGGAGGGCATTGGCTATCTCCCATAGTCTCTCGCGGAACTCCGGGTGCTGCTTCATCATCTCGAGGCGCTTGATAGCGCCTACTGTCATTGCCATTGGCAGCGACTTGGCGTAGATCTGTGAACGGAGGTTGAACCTGAGATAGCTGATGACATCCTTGTCGCCGGCAACGAATCCGCCTATTCCGGCAAAACTTTTCGCGAAGGTGGCGAAATAAACGTCGATATCATCCTGAACCCCGAAGTGTTCACCGGTTCCTGCTCCGGTTCTGCCCATGGTCCCCGTGCCGTGAGCATCGTCAACCACCAGTCGGAAGTTATATTTCTTCTTGTAAGATACTATCTTGTCAAGGGCGCCCAGGTCACCTGCCATGCCGAACACACCCTCGGTGATAACCATGATTCCTCCGCCTGTACCTGCAACAATCTTCTGCGCATGCTGGAGCTGCTTCTCAAAGCTTTCCATGTCATTATGGGCATAGACAAACCTTTTTGAGAGAACCATTCTGAGCCCGTCCATGATACAGGCGTGTGATTCAGAGTCATAGACTATGACGTCATGTCTCCCTGCAAGGCTGTCGATTATTGAGACCATTCCCTGGTAACCGTAGTTGAGGAGGTAGGCAGATTCCTTTCCGACAAATTCCGCGGCCATCTCTTCAAACTTCTCATGCATTGTGGTCTGGCCTGACATCATCCTGGCACCCATCGGGTATGCCAGTCCGTACTGTGCTGCTGCTTCGGCGTCAACCTTCCGTACCTCGGGGTGATTGGCAAGCCCAAGGTAGTTGTTCAGGCTCCAGTTCAGTACTTCCCTGCCCATGAATTTCATGCGGGGGCCTAATTCACCTTCAAGTTTTGGGAACATAAAGTATCCGTCACCCTGTTCCTGGTACTGACCGAGCGCACCACGGTTTTTCCTGATCTTGTCGAAAATATCCACGTCTGTTGTTTTTTTGATTATTGCCCGCAAAATTATTAAAAACATTGCTCCTTCAAAGTACCTATTTATACCTATTTGTTTCACCGGATTAACATTGTCTTAACTACAATGTATCCTAAAATCGATCACTTTTGTGTCATATTGAACCAGATAAAGAAAAAAAGAGTAATTTTGCGCAACATTTCCGGGTATGAGGATCAGGCCTATAACATTATTAATTCTTGCGGTCATCGCAACATCATGCGGTGAATATGAGAAGCTTCTGAAGAGTACGGACTACGAGCTCAAGAAGCAGAAGGTATTTGACTATTATGATGACGGGAAGTACGTGAGGTCCATTGAGCTTCTTTCCCAGATACTTCCCAGGTACAGGGCTACGGACGAAGCGGAGCAGCTCAACTGGATAAATGCACAGGCCCATTTCAGGATACGTGATTACATGATGGCGGGGCAGTATTATCAGAATTTTTCTGACACCTATCCGGGAAGCAACAATGCCGAGGAAGCATTATATCTCGCTGCCCTGTGCGAATATTACCAGAGTCCCAGGCCGGAGCTTGACCAGGCAAATACGAGGCAGGCAATAGAGAGTTTCACGATATTCATGCAGAGGTACCCCACAAGCACCAGGACGGATGACTGCAAAGCGAGGGTACTGGAACTGCAGGAGAAGCTGGTTGAGAAGTCATACCTCAGCGCCAGACTTTATTATGACCTTAAGGAATACCGCGCGGCAACAGTATCGCTTGCCAACAGCCTGAAAGAGTATCCTGACACAAAATACCGGGAGGAACTGATGTACCTCAAACTGGATGCACTCTATCTTTTGGCGGTGAACAGCATTCCCGGAAGGAAGGTTGAGCGGTACCAGACAACACTCGACGAGTATTATTCGTTTATTGAAGAGTTCCCTCAGAGCAGGTTCTCAAGGGAGGTGGCAAGGATCTTCGAAAACACGGCGAAGTTCCTGAAGGTGGATACATCCGTGCAACAAACTGGAAATAACTGATCTTATCAACACTAATATGGATTACAAGAAGACATCGGCACCCTACACAACCATTACCAGGGACATTGACAAGTTTGACGCAGAAACCGGGAATATTTATGAGAGCGTCATCATCTGTACCAGGAGGGCCAACCAGATATCCGTTGAGATGAAGCAGGAGCTGAACTCAAAACTTGAAGAGTTTGCCTCTTTCAATGACAACCTTGAGGAGGTCTTTGAGAACAGGGAGCAGATAGAGATATCCAAATTCTACGAGAGACTGCCGAAACCGACCCTCATTTCACTTGCTGAATTTGAAGACGGCAAGATATACTACCGCAATCCCGACCGGGATCAGAAGCAGAAGAAATAAAGGCATAACATGCTTAAAGGCAGGAAAATACTGCTTGGAGTCACCGGAGGTATAGCAGCCTACAAGACTGCTGTGATCATCCGGTTGCTTGTTAAGGAAGGGGCCGAGGTGAAGGTGGTAATGACCCCTCTGGCAAAAGAGTTCATCACCCCGCTGACTCTGGCCACACTTTCGAGAAACCCGGTTCTGGTTGATTTCTTTGACCCGGAAGACGGGCGATGGAACAGCCATATAGACCTGGGGCTGTGGGCAGACCTCTATATTATAGCTCCCGCCACCGCAAACACGATGGGAAAGATGGCGGCCGGGATAGCTGACAATCTTCTGCTGACAACTTATCTTTCAGCCCGCTGCCCGGTTTTCATTGCACCGGCAATGGACCTTGACATGCTGGCCCATCCGGCCACTGCAGCCAACCTTGAAAGGCTCAGATCCTTCGGGAATCATATCATTGATCCTGATACAGGTGAACTTGCCAGTGGTCTTGAGGGTAAGGGGCGCATGGCCGAGCCCGAAGTGATAGTGAGGGAGATAAAAGAGTTCCTCTCAAAAAAAAAAATAACTGAACGGCCGCTTCTGGGAAGGAGGGTCTTCATAAATGCAGGGCCTACCGTAGAACCGATTGACCCGGTCCGGTTCATCAGCAATCATTCATCCGGACGTATGGGCATTGCCCTGGCTGACGAGGCTGCCCGCCTGGGCGCTGAAGTTACGCTTGTGCTTGGGCCTGTCAGCCTGAAACCTGCAGAAAAAAAGGTGCAGGTGGTTTCCGTGACCACTGCTGCTGAAATGACTGCAGCATCTGTCAGGGCATTCTCCAACTGTGAGATCGCCATACTTGCTGCCGCAGTAGCCGACTTCACTCCGGAAGCGAGTTCTGAAACCAAGATGAAGAGGGGAGATGGTGACCTGGTCATCAGGCTGAGGCCAACCGAGGATATTGCTGCCCGGCTTGGACGGATGAAGGGGGAGGGGCAGTTCCTTGCCGGCTTCGCCCTTGAAACTGACAACGAGGTGGTCAATGCCCTGGACAAGATGCGAAGGAAGAATCTGGACATGATCGTTCTCAATTCCCTCAGGGATCAGGGTGCAGGATTCGGCTTCGACACCAACCGGGTAACCATAATTGACCGTAACAATAATATTGATAAATTTGAATTGAAATCGAAGGACGAGGTCGCTTCGGACATTTTAAAAAAGATTATCACACTGATACGCTGATCTGCAATGAGTCAACGGTTTAACAGAATTCTCCTCATAGCGGCGGTTTTGATTGTTTCAGGGCCATGGGCTGTCATGTCACAGGAACTCTACTGCAATGTGCAGGTATCAGCGCAGAAGATACAGGGATCCAACAGGGAGGTCTTTCAGAACATGCAGCGTGACATTTATGAATTCATGAACAGCATGGTCTGGACTGACAATGTCTTCAGTTTTTCAGAGCGGATTGAGTGCAACCTGCTTATCAATCTTGATGAGCAATTGTCTGCCGATGAGTTCCGGGGCACCATACAGGTACAGCTCAGCAGGCCGGTCTATAACACCACCTATGAATCAACTGTACTCAACTTCATTGACAACAATTTCCAGTTCAGGTATGTGGAGTTCCAGCCCCTTGAGTTCAGTCCCAACAGCCATACCAGCAACCTGGTCTCGGTTCTGGCTTATTATGCCTATCTTCTGATAGGGATGGACTTTGATACCTATTCCCAGGGCGGGGGCACACCTTATTTCCAGGTGGCTGAAAAGATTGTCACCAATGCCCAGAATGCACCGGAGCAGGGATGGAAGCCCTATGACGGATCAAGGAACAGGAACCGGTACTGGCTCGTAAAAAACATACTTGACAATGAATATGCAGGTGTAAGGGAGTTTCTCTATCTCTACCATCTGAAGGGACTTGACCGGATGGAGTCAGACATGACACAGGCCAGAACAGAAATATATGAGAGCCTCAGGCGGTTGCAGGAGGTGCACCGGCGCAGGCCTGATCCGTTCATGTACTATATGACCGTGATACTTGAAGCCAAGGCTGATGAGATAGTCAATATTTTTTCCCAGGGTTTTCCGGAGGAGAAGAACAGGGTTGTACAGGTACTGACAGAGATTGACCCGGCCAACGAAAACAAGTATCAGAAGATACTATCCGCCAACAGTTAACATACTGCTGATGCTGCGCCGACTTACAGTAAGGAACTATGCCATCATAAAGGATCTGGACATGGAGTTCGGTGATGGCTTTACCATTATCACGGGGGAGACGGGGGCCGGTAAATCAATTCTTCTCGGGGCTCTCGGCCTGGTCCTCGGTGAAAGGGCGGATACCTCAGTGCTGCTCAGCCAGGATGAGAAATGTATAGTTGAAGCATTCTTCAACATAAGGGGATATGACCTCTCTGCACTCTTTGAGGCCAATGAAGTGGATTATGAGGATGAGGCGATCATAAGAAGGGAGATCACCCCGTCAGGCAAATCGAGGGCATTCCTTAATGATACACCGGTTAACCTGGGTTTGCTCAGGGAGCTTGGCAGCAGGCTGATTGACGTTCACTCCCAACATGAGACGTTGCTGCTGGGAAGCAGCATGTTCCGGATGAGGGTGGCAGATGCTTATGCCGGTACCGCAACACTGGCAGTTGAGTATTCAAAAGCATGGGGCAGGTTTCTCTCCGCCAGGCATGAATATGATGTGGCTGCCCAAAGCATTGAAAAGGTAAAAGCCGATTACGACTACTATTCGCACCAGCTTGATGAGTTCAGGGCAGTAAACCTGGTTTCAGGCGAACAGGAGATGCTTGAGAAGGAGCAGGAGATGCTGACGAATGCTTCGGAGATCAAGGAAGCTCTGTCAGCTGTCACCTCCGCCCTGGGAGGCGATGAAATATCTGCACTTTCCCTGCTGCGTGCCGCACGCTCAAGCCTCTCCAGGATTGCAGAATGGCTTCCTGAAGCCGGCGAACTTGAAAAAAGGCTGGAGACACAGCTTATTGAACTGGATGATATATCTTATGAGGCTGAGAAGCTGAACGAAAGGGCCACGGCCGATCCCGGCAGGCTTGATTATGTTACGCAGCGCCTTGATACCATTTATTCACTGATGCAGAAGCACCGGTGCAGGGATCTCGAGGAACTGCTGGAGGTGCAGCGAAAGGTTGAGGCGGCGGTTGAAGCCTCGGCCGGTACCGATGAAAGGACAGAGGTGCTTAAAAAGAACCGTGACCTCGCATATAAAGAGGTGAATGATCTGGCAGTGAGACTCTCCCGGACCCGGGGAGAGGCAGCCGCACCCCTGGGAGGGGAGATAACCGGGATGCTCAGGAGGCTGGGTATGCCTCATGCACGTTTTGAGGTATCTGTCCGGCAGCTTGAATCGCCCGGGCCGGCTGGCATTGATGCACTGGATTTCCTCTTCAGCGCCAATAGGCAGGTAGAACCCGAGGAACTGTCGAAATGTGCCTCCGGTGGTGAGCTGTCGAGGGTAATGCTCTGCCTGAAGTCAGTCCTCGCAAACAGTTCAGGATTGCCCGCAATAATCTTTGATGAGATTGACTCGGGTGTCTCCGGTGAGGTGGCCTCAATGGTCGGATCCATCCTCTCCGAGATGGGTAAGAGCATGCAGGTGATAAACATCACCCATCTTCCGCAGGTTGCTGCCAGGGGCCGGATTCACTACCATGTTTACAAGGAGGAGAGTGATCACTCAACAATAACCCGTGTACGGTTGTTGAATGAGGATGACAGGGTCAGGGAGGTAGCAAGGCTTCTCAGCGGAAGCACCATCACCGACGCTGCCCTGCGAAATGCCCGTGAACTGCTGAAGGGCAAATAGGTTTTAAGCTAAATTAAACGGAAACCATAAGATCATGATCAACAACTTGTTAGAGGGCAAGAAGGGAATAATCTTCGGAGCCCTGAACGACAAATCCATTGCCTGGCATGTTGCCGAAAAGGCACATGTCCAGGGAGCACGCCTTCTTCTCACCAACGCACCGGTAGCAATGCGTATGGGCACCATTGGAGAACTGGCGGAAAAGACCGGCAGCGAAGTCCTGGCCGCTGATGCCACAAGCATGAAAGACCTTGATGTGCTTTTCAGAAAGGCGCTGGAGATCTTTGATGGCAAGATTGACTTTGTACTTCACTCCATTGGCATGTCACCAAATGTGCGCAAAGGCATTCCATATGCTGAAAGCAGCTATGAGAACATGCTGAAGACACTTGATATTTCGGCGCTGAGCTTTCACCGGATCCTTCAGACAGCTTATAAGCTGGATGCCATAAAGGAATGGGGCTCGGTGGTGGCACTGACCTATGTGGCTGCTCAGCGCACGCTGGCTGGTTACAATGACATGGGAGATGCGAAGGCGCTGCTGGAGTCTATTGCCAGGAGCTTTGGCTACATTTACGGTAAAGAGAGGCATGTAAGGGTCAATACAGTCTCTCAGTCACCAACCGCCACCACAGCCGGTTCAGGCATAGCCGGATTTGACACCCTGGTGGATTTCTCTGACAGGATGTCACCCCTGGGTAATGCTGACGCTTCAGATTGTGCTGACGTTTGCATAACTCTGTTCTCAGACCTTACCAGGAAGGTCACCATGCAGAATATCTTCAACGACGGAGGATTCTCAAGTATGGGTATGAGTGAGAGGGCAATAGAACAGTATAACAAAAGCTTCCGGGAGTGTCTGGATAAGTAGAAATACCTACTACGGTCAGTATAAATACCTCTTTTATCAGCGCTCTGCCAACAGGCAGGGCGCTTTGTTTATTTTTGATTACCTAAAACAAACCGCCATGACGAGCCTTGTTTTGTTAGCGCTTTTCTGTCTCCTGTTTCCCGCGTTTCTTATCTGGCTGACGATGAAATATGCCTTTTTCAAAAAGGTAGGGGCCATAGTAATGGCATATGCCGTCGGAATTCTGATTGCCAATATTGGCATAATGCCCCGTGCCAGCGATGGTTACCGCGAGGCCACCATAGGGCAGGACCGTCAATTTATTCCGAAGTCTGAGGCAGTGGAGCTGGTTGCAGCTGGCACCCTGACGAAAAGTGATCTTAAGTACAACAGCATTGCAGCTGTCCAGGACAGCATGCAGAGCGCACTTGTTCTGCTGGCCATACCTCTGATACTTTTTTCCCTGAATGTAAGGAGGTGGCTGAAGTTCTCAGGCAAGGGATTTCTTTCCATGCTTCTGGCCCTGATATCGGTCATGGTAATTGTGGCAACAGGGTACCTTATATTCCGGGAGAAAGTGGAAGCCGCAGACAAAATAGGGGGAATGCTTATAGGACTATACACGGGAGGTTCGGTGAACCTTGCCTCCATTGCACTGGCGCTGAAGGTGGAGCCCAATGCATTCATCATGACCAACACCTATGATATGATTGTCGGAGCGGTTGTGATCCTCTTCTTCATAACAGCCGGCCCTGCGTTCTTCAGGCTTTTCCTTCCCCCGTTCAAGTCGCCCGCGGAGTCTAACGGAGGAGACTTTGATTTCAACGGGATGAATCGAAGGATGGCCGAAGATTTTGATGACTACAGTGGTATTTTCAGGAAGGGAACAGTCCTTCCTCTGCTGGGCTCCATCGGGCTTTCCGTGGTTATACTTGTCATTGGTCTTGGAGTAAGTTTCCTGATGCCGGATGTGCCGCAGACTGTATCGGTCATTCTTACGATCACAACCGTTGGAGTGGCTGCATCATTCATCAGGCCGGTCAGGGAGATCCGGAAGACCTTTCAGCTTGGTATGTATTTTATTGTCGCCTTCTCAATCGTAATAGCCACAAGATGTGACCTCAGCATAATCTTCCAGGCTAAATATCTCAGCCTGCTCGGGTATGTCACGTACGCCTATTTCGGATCACTGATCCTGCACCTGTTCCTTTCCTGGATATTCAGGATCAATGCAGATGACTACCTGATCACCACCACGGGATTCGTATATTCTCCTCCGTTTGTTCCGATGGTGGCAGCAGCCCTGAAGAACAAGGATGTCATTCTCACGGGGCTGGCAACCGGTATGATAGGCTGGATACTCGGCAACTATATAGGAGTTGCCTTCGGTATGTGGCTGGGGAAGTTGTAATCAGGCAGCAGGCATTAGGCAATAGGCAGTAGTGGGTTTACCGTAAATCATTATGATCCTGTATGGATCTTTGCCAACACTATTGCCTATTGCCTAATGCCTCTTGCCTCTTGCCTAAAAGAGGTAGTTGAGTCCTATATAGAACTCCATGTCTCCGTCCTGCTCCTTGAGCGCCTTGCCAATGTCAGCCGAGATTATGAAGTTCTCATTCATGGCGATCTTCAGACCGAGGCCTGCTGCCATGTGCAATCCGTCCTTATCGCCTGACAGGAAGTCGTTTACTGTTTCGCCGGGGCTGCCATTGGTAACCAGGTAAGCGGCAAGGTCAGCTTCGCTGACTTCAATCGGATCGGTAACCACGCATGCGTCGAAGAAATAGTTTGTTCCTATGTAGAAGTTCTGGTTGATGAAGTTAAACCGCACCATTTTCCATCGTAACTCTGCGTTCCCGTATGCAAAACCGTCACCGATCACCCTGTTTCTGAGCAACCCTCTTATAGTTTTGCTTCCGCCCAGTCCTTCAGAGAGAGCTCCTCTGAGTTCTGACACAATTACCTGCCCCTGGTAGTAGAAGGGTACATCGCCGAATAGTGTCTGCTGGTAACCCAGCCTGTAAGCGAAGCTCAGGTCATCCTCCTTAAGGGTGAAGTACTGTCTCCAGGTAAGGTATAGTTTGCCGAATGATGACTCTGCACCAAGGAATTCAGGTACAACCTCAATACCTGTCTCTGCCCAGATTCCGCTCATGGGGCAAGCCCGCTGGTCACGTGAGTCATAGGATATGCCACCCTTAATGCCGGTGATCCACCCGCCATCTGCCTCATCTGGTGAAAGAAGACCTGAATTCTTATAATACTCGTAAAGAGTGGGCTCGTCGGGATCAAGGTATTTGGGATCTTCAGAATCCTTCCCTTTGTTGAATTTACTAACATCCAGGTCTTTAACCTTGAAGTTCTGAATGCTGAGGCCTGCATTCCAGTGCCAGTTGTTGTCACCTATGTTACCAATGAAGTCATTCTTGAAGCGGAACAGATGCCTCTGCATGGCGTAGAAGAGACGACTCCTGTAATCAGGATCAAGCTGGCCGTTTGCATCCAGCTCGTCATCAACCCATGCCATGTTGTATACCGATCCGAAGCCGTTGAACCCGTAGAAATCATAGGCGAAGTCGGGCATATAGCTCAGGTCTACAGCATACCGGATTCCTTTGATAAGGTAGTCAGAGTCATACATCACCCTCAGGATGGAACTTCCCTTGGTGAAGGTTGAAGCCTCGATATATATCTTGTGGAAATAATCGGGGTAGATTGATCCGTCGCCATAGTCAAACAGGTTCACCAGTGCCCCGTACTGGAATCCCTGGTCGGTACTGTATGTGACAGCCGGCAGTGCACCGAAGTTCCATCCGGTTTTTGCCTCCTGGGCCATCACTGAGGTGGTCAGGAGCCCGGTCAGAAGAAGTAATGAGAGTTTTTTCATAGGTTTCATTTTTGAAAGGAAATCAAAGTTAAAGAAAAATGGTGCTCATATCCTAATAATTTTAATATTGCTACATTAGTGGACTTTTAAAAACCGGAAATATGAGCCTTCTGATTCACAATACCGGGATGCTGGTCCAGACCAGGGAAGACAACGCAGCCTTCACTGCCGGGAGGGAAATGGCAGTGCTGCCCGTGATTGAAAAGGGGTGGTTGCTCATTGAGGATGACATTATTGCAGGATACGGGCCGGCTGATACCCTTCCCGGGTTAAGCAGTGCCATTACCAGGCTTGATGCCGGCGGAGGATATCTCTTCCCGGCTTTCTGTGATTCACACACCCACCTGGTCTATGCCGGGAGCAGGGAGAAGGAGTATACTGACAAGATCAGGGGTCTTTCATATGAAGAGATAGCGAAGCGGGGAGGAGGGATACTCAACTCCGCGAAACTGTTGCACGGGACTACTGAGGAGGAACTGTTCAGGCAGTCAATGGAGCGTGTCCGGGAGATAATCTCATTCGGAACCGGAGCGGTTGAGATAAAGAGCGGTTACGGCCTGACCACGGAGGATGAGCTCAAGATGCTCAGGGTAATAAAAAGGATAAAGGAGGAATCGCCGCTGACGGTCCGGTCCACCTTCCTTGGAGCGCACGCAGTGCCTGCCGCATACCGTGACAACCGGAGCGGTTATGTTGACCTTGTCGTAAACGAAATGATACCCGCGGTAGCTGCGGAAAAGCTTGCAGATTACATCGATGTCTTCTGTGACAGGGGGTTCTTCACCGCTGAGGAAACCTCTCGCATACTTGAAGCGGGAGCCCGTTTTGGCATGAAGCCGAAAATCCATGCGAACGAACTGGACTATTCAGGCGGAATACAGACAGGGGTACGGCACGGGGCATTATCAGTAGACCATCTTGAATTCACCGGTGATGAAGAAATTGCTGTCCTGCTCGGAAGCGGGACGATGCCGACGTTGTTGCCGGGCGCAGCCTTTTTCCTGGGTATGACAGATCCCCCTGCACGAAAGATGATTGAGGCCGGGCTGCCCCTGGCGATGGCAAGCGATTATAACCCCGGTTCATCGCCTTCAGGAAACATGAAGCTTGTGGTTTCAATGGGTTGCATCAGGCTTCGCCTTCTCCCTGAGGAGGCAATTAATGCCGTTACCATAAACGGCGCCTACGCCATGGGGCTGGCAGAGACGCATGGGACAATCACTGTCGGCAAGAAAGCCAATCTGTTTATTACCAGGAATATGCCATCATATGAATACTTTCCGTATGCTTACGGCAGTAACCTGGTTGATACTGTGATCCTTAACGGGGAAGTGGTAAGTCAGGCATTGGGTAATTTTGTCCCGCACCCGCCAGCTGGCGGGTCGGGAAGGCAATAGTCAATGATCATATAGAAAAAAGAATAAAAATCAATCAAAAAAGAGTCAACGTTTTTTAGGCATTGACTTATCTCAAATCGAATATTGCAAATCGCACATCCATGATGAACAGTCGTCTTATAGAATGCGTTCCCAATTTCAGTGAGGGGCGGGATATGGGAAAGATCAGGCAGATCACCGATGAAATTGAGTCGGTTGATGGCGTTATGCTTCTTGACGTTGATCCGGGCAGGGATACCAACCGAACTGTGGTGACCTTTGTCGGTGAGCCGCAGGCAGTTTGTGAGGCTGCCTTCAGGGCGGTCAGGAAAGCTGCGCAGGTTATTGACATGTCAAAGCACTCAGGGGCTCATCCCCGGATGGGTGCAACGGATGTATGCCCGCTGGTTCCTGTTTCAGGTGTGACAATGGAAGAGGCGGCAGGGTTCGCACGGAGCCTAGCAAAAAGGATAGGTGAAGAGCTTTCACTGCCGGTCTATTGTTACGAGTCTGCTGCCTTCGAGGAGAAGAGAAGGAACCTGGCAAAT
Organism: Bacteroidales bacterium; assembly: GCA_025454815.1. Lineage (GTDB taxonomy): Bacteria > Bacteroidota > Bacteroidia > Bacteroidales > VadinHA17 > SR-FBR-E99. Next base: position 2,292 of record JALONR010000019.1, on the reverse strand, counting down.
GTCAGGGAGGGTGAGTATGAGGGACTCAGAAAGAAGCTTGAGGATCCGGCATGGAAGCCAGACTTTGGCCCGTCGCGGTTTGACGCCGGAGCCGGAGCTGTAATAGTGGGAGCCCGTGATTTCCTTGTAGCGTTTAACATAAACCTGAACACAACCTCGGTCCGTAGGGCAAACGCCATAGCCTTTGATGTCAGGGAGCGCGGACGTGAAAAGCGTGAAGGTAATCCCGTTACAGGCAAGGTGGTAAGGGATGAGGATGGAAATCCGGTAATGATTCCGGGTTCACTCAGGGCAGTCAAGGCGATTGGCTGGTATATTCCCGAATACGGATTTGCCCAGATATCAATGAACCTTACCAATACCGGGGTAACCCCGGTGCATGTCGCCTTCGATGAAGTCTGCCGCAAGGCTGAAGCACGTGGCATAAGGGTTACAGGTTCGGAGCTGGTTGGGTTGATTCCGCTTAAGTCGATGCTTGAAGCGGGAAGGTACTTTCTGCACCGACAGCAACGTTCTGCCGGAGTATCCGACGAAGAGCTGATAAGGACAGCGGTAAGGTCAATGGGGCTGGCCGAACTGAAACCATTCAATCCGGAAGAGAAGATAATAGAATATATACTGAGGGATAAGAAGAGAAAGAGGCTTACAGATCTTTCACTTTCATCGTTTGTATGGGAGACCTCGGCAGACTCACCCGCTCCGGGGGGAGGATCTGTCGCAGCTGCAATGGGTGCTCTTGGTGCTGCCCTTGGCACGATGGTTGCCAACCTCTCCGGTCACAAGAGAGGATGGGATGATCGTTGGGAAGAGTTTGTATCATGGGCCGAAAAGGGAGTAGTGATGCAAAAACGGCTGCTGGAGTTAGTGGATGACGACACCGATGCATACAATGGCATCCTGAAGGCTTTTGAAATGCCGAAAAAAACTGAGGATGAGAAAGCTGCCAGGGCTGCTGCCGTGGAGGCTGCCACCCTTCAGGCCTCCCTGGTGCCCCTGACAGTGATGAAGGAGGCATTCCGGGTCTTTGAACTGCTGAGGGAGATGACTGAAAAAGGCAACCCCAACTCTGTAACTGACGGCGCCGTCGGAGTGCTGGCAGTGAGGGCCTGCATCAGGGGAGCCTTCCTGAATGTAAGGATTAATGTCAAGGGGCTGAAAGACAAATTAAAGGCAGAGGAGCTTATCTCGGAGGCGAAGGAGATCGATGATGCTGCCGCCGAAATAGAATCGGAAATCATTGATCAGGTGATAACCCGACTCGGGATGTAGCAGTTACTTCTTTCTCTTATTCGAGATATTGAATGACGGAAATAGAATTATTGTTTCCGCGCATCTGATTTTTCCAATGAATTTAGTTTATCCCGTAATAACATCAGACAGATGTTTTCTGAATTTCTATTGATGTACTCGATTGCACGGCAGTTGTGCAATTAATAAATTCATATTATTCGCATTAGTCCTAAAAATCGGCTTTTCAGTAAAAGTATTAATAAGTGTTAAAAACAGCCATTATCATCTTTCGTATGGTTATTAATTCTATTTTCGCCGATTCTAAATCCAAAACTATTACTAGATGAAAAGAAAATTGATGCTGTTTGTACTGTTAATGGTTACAGGCCTGTTCGCAATAGGTCAGACAGTACAGATAACCGGTGTCGTTACCAGCTCAGAGGATGGGCTCTCGGTACCGGGTGTAACCGTAAAAGTTCAGGGTACAACCATCGGGACAGTAACTGACTATAGCGGAGCCTACTCAATTCAGGTTCCGGCAGGCTCTGTTGCCCTGGAGTTTACTTTTATTGGCATGGAAAGCCAGGTGGTTGCCATTGGTGGCCGGACAAAGATTGATATCGTTCTCAAGCCTGATCTTGTTGTTATGGATGAGGTCGTGGTTGTCGGTTACGGTACTGCAAAGAAAGTGGGTACCGTGGTAGGTTCACTGACGCAGGTCAGCTCGGAGCAGATCAAGGAGAAGCCGGTTGCAAACGTCTTTGATGGTCTTCAGGGTAAGGTCGCCGGACTCCAGGTTTTCACCTCTTCAGGTGAGCCTTCAGAGATCGCTTCCATACGTCTGCATGGAACCGGTTCACTCAGTGGCGGTTCAACACCACTTTATGTTCTCGACGGTATTCCTATCGACGCAGGAACCATGCTTTCCCTCAACGCAAATGACTTTGAGAGTGTTACCATCCTGAAGGATGCCTCGGCAACTTCGATCTATGGAACACGCGCTGCCAACGGTGTGGTTTACATCACCACCAAGAAGGGAAAGATTGACACCAAGGGTGTTGT
>JALONR010000048.1 GCA_025454815.1 Bacteroidales bacterium | reverse complement strand
ACAGCCATCCTCATCATCCTCTTCACCTATTTCTATACCGCGGTTACCATCAACCCGGTGCAGATGGCTGAAGACATGAAGAAGAACGGCGGTTTTATCCCGGGCATAAAGCCGGGACGCAAAACGGTTGAGTTCCTTGACACCATTATGTCACGCATCACCCTTCCGGGTTCAATTTTTCTCGCAATAATAGCCATACTTCCCGCCTTTGCCGTCAACTTCGGCGTCAGCGGTGAGTTCGCACAGTTCTTCGGCGGCACCTCCCTCCTCATCCTGGTGGGCGTTGTGCTGGACACTCTGCAGCAGATTGAAAGCCATCTGCTTATGCGCCACTATGACGGCCTCATGAAGTCAGGCCGCGTAAAGGGCAGGACCGGAGCCGTGACGGCTATTTAATGCGATTACGTTCTTTGATGATCTATATTAAGACGGATGCAGAAGTAGAGTTGCTGAGAGAAGCCAACAGGCTGGTATCAAAAACTCTTGCGGAAGTAGCCGGGCATATCAGGCCGGGAGTCACAACCCTGCAGCTTGACACGATAGCCGAGGAGTTTATCCGTGACAACGGTGCACTGCCGGCCTTCAAGGGCTATGCCGGTTTTCCGAATACACTCTGCACATCTGTCAATGACGAAGTGGTACACGGTATCCCGTCAGACTACACCCTCAGGGAAGGAGACATAATATCAGTTGACTGCGGGGTGATTCTGAACGGCTACTATGGAGACAGTGCCTACACCTTTCCGGTGGGAGAGGTGAATCCTGGGATACTGCGCCTTCTTGAATTCACCAGGGCATCGCTTGAAGCAGGTGTAAGGCAGGCTGTTGCCGGCAACCGCGTGGGAGATATTTCACAGGCAGTGCAGGAAAAGGCAGAAGGAGGAGGTTATTCGGTAGTGCGCACACTGGTGGGTCACGGCATCGGGAGACATCTTCATGAGGGCCCAGAAGTGCCCAACTTCGGGCGACGCGGCACTGGCACGAGACTTGATAAGAACCTGGTCATCTGCATAGAACCGATGATCAACATGGGTACCAAAAACACCCGCACCGATGGTGACGGGTGGACAGTCAGGACAGGTGACGGCAAACCGTCGGCACATTTTGAATATGCTGTTGCGGTCAGGGAAGGGAAACCGGACCTGCTCTCAACATTTGAATATATAGAGGAAGTATTAACTAAGAGGTAAGCATATGGCCAAACAACCATCTATAGAGATTGACGGAACGATCATCGAGGCGCTCTCAAACGCGATGTTCAGGGTCAGACTCGAAAACGGGCATATCATCACCGCGCACATCTCGGGGAAGATGAGGATGCATTATATTAAAATCCTCCCTGGTGACAAGGTGAAGGTTGAAATGTCACCCTATGACCTTACCAAAGGAAGAATAACGTTCAGATTTAAATAGAAAATAAGACTGCGATGAAAGTAAGAGCATCAGTGAAAAAGCGCTCGGCCGACTGCAAGATAGTAAGGCGTAACGGGCGTCTGTACGTGATAAATAAGAAAAATCCCAAGTTCAAGCAGAGGCAGGGATAAATTTGATTAACTTTGCACTTCAAATTAAAAGAGGTATATGGCACGTATTAATGGGGTAGACCTACCAAGGAACAAGCAGGGCGAAGTGGCTCTCACCTATATCTATGGCGTCGGACGGAGCACCGCACAGAAAGTGCTTGACAGGGCCGGCGTTGACCGTCACATGAAGGTAGAGGAATGGAATGACGATAACATAAATGCTATCCGTCAGATCCTCTCTGAGAACTACAAACTCGAGGGTGAACTTCGTTCCGAAACGCAGCTTAACATCAAGCGACTGATGGATATCGGTTGCTATCGCGGCATTCGTCACCGCATCGGGCTGCCGGTAAGGGGCCAGAGCACAAAGAACAATGCCCGCACACGCAAGGGACGCAAGAAGACCGTGGCAAACAAGAAAAAAGCTACTAAATAAGTAATATATGGCAAAGAAGACTGGGACATTAAAGAAGAAGGTCGTAAAGGTTGAACCCGTGGGGCAGGCTCACGTTCATTCGTCATTTAACAATATCATCATAAGCCTTACAAACAGCAGCGGGCAGGTTATATCCTGGGCATCCGCCGGCAAGATGGGATTCAAGGGTTCGAAGAAGAACACCCCCTATGCCGCGCAGATGGCAGCCGAAGAATGCACCAAGGTCGCATTTGAACTGGGCCTCCGCAAGGTGAAGGTGTTCGTCAAGGGACCCGGATCAGGCCGTGAATCAGCTATACGTGCCATTTCCAACAGCGGCGTGGAGGTTACAGAAATCATTGACGTTACCCCGATGCCTCACAACGGATGCCGTCCACCGTCACGCAGAAGGGTTTAACAGGCTCATTTTAACAATATTCGAAACGAAAAATATTTCATTCAAATGGCAAGATATACAGGACCCAGATCAAAAATCGCCAGGAAATTCGGAGAGCCTATTTACGGCCCTGACAAATACCTCGACAGGAAGAATTTCCCTCCCGGCCAGCATGGTCTGAGCAAAAAAAGGAAAAAAACATCGGAATACGGTGTGCAGCTCCGCGAGAAACAGAAGGTCAAATATACATACGGCCTTCTTGAGCGCCAGTTCCGTAACTTCTTCGAAAAGGCATCATCTGCCTCCGGAGTGACGGGCCTGGTACTGCTCCAGCTCCTCGAGTCGCGTCTTGACAACGTGGTTTACCGCCTCGGCGTGGCACCCTCCAGGTCAGCAGCACGCCAGCTGGTATCACACCGCCATATCACAGTCAACGGCAACGTTGTCAATATCCCGTCATTCATACTCAGACCGGGCGATATCATCGGCGTTCGTGAAAAATCAAAATCACTCGAGGTAATTATCGATTGCCTCGGCGCTAACCGCCGCTCAAAACTGGCATGGCTCGAATGGGATGACACACAGATGGCCGGAAAATACATGAGCGTCCCTGAACGTTCCGAAATACCGGAAGATATCAAGGAACAGCTTATAGTTGAACTATACTCGAAGTAATAAAAGTAATATAATTCATATGGCCATATTAGCATTCCAGAAACCTGACAAAGTAATATTACTGGAAGCGGACGACCAGTACGGAAAATTCGAATTCCGCCCGCTTGAACCCGGCTATGGCATCACCGTGGGTAATGCCCTCAGAAGAATACTCCTCTCCTCGCTGGAAGGATTCGCCATCACTACAGTCAAGATAGAGGGCGTTGACCATGAATTCTCAACCATCACCGGCGTGATGGAGGACGTTACCGAAATCATCCTCAATCTGAAGCAGATACGCTTCAAGAGAATGGTAGAGGATATTGACAATGAGAAGATCATGGTTAAGATATCCGGACAGGAAGTGTTCAGGGCAGGCGACCTCAGCAACTCGCTCAGCAGTTTCGAGGTTCTTAACCCTGACCATGTCATCTGCCGTATGGAAACCGACGTCAAGCTGCAGCTTGAGCTGAATATATCCAAAGGAAGGGGATATGTCCCGGCCGAGGAAAACCAGCCCGCGGAAGCAGAATTCGGACTCATTGCCATCGATTCGATATTCACCCCGATCCGCAACGTCAAATATTCAATCGAAAACTACAGGGTTGAACAGAAAACCGACTACGAAAAACTGATCCTCGAGATCTCAACCGACGGTTCAATTCACCCCAAGGATGCACTCAAGGAGGCAGCAAAAATACTCATCTACCACTTCATGCTCTTCTCGGAAGATAAAATCACCATTGACTACGAAGACAAGATGGCAAACGAGGAATTTGACGAGGAGATACTCCATATGCGTCAGCTGCTCAAAACCAAACTCGTTGACCTTGACCTCTCAGTCAGGGCACTCAACTGCCTCAAGGCAGCTGAAGTTGAAACACTCGGTGACCTGGTCAAATTCAACAAGAATGACCTCCTCAAGTTCCGTAACTTCGGAAAGAAGTCACTCACCGAACTCGACGAACTCCTTGAAACAATGAACCTCTCATTCGGGATGGATGTGGTTAAATATAAACTTGACAAAGATTAATAACAGGTAAGGATAGAGAGAAATGCGACATTTAAATGCCATAAATCACCTTGGAAGAAAAAGCGCCGACAGAAAGGCAATGATGGCCAACCTGGCCTCATCACTCATTCTTCACAAGCGTATCAGCACAACCACCGCAAAGGCACGCGCCCTCAGAACATACGTTGAGCCATTGATCACCAAATCAAAGGATGACTCAACCCACTCGCGCAGGGTGGTATTCAGTTATCTCGAAAACAAGAATGCCGTTGCCGAACTCTTCAGGGAGGTGGCACCGAAGATTGCAAGCCGGCCCGGCGGATACACCCGCATCCTGAAAACAGGATCACGCCTGGGCGATGCAGCCGAGATGTGCATTATTGAGCTGGTAGACTTTAATGAGAACATGCTTGCAGGCGAAGGTACAAAAGCCAAGGCATCACGCCGCCGCCGCAGTCCAAAGAAAAAGGCAGCCGAAGCAGCAGTAACTGAAACCGCAGCACCGGCCGCTGCAACCGCAAAGGCTGAAACACCGGCTGAGGAAAAAGCTCCTGAAGCAGAAGAATCAAAATAACAGCAGATCATGCTTAAATGATAAAGGGATATTGTCTGCAGGACCATATCCCTTTTTTTTATATATTGCAACTTGTTTAAATAAAAACATAAATTACAATGAGTCAGATAGTTAGTGTTCACGCGAGAGAGATCCTTGATTCAAGGGGAAATCCCACCATCGAGGTAGAAGTTGTAACAGCCAGCGGCGCATCCGGCAGGGCAGCAGTGCCATCCGGAGCATCAACAGGCGAGAACGAGGCACTGGAGCTTCGTGACGGCGACAAGAGCCGATACCTTGGAAAGGGAGTCCTCAAGGCGGTTCATAATGTCAACAACGTCATTGCAGAGGAGATAATGGGAATGGATGTAACTGACCAGATAGGCATTGACCAGAAGATGCTTGATCTTGACGGCACCCCCACCAAGAGCACCCTCGGGGCCAACGCTATCCTGGGCGTATCACTCGCATGCGCAAAAGCTGCGGCTGCATATCACGGACTGCCGCTCTACAGGTACATCGGCGGGACCAACGCACGTGTGCTTCCCATACCGATGATGAACATTATCAACGGCGGATCACACTCTGATGCCCCCATAGCATTCCAGGAGTTCATGATACGCCCGAAAGGCGCCACCTCATTCGCCGAAGGGCTGAGGATGGGAGCAGAAGTGTTCCATGCACTGAAGAAAGTCCTCAAGGAACGCGGCCTCAGCACTGCAGTGGGTGATGAGGGGGGCTTTGCACCGGCCCTTAAGGGTACAGAAGATGCACTCGAAAGTATTATCAAGGCTATCTCCGCCGCCGGCTATAAGCCGGGCAGCGATGTCACCATAGCTCTTGACTGCGCAGCAAGTGAATTCTTTGCTGACGGGGTCTACAACTATACAAAATTCGAAGGTGAAAACGGCAAGAAACTCACCCCCGCACAGCAGGCCGACTACCTGACATCACTGGTTGACAAATACCCTATCATCGACTCCATCGAGGACGGCATGAGCGAGGGCGACTGGGAAGGATGGAAACTGCATACCCAGCAGCTCGGATCAAGGATACAGATCGTTGGCGATGACCTCTTCGTAACCAACGTAGAGTACCTGGAGAAAGGCATCAGCCTGGGCTGTGCCAACTCAATCCTCATCAAGCTGAACCAGATCGGTACCCTGACAGAAACCCTCAACTGCATAGAGATGGCTCACAGGGCTGGTTACACCACCGTCACCTCACACCGTTCAGGTGAGACAGAAGACTCAACCATCGCCGATGTGGCCGTTGCAACCAACTCGGGCCAGATCAAGACCGGTTCTCTCAGCCGCACTGACCGTATTGCCAAGTACAACCAGCTTCTCCGCATAGAGGAGGAACTAGGTGGCAATGCCGTTTATGGCTGTGAATAGAGACCGGGGCATCACCACCAGATTGCAGAGGCTGTCTCAACATGACAGCCTCTTTTTTTTTTATCAGCTGCACCTGATCATTCATGCATTCATCTGCCGGGTTGATAAGCCTGCCCTTCAGTGACTGATTCAACAGCCTGAGACCTGTCTGTCTGACCCGGGGCGGAGTTTTTATTCTATATTTGTGGAAATCTGTTGCTCAATGTCATTTAACGGCCTCAATCATTTTGCAAGCTTTCTGGAATCACGTGGTGAACTGGTGCGTGTAAAGTGCCCTGTCAATCCTGATCTGGAGATCACCGAGATAGCTGACCGCCTGGTCAAGAACGGAGGAAGGGCTTTACTCTTTGAAAAGACCGGAACCGAGTTTCCCCTGCTGATAAATTCCTTTGCTTCTGACGCGCGCATGGCAGCCGCCATCGGGCGTTATTCACTTGATGATGCCGGCGAGGAGATATTCTCCCTGGTGGAGTCACTCGGCCAGGCCCGCGGATTATCAGGCAAGCTGTCACGTCTTCCGGGTATGCTGAGGCTGCTCACCCTTTCGCCTAAGAGAAAGAGGGGCAGGGGGGAATGCCAGGAGGTTGCGGACCTGTCTCCTGACCTTGGAAAGCTTCCAATCCTGAAATGCTGGCCGCATGACGGCGGAAGGTTCATCACCCTGCCTCTGGTGCATACAAGGCATCCTGAAACCGGCAGGCCAAACCTGGGGATGTACCGCATGCAGGTGATGGGCAGGGATCTTTCCGGAATGCACTGGCACAGGCACAAGACCGGCGCACGCCATTTTGAGGCATGGAAGAAGAGAGGAGGAAGGATGCCTGTCACGGTGACCCTCGGAGGCGATCCGGTCTATACATATGCTGCCACGGCACCCCTCCCGGAAGATATAAATGAATACCTCCTCGCCGCATTCCTCAGAAGGAAGCGCGTTACTCTCGTCAAATGCCTTACAAATGACCTGTGGGTCCCCGCAGATTCAGACTTTGTGATTGAAGGCTATGTTGACACTACTGAAGCTCCCGTAACAGAGGGGCCGTTCGGGGATCATACCGGATTCTACTCGCTGGCTGACCTCTATCCGGTGTTTCATGTGACATGCATTACCCACAGGAAGAATGCCGTTTACCCGGCCACGATAGTAGGAGTGCCGCCAATGGAGGATGCCTGGATGGGCAAGGCCACGGAAAAGATTTTCTTTGCTCCCATTAAACTGGCCATCGCACCGGAGATACGGGAGCTCCACATGCCTGTCTCCGGAGTGGCTCACAACCTGGTGATAGTCAGTATTGACAAGACCTACCCGGGTCAGGGACTGAAGGTACTCAGCGCACTCTTCGGCGCAGGTCAGATGATGCTCAGCAAGTACATAATTGTGGTCAGCAGCAACGTTCACGTGACCGATTACCATGCCGTGGCAGAAGCCTTCTTCGCCAATGTCCGCTTTGACTCCGATCTGCTCCTCACAAGGGGCCCGCTTGATGTGCTTGACCATTCCTCGGACAGGTTCAGCATGGGAGGGAAGCTTGGCATTGACGCCACGGTAAAGCTCTCCGAGGAGCGTACAGGCGACTATCATTCCGTTCCGCTGCTTCTTCTTACAGATGAGGAGATCACCGGCAATGTGATAACCGGGATGAAGACAATGGCTGAATATTCCCTTCCTGTTGCGGTACTCACCATCAATAAGCCGAAGGAGGGACTTGACATGCACCAGCTGGCAGCATCACTTCCATCATCACTGACCATCCCCGGGAACGTCATCATTGCAGTGGATGAGGGGGCTGATGCCGATGATCCTGCCATGCTCACCTGGCTGGTGACCGGCAACAGTGACCCGGCACGCGATCTGTACCACCTCGCCGGTGGCGCCATCTTCATAGATGCTACCTCAAAGACCCGCTCACTGCCTGCCTTCCCCAGGGAGTGGCCAAACGTGGTCTGTTCAGATCCGGAGACAATAGAACTGGTCAACACCAGGTGGTCTGAATACGAACTCGGGCCCATGATCAAATCACCGTCGCTGCGGCTGCTTCCCCTTGTCAGACCGGGAGAGGCTTCCGTGGAGACGGCAAAAATAATAGCCGGGTGACAGGCTGGGCGTCAGCGGCTCTGGTGACTGCCATGGGGCAGGGTCTTCGGGAGAATCCCGTCATAAACTATACCATTGCCGTTTTTATTGTCGTCGCCCTCATTTACCTTGCCATCCTTCAGTTCTGGGTGCTCCTTCGCACACGAAAGCACCTGGCAGAGATGAAAAGCGCCTACAGGGAGATTGAGATACAGAGGTCAGAGCTGCAACTGCGCAACAAGGACCTGACTGACAGCCTTAACTACGCGCGCCGGATACAGGCAGCCCTCCTCCCTGCTGATCACCATATCCGGAGGATCTTTCCCGATCACTTCATCTATTACAGGCCGAAGCATATAGTGAGTGGTGACTTCTATTGGTTCGGCGAAAGGGATGACAGGTATTTCATTGTGGCAGCCGACTGTACAGGGCATGGCGTCCCCGGTGCACTGATGTCCATGATAGGGCTTGAACTGATCCAGAAGATCATAAACGAATTCAAGGTTGATGATACCGACCAGGTCCTCCTCACCATGAACCGCGAGCTTGAATCGGCATTCTTCAAGGAGGAAAGCGGTAAGGCAATGATCAAGGACGGTATTGAGATGGGGATATGCATCATAGATAAGAAGTCAAGGCTGATGGAGTTTTCAGGGGCATTCCTTCCGGTCTATATTGTACGTGATGACAAGCTCATTGAGATCAAAGGTGACAAGAAGAATGTGGTGCAGTCATTTGCCATGGTGTCATTCAACAGAAGCACCTATACGCTTCAGGAGGGTGATCTTCTATACCTCTTTTCCGATGGATACGCTGACCAGTTCGGCGGCCCGGAGAACAAGAAGTTCATGTACCGCCGCCTCAGGCACATCCTCCTGACCATCAGCAAATACCCGCTGGCTGATCAGCAGCGTATACTGGATGAAACAATCGAATCATGGATGGAAGGGCATGACCAGATTGATGACATGATGATACTGGGGATCAAGCCTTTCTGACAGTCTGCGTCCACTGTCGCCTGCCGGCACCAGGAGTCACTTCAGTCAGGAGCTCCAGATTTTCTCAGCTCACGTCCGGCCCCGCGTGACTATCAGACCAGAGCCGTAATCTTTTCGATCAGCACATCCGGTTCAATCGGTTTGCTGATGTAATCATCCATACCTACCGCAAGGCACTGTTCCCTGTCACCAAGCATGGCATTTGCAGTTATGGCTATGATGGGCACATGACCCTGGGTGCTCATCTCGAGCCCCCTGATTTTTTCAGCTGCCACCAGTCCGTTCATTACCGGCATCTGAACATCCATCAGGATGAGGTCATACCGTGAGGTCCCGAACATATCAAGTGCCTCTTTCCCGGTGCGTGCTATCTCCAGCCTTCTTACAAGCGGTTCAAGCATGAGCTGGGTGATACGCTGGTTAATCGGATTGTCTTCCACCAGCAGTATGTTCAGGTCCTTCAGTTCCTTGCGGTTTTTCTCTGCAGTCATCCCCTTGATGAGGGTGCTTGCTGCGGCCGGTCTGACCATCTTGTCAGCACGGTGCATAAGGATATAGAACACGAAATAGGAGCCGGTACCTGCCGTGGCCTCCTGCCAGCTGCCGCCGTAATCACGTATAAGTCTGCCGGCCAGTGGATGAGGCTGGCGTCCTTCACCTATGAACACCACCGGGTTGTTTGATGAAAGGGTGAACTCCACCTTCTGTGATCCCTCCCTTTCACCCGCTTCACGGACCTGTATCTTGATGGTTACCTTTCCCTCGGAGCCGGAGATGGCAGCGCTGAGAAGGTCAATGAGTATCTGTTTGAGTATGATAGGGTCACCCCTGTATTCGCTCCCTCCCTCGCCATGGTCATCATAGAGCACAACACTCTGCTCATGCCTCCTGTTGAGCTTCATCAGTTCAATGGTATCCTTTATGATGGGGCCGAGCCTGAACCGTATCTCCCCTCTCCGCTCAAAGGTTATGTTACCGGCAGTCTGCATGGTCAGCTCATTGACCACTTCAACCATCGAACCCGTGGAGGCAACAAAGGTTTCCACAAGCTCCTGCTGTTTGGGTGAGGAGGTGGTTTCACTCAGCATGTTGCCGAGCAGAACGAGGTTGTTGAGGGGTTCCCTGATCTTGTGTGAGAAGGAGTTTATCACCTCCTCATTCTTTTCGGCAATGGTAGCCAGTTCCCTCAGAATCTCCCGGCTGTCTGCTATCAGCCTCCGCAATTCAGCTATCGCAAGTACCAGCGGTACCAGTGCAAGTACACCGGCAGCAACCGGCACATAAACCAGACCTGCAAGAGCGGTGGCAAGAGCTATGACCACAAGCAGCAGGGAGAGCGCAACAGGCATCAGTATCCTGTCACGCGTCCTCCGGGTCATAAGATCCGAATGCGGGATGGGTGATGGTCTTGTTCTGTTCGGCATATACGGAACGCAGTAGATATGTGTCATTCAAAGATACATCAATTTCAATAAAGATGAAGTGAGGCTTGCGTTCAGTACCTATAAAAGATTATTTTTGTCTTACGGTATAATTTTTGAAGGAAAACCTGAAAAAGAGTGTGATGAAAAAGGGTTATGTGACACTGGTTGCTCTGATGATCGCCTCCGGCATGATCATGGCACAGCAGGGGGATACTCTTGTTCAGTATACCCCTGACTTCAAGTTCAGGGATGGGATTTACATGAATTTTGACATGGTAAAGACCAACAGCCCCATTCCAAAGGCAAAACTTTTTACATCGGTTGATTATAACGATAAGGAATTCTTTGACCAGGTTCTCTCGGGTGAGAAGATTTACTTCTATGATAACCTGGGCATCAGGCAGGAGATAGAAAAAGACGCCATATGGGGCTTTGCCCGTAATGGTGTACTCTATGCGAAGGTGCAGAACAACTTCAACCGTATTACCTTCTTCGGGTCAATCATTCATTTCGTGGCTGACGTTACCACCACAACCGGCTATAATCCCTATGGGTACTATGACCCTTACTATTCACCATACAGGTCATTCTACAGTCCCTATTATTACAGCCCCTATTCGTCGCGTTACTATGATCCTTACTATGGAGGCTATCCTTACCGCAATACGTCAAGGACCGACCTGGAGATGTTCATGATCGACTTTGAGACGGGAAAGTCGTACGAATACAACCTTGAGAATCTCGAAGCTCTGCTGATGAGAGACCCTGAGCTGTATGAGGAATTTGTATCCATGCGAAACAAGAACCAGAAGAAAATGATGTTCGTATACCTGAGGAAGTTCAATGAAAGACATCCTGTATTCCTTCCGTCAGGCAAATAATCATCTTATGAAAAAAACTTCCATCCTTCTCCTGCTGGCACTTCTTTCAGCAGCTGTTATAGCTCAGGAGAGGCCCTATCCGACAGTTGCGGATGCTGAAATGTTCAAAAAATCAGTGATATGCGTTGTAATGGAAGATGATCCGTTTTCGTTTTACAACGCTGAGATAAAGGATGCTGTCAGCAAATACTGGAAGGTCACCCCGGTGAAATACATCACTGTGCAGGAGTTCAATGTAATGCGCAATGACCCGGCTTATTCCTTCCTCGTGCTTACAATCACCAACTTCAGCAATGATAAGTCAGGTTCAACATATGATTTTCTCAACCTGCTTCTTGGAGCCGATGTGGACAATCTTGACGAGTTGCCGGAATTCTGTGCCATCCCTCTCTGTTTCTCAGGAGCGCCGGAGGAAGAATACAGTTACAAGCTGGGCCTTATAATCAGGTTCATGGAGTACCACGCGGAGCTGGTTATGAAGAATCCGTCACTTTCCGCTCTGAGGTATTTGAAATACTATAATAAGAATGTACCTGATATTAAAAACAAAACCATTCTTGTCCGTGAGGAAGACCTTGCCCCGGAAATAAATACGGAGGAAAGGATTGCAGTCCACTATCCGTACCGGGTCAGGATTGTCGATGAGGAGGAGATCATGCGGGCCATAGAGGAGAAGCATGAAAATGTGGTGATAGTACACAAGGTAGGGCCTGACGGGGTCAAGCGGAGCGGTACCTGCATGAAGACACTGATAGGAACGGATGATGCAATAATGTATTACTATGACAGCCATATGGCTGACAGTAAAAATGCAAGCGGGCTGCTTATAAGCGATCTTAAGCGCCTGGCACGCTTCTGATGATGCAGCATTTTAATCCATAAACCGTCTTTAAGAAAAAAGCAATGGAAGAGATCAAGACATACACACAATCAGAGCGCGACTGGGCAATGTTCTGCCACCTGTCAACCTTTGCCGGTTACTTCTTCCCCTTCGGTGGTATAATCGGGCCGCTGATCTGCTGGGTTTCAAGAAAGGATCAGTCTGAGTGGGTAAACATGAACGGAAAGTCAGCACTCAACTTCCAGATATCAGTATTGCTCTATTCTGTGCTCCTGATACCTCTCTGCTTCATCATCGTCGGTATACCCCTGCTGATAGCCCTGGGAATCCTGGAAGTGGTTTGCGTCATCGTTGCCAGTATTAAGGCTGCAAAGGGAGAGGTATACAAATACCCCATATCAATACCTTTTGTCCAGTAACTTCTGACATCATAACAACCTGGCGGCCGGTCTCAGACCGGCCGCTTTTGTAATATACAGTCTGGCTCCTCGCTATCCCGACATAGTATGTCGGGACTTTACGCTCGGCCCCCTTTTTTTCATATTTTTGTCTGGAAATATTTTCCAGTTATGGCTCAGAAACCTTCCATCCCAAAGGGTACACGCGATTTCTCTCCGACGGAGATGCTCCGCCGCAATCATATATTCGACACCATAAGGGGTATCTTCTCTCTCTATGGCTACCTGCCGGTAGAGACCCCTGCCATGGAGAACCTCTCAACCCTCCTCGGAAAGTACGGTGAGGAGGGTGACAGGCTCATCTTCAGGATACTCAATTCCGGCAATTTCCTTGCTGATACGCCCTCTTCGGTCCTCACCGCCGCTGATACCGCATCATTGACGCAGCAGATCAGCGAAAAGGGTCTCAGGTATGACCTTACCGTACCCTTTGCACGCTACGTGGTACAGCATCGTGACGAGATCGTTTTCCCCTTCCGGAGGTACCAGATACAGCCCGTATGGAGGGCCGACAAGCCACAAAAAGGGAGATACCGCGAATTCTTCCAGTGTGATGTTGATGTAATCGGAAGCGATTCATTGCTCAACGAGGCTGAACTGGTGCAGATAATTGACCGGATCTTCAGTACCCTCGGAGTAAACATCATAATAAAGATCAACAACCGCAAGATCCTGGCCGGCATAGCTGAGATGGCCGGGGCAGGGGAGAGGATAACAGACATCACTGTGGCCATTGATAAACTCGAGAAGATCGGAAGCAATGGCGTAAGGCAGGAGTTGTTGCAGAAAGGGATTGCACAGCAGGTCATTGACAGGCTCGAACCGGTGATAACCCTCAGCGGTTCAACGGAAGAGAAGCTTCGGGAGCTGAGGGTAGCCATGAGCGGTTATGCTGCAGGTCTTAAAGGAATTGAGGAGATGGAGGAGCTGTCGTCATACCTCGCCATGGAGCCGGTTAAGGCACCCGTTGAGCTCGACCTCTCCCTGGCACGCGGACTGAATTATTATACCGGCACCATCATTGAGGTTAAGGCAGCAGACCTCCCCTTTGGCAGCATCTGCGGAGGGGGAAGGTATGATGACCTTACAGGTATCTTCGGTATGCCTGGAGTGTCCGGCGTGGGTGTCTCCTTTGGCGCTGACAGGATTTATGACGTGATGTTGCAGCTCGGTCTGTTCCCTGATCAGGCGGGCTCATCAACCAGGGTCCTTATAATCAACTTCGGAGGGGAAGAGCTTCCCGCGCTGATGAAAATGGCCGGGGAGCTCCGCAGGGAAGGCATTGCCACGGAGCTCTTCCCGGAGCCGTTGAAGCTCAAAAAACAATTTTCATATGCCGATGCACGGCAGATACCTTTCGTGGTTATTGCAGGCAGCAATGAACTTGCAGAATACCAGGCAACTGTAAAAAATATGAAAACGGGAGAACAGACAACTGTTTCGTTGCCTGCCATCCCGTTATTCATCCGCAGGGAGAAACCTGTCTTGTAGTATTATTTGTCTGCAGGCCGCATCAGCCCACCTTCCTGCCTTACTCCTGAAGACCAGGTCCGGCAGCCTGACCGCCGCGCCCCCTCAGTCCCTGCTGACCTGCTCCCTGCCTCCTCTGGTTGAGTTCCCTCAGTAATTGCTGCTTGTACAGGTTCTCAATCTGGTACAGTCTGATCACCTTGGCGGGCGGGAGAACCTTCTTAAGGCCCTCATTGAAGTCCACCACCATCTCAGCTTCATCAACAAAGGATTTCACCAGTTTATCTGCCGTGGCTGTCAGCTCGCTGTCGGTCATGTTGGCCTCATTCTGAGCTGCATAGCGCATAAGTACGATACGGTCGGCCTGCAGTTTGTTCTTCCTCGCCGAGTAGTCATTGTAGAGCGGCCAGAATTTCTCGGCTTCGGCAGGAGTGAGGTTAAGGTTCCTGGTGAAAAAGGCTATCTTGTAGGCGGTAAGCTTTTCACCATCGTCCTGCAAGGCACCCTGGCCTGTGCCCTGCCCCTGCCCGAAGAGATCAGCCGTAGCGGCTCCCGCTATCAGCAGGGTAATCGTTGCGAAAATCAGTTTCTTCATGTCAGTATTATAATAATTCATATATATCATTCAGGTCAATATCCTCATTCATCAGGTAATCAATGATTGCATCGGAGGAAATCTCATCTTTCTGTACCTCAGTAATCTCCGGCTCCGTACGGCTCAATTCGTTTTCGATTATATAGGTGTCCACCTCCTCGAATGCCAGGTCAGCATACAGGCTGCTTCCTGCCTCGTACACCCCGGCCTTTCTGCCGGAGGAAACGAGCTGCACCATTACCGAAGCAACCAGGGCGAATCCCAGAATGGCTGCCGCAAGGGCAAGGAAAGGCTTCAGCCTGATAGTGCGTCCGGTTGTGGCGGCCCGAGGTGCCATGACCGGATCCTCATCTCCGGCAACCTGGTCACCGGCGTTTCTTACGGCTTCCTCTTCCCTTATGGCCTTTATGGTGCGGTCAGCAAGCGAATCAAAGTAACCCTCCGGAACGCGGAAGGGATTGTTTTTGCTTATTTCATCATTGAGTTTCATAACATCTCTTTGATGCCCGTGACGGGCAATGGTTTAATTCCTTTCCAGATATTGTTCAATCTTTTTTACCGCATGGTGGTAAGATGCTTTCAGCGCCCCCACCGAGGTTCCGGTGACACTGCTGATTTCCTCGTAGGTCATATCGTCAAAGTATTTCATATTGAATACTATACGTTGTTTCTCCGGCAGTTTCATAATGGCATTCTGAAGCTTCACCGCCGCCTCATCGCCGTCGAACCAGCTGCTTCCTTCGGCCGAGCCGGCCAGTATACCTTCCACATCGTCAAGTGAGACACTCGCCTCTTTTGCCCTCTTCCTTACCAGGTTAAGTGCCTCATTCGTGGCTATCGACCACAGCCAGGTCAGAAGTGTGCTTTCGAACCGGAATAACCCGATGTTCTTCCAGGTATTCAGGAAGGTGTTCTGCAGGGCGTCATCGGCATCCTCGTGTGTGATGACTATCCGGCGGATATGCCAGTACAGCCTCCGGCCGTAAAGCTCAATCAGCATCCGGAACGCTTTCTCCGCATCTGTGGCAAGAGCAGCCCTGATATCATTTTCAGTGAGTTGTGACATTGACCTTCCCGGGGGCTTTTGTCAGTCAGACGTATATTGGCGTCAATGGTTTAATCTTCACTGCAAACTTAGCCTCTTTTTGGTAACTTTGCATCAACAGAAAAATGAGACATGGCATTGAAATGCGGAATTATCGGTATCACAAGCGTAGGGAAGACCACCATTTTCAACTGTATTTCCAACACGCGTGGTGAGACCAACACATACGGTACTGGCGTAAAGGCAAACCTGGGTGTCATCCAGGTGCCGGACAGGAGACTGTATGAACTCGAAAAATTTCAGCCCACCGAAAGAATAGTTCACACCACAGTTGAGATAGTTGACATCCCCGGTCTGGTAAGGGGACAGGGTGACAGTTCCGGGGCACGCCTCCTGGGCGAGATCAGGAATACTGATGCGCTGATACATGTCCTCCGTTGCTTTGATGATGACAACCTGCCTCATATTGACGGATCGGTCAACCCTATACGTGACCTGGAGAACGTGGAGTTTGAACTGCAGGTCAAGGATGTGGAATCGGTGGTGAAAAAGATTCAGCGTCTTGAAAGGGCTGCAAAAACCGGGGACAAGGATGCCAGGCATGGCATTGACATACTGAACCGCTACAGGGAGCATCTTGAGGGTTTTCAGAATGCCTCATCACTGGAGCTGAGGCCTGAGGAAAAGAAGGTTGTTGATGACATTTTCCTGCTTACAATGAAGCCGGTGCTTTACGTTTGCAACGTTGACGAGGCATCGGCAGTGAATGGCAACAGATATGTAGATGAGGTCAGGAGTTTTCTCTCCGGCAGGGGTGCCGAACCACTGGTGATTGCCGGGGCCCTGGAGGCTGAAATTGCAAACCTCACGGAGGAGGCTGACCGGATGGAGTTTCTTGAGGCATCAGGACTGACGGAGCCGGGTGTCAATAAGCTTGTTAGGGCCGCCTACCGGATGCTTAACCTTCAGACTTTTTTTACCGTCGGGCCGAAGGAGATACGTGCATGGACCATTACGGCCGGCATGACGGCGCCACAGGCCGCCGGCGTCATTCACTCAGACCTGGAGAGGGGGTTCATCAGGGCCGAGGTAATGAAGTATGATGATTTCGTCAGGCTTGGTTCGGAGCATGCCTGCCGCGAAGCCGGCAGGCTCATGGTGGAGGGGAAAGGCTACGTGGTGGCCGACGGAGATATTCTGCATATCCGGTTTAACGTATAATCCTGAGGGTGAAATGCTTCAGAGTCATATCTGCCCTGCTGCTGTTTGTATCACTGAATACAGGATACGCCCAGCAGGGTCCGGCAGGAGGTGACATCAGGGAAACAGCCGGCAAATACGGCCAGGCAGAGGTGGAGATCAGCTACCCCGGCTTCGATGCCATGACCAGGCTGGCCTCACGCTTCTCCGTCTCGTCATGCGACGGAACAACAGCACGGCTCATTCTTTCACCTCCTGATGCAGAAGCCTTTATCGCCGCAGGCATACCGTACAAGCTTATCATTCCCGTTGACCGCAAGGGATTCTATACCGCTTCCTCCGTAGCCGAGGCAATGCTCTGGCAGTCATATCCCACCTGGAAACACTATGACACCATAATGCACAAGATAGCGGAGCACTGGCCTGATGTTTGCCGCCTCGATACCATAGGGTTCAGCATCATGGGAAGGGCAGTCCTGGTAATGAAGATTTCCGACAATCCGGCTATTGATGAACCGGAGCCTGAAGTCTTCCTTACCTCCACCATTCACGGCGATGAGACAACCGGGTTCATACTGCTCATGCGGCTGGCAGAATATCTTGCCTCCGGCAGCGGCGGCGGAGGGCTGGCAGAGGAACTGGTGACGGGACTGGAGATATGGATCAACCCACTGGCAAACCCTGACGGCATGTACCGTGACAATGACACCATGATATACCCCGTCAGGGCCAACAGCAACGGCTATGACCTCAACCGAAACTTTCCCGACCCTGAAGTGGTCTCACCGCCGGTTCTCCAGAAGGAAACCCTTGAAATGATACGGTTCATGGAGGAACGGCGCTTCACACTTTCAGTCAACCTCCATGGCGGGGCCGAGGTTGTGAACTACCCGTGGGACAAATGGACAAGAAATCATGCTGATGATGCCTGGTTCAATGCCATCAGCAGGCGTTATGCCGATACGGTGCACCTTTATGCCGCACCTGGTTACATGACATTCCTTGACAACGGCGTGACACAGGGCTGGAAATGGTATACGATAAGAGGCGGCAGGCAGGACTATGTAACGTGGGCCCTGGGAGGACGGGAGGTTACCATTGAGCTGGATAACACGAAGATGACACCCGGTGCCAGCCTCGAGGCAATGTGGGAATGGAACCACCGCTCCCTTCTCCGGTATATTTCCGAAGCGCTTACCGGGGTAAGGGGAAAGGTCACTGATGCGGATACCGGTGATCCTCTGAGTGCAAGGGTCTCCATCTACAATCATGACACTGATTCATCACAGGTCTGGTCAGACACCATCACCGGGGAGTATTGCAGACTCCTCCCTCCGGGCACCTGGGAGCTCACTTTCTCCTGCCGGGGATATGAACCCTATACACTGACAGCTGTCCTTACGGAACCCAACCCGGCCCTGATTGCCGATATAATGCTGGAGAAAAGCAGTATAGAATACCCTGATCCACCGGATTCAGGTCTCCTGATTTACCCCAACCCTTCTGACGGCAGATTC
>JALONR010000018.1 GCA_025454815.1 Bacteroidales bacterium | reverse complement strand
TGATGAGGGATTGATCTGTTTCCAGTCTTTAACGGCCCCGGTGAAAATAT
The DNA here is from genome assembly GCA_025454815.1 of Bacteroidales bacterium. Taxonomy (GTDB): domain Bacteria; phylum Bacteroidota; class Bacteroidia; order Bacteroidales; family VadinHA17; genus SR-FBR-E99. The sequence continues at coordinate 55,548 of JALONR010000018.1, read as the reverse complement.
CCTTTACATTTTCATAGGTCAGCAGTGAATCGCCATTGCTGCGATGGAGAACGAGCGCCAGGGCATCATATGCCACCACCGTTGTGCGTACCACTGTCTGGAGATCGAGCAGCACCTTTCTCTGGTCTTCCGTAGGTGCCCATGATGAAACAATCACCTTCACCGAATCATTAAGGAAGAATGCCACAAGTTCATTCTCCGGCATGTAGACCGGTGTAATGACGGCATAGGGGTAGAGGGCGGTGAAAGTGTCAAGCTCCGCGTCAATTATTGGCTGGAAGGATTCGTCAGCGGCAATCCTGATGTTTCCTGACGTGGGGGTCTCCTTGAGAGCTGCAGTCCCCCTGTTTTTGCAGGCCGGCATAATGATCAGGATGGCTATGATGATCACTCCGGCTGCGGTTGCCGTGAGGGATTTTGTTCTGTTCATCGTTCCTTTGCTTATCAACTTGCTATGAGCCACAATATTAATAAATATCTTATTATCAATCCGGACTGTTTACGTAAAATTTTTCGGCAATCCCTGAATAATCTTTTTCAAAGTTTGTGCCACTAAATAGATATGACCGTCTGAACATGGCTGTACCCCCTGCTTCGGGAAGATTATTTTTCATCGTTATCCCTGCTGAAGAAACTGTCCCTGATCTTTTCCCAGGAGACAAAAACCCGGTAGACTGCATAAATGTAGAGAGGAACTGCAAGCAGAATCCTCATTGCTTTGTCTAAAGCAAACAGGTCTGTTGTAAGCACGAATGTGGCAAGTCCGAAATAAAAGAAAACCATCACCGTTCCGAAGATCGCAAAGATCCTGTCGTACATTCTGCTGCTGTTCATTGTCATCAGGTTAACCCGACAAATATATTATTTATATCTTTTTTTGCTGCTGCAATATGTTGTTAAAAGACAAAAAAAAGAGAGCCGTTTGTGTGGCTCTCCCTTTTTCCTGGTATGACAATCCGTTATTTTGTGGCGGATTCGAGTCGTTTCATGATTGAGAAGATGAATGCTGCGGAGAGGAGGCAGCAGACGATGAATACTGTCCAGAGCTGCCAGAGCTCTACCTTGTCCCAGAGCTTGGTTCCGACGAACAGAAGCTTGTTCCCGGTTGCAGTAGCCAGAAGCCATCCTGCCTGCATCATACCCTGGAAACGCGACGGAGCAACTTTGGAGACAAATGAGAGTCCCATCGGGCTCAGGAAAAGTTCAGCCACAGTCAGAATGAGGTAACTGCTTATCAGCCAGTAGGGACTGACCCTCAGGGCTTCTGCGACAGGAGATCCGGCAAGTGATACCGGTGAGGGCAGCTTTATCGAAGAGAGCAGTACAACCACGAAACCGACGGCAGCGATGATCATCCCTATTCCGATTTTCTTGGGAGTTGAAGGCTCGATATTTTTCTTATTGAGCCATGCAAAAACACCCATGACCGGGAATGTAAGTGCAACAATGAAGAGAGGGTTGAATGACTGGAACACCTCGGGCTCAATCGAGTTCAGCGGGTTGGCTTTGGTTATAAAAAAGTACGCTGCTACAAATGCGGCCACGAAAAGGCCTCCTCCGATGAGCCTTGCAGGCATCTCCATGTTTTTCCTTAGAAGCAGAACCAATCCTGCAATGGCACCGATCACAGCCAGCATGGAGGGCAGGGTGAAGAAGAGATAGGTGAAGGGTTCCACCTGTTTGAAAGTGTAATCTCTTGCAAAAAGGGTGAGAGTCAGTCCGTTCTGGTGGAATGACATCCAGAAGAAGATCACCACCACGAACACAAGGATAAGTGATGACACCCTCGCATACTCATCTTTCTTGGCAGTTGTAAGCATCCAGGTGGTGAAACCTGCAAAAAGTGCGATTGCCAGACTGGTAAACACATCGACGACAAAACTGAGTCCCAAGGCAAAAATGGCCATTGCTATTGCTGCATAGATCAGGGGTCTGAATTCAAACTCAATTGTATTGGATGACCCGTCAGTGGCCTTCGCAGGTTTCTCCTTGTTGGGAAGCAGCCTGTTGAAAAATACATAGACGAGAAGTGAGATTATCATTGCTCCGGCAGCGATTGCGAATGCATAATTGTACCCCCGTGAGAAGACTTCGAGATAGTTGTTTGCGAAGGTTCCGATGTCTGTTACGGGGCCTGCCAGGTTGACTTTATCGGCAAGGGTCTGGAATTCCGCCAGTTTGTCAGTGCTTGTAAGGAGACCTTCGTTGTACTGGTGACAGAGTGCCGGGAGGCTTCCGTCATGAGCAAATCCGTTTGTCTTCAGCCACCAGTTCCTGATACCGTTGGCGGCAAAGGGAGCGAAGAATGCACCGACGTTGATACCCATGTAGAATATCATGAAGGCGGTGTCCCTCATTTTGGAATATTGCGGATTATCATACATCTGACCGACTACAGCCTGAAGGTTGCCCTTGAAGAGGCCGTTTCCGAATGCAATAGTGAAGAGTGCAATCACCGTGAAGGTAAGTGGCATTCCGGGCACGGCCATCAGGACGTATCCTGCGAACATGATGATAATGCCGAACAAGATAACCGTCTTGTATTTCCTGGTTGCATCGGCCAAAATCCCGCCGACCAGCGCAAGTGCATAGATGCTGAAGTAAAAAGAGCTGTAAATGTTCCCGGCCTTATCAGCAGTCAGACCATACTTGGCCTGCAGGAAGAGCACCAGGATCGCCATCATGGTGTAGAAGCCGAACCGTTCTCCCATATTGGCGAAGAAGGCAACAATCAGGCCTTTTGGATGATTTTTGAGCATAGTTTTCCGTGTTAAGTGGTTTAATTAATTCTGACGGTGACAAATATATTAATCTTTTTAATTTGGAGTGATTGCATTATATCACAGGTAAAATAATTTTGCATTGTCTATATTTTTACATTTGTAACCTCACTACCAAGCGGTAAAGTATGAAAATATTCACATCAGCTGACATACGGGAGATAGATGCCGCCACCATCCGTCTTGAGCCTGTCACGCCGGCAGGTTTGATGGAGCGTGCCGCAACAACCCTCTTTCAGCGAATAAAGGATCTGGTTGCCCCGGAGAGAAAGGTCAGTATTTTCGCCGGCCCGGGCAACAACGGCGGTGACGGGCTTGTCCTGGCACGGCTGATGCATGAGGACGGGTATGTTGTCAGGGTCTATGTGGTTGAGACAGGGTCGGGACGAAGCAGTGAGTTCCGGCTGAATGCCGAGCGCCTTGAGCGGAGTGGCATCATGACGGTCAGCCTGGCTGATCCTGATCAGTTTCCGGTTATCAGCCGTGATGAAGTCATCATTGATGCCATTTTCGGTACAGGTCTCCGTAAGCCGCCGGCCGGAGCAGCTGCGGCTGTAATACGCAGAATAAATGCCACGGGTGCGTTTGTAATTTCCGTTGACGTACCGTCAGGGCTTTTCTGCGAGGATAATTCCGGCTCTGACCGGGAAAACATCGTCAGGGCTTCAAGGACGATCACCTTCCAGTTTCCGAAGCTATCTTTCATGTTTGCCGGCAATGGCGAATTCACGGGTGAATGGGAAGTGATAGACATAGGGCTTCATGCTGATACAATCTCGGCTATGCCCACACCTTATCATTATATACTCCGTGAGACCGTAAGACCGATGCTGAAGGGAAGGGGCAAGTTTGACCATAAGGGGAAGTTTGGCCATGTTCTCCTGATTGCCGGAAGCTACGGCAAGGCCGGGGCAGCAACCCTGTCAGCAGGGGCCGCTCTCCGCGCAGGTGCAGGGCTGGTTACCGTGCACACCTCATCGGCATCCGTACTGGCGCTGCAGGCAGCCCTGCCCGAGGCAATGGTTTCCCCTGACCCCGGTACAGGCAACATAACCACACTTCCTGACCTTTCACCCTATGCGGCAATAGGTGCAGGGCCCGGTCTTGGCACTGACCCTGATACCGCAGAAGTGCTGGGAGAACTCCTTGAGAAGGTCACCGTACCCCTGGTGCTTGATGCAGACGCACTTAATATCATGTCACAAAACAGGGGGCTGATTGACAGGCTCCCGCCGGCCACCATAATTACTCCTCATCCGGGTGAATTCCGAAGGCTGGCTGCCACAGAGAGCACAGACTATCACCTCCTGCAGGAACAGGTACTCTTCGCCGAAAGGCACAAATGCATCGTTGTGCTTAAGGGAGCCCATACTTCTGTGGCAATGCCTGACGGCAGGATATACTTCAACAGCACCGGCAACCCGGGAATGGCAACCGGTGGCAGCGGCGACGTGCTGACCGGTATGATAGCCTCATTACTGGCACAGGGATATGACCCCGGTGAAGCAGCGATTGCCGGTGTATACCTTCATGGCCTCTCGGGTGACATTGCCCTCAGGATACACTCGGAAGAATCAGTGATCGCGGGGGATATCCTGATGAATATCGGCAGGGCATTCCGCGAGACAAGCTTCAACAGTTTCAGCGTTTATCTTTAAATGGTTGACATGAACAGACAGATATTCATACTACTTACTCTACTTACACTGGTGACTGCGGGTTGCTCGGTGTTCACCGGCAAGAGTGCGGATGACACTAAGGTGCTTCCGCTTGGCGACAGCGTACCCCTGACCGACGGCAGCCTGGTTTATGCTCTTCCGCTTACGGTACTCGAGTTCGAAATCATTGCCGTGAAAAGAACTGAAGTGCCGGGCCCCTTTGCCGCCCACGCAGGTGATATGATCGGACTTGACAGGGTCATCACGGCGGAGAATGAATCATGGAGCCTGACCGATGTAAGGCTGAATACCGTGGAGGAGCTTGACCCTTCAAAGTTTTATATAATCCAGGGAACAACACTGATGCAGACGAATATGCTGGCACTCCGGAAGAGCGGTCTGGTACTTGATATCAATCCGGAAGTGTACGGCCGCACAGCACATTCCGGACTCACAGACGGCAGCGATTATTCAGGATTATTGTTCCCTGACAGGGGGGCCTATGAATATGTCTCTACCCGTACTGACACGGCATACCGGGTTGTAAAGGCTGATACTGCCTTCATCAGGGTTCCCTACCTTGTCCAGAGAAAAAAGGGAATGACCCTGGAGGAGGAGGCCCGGGAGGCTGCCGACAGGCTTATGGAACTGCGTGAGGGAAGGCACATGATACTGACGGGTGAGACCAACATCTTTCCTCAGGACGGGGCAGCCATCGATGAGATCAACAGGCTTGAGAGGGAATACACGGCTCTGTTTGCAGGGAAATCGTGGACTGAAACAAAGCATTTCCGGTTCTGGGTTACCCCTGACCTCGCAATGGCCGGAAAAAAGACTGTACTGTTCAGCTTCTCAGAAACCATGGGCTTGACCGAGTCACCAGAAGGTCCGGGCCGGCCTGTTGTGATGGAAATTGTTCCATCCGGCAAGACGAGGGAACTGAACCTTGTTGTCAGGCCGGTTACTTCACAGAAGGATCTTGCCCTTACTGACAGGCTGTACTACAGGGTTCCCGATGTTGCTGAAATAACCGTCACTCTTGGTGATGAAAAGCTTTGCACTGCCCGCAAGCTGATTTACCAGTTTGGAAACACCGTGGCTCTTCCGGCAAATTTCATTATCGGCAGGTAGGATATAATTTTAAGGAGTCTCCAGGAGGTCCAGGAAAGCCTTTTCCCTTCTGTTAATGTGAAACAAGGAAGCCACCCTCTCCCTGGCCTCTGATCCCATCCTTCGTCGGGTGGTCGGGTCGGCGGCGAGTATTTCACCTATCCTGGAGGAAAGATAATCCTGATCCGGTTTGTCGATCAGGTAACCCGTATCACCAATGATATCAGGTATCGGACCTACAGATGATCCTATCGGGATGCAGTGGCAAAGCATGGCCTCGCACAGTGCATTCGGAAACCCTTCAGATATTGAAAGCTGAAGAACATACAGGCTCTCTTCCAGCAGGCCGATGAATTTTTCCTGGGGAAGCCACTCCAGGAGCCTCAGATTTGAAGGGAGAGGGCCCAGCTGCGCTGAGACTTCCCCGGAAACGCCGACAATTGTGAATGAGCAGTGCGGAAACCGCCTGGCAAGCCCGATCACCAGGTCCACCCCCTTGACGCGGACACGCATCATGTTGCCTACCGGTGCCACAGCAATGAAACTGCCGGCTTTCTTGGCACCAGGATCACCCTTGAAAAACTCAGGGTCAAAGCCGTTGTGTATTACCCTGTAAGGTGTACGCAGCTTCGGAAAAAAATACATGAATCCCTGTTTCCTGTAATCTGACCCGGGATGGTAGTCATAATCAGACATTACCAGCGACTGGTGAACCGGCAGCAATTCGGTGCAGAGACTGAAAGACCATTTTATGAATGTCCGCATCAACGGTTTGCGCAGGCTGCCGTACCCAAGTGACGGAAAGGAGACACAGTCAGTGCCGCCGGGAATTATGTAAACAGGTATTCCGGTAAAACGGCCGGAGAGGGCAGGAAGGAGCGACCAGTATCCGCCGAACATGACGAAAACAGCCTTCGATCCTTTCAGGTTCCGGATAAGAAAAAGCAGCTGTTTAAGGAAATTCAGAGGGGTGCTTTTCTTGTTTTCCCAGGTATGGTCAGGAGTGATAACGTCATATCTCCGGGAGAGAATGCCGATATCCTTGTTGATGAAAGCAGATTTCCCGGGGAATATGAACAGAACTTTATCCTTCACCTGATCTGTACGGTTAGGGTTTTAGCCTCACCTCGTAGTATGCATTGAACTCAAAAAACAGCCTGAGGACAGGCTTAAAACCGGTGAGGTAGAAATACCACGGCCTCCATGCCTTATGGAGTTCGAGGCTGAGAATGTCAAGCCCGGCCCTGTCAAGCAGGAGTTTCATCCTGTAATCGTCTATTTCATGGAAGTGCCCCTTGCACCACAGGAGCTTGCCCCTGCGGGGAAGGATTACGAACATCCTTGTTTCGGCGGTCATTACCTTTCTGAGCTCCAGGAGGGTATGCAGGGGATTGAACTGGTGTTCGATGGTATGGCTGTAGAGGATGTAGTCATATTTTACGTCATCCTTGAGGTTGAAAACGTCAAGATCTCCCTCGGTGTTTTCTATTTTAAGGTTCAGGTTTCCCTTCTCGAGAAGTTCAGTGAGCGGATTTCTCTGACCCACATCAAGCATGCTTGATGAAGGTTTTACCTTGCGGTTGACATATTTAAGAGTGGTCCCCATGGCATCCTCAAGCTGCGGGGTAATCTGGTATGGTGTCTGGGCTAATTCGGGTATCATTTACTGGTCTCCTTGGATGTAAATACTGGCTGATTGTTTTCCCGGGCATGATCCGGGTCGGGGGGCTGCAAACCTATTGTACCTTGCCCTGGAATGTTTTAAGGAAATCCTCGTAACCCTGCTTCTGCCAGCTTGTCCCGGCAAAATAATGCAGCATCGGTTCAATCTGAACGGGAGTCTTGTATCCGGAGACGGGAGTAATGAGTTCGCTGTTCGCCGTCAGGAATACTACGGTAGGATAACCCAGTTTCCCCTGCAGCAGTGCATATGCCAGCTGATGGGTCTTGCCCAGGCTTCCGTCATTTACGAATTTCCTTCCCTGGAATGTGACAGGTTCTTTCCCTTCGGCATCGAATTTCACAGCATAGTATTTTGTGTTCAGTATTTCGGCAATGACCGGGTTGGAAAATGTATCCTTGTCGAGCTTCTTGCACCACCCGCACCAGTCAGTATAGGCGTCAACGAAGATCGGTCTGGGATTTGTTTTGGCCATAGCCACGGCTTCCTCTATCGAGTACCATTTAACTGCGTTTTCCTGGGCTGAAACAAATATGGCAGGAACAGAAAGCAACAATACAATTATCAGTCTCTTCATATGTGAATCTTAATAATTTTGGTTCAGTGTTTTAAAATAATTGCACAAAATTAGTCATTCGCAAGAATAACCAAAATTGTGCCACAAAGTTCAGGCTCATGTTTTTTTGATACAATTTGTGGAACGTTTTTTTTATACATTTACGGACCATGTATTTTTCATTAAACACTAACTCTGAAAATGGAAAAAATTAGAAAGACCCTTGCTGACTCGAAGGCAGCAAGGTGGACTGCCCTGGTGGTGGTTGCATTCACCATGTTGTGCGGTTACTACCTGACTGACGTTATGGCTCCGCTGAAGACTTTGCTTGAACAACAGCTTTCATGGTCAAGCAGCGAATATGGAACATTTACCGGTGCCTATGGCTGGTTTAACGTGTTTCTTCTTATGCTTATACTCGGAGGCATAATTCTTGACAAGATGGGGGTTCGCTTCACAGGGAAGATGGCCACTCTCCTGATGGTAGCCGGTACAGCTATCAAGTACTGGGCAGTATCAACCAATATGCTTGACGGGCAGATGCTTTTCGGGATGAAGACACAGGTCCTCGTAGCAAGCCTCGGTTTTGCGCTCTTCGGGGTAGGGGTTGAGACAGCAGGCATCACGGTTTCAAAAATCATTGTGAAGTGGTTCAGGGGCAAGGAACTGGCTCTTGCGATGGGACTTGAGATGGCGACAGCAAGGCTCGGTACCATGCTTGCACTTCAGACTTCAGCCCCCATAGCCAAAGCAATGGGACACGTATCAATGCCGATCCTTATGGCGCTTATCCTTCTCTGTATAGGTATGATAGCGTTCTTTATCTACTGCGGAATGGACAAGAGGCTTGACGCCTCAATTGCAGAAGCAGACAAGGGGATGGTCATGGAGGCGGAGGAGAGTTTCCAGCTAAAGGACATAGGATTCATCCTCAGAAACAGGGGATGGTGGTTTATTGCTATACTTTGTGTTCTCTTCTATTCAGCCGTCTTTCCGTTCCTGAAGTATGCATCTGACCTGATGGTCAATAAGTTTGGCGTAGACCCTGCCACTGCCGGAATAATTCCATCCCTGCTGCCGCTGGGAACAATGGTCCTGACTCCTTTCTTCGGCAACCTGTATGACAGGAAAGGGAAGGGGGCAACAATCATGATCATCGGGGCTGTCCTCCTGATCTTCGTCCATGCCATGTTTTCCATTCCATTGTTCAATAAACCCTGGCAGGCAGTACTCCTCATCATCATCCTTGGAATAGGATTTTCTCTTGTTCCTTCAGCCATGTGGCCATCTGTTCCCAAAATTATACCAATGAAGCAGCTTGGGACAGCATATGCGCTTATCTTCTGGGTACAGAACTGGGGTCTCATGGGAGTGCCTATGCTCATCGGCTGGGTGCTTGACAAGTATTGCATCACCGGATCACGAATGATTGACGGTATCTCGGTGCCAACATATAACTACCAGATTCCCATGATGATATTCACTTCACTTGGAATACTGGCCATTCTGTTTGGCTTCCTGCTGAAAGCAGAGGACAGGAAGAAGGGGTACGGACTGGAGATGCCCAATATTGTTAAAGAGTAATCAAAAACTGAATAGCTATGAGCGAAATTAAAAATCTTGAACCGAAGCTGCTGTGGAAGTATTTCTATGAAATAACACAGATACCGCGTCCCTCCAAGAAGGAGCACAGGATGACGGAGTACATGAAAAAGTTCGGACAGGAGCATGGCCTTGAGACCATTGTCGACAAAACCGGCAATGTGATCATACGCAAACCTGCCACAAAAGGACTGGAAAACCGCAAGGGAATAATCCTCCAGGCTCACCTTGACATGGTGCCCCAGAAGAATTCAGACAAGAAGTTTGATTTCGAAAAGGATCCCATCGAGACCTATATCGACCAGGGATGGGTGAAGGCAAAGGGGACAACCCTCGGCGCTGACAATGGTATGGGCGTTGCTGCGGCAATGGCAGTGCTGACAGACCCGAAGCTGACACACGGGCCTGTTGAAGCCCTCTTCACAGTGGACGAGGAGACAGGTATGACCGGAGCAAAGAATCTTAAAAAGGGTGTTCTGAAAGGAGAAATCCTTATCAATATGGACTCCGAGGATGAAGGAGAACTCTATGTGGGTTGCGCCGGAGGAATAGATGTTGGCGCTTCACGCAGCTACAAGCAGGAGACGACACCTGCCGGCGTGACGGCATACAAGCTGACTCTCAAGGGTTTGAAGGGCGGCCATTCAGGACTCGATATTCACCTGGGCAAGGGAAATGCCAACAAGCTTATGTTCAGGTTCTTCCAGCAGGCTGAGCACGACTTTGGGATGCGCATAGCAGACTACAGCGGGGGAGATCTGAGAAACGCCATACCGCGTGAAGCCTTTGCAACGATAATTATACCCACCATCAGGAAAGCCCAGTTTGAAAAGTTCATGAAGGGTTACGAGAAGATGTACAGGGCTGAATTCAAGGAGGTGGATCCGGACATCAAGTTCCTCTTCAAGGTTTCAGAAGCCCCTGCAAAGGTTATGAATGAGGCTGACCAGTACCGCATCATAAGGGGTGTCTATGTATGCCCCAACGGGGTTCAGAGAATGAGTGCCAGCATGCCGGGAGTGGTTGAGACATCCAACAACCTGTCCATTGTAAGGATCGGAAATGGCAGGTTCGAGTCGTTCTGTCTCTGCAGGAGCTCTGTTGAGACAGCCAAGGAAGCCACTGCGTGGAAGATAGCTGCCGGGTTCCAGCTTGCCGGCTGTGATGTGGAACTTTCAGGTAGTTATCCGGGATGGAAGCCCAACATGGACAGCGCCATACTGGTTACGATGAAGGATACCTATAATAAACTATACGGCAGGATACCCGAGATAAAGGCCATCCATGCAGGACTTGAATGCGGAATCATAATGGGCGTCTATCCGAAGCTTGATTCCATCAGCTTCGGACCTACCATCCGTTACCCGCACAGTCCGGACGAGAAGGTTGAAATTTCAACAGTCGGAAAATTCTGGGATTTCCTGGTAGCCACCCTAAAAAATGCTCCGAAAGCATAGAAGAGCAGGCTGCTGATTAAAAATACAATACAACAGGTTCACGTTGAGGGGATGTCCATGCATGGATCCCCTCAATTTTTTGCCAGAGTCCGCGGTCCGGGTCCCCTGCTTCAATTGAATAGGTCCCGTATGTAAAGACTCCCGGCTGGAATTTAGTTCCCTTTATGCGGAGGCTGTAAACCAGCTCGCCGGTGCCCTCGCTGACGATCCTGATCACCGGGTCACTGAGACCCTGTGTTTCGATTTCAGGAAGCCACCCGGTTATTTTCCTGCCGTAATTGTCAGACTGTTTGATTGTCACAGGCCACCCAGGGAATGGTTTATCCTTTGCCGGGTCAGCATAACCGGGCCAGTTGGCCAGGACTATCTCGCGTGTTTCCCTGTGGAAGGTGATGGCGCTGTAGCCTGTTACGAGCTCATTCTGACGCTCAGGGTAAACTTTGCTTTTGCGGGGATTTGCAACGGCGACGACAGTCATTTTGTTCCCGAAGCCGTCACTGAATTCCCCGGTATATTCAGGTGTGCTGTCGGCCCTGTTCCTTCCCGGTTCCGGAGGGAACCATCTCCTGGGAAATATATTTCCGGATGCCGGTGAGACAATGGCATACCCGGCATCGTTCCACTGGTCTGTGCCGTACCTTATGGTTGAGGGCAGGTGCTGGTCACCGGAGACATGGAGTGCAAATCCCTTCCTTATGGTTTTTAATGCGCTGTTCCGGCCGCTCTGCGGCCACCCGTCGGAATCAAAGTCAGCCACAATGCGGTCACCCTTCACGTACAGCCCTGAATCAGGTATTTCAAGGAAGGGGACGATGGCGTCACTTGTTGCCGAATCAGGAAGGGTGGCAAGGCATGACCACAGTGTCTGGGAGAGGACTGCCTTCATCCATGCTCCTCCGCTCCAGTCATCAACCCAATCCTTCAGGAAGGCTTCCTGGCGTTCTCCTAGCAGGGAGGCCCCTTCAGCATCTGCATATCTCGAGGGATTCCAGCGGGGATTTTGTGGCCAGCCGTTGATTATCATCGCATCAGGCAGCAGTTCCGCCGGGGCCGACTTGAACTTGCGGTCCTCAATCACGGCAAGACTCACTCCTCCCACATTGCATTCGGTGAAGTAAACCGATATGCCCTGTTCAGCAGGAAGGGGATCAGCCGGGTCAGGGAGGTGGCTGGTCTGTGTCTTCTGGACCATATTCACAAAGCGGGGAGACATCTTATAGCCACCGGCATCCTGTGCGGCTGCACCTTCAAGGCCCGGGGGTGTGGGTCTGCCTCCGCAACCCCACAGGTTACCGTGGTATACGTCATGGTCATCCGGAATGGTCACCGAGGGGATGTTTGTGGTCAGATCACGGTAGGTGATGCACCAGAGATACCATTTATAAAGATAATCCTCAAATGCCCCCTTGCCGAATACCGCAGCAGTCGGGGAGGCTCCCTCATATACCTGGTCACCGGCAAAGAAAAGCAGATCCGGCCTGTGCTTCTTAAGGTTGGAAGTCATCCGTACATGAGGGTAAAGGACAGCCCATTCGAACGGGAAATATCCTGCATCAATTCCTGCCCACCGCTTCGGATCGGGCTTTATCACCTGCTCAATGCATGAGAGCGACAACAGCACTATCTCCTGCCTGTCAACTGGGTCATGTTTCACGGTGCCGGAAAGGCTGTTTACGGCGGCATTCCCGAAGCTGTAGTGCGCCATCAGCCTGTAGGGCCTGTCCTGGCTGCCGGTGATACCCTCAAGCCTGAAGGTAGCCGTGTATGACGGGGTATCTACGGGTGCCATGGCAACTCTCTGCCATCTGCCCTCATCGGTAAACTGAAGTTCGACGGAATCACATAATTCACGGGTCACCGGCATCAGCTGGGCAGTCATTTTCAGTATTCCCCCGGAGAGGGTATACTGGGCAGTCACAATCGGCCCGGTGCTTCTCTCCCTGAAGCGCTGAAGGCGAGAGCCTCTTACCCGCCAGTGGTCAAAGGAGAAGCTGTTTCCCTGTTCTCCGTGCCTGTCATGATGTGCAACAAGAGCAATGTTTCCCGTAAGCCGTTCCGTCTCCACAATAATGTCTCTTACTTCAGAGATGACCCTCCGGGTTTCAGGATCAACAGCCCGGACAGTCAGGCGACTCTCTCCGCCGGCATCTTTTTCTGCGGTAATCTTAAGTATTGCCTCGCTCCAGTCCTTCCACCCCAGGGCGGCATATGCCGGATAGTCATTCTCCTTCTCCATGTCACGGACGAAAGCCTTTCCCTCGCCGTCAATGCCAATGAAGAGCCCTGCTCCCTCACCCCAGGAGTGAAAGATCAGGCTGGCAGCCCGGTAATCAAGCCCGGGTCCAGCTCCGAGCATAATACCTGCAGCCTCTTTTGCATCTGCCGCCTCCCTGGCATCTCCTGCCGCTCTTGTACCTGCTGTCAAACCTGCACCGGTGTCATCTGATGGGCCGGCAGCGGTACTTTTTTCCCTGTGGATGTTTACAAGGGTCATCAGGTTTCCTTCTTCAGGGCCTGTTCTCCGGGTCATGAGATGAACGGTCCGGAACGGGAGGTCTGAGGTACAGGCCAGCCTGCCATCCCTGACCTCCCAGTCGGCAAGCCTGTTGGCCCACAGGTCAGGTCCCGCCCAGCGGCTGTCAGGGTATTTTTCCCAGGCAGATGAATAGCCGTTGCCCGAGAATCGTGTACAGGAAAAGGAGATTATTATTGCAACCGCTGCGGCCAGCGGCCTCATGAAGAAACTGATGTTTCCTTTCATGATATGATTATTTGACGGTTATCTCTGCCAGGATATCATCTTTCATTACATTCTGACCGGCTTTGACACCTATTCTGGTGACTGTTCCGCTGACAACTGACTGGATTTCATTCTGCATCTTCATTGCCTCCAGTATTACAAGTGCTTCTCCCCGTACAACCTCGGCTCCATCCCTTGTCATAACATCGATGATCTTTCCGGGCATGGGAGCCCTGACAACTAGGGAGCTGTTCTTCTTCCTTCCGGCGCCCAGGACCTTCCTGCGCTGCATCGAGACCGGGGTTTCAACCGTAAAGGTGTGGCTAATGTCGTTAAAGAGGATCTCATACCTGTTTTGTTTCGTCCGGACAATCTCAACGGGATAGCGTCTGTTCTTCCATAGTACGTGGACACCATACTTTTCATCCTCACGGAGTTCAACGCTGTAATCTCTGCCGTTAACCCTGATCACATTCTTCAGAGGCAGTACAAATGGAAATTTCCGCCCCTCGTTTGAGAGGGCATACAGTTTTTTTATGGCTGGCTTCTGGGGTGTCATTTTCTTTCTTGAATAGGTTTCAGTTTTTCTGAGTAAATGCAGGGTCAGATCTGTTTTCTAAAACTGTGTCAGTCTTTTTCTCAGCAGCCACGGCGTAAGCTCCCGGCCCTGTTCAAAGTTAATGCCTGACTTTGTCTCGGAGAGGTTCTCCTCAACGAACAGTTTTGTGGCGATCCATGCGGCAATGCTCTCCTCATATTCGCTGCTGTTATGGTATTTTTCAAGGTCTTTCTCGATGAATGCCGTAGTGAATGTTCCGGCCTGGAAAACATGGTTTCGCATCAGCATCCGGAAGAATGGAAGAGTGGTTTTGGTCCCCTTGATCCATACCTTGTCAAGTGCTTTCTTGGTATTGATGACTGCCTCATGGCGGTCTTTGCCGGTTACGATCAGTTTGGCAATCATCGAATCGTAGGAGGCAACTATTGAGGATCCTGCCCTGACCCCTGTGTCAACCCTGACGCCGGGTTCATCGGGGAAGCTGATCTTTTCAATCCTTCCCGGCGCAGGGGCGAAACCGGCCTGTACATCCTCGGCGTTGATGCGGCACTCTATGGCCCAGCCGGTCAGTCTGACATCCTCCTGTCTGATTGAGAGTTCCTCGCCGGAGGCGATTCGTATCTGCTGTTCGATCAGATCGATGCCGGTAATCATCTCCGTAACGGGATGTTCCACCTGGATACGGGTGTTCATCTCCATGAAGTAGAAGTTACGGTCTGAATCGAGCAGGAACTCCACTGTTCCGGCGGAGTAATAACCCACAGCACGGGCTATTTTTACTGCTGTTTCCCCCATCTTTGCCCTGAGTTCATCATCGAGGGCGGGGGAGGGGGCTTCCTCCAGGAGTTTCTGGTGCTTGCGCTGAATGGAACACTCCCTTTCACCGAGGTGGATGATATTGCCGAGCGTGTCACCAAGTATCTGAAACTCAATATGTTTTGGGTTCTCAATATATTTCTCTATAAAAACGCTGGGATCATTGAATGCTTTTTCAGCCTCTCTGCTTGCGAGGATGAACATTTTTTCCATCTCCGATTCCTGCCTTACTATTCTCATTCCCCTGCCGCCTCCTCCGGAGGCAGCTTTTATGATAACAGGATAGCCTATTCTGGCTGCATGCCTGACAGCTTCGTCCTCGCTGGCAACGCTCCCCGGAGTGCCCATCGCCATCGGGATTTTATGCTTCATGGCTATCTGTCTTGCCACCGGCTTGTTGCCCATCTTGTAGATGGCGTCTGGAGAAGGGCCTACAAAAATGATTTTGTTGTCCCGGCACTTTTCGGCGAACCATGCGTTTTCAGCCAGGAAGCCGTACCCCGGGTGCACCGAATCACACTTTGTCTTGAGCGCAATAGAGATAAGCTTTTCCACATCCAGGAACACTGGTATCTCCGCCATCTCGTCATCCTCCTCATGGATAATATCGGCAAAGGAGAGGTACATGGCATCAGGTTCCACTGCTGTACGCACTGCAACGGTTTCAATTCCCATCTTACGTGCTGTGCGCATTATCCTTACCGCAATCTCGCCGCGGTTCGCAATTAAAATTCTTTTGAGTTTTTTCATTTAATTCCTTAATTCTCTGCAGGGGGTGATACCTGTCATACTAAAATTCTGTCCTGCTTAAAGTCCTGCCGGTGACTACTTCACTTCGGCCTGTTGTCTATTGCCTGTTGTCGTCTGCCTGCCATTATAATGGAATATTCCCGTGTTTCCTTGACGGCACTTTCACGCTCTTGTTACTCAGCGCTGAAAATGCAGAGAGCAGCTTTAGCCGTGTATATGCCGGATCAATAACCTCGTCGATAAAACCTTTCTCATCGGCTATGAAGGGGTTGGCAACCTTTTCACGATACTTTTTAACGAGCTCCTTCTTCAGGGCTGCCGGATCCTTTGCCTCAGCCAGTTCTCTCCGGTAAAGTATGGCCACCGCCCCGTCCGGTCCCATAACCGCTATCTCTGCTGACGGCCACGCAAAGTTGAAGTCGCCCCCCATACCCTTGCTGTTCATGACTATATAAGCTCCGCCGTAAGCCTTGCGGAGTATTACTGTTATTCTCGGCACCGTAGCCTCCGCATATGCAAAGAGCATTTTTGCCCCGTGCCGGATTATTCCGGAGTGTTCCTGGTCCTTTCCCGGCAGGAAGCCCGGAACATCCTCGAGCGTAAGAATAGGGATGTTGAAAGCATCACAGAAGCGTATGAAACGGGCCCCTTTCACCGATGAGTCGATGTCAAGAACACCGGCAAGCACTTTCGGCTGGTTCGCGACGATTCCGACCGTCCTGCCTTCCATACGGCCGAAACCTGTCACCAGGCTGGGAGCGAAGAGCTCGGAGGTTTCGAAGAAGCTGTTCCGGTCGACAACCTGGTTGATGATGTCACGCACGTCATATGCCTTGTTCGGATCATCGGGAACAATGTCCCTCAGTTTTGGATTGATGTCAGGTGTATCCTTTGTCCAGGATGCCACCGGCGGATTCTCAAGATTGTTTGAGGGGAGGTAGGAAAGGAATTTTCTTACGGCGATGATGGTGTTCTCCTCATCATCATATATCATGTTTGCCACACCGCTCTTCCGGGCATGAACCTCGGCCCCGCCCAGGTCCTCGCTGCTGATTTCCTCGTTGAGCACCTCCCTGACCACATTCGGACCGGTAACAAACATGTAACTCGTATTGCTTGTCATAAAGACCCAGTCTGTAAGTGCAGGTGCGTAAACAGCTCCGCCTGCTGCAGGCCCCATTATAACTGAAATCTGGGGGATGATTCCGGATGATTGGATTATATTGTTGAAGATGACGGCATAGCCGTTAAGACTGGCAATTCCTTCCTGGATCCTGGCGCCTCCGGAATCATTTATTCCGATGAAAGGAGCACCCATCTTCAGGGCCATCTCCTGTACCTTGGCAATCTTACGGGCATGGACAATCCCCAGTGAACCTCCCATTATCGTAAAATCCTGGGCGAATGCAAAGACAAGCCTTCCGTCAATCTTCCCATGGCCGGTTACAACACCGTCACCATAAGACCGCTCAACCTTTCCGAACTCAACCCCCTGGTCGGATGGTGTGACGTAGGTATCTATCTCCTCAAAGGTACCCTCATCAAAGAGGAGGGCAATCCTTTCATGTGCCGTAAGCTTTCCCTTTGAATGCTGTTTCCTTATCCGTTCTGCGCTGTACTGCTTCTTAAGCTCCTCTTCCCTCTCAACGAATGCCCTGAAATACTTCCCGTTTATATCCATATATGTACTGTTGACAAAAAGTGACTCCCATGCTTTAAAAGGCCATGACAAAAGTCATCATTTTGCCTTTATTATGCAAACCTATTTTCGAACGAAAACAGGGAAGTGGGCATTAATGTTTAAAACAGAGACAGATAAAAGCCGAACGAAGATTATTTAACATAGGGTCTGATGGCGTCTGCCCACACCTTGTAAGCCTTGTACGAGAGGTGGAGACCGTCAACGCTGAAGCTCCGCGGGAGGTGGTTCTCAGAGTCGGCCATGAGGCTGAAGAGGTCAATGTATGTGTGGCCGAACTCAATTGCCAGCGATTTCAGCTTCCCGTTAAGTTCCATTATTTCAGGAGTCTTGTTGGTATGGTTTTTTGCCATCCCTGTGGCGGGATTGACAGGCAGGAGGCTCTGTACATAGACCTTTGTCCGTGGTGACTCAGTCCTGACCCGCTCAAGGATCTTCCTGTAGTTTACAATGACCTCATCGGGGGTCATGTTGCGCGACAGGTCGTTGACACCGATCATAATGAACAGCTTTTTGGGCTGCAGTCTGGTGACCTGGTCAAGGCGAAGGAGAATTCCCTCGGTTATGTCTGCGCTTATTCCGCGGTTAAGGCATTTTTTATTTTCCAGCAGCTCGAACCACTCTGCGCCGTCGGTGATGCTGTTCCCGAGGAAGACTATTTCGTTCTTAATGTCAGGCAGGTGGTCATACATATCCTTGCTGTGCCACCAGTACGGGGCAAATTTCGAACTGTCAACAGCTGCGTTCTGAGTCTGCGAGCTGACAAAGAGAGTCGTGCCAAAAGCAATTACCAGCAGAAGGATGAATCTTTTCATTTTGCTATATTCTTGATTATCTGAACCATATTATCATACTGTGCCTCCATGTCACGCAGGAGGGTGAGCTGAACCCTTACCCTCTGCAGGTTATGGAGGGGATACCTGGTCCTGTAATAGTTGTCACCGTCAATAAAGTCAGTCAGGAACCTGGTTGCCATAATGTAAGTGAGCAGCTTAGGGGCTAAGGGGAGATATTCAGTCTCGGTTTTGTTGAGGGTATTTCCTGCCTCTGACATAAACCCTTCGGCATATGCCCTGTAAATGTCAATATCCATCGATACGGCAGACAGGTCGGCAGAGTCCTCCTCGGCCCTGTTGGTGGCTGTCCGTATTGCATCACCGAAGTCGTAATGCACATATCCCGGCATTACCGTATCGAGGTCAATTATGAGCAGGGCCCTGTCGTTCTGGTCGAACAGGATATTATTGAATTTTGTGTCATTATGGGTGATTCTCAGAGGAATGAGGCCCCGGGCGCCAAGCCTGAGGATTGTTTTCATCTCCTCCTCACGTGATGTGATCTCGGCAATTTCACTTCTGACTGATTCAGCCCTTCCGGCCGGGTCCCTTCTTATCACCTGGTGGAAGGTGTCAAGGCGTCTGGCTATGTTGTGGAAGTCAGGGATTGTCTCGTGCAGAGGTGGTCCGGGAAGGTCGGCAAGCATTGCCTGGAACCTGCCGGTTATCCTTCCACCCTCAAAGGCCTTATGTTGACTGTCAACCCTCTCGTATGAACGGTGGTCACGGATGAAGATGAACATCCTCCAGTAGCGGCCTTCATTATCTGTGATGAATGATCTGCCGCTTCCGGCAGCCGGGATAAGGGTAAGGCATTCCCTTTTCGGATCACTGCCTGCTGTTTCTGATATCTTTTTCCACAGATGTACTGTTACCCGCTCCATGTTTTCCTGGAGTTTCGGTATATCCTTGAATACGTTGCTGTTAAGCCTTTGAAGGATATAGTCGTCACAATCCTTTTCCGCTGTGGTTATGCGGTAGGTGTCATGGATATGTCCCGGGCCGAACGATTTTCCTTCCAGGAATGTCCCTTTAGCGTCAAAGCAGCTGAAGATTTTTTTCAGGTCGGGTTCCATATCCCGGTATTTATCTTCCTTTCAGCCTGTACCCGTGGAGTGAGTAATACAGGAGGATGAGATAACAGGGCAGGCAGACCCAGTAAGCGGCCTGGGTGCTGAAGATGTCAGCCATTTTGCCGTAGATGAGGGGTATCAGTGCACCACCCACAACGGCCATGACGAGCAGGGCCGATGCTGTCTTGGTAAAACGGCCTACGCCGTTTAGGGCCAGGGGCCACATTGAAGGCCAGACAAGTGCATTGGCAAGCCCCATCAGCGCAACAAACAGAACGGTGACCGGTATGGTAAGGGTCACAGCCTCAAAAGTAACAAGGTCCCTGAATGGCATGGTTATCTGCTGGCCGGCAGGAGTAAGAATTGCACCAAAGGTAAAGATGACACCCAGGATTGCCGAGATGCGGAGTGCATTCACCTGGGAGAGCATCCTTGGTATCAATATGATACCGCAGATATATCCCAGTATCATTCCCAGCATGGTCAGGGAAGTGAAGTACTTTGCGGATGACATGTCAATGCTCAGTGACTGTCCGTAACGGATGATGGTGTCACCTGCGATCACCTCCACGCCCACATAGAAGAAGAGTGCAACAGCCCCGACTATCATGTGCGGGAAGTGCCATATGCTTGTTTTGTTGATGTTTGTCTCTCCCACAGAAGGCTCTTCAGCATCCGTATCAACTTCAGGCAGGTGTGCAAAGCGAAGCAGCATTCCAAGTGCCACCAGGATGACGGCCATGATTATGTATGGATTGATGACCCGGGTAGCCAGCTGATCCAGAATCCCGGCCCGGACCATGGCATCAGTGGCTTCAGCCAGCTGCTGGTCAAGCACATGGGAATCCCTCAGGATATGAGCCCCGAGAATAATAGGTGCGATGGCCCCGGCAAACTTGTTGGCTATTCCCATCATGCTGATACGCTTTGCAGCGCTCTCGCGGGGACCGATTATTGTCACGTAGGGATTCGATGCCGTCTGCAGGAGTGCCATCCCGGTCCCCTGCACGAAGAGGCCAAGAAGAAAAATGGCATAGTTACGCGCCAGGGCAGCAGGAATGAAAATCAGGGCACCCACAGCCATCACCCACAGACCCAGAGACATACCGTTCTTGAATCCGGTCTTCTTCAGTACCGCCGATGACGGAAGTGACATCACAAAGTAGGAAATGTAAAAGGCGGTGGTCACGAAATAGGCCTGGAAATCAGTCAGCTCACAGGCTGTCCGGAGAAACGGGATAAGTATGCCGTTTAGCCAGGTAATAAATCCGAAAATGAAAAAGAAGATGGCAATGACCGTCATGCCAACGATGTAATTCCTGCGGCTCATAGGGGCCGCTGCTGCACCTGTAGTCATCTTGTTTCTGATATAATGTGATAGTGGTTAGTTAAACCCCGGCTTTTTCAGAAGTCAGGGTATCGCTCCAAAACTACTCTTTTTGAAAATAAACTGCAATAACACTGTTCAATTAAATATGCCTGCCGTTGATGACGACGAGCATTGCGCAGGCCATATTCCGGATTTTAGTGACGACCAGCGCCGCGCAGGCCATATTCCGGCCGTGACGACCTGAATTGCACGGGCCGGGGGCAGCCGGTGACATTATTGTCACCGCGGCACTGCTGCAATAGCCATCATCTCTCTTTAAATTCTGCCGGCGATATGTTAATTTTGCAACAGATATTAAAATGATGAAAAACAAAGAGATTATTGAAAGGATAAAGAGCAAGAAAGCCTTTATCAGTGACATGGACGGAGTGATTTACCATGGCAACAAGCTTTTGCCCGGTGTGCCGGAATTTGTTGAATGGCTCAAGAAGGAGGGAAAAAAGTTCCTGTTTCTTACCAATTCAAGCGAAAGGACGCCGAAGGAGCTGCAGGAAAAGATGTCACGACTCGGAATAGACCTTGATGAAAACGTTTTTTATACCAGTGCCCTGGCAACTGCACAGTTCCTTGCCTCCCAGAAGCCGGGGGGTACTGCCTATATAATAGGTGAGGCAGGACTAATAAATGCCATGTACAACGCAGGTTATACAATGAATAATTATAATCCTGATTGTGTTGTTGTCGGGGATACGCGGAGCTACAGCTTTGAAAAGATTGAGCAGGCAGTCAACCTGGTTCTCAAGGGTGCCAAGCTGATAGGTACCAATCCTGACCTCACCGGCCCGGTTGAGAATGGGATAATACCGGCCACAAAGGCTCTTATCTCACCCATTGAGCTTGCTACCGGAAGGCAGGCCTATTTTGTCGGTAAACCCAACCCCCTCATGATGAGGATAGCCCTTAAGAAGATAGGCTGCTCAAATGAAGAGACAATAATTATCGGCGACAGGATGGATACTGACATTATAGCCGGGATTGAGTCTGAGATTGACACCCTGCTGGTACTGACGGGGATCTCAACCCTGAAAACCGCAGACAAGTTTGCCTACAGACCCACATATATTCTTGATGGAGTTTCCGATCTTATTGGCTGAAATACAAACATATAGTAAAGAATATGAAGATCCTGCACCTCTCTGTAATAGTGCTTGCACTGACTTCCCTGCCGGTTCAGGCACAGAAGGCAGTCAGGGTAACCTACAGGACAGTTGTCAATGGAAATGAGCTTCCCGGCGGCGCCCGGACCGTTATTGAAACTGACGGGGTGGCGGTAAGTATTGTCACCCTCCCGCAGGAACATGAGAAGCCTCAGATGCCCTCTCCGGAACAACATTCATATATTGACCTGGCAGGGAAGAGGTATATACAGCTTGCCGACATGCCGGACGGAAGCAGAATTGGTACTATAACACCATCAGGCAGCCTGCCGGTATCTGAGGAGACCACTGAGACGGAAATGATTGCCGGTTACAGGTGTGTCAAAGCCAGGCTAATATATTTTTCCAATACTTTAGACATATGGTTTACGCGCGATGCCGGTGTTGCAGGCACCCCGGTACCTGCTTACGGTGTCCCTGATGGCCTGGTCCTCAGGGTAGTACGTAACGGAAATCATGTAACCGAGGCTGAAAAGACTGAAACATTGCGGGGCAGGGAGACAGCGGTCACCCTTCCGGCTGAGACCGGCAGAATCGTAGACCGTATGACCTTCGAGCACCTGCTCAGGGAAGCATTTGTCAAAACGGTGACTGTTTTTGAAAATGACGTAATAAACTGGGAGGGTGAGGTAGTCAACCCGGTTGTGGGAATGAATGACACTCTTTACCGGTTTGCCGGAGGGACGGTAATACTCAAGAAAGTGACCCTTCCGGAAGTCCATGACCGTTACAGTCTGTTTGCTGAGCTGACAGAATACTCGGCAGGCGATGCCTATGACCGTACCGGTACTGTTTTCGTGTTACCGCAGGGAGAACCGCTCACCTTTCTGGATGGCCTCACTAAAGGATATAAAGTGCTTCCGCCCTATGCTGACCGTCACGGAAAGGAGTACCGGGGTGTGGCTGCCACCGGAGAGTACAGCCCGCCGGTGGAACTGGTCCGGTTCTTTACCCCTTTCGGCGTAAGGGATTACAATACGAAACGGACCGTGCCAGGCCTCGACTGGCACGATTCGGCTTACTATAAGCAGGAGATTACCCATTACCTGCCGCTCCTCCGGGGTGACGTCTGGATTGGTGCCTTCATTGGCAATTATGACAGGGGAGGGCACAGGCTTACTCTCAGGCTAAAATATTACCCTGAAACAAGGGAGCTCAGCCCGGAGCCTTCTTCCGTAAAATGGATTAAACCGGTATTCAATACCCTTCCGATAATGGAGATGGCCGGCCAGCAATACGGAACGATGTTCGATGGAGACACACTGTCAGTAACAGTTGATATCCCGGAGGGTCTGAGGTCGCTTAAGATGGTTTTCATCACAACCGGCCACGGAGGATGGGGAGGAGGTGATGAATTCAACCAGAAGATGAATGAACTGCTCGTTGACGGCAGGAGGGTATGGTCATTTGTGCCGTGGAGGAGCGACTGCGGGACTTACCGTAATTACAACCCGGCCTCGGGTAATTTCTGGAACGGACTCTCATCTTCAGACTATTCGAGGTCAGGCTGGTGTCCGGGTTCAGTGTCGGAACCTCTGATTATTCCACTCAGTGACCTCCCTGCCGGCAAACACACCTTCAGCGTCACTGTCCCGATGGGCAAACCTGAGGGAAGCAGTTTCTCCCACTGGAATATCAGCGGGGTGCTGACAGGGGAGAAATAATTCCCGTCTTCCCTGCAGGCTCGCCTTAAAAAATCTTGAGATGCAGGTGTCAGCCATGATGTATGCAACTTTATCTTGCATATTTCAAAAAATATTCTAAATTAGCTAAGGTTTTAAGAAATGGACCTGAAATGGTTCGTCTGAACACTAATCCTAATTACCAGCCTATGGAAAGTTTTGGTCTTTTTCGAAGACTCATGCCGGTATTCTTTTTGTTCCTGATTTCATTTACATCTCTGCAGGGACAGACTGTAACCATTACCGGCAAAGTTACCGGATCCGATGATGGTCTTCCCATTGCAGGTGTAACTGTCCTGCAGAAGGGAACCACTCACGGTATAGTAACAGACTCTGGTGGAAGTTATTCCATTGCCGTTCCTGCAGGATCTACTCTTGTTTTTTCCTTTCTTGGGATGCAATCGCAGGAGATTCAGGTACTTGAACAGCGTGTCATCAATGTGGTTCTGTCAGCAACCACCACGATGATGGATGAGATCGTAGTAACTGCCCTGGGCATCTCCCGGGAGCGAAAATCGCTCGGTTATGCCGTTACGGAGGTTTCCGGAGCGGAAGTAGCAAGGGTGAGGGACCTGAACCTGGTTAATTCCCTTGCAGGAAGGGTCTCAGGGGTTGTTGTGACCCAGGGGACATTCGGACCCGGCAGCAGCTCAAGGGTTATCATCAGGGGCAATAACTCCCTAACAGGGAATAACCAGCCCCTTTATGTTGTAGACGGCATTCCGATCGATAACACCGGTTACGGATCTGCCAGTTCAGCCAATGCAGGAGAGTACTCAAAGAATGACTATGGTTCAGGGGTATCTGATCTTAACCCTGAGGACATTGAATCCATGTCAATCCTGAAGGGTCCAAATGCGGCAGCCCTGTATGGTTCAAGGGCAGCAAATGGCGTTATTCTCATTACCACTAAGAAGGGTAGCATAAACCGGGGTCTTGGAATAACCTATACAGGGAATTTTACATTCGAGACACCTCTTCTGCTGCCAAAGTTCCAGAATGAATACGGCCATGGGACAGGAGGAAACGTTCCTGCATTGCTTTCCGACCTGAGGGCTGTGGGAGGCTCATGGGGAGCCAGGCTTGATGGCACGCAGAAGATTTACGGAACAGGACTCAGTGGCGAAACCAGACCCTATACCGCACAGCCTGACAATGTAAGCAACTTCTTTGAGACAGGATCAACGCTTACCAATACCATAGCTCTTGACGGAGGAAACAACCAGTCGAACTTCAGGTTCTCCTATACCAATACCTCAGCGAATTCGATAATGCCTGGCTCCGAACTTGCAAGGCATAATTTCAGTTTCAGGGGGATCACCAACCTGACTGACAAGTTCAACGTGGATGCCAAGGTCACATATTTTGTACAGAATTCGCATAACAGGCCGGTAATGGGTACGGAAGGGGTTATAGCTTGGGTTTACCGTATACCCAGGAACATAATGATCGAGGACCTTGGCCCTGAACGCGAAAAATACCAGGATCCTGCAACCTATGCGGCCAGATCGTTTACAAGCGGTACCTACGGTAATCCATACTGGTACCAGTTGCATGATATCAATGACGACAGCAGAAGCAGGATACAGGGATATGTTAAGGCAAACTATGAATTTACCGACTGGCTTTCAGCCTTCGTCCGTATCGGGACAGATGCCGTAAGTGAAAAGGTGGAAACGGTGAATCAGTACGGACACTGGTACTACGGCCAGGGAAGAATGAACAACAGCATGACCAAAACAGGTGAAACCAACATCGATGCACTTGTGATGCTCAGGAAGGAGATTACACCCAGGATCAAGTTCGATGCCAATATCGGTGCCAACCATATGTATCAGACTTATGAAGGGATGAGCGTGTATGCCGAAAAATTCAAAATCCCGACAAAGCCTAACCTGGCAAGCGCCGCTACCAACCTTCCGAGTTATACACCTCTTAGCGAGAAGATAATAAATTCTGTATACGGATCTGCTCAGGTCAGTTACGGAGACTTTCTCTACCTCGAGGGGTCGGCCAGAAATGACTGGTCATCAACACTTCCCAGTGATAACTGGTCATATTTTTACCCTTCAGTCAGCCTTTCGGTACTTTTAAATGAAATAATAAATGTCAGCGGGGTTGATTTTGCAAAACTGAGAGTCAACTGGGCAAAGGTTGGGAGTGACACCGATCCATACCAGTTGCAGAATGCCTTCAACCTCTCATCAGCCGGAGACAGCTACCTGGGACTTACAATCCTTACCCGTCCTTCAACGAGGAGAGACCCGAATCTAAAGCCCGAACAGACAAGCTCCCTTGAGTTCGGAGGTGAGTTCAGATTCCTGAGGAACAGGATCTATGCTGACCTTTCATATTACAGCATACGATCAATGAACCTTATAATGGATGTTCCTATTCCGGCATCAACCGGGTACAACTATGAGAGGACAAATGTAGGGGAGATGACAAATAAAGGATTTGAGTTTTTGCTTGGCGGCATACCGGTTCAGACCTCAAAGTTCACCTGGGATGTATCACTGAATATGTCTACCAACAAAAACGAACTGGTAAAACTCATTGAAGGAGTTGATAACTTCATATTTACCACCACCAACTCCGGCGTGGCTGAAGTATGGGCGACTGTAGGAGGAGGTTACGGTGATATTTATGCAACAACCTATGAACGTGACGAAAGCGGAAGAATCGTTGTAACAGATGCAGGACTCTTCAGGGCTGCCCCTGAAAAGAAACTTGTCGGCAATTACCAGCCTGACTGGGTGGGAGGTCTTACAAACACACTTACCTACGGCAGATTCTCACTCCGTTTCCTCATTGATGCAAGGATTGGTGGTGAGGTTTATTCAGGAACGGATGCCGGGCTCGATGCAACGGGCGTTTCAGAGAGGTCCCTAAAGTACCGTGAGGGAGGGGTTATTATTGATGGAGTCAGGACTGACGGAACTGCAAATACCGTGAACATTTCATCACAGCAGTACTGGGGTTCCTATTCCGGAATAGGAGAGAACTACATCTTTGACCAGACCAATGTCAGGATGCGTGAAGCCGCACTGTTTTTTGACCTCCCGGCACGATTCACCGAGAAGGGCTTCATCAAAGGGCTCACAGTGGGCATAACCGGCCGCAACCTCTTCTTCCTCTACAGGGCTCTCGAAAACTTTGACCCCGAAGGGAGCTTCAGCGTAAGCAACTTTGCCCAGGGAGTGCTGTTTTATACCATGCCTACAACAAGAAGCCTGGGATTCAACCTGAGTGTTAAGTTCTGATCATTAAAAGTCAAGATTATGAAACCATACAGATTTCTTTTGATTATACTGATCGCAGCAGGCCTGGCAGGTTGTACAAAGGACTTTGAAGAGCTAAACAAGGATCCGAATGCAATCACGTCGGAACAGGCAAGCGCAAGGTACTTTATAACGGTACCACAGTACAAGCTTTATGCTCCTGATAACTACCCATACTGGAGAGCACAGCTCATCCACGCTGACCGCTTTGCAGGATATTTCACATTCGGCGACAACTATTCATGGTGGTCAGATGAACTGAGCTATGCATATTCCCTCTCGTACACTGATGCTACATGGGACTTCTTTGAAGGCTACTTCGGCCAGCTTGACAACTTCATGAAGCTGACTGCTCCCGGAGGTGTTTTCGAGAATGAATTTATGTATGCCGTGGGGCTGATAATGAAAGGGCTGTATTACCAGATGTTTACTGAAACGTTTGGTGAAATCCCCTACTCTGAGGCAGGTGACCCTGACATTATTTTGCCCAAATATGATGCCCAGATCTCAATTTACAAAGGGATTATTGCTGACCTGAATTCGGCCATGACAACCATCGGTTCGGCCACAAAGACAGGTGACGGGGTTAATGACCTGGGTAATAATGACCTGTATTGTGCGGGTGACCTGCAGAAGTGGAAAAAGCTGGCCAATACCCTCAAGCTCAGGATCGCTCTGCGGGCCTATGGCGCCACGGGAGATGACTTCGCCGCTGCAGCTGTATCACAGTGCTTCGGCGCCCCGCTGCTATCAGCCCCCGCAGACAATGTCCTCATGACGAAGGACAATACAATCAGCAAGTGGAACAGCGATTCATATGCTGGTGCCTGGCTTGACTTCGGCGGATACGGCAGCGGAGGAGGATGGACGGTAAGCAAGGTGATGATTGACAACCTGCGAAACTTCAATGACCCCAGACTGACAAAGTTTGTAAAGCCGGCAGCAGGAGGTACATTCACCTTTACAAAACCTGCCTCGGGGAGTGATGCCACACTCTGGCCCAAGAGAGTAACTTATCTTACCACCATTCTGACGGCAGCAGGTGCAGACTTTACCAAAACCGGGAATGAGAACACTGACAACACCGTTACTTTCACAATGCCGGCCAGCAAGAATTTCGTGGGACAGCCTGTAAGGCTGAATGGTTTTATCAAGCCTCTCATAAGGAGGGAGTTCTTCTGCACACCCACTGACTTTTTTGTGGTTGCCAAGGGAGCAACGACAAATCTCTACAAAGAGATAGTGCTTACAACTGCAGAAGCTTACTTTCTTCAGGCTGAGGCCATAGTCAAAGGCATCCCTGGTGCGGCGGGTGACGCCAACCAGCTGTTCCAGGAAGGTATCAGGCAGTCGATGCTCATGTGGGGATGTGCAGCCGGCGATATAACCACTTATCTCACCCAGCCGGTTGCGAGCATCTCTGCAGGAACTCTGGAGGAAAAGCTGGAAAAAATAGCAACCCAGAGATGGATCAATTCCTACACTGAAGGATTTGAAGGATGGGCTGTTGTCCGTAAGATGGGGTACCCCGCAGAACTCGCTGCCGGTGTCTCCGATGCAGATATTTTCGGCCTCGGATCCATTAACGGCGTTTATCCTGAAAGAATGCAGTACGGAACCGGCGCCTACAGTAAGAATGGTGCAAACCTGAATGCTGCCATTGGAAGGCAGGGTGCTGACCAGATGGATACCAAACTATGGTTCTCCAAACCATAGAAACTTTGTAATTCAAATAAAAAAGAGGTTGGTACACAAGGTGCAGCCTCTTTTTTTATGTTGTGAGTTGCAGTCAGCCCCGGCCTGTTCCCGGGCTCCCTGCAAAGATCAGTAGGTCCGGGTCATTGTTACCGGTATAGCCACAACGAAATCAGCAACCCCTTTGTTGTCACCATCCAGTTCCTCTATTTCCTCCTGGAGGACAGTTGATATGGTGGCAACTTTGATTCCGGGCCTGTAAAGCTTCAGGTAGTGGATAATGCCAAGATAATTATCAGAGTGGTATGCCCCGTTATAGTGTATAAATATCCTGCCTGACGGGAGATTATCGGAGATGAAGTATGCCATGGTTGCATCCTTTATGGCCTGGGCTTTTGGAAAGTTCAGGTTGGGTTTTCCGCCCATACCGGGCATGCCATGCATTGAAAGCATATCCTTGTAACATTTCAGCTCAGGGTCATATGAGACCGGAAGCGGAGCAATTAATTTTTTTGCATCGGCGCTAAGTGAATCAAGCTCCTCAAAACCTCCCCGGGCCACCATTGATGCATATCTTCTCGGTATGTTGGTGCCAATAAATGGCAGGTTGTTTTTCCTGGCGAACTCCACAAGTGGCTTATAGTCGGTTTTATAATTCTTCCAGAGTTTTGCTTCAGCTTCAAACTTGTCTGCCTCGTATTCTGATCCAAGGTATTCATCAAGGAGCAGCTGATTGTCTGTCTCAAACATCTCGGCACCCAGTATCAGCCTGTCCGATACAATTTTATGCAGGTCGGCAGTAACCTCGTACTCCAGCCAGTGTGCGATAGGATTGTCATGCAACTCACCGAAGAATACCACGTCGGCCGTGCTGACTGCCTCTATCATCTTCTGGTATTTTACTTTTTTGCCTTCTGAATCAAACAGGTTGTATGCCGGCTTGTCAGCCCTGAATGAAACCATAATGAGGGCAACAATGGTGATTGAAATTGCGGTCTTGTTCATTTGCGGGGATCTGGTGAAGTCAATTATTAAGATTAATTAGCATTTGGGGACAAAATAAATCATTATTTCCGGTCTGATTTGAAATATCTTTGGGGATGTAACAAAGATCCAATGAAAAAGTTAATCATTCTCCCTCTTGTAATTTTCTTTCTCGCAGCCTGTGACAATAACAGTCAGCGGCATATTGATGGAAACCTTGCACCTGAAACGGGTGACCTCCAGATGAATCAGGAGCTTCAGAAGATATTCTCCCTTAGGCGGGAGGCTGTTCTTGACACCATCGGCGAAGGTCTGCTGCTGCTCAGGTCAGATTATGGATATGACGGAGGGCGCCATGAATACCGGGCAGCGAGTAATTTCTGGTACCTTACCGGATACGCTCAACCTGGAACACTGATGTCTTTATCAGGTGGCAGTGCCAGGCCATATGCACTTTACTCAAGGGAGAGAACCATACGCGATATTATTTATTCCGGTAATCTCCCCGATCAGGGTGAACTGATCAGAACATGGGCACCCGACACCCTGCTTGATTTCCGTGAGGCTGACAGGGTTCTTTCGGAGGCAGCGAAAGCCGGCAGGCCTGTTTATGTTGATTTCCGTGATCAGATGCTCAGGTCACGCGCCACAGAGATACTCAAGCAGGAAAAAGCCCCTGAAGTGTTGCTCAGGGATATCGGTCCATCACTTGCGGAAATGCGTGTGATCAAGGATGATTATGAGGTGAGGATGCTTCAGAAGGCAGTGGATATTACAGGGAAGGGCATCAGCGAGGTTCTTGTGGCATGCCGGCCCGGGATGTATGAATTTGAGGTCGAAGCCCTTCTGGAATATGTCTGGCGCCGTAACGGTTCAGCCATGCCCGGATTCGAATCCATTGTAGGGTCAGGAGAAAATGCGGTCACGCTTCACTATTCAGCAAACACCAGGAGGATGGAGGAGGGAGACCTGCTGCTGATGGACCTTGGCGCCGAGTATGGCTATTATACTGCTGACATCACCAGAACCATACCTGTAAGCGGCAGGTTTACCCCGGAACAGAGGGATATTTATGCCCTTGTCCTCAGGGCGCAGAAAGCAGCCATTGATGAAATGAAGCCGGGGGCCGGGATGACTGCGGCACACCGCCGTGCAACAGGGATAATAATGGAGGGCCTGCATGACCTGGGACTTGTCACTGATCCAGGTTGCCAGTGGCAGAGGAAATTTTACACGATCTACCACATCTGTCATTACCTGGGGCTCGATGTACATGATGCAGGGACACAGGGGATACCGCAATCGATGCTTCGCACCTACCTGACAGCCGACACTGTTGTGGGCAGGCCTCTCGAAAAGGGGATGGTGCTGACTGTGGAGCCAGGCATTTACCTGCGTGCAAACGGCCTTGAGCAGCTTGAAATGCTTTATGGCAGCGAGGCCGGGGAAGGTGAGATTGAGGAATTCATTGAGAAGGTCAGGCCGGTATATGAAAAATACAAAAACATTGGTGTGCGGATCGAAGATGATGTTCTTATAACTGAAAGCGGAAATGTGGTTCTGTCCGCCTCCATACCGAAGGAGACGGATGAGATAGAGAACCTGATGAGGAAAAAGCCTGGCAGACAGGGATACTGAATGAGGAAGAGCAAAGGAACCCTCCTGGTCATCCTTGCCTGGTCTTGGTCTGTTTAGTTTTTATTCCAGGCGTTCAGTATAGCCTTGACGTTATAATCTTTTGTATAGAAGAATGCAGTTTTGCCCTCTGCATCTGTAGCAGCCGGGTCGGCTCCATTTTCCAGCAGCAGGCTGACAATCCGGCAATGGCCTCTGGATGCTGCCGCAAACAATGCAGTGGCGCCGGTGCTGGTCCTGAGATCAACCTGTGCACCTTTCCCGAGCAGCAGTTCCACCACGTTAATATGTCCTTTCAGTGAAGCAAGTATCAGTGCAGTATTCCCGTTATTGGTTTGCCTGTCGGCATCTGCCCCGTTTTCAAGCAGGGTCCTTGCCACATCGTAGTTCCCTTCCTGTGAGGCAAGAATGAGGGCTGTAGCGCCATTTGCATCGGCAATATCCGGATCTGCTCCCTTCGCCGTCAGGATTTTCACAACATCCATGTTGCCATCCTGTGAAGCCAGTATCAGGGCAGTTGATCCGTGACCATCCTGCAGGTCTGTTGCAGCTCCCTTGTCAACAAGCAGCCTTGCGATATCGGTGTGCCCGAACTGAACTGCCGCAATGAGCGGTGTGGCGCCGTTGTCTGGTCTCAGGTCCGGGTCTGCTCCCTTTTCCAGCAGCATGCTGACAACGTCCGGATGACCGTTCTGTGCTGCCAGGTAAAGCGCACTGATACCGTTGGCTGAACACAGGTCACAGTTGGCACCCCGGTCAAGTAGTGCCCTGCAAACATCCTTTGCGCCTGCCTCTGCCGAGCACATCAGAAGTGTGGCGCCTGATCTGTCGGCAAAATCCGGATTCTCAACATTCCTGGCATATTCAAGAGCATTTTTGTATTCCCTTTTTGATAGAGCTTCAAGTACTTTTTTCGGAGAGCCTTCAGACTGAGCCACAGCCGGCGAAGGAGACGCAACAGATAAAACGGCACAGACAACCGCAGCAATTGCATATTTCATACGGAGAGGAGGTTAAACCGGAACTTAAAATATCAAATCCGCTGATACGTGAGGAAATAATTTTGACCGTCAGCCCCACCATGTTGACGGACAAGCATTTTTCACAGGTTTTGTTTGACCGGAATGTGAACAAAATCCGGTTTGGTCCGTATAAACCGGTGAGTCAGAATATGGAAAAAATTCCATGGTATGAAAAAGATCGTGGTACTGGTTCTTTTGTTGCTGGTCAGCGTCTGTGTCTTTTCCCAGACATACAAGAGCAGGTCGGCAACAATAAGGCGCGACGGATTTGAGATAGACCGCACAGAGAGATCAATTGTCATAACCGACCGTGAGATAGTGATCACCAACTATCTTAACGGAAACACCGAACCGCTTCTCCTGGAGGTTTTCCTCACAGAGGATAAGGAAGACCGGTTTGACGGTATCTGCAGGTACTATTACTGCAAGGCCAGGAATGACGAAAAACTGAGCCCGTGTAAAAAGATTGTCGTGATCAGGAAACCTTACTCAATCACACTTGAGCTTTACCTCGCAGACGACAACAAGTATGTGCATGACCTCGAAATAAACGGCTGATGGCCGGGGTTATGATCCCCTGGTCCTTAAAGGGCAATTCAAATCGCTTCATGAAAGCCTTCCTGTCATTCCGGATACTGATCTTCCGGGTTGTGATTCTGAGTTGATTGCCGGTTTGATTTTTTACCCTTAGCTTTGTTGAAATTCAGGAAAAATGGACAGAAAAGTATTTCTGCGAAAAGCCTGCCTTGCCGGGGCCTGCAGTTGTGGCTTCGGGGCGATAGTCATGAAGGCTGGAAACATGGTTGACACTGAACAGACCAGCCAGATGGCACAGGAGAATCAGTCAACACCGGAAAACATGGTGGCGCAGAACTGGCTTAAGAATTTGCTGGAGAACCTTGACAGCAACCTTGGGCAGGAGGAGGTACGAAGGATTGTGAAAATGTCATCGGTTGTACATTATGATCATCTGAAAATGGATGACCTGCTGTCGGGTTACACGGGCCGGCTGAGGGAATTCCTTGACTTTCTGGAGACCGAATGGGGCTGGAAGATCGAATATAATAAGGCAACGGGAGTAATCCTGGCAGATGAAAACAAAAGCTGGTGTGTATGTCCGGTCCTGGGCAGGACATCAGAGGCAGGCGCAGCGGAAATATGCTACTGTTCAGAAGGCTTCGCCGAACAGATGTTCTCAAAGGTTACGGGTATTAAAGTTACGGCCAGTGTGATTTCATCAGTCAGAAGGGGAGACAAAACCTGCATATACAGGATAGAAATACCGTCAGCATAACCAGCATCCCGGGGGAGTCGCGGCCGGAAACATCCGGCATGACCGGTCGTGGTGCGGAGAGGGTGCGATCAGGAAACTGACTCTGGGCTTTTCTTCCCGGGAAACAACAGTGATGCAATTATGCTGATCAACAGGGTGGCAGCAATTATGTAGAGCGAATATGTGGTTTTATAACCAATATTGTCGAGCCATGTGTGGAAAAGCAGTTTGAAGCCCACAAAAGCCAGCAGGAAGGAGATCCCCACAGTCAGATACCGGAAGAGATTCACCAGTCGTGCCAGGAGGAAGAAAAGTGAACGCAGTCCAATTATGGCAAATACGTTTGAGAAAAAGACAATATAGGGATCGGTTGTGATTGAAAAGATCGCGGGGATTGAATCCATGGCAAAGATCAGGTCAGTGAATTCAATCATGATCAGTACTATAAACAGGGGGGTGAAATAAAACTTTCCATCAATTCGTTTCCAGAATTTGTTTTCAAGGTAATCAGGGTAGATATTGACATGTTTTGACAGAAACCTTACAAGCCAGTGGTTTCTGATTTCTGTTTTCTTCTGCTGATTGCGGCTGAGGAACATATGAATGCCGGAGTAAACCAGGAAGGCTCCGAAGACAAGCAACAGCCATTCAAACCTGTGGATAAGGGCAGACCCGGCAAAGATGAAAATAAACCGGAGTACTATTGCCCCGAGAACACCCCAGAAGAGGACGGGTTTGTAGTTCTGCGGGGCCACCGAGAAACCGGTAAGTATCATCAGGATTACGAAGACATTGTCAATCGACAGTGTATATTCCAGGAGATACCCGGTAATATAGTTCAGTGAGGTTTCCCTCCGGTAAAGGTCGAGCGCCGCACCGAAATCGTCAGGCAACTTCAGAGTTGGCTGATAAAGGGTAACATAAGCCTTCAGCGACTCCCAGTCGGTGATGCCATGTATAAGGTGACCGTAGTAACGGATAAAGAAATAGAAACCAATGGCCAGGCTCACCCATACAGATGTCCACATAAGTGATTCCCTGAGTGATACAACATGATACCGTCGTCCTACCAGGAGCAGGTCAATCAGCAATACAGAGATTACCAGCACGCCGAAAATAATGAAGAACAGGGAAGGGGTCAAAAGGTCCATACGGTTTAAATTTGGTGCAAATATAATCGATCCCTGAGTATTTGTTCAGCTATCTGACAAAGGTGATAGATAAATTACGAGGGGCTGCTCTCTGTGATTCCGACAGGATTAGCTCGCTTCGCTTGTGATCCCGACAGGATTAGCTCGCCTCGCTCATGATCCTGCCGGAATAAAATAAGAAAAACCGCCTTACAGCGGTTTGTACGTTGTGATCCCGACAGGATTAGCTCGCTTCGCTCATGATCCTGCCGGAATAAAATAAGAAAAACCGCCTTGCGGCGGTTTGACTGTTGTGATCCCGACAGGATTCAAACCTGTAACCTTCTGATCCGTAGTCAGATGCTCTATTCAGTTAAGCTACGGGACCTTTTGCGGGTGCAAAGATATAAGAATTTTCGTTTTTTCAACAGATGATCCTTCGATTATTCTTCTTCACCCGATCATTTGAACAGCCCCAGGAAGTGCGTTACTTTTCCGCATCTCCTGTTGAGACTACCATGTTTCATTTTTACCCTGAAATGTCAGTAATATGAACATATGTTCATTAACTTTGTGCTGATATAAACTGTGATAAACAAGTTCCTTTTCAAATGATATCAGATTACCGCTGCATATACTGCCTGGTGAAGTCATACGGAAACAGGCTTGAAAAGTCCGCTTTGCCGGCGAAGGCCAAGGAGCATTTCACCAGGGAGATGCTGTCAATCCTGAATGAAAAATGGTATGGAATTACTGCCCCGGAATGTGCCAGGGATATCCAGGGACTTTACAGGTCTGTGATCAATGATTCAGATCCTTACAGTGAGATCAAGCGGGAAAGCAATGACACTGTACTTGAGATGTATGATGAACTCGAAGGTCTGGTCAGGAAATCCCCCGACCCGTTCATTACTGCGGTGCAGCTGGCGATAGCCGGCAATATCATGGATTATGCTGTGCATGATGAATGTGACCTGCACGGCACGATTGAAAAAGTACTGGGATCGGGTTTTGCCATTGACCACACCCGGGAACTGAGGGCTGGGCTGCAGAAAGCAGCCAGGGTTTTGTATATCGGAGACAATGCCGGGGAGATCGTTTTCGACAAGCTGCTGGTGACCATTATTGCACATCCCGGCCTGGTATATTCAGTCAGAGGGGCACCTGCAATCAATGACGCAACCATGGAAGATGCCGAATATGTTGGTATGAAGGCAATTACAAAAGTCATTACCAGCGGCTATGATGCTCCCTCGACTCTCCTGGCGAGGTCAGGCGCCGAATTCCTCAAACATTTTGAAGAGGCTGATATTATTATATCGAAGGGACAGGGTAACCTGGAGGGACTGATAGGGGAGAAGGACCCCCGCATTTTTTTCCTGCTTATGGTAAAGTGTGATGTGATTGCGGATTACATGGGCATAGCAAAGGGGAGTTGCGTGGTTTTCAACGACCTGATAAGGAAATCTCAGAACGACAAAAAAGGATGATAACATTCGGACCGGTTCCGTCACGCCGTCTTGGAAGAAGCCTCGGAATAAACAATATAGTAAGGCCGAAGGTCTGTCCATATAATTGTATTTACTGCCAGGTGGGGCAGACAAGGCACCTGAGCCACAAACGCGAGGAGTTCTTCACCCCAGACCAGATTTTTGCTGAAACAGAGAAACATCTTGAGAAACTGAAATCCGGAGAACAGCCTGATTATCTGACTTTTGTCTCCAACGGTGAACCTACCCTTGACATCAATCTAGGAACAACAATTCACAAGCTCAGGGTTTTCGGAATTCCGTTAGCTGTAATCACCAACTCATCATTGCTGCATGAGCCAGATGTCCGTTCAGCACTGATGACTGCTGACTGGGTTTCGGTAAAGGCCGATGTTGCTGATAATGAGACATGGAGAAGAATAAACCGCCCTGCCGAGGGTCTGGATTTTGAACGGATGATTGAAGGTATGACAGTGTTTGCTGCTGATTACCGGGGGGAACTGAGAACGGAAACCATGCTTTGCAGCGGCATCAATGACAGTATTGAGAATATAAAGGCTGTTGCATCGCTCGTAAGTTCCCTAGTGCCGGGGAAAGCCTATATCTCAATCCCCACAAGACCTCCTTCAGAGCTGTCGGTGACTGCCCCTGAAGAAGAGACAGTAAATATGGCATGGCAGGTTTTCAAAGAGACCGGCATTGAAACAGAACTGCTCACTGGTTTTGAGGGCACCAGAACCGGATTCACGGGAAACATATATGAGGATATACTCAACATCACCGCAGTTCATCCTCTGCGGGAGGATGCCCTTATGGAATTACTGGCAAGGAATCATGCTGATTTCGCGGTTATGGAATCACTCCTTGGTCAGAAACTGATAAGGCAGACAGTATACCGGGGAAGAACTTTTTACCTGCGCAGCTTTCACCTGAAGTGAATGGATGAGATATATGAGTTCATGCAGGTCCCCGCACATGAAATTGCGACCGTACAATTCCTATCCGGACTGTGCCGCCTGATTCAAAAGAGGTATATCTAAAACCAACTATTCCTTAGACGGTTCACCCGGTCTTTTGTCAACCACCCTCCTCCGGAATCCGCGCCCACGCCTCATTCCTCTTCCATTACCCATTCCCCGGCCAAATCCGCGTCCATATCCCCTTTCATTCCCCGGCGAATCAACTCCGGAGCAAAATCCAAATCCTCTTCCGGTCCCCGGCCCCATGCCTTCCGGTCCGGTACGATCTCCTGCTGGCATTTTCGTTAAGTTTTGAGTTAAACATCAACTGGTTTATTAAATCAGCAATTCCGTCTGTGCCTGTCCCCTGCACTTAAAACGGTCACTTCTCAACAAAGATAATAATTAAAATGAACATATGTTCACTTCATGAATGTTTTTTAAGTCAGGTGCAGTCTCCCTTTGCTGCCATGGATGTTGTCAATACCTGCAGGTGCTGTTGCTTACCTGATTATTTTGACTATGACCGAATGCCCGCCACCGGGTATGATGAATAGCCCCTGAGGAAGGCCAGGCAATATTCCCGGTTAGGACTGATATGATCAAGGTATATATATGTTCTGCCCGAGGTCAGGATCAGAGAGAGTATCATTCATCCCTGCTTCCTTTCATTGGTATCAGTCGTGCCTTCATCAATTCTGACGATATCACCGGAGCTGCACCTGTCACAGTTCTCTTCCGGTTTGGCAGAGACTATTGTTTCGTGGCAGGAGTTGCACCTGTACCAGTAGTTTCCTGATTTGAATGTTCCTCCCCGTATTATTATAGCCTTGCCTTCTGCGAATGCTCTTGCTATATTCTTGCGGGCCTTGTCATACAGCCTGGTAAAGGTTGGCCTCGAGATGTCCATCCGCCTTGCTGCCTCCTCGTGCGTAAGATCTTCATAGTCAGCCAGTCTAAGTGCTTCATATTCTTCCACTGAAAGGACAACTGACTCCAGGTTCCTCATTGGAACGCCGAAAGGCTTATATCCCTCAAGGGCCGGAGGTTTTCCTATCATCCGCGTACGTCTCCTGTTAGGCATCTTGCAGGTTTCTTTGAGGGCCGTATCTCACGGCACCCCTTTTTTCATGTTGGTCATGTAAAGGTAAAAACTTGCGGGGATCTTTTTATTCGCTAATATGCAGTTCATGAAAAGTCAAAACAAAACCTCCGGCCGGCCGTTGTATAAGGTGTAATTTGTAGCTTTACTGAGAGAACCTGAAACAGCTTGAGACAACGATGAAAAAATGGCTTAAGATATCCGCGGCAGTGCTGGCAGCACTGATCCTTATCATTATGGCGGCGGCAATAGTTATTCCCGTTGCCTTCAGGGAAAAGATCAAGGAGAAGGTTGAATCAGGGTTAAACGGAAAGCTGAACGCAAAAGTCACCTTTGCCGATTACCGGCTGAGTCTCCTGAAGTCATTCCCCGATGCATCCTTTGCGCTTGAAAACCTGAATGTAACCGGTTTGGGTGAATTTGAGGGGGATACCCTTGCGGCAGTGAATTCTGTCGGACTTGTATTCAACCTGTTCAGTCTGTTTGGCGAAAAGGGGTACGAAATAAAATCCATAATAATAGACAAGCCTTTCCTGAACGCCATTGTCAGCAGTGCAGGGAGCGCCAGCTGGGATATCATGAAGGAAGAGGCTCAGGAACCAGACGCTGCGGAAGGACCATTAAAGGAGGCGGATCAGGAATCCGGGCAGCAACAAGTACAGGAAGCCGCCACAGGGGGAACCAAACCACTGAATCTGATTCTCCGCAGGTTTGAAATCAGGAACGGACGGTTAAGGTACACCGACCTGGAATCGGATATGTCGGCTGCCGTTGACAAGCTCGATTTTCACCTTTCAGGCAAAATGAGCGGCTCGCGGACAGCACTTGACCTGGATATGAAGGCCGGAGGAGTAGATTTCGTCATGGACGGGATTCCCTGGCTTACCGGTGCCGATATGGT
The DNA here is from genome assembly GCA_025454815.1 of Bacteroidales bacterium. Taxonomy (GTDB): domain Bacteria; phylum Bacteroidota; class Bacteroidia; order Bacteroidales; family VadinHA17; genus SR-FBR-E99. Next base: position 16,530 of record JALONR010000018.1, on the reverse strand, counting down.
CTTTACAGCGGGGGTAGACGCACTCCTTGATTCAATGAAGTTCATTCTCAGTGACAATGTCTTCAGAATTAATGATATATCACTCAGTTTTTCAGGCATGGCTGCCATGCCGGGTGATGATATTGAGCTTGATATGATTTTCAGTGCTCCTGAAACATCTTTCAAGTCATTGCTGTCACTGGTGCCTCTCTTCTACATGAAAGGATATGAAAACCTGCGCGCCACCGGCACGATGGCTCTGGACGGGGCCGTAAAAGGTGTTTACAGCCAGGCTGACAGCACATTGCCGGATGTATCGCTGAATCTGCTGGTAAGTGACGGGATGATAAGTTACCCGGCTCTCCCGGAGAAAATCAGTGACATCAATATTGCAGCGAAACTGCTGGCCGACGGGAAGGAGCTGGATAATACCACGGTTGATGTCAGCCTCTTCCACTTTGAGCTCGCCGGCAATCCGTTTGACATGAACCTCAGCCTGGCAACACCTGTAAGTGACCCGTCTGTGACTGCAACAGCAAGGGGAAAGGTAGATCTTGTAAAGCTTCGGCAGGCTGTCCCGCTGGACAGTATAACGCTGAACGGTTTGCTGGATATCTCACTTGACATTGCCGGTAGCATGTCGATGATTGAAAATGGGGAATATGATAAGTTCAGGGCGACCGGTAATCTTTCCCTTTCAGGTATGGCAGTGGCAATGGCTGACATGCCTGAACTTAAAGTCAGCAACGCCTCATTTGCCTTCAGTCCGGAATATGCAGAACTGACCGGCATGAACGCAACGATGGGGAAGGGGAGTGATTTTGCCATAACAGGCAGGCTCGGGAACTATATCCCATACCTGTTTTCAGACGGTGTTGTCAGGGGAAACCTGTCACTCAGATCTGAAAAGATTGACCTTAATGAGATAATGGATTTCATCCCCTCTGACACCGTTGAAACGGACACTGTTCCGATGGAGGTGTTCGGGGTGCCGGAGAATATCGATTTTACATTTGATGCTCTTGTTGGCAGGCTGGAATATGGACGTCTTTCGGCCAGCGACGTAAAAGGCAACATAACTGTCCGCGACGGTTCTGTTACAGTCAGGGAGACAGGGATGAAAGCCCTGGGAGGAACCCTGCTGGTAAATGCGGTATATGATACCCGTGATACACTGAACCCATTGGTTGATGCCGGTATGGTCATTAGCACGGTGAATATAAAGGAAGCTTTCAGCGCCTTCAACACGGTCAGGCAACTTATGCCGGCTGCGTCAGGGTTGGGGGGTACAGTGTCAGCAAGGATTGATTTCAGGAGTAAACTCGGAAAAGGGATGATGCCATTGCTGAATACACTCTCCGGAACCGGGGAGGTGAGCTCTGAGTCAGTTCAGATTGTGGAGTCGAAGAGTTTTGAGAAGATGAAGAGCATATTGAAAATGAATCCTTCCTACACGAATATTATAAAGGACCTCAGGGCAAAATTCATTATCAATGACGGAAGGATTTATCTCAAACCCTTTGATACGAGGTTGGGAAACATAAAGCTCAATATTTCAGGTGACCAGGGTCTTGACCGGACGCTTCATTACCTGGTAAGGACGGAGATACCAAGGGGGGAACTCGGGGAGGCGGCAGGGGCGCTGATGAGCAGCCTGGCATCGCAGGCAGCTGCTCTGGGATTCAGCGGAGCACCACCGGAAATGATAAAGGTTAACCTGAACGTGGGAGGTACCATCCTGGATCCATCAATAGTCCCTTCATTTGCAGGAGGAAGCGTTTCCTCAGCCGTGGCTGCGGCAGCTGATACGGTCAGGCAGGAGGTTGTGGAGAAAGTAAACCAGGCGGCAAGACAGCAGGCTGACAGGATACTGAAGGAGGCCGAGGAGAAGGCACAGATGCTGCGTGACGAGGCGGTCAGATCGGCCGGAGTTATACGCACAGAAGCCGGGCTGAGAGGCGAAAAGCTGGTAAAGGATGCCGGATCAAGAGGTCCCATAGCTGTGGCAGCTGCAAGGAAAGCTGCCGATGCCCTGAACCGGGAGGCTGACAGGAAAGCATCACAGCTCGTCGATGAGGCCAACCGGAAGGCAGACGCCATCCTGGCTGAAGCTGCCGCAAAGGCAGATGAACTGCTGAAATAATCAAGGTTATCACCCGGGGCAATTGCCCGGTCAGGTTGTGACCCCGGTATCACCATTATTGAAGAGAGGTTGTAATAACCTCTTTTTTATTATGTTACGTGCCTCTCTTTCTGTTACAATCATGTAACATAAGTGTCATGGAATCGTAACCGGGATTTAACAGTCCTGTAACATCGGTGGCTGATTTTTGCAACGAAATCAAGTCAACCATCAGTTATGAAAAACAAAATTTCAATTCTGCTTTTACTAATCACCATTTTGTTACCTCTTGCAACTTTCCCGCAATCCCTTCCCGGCACAATCAGCGGCGTGGTCAGGGACAAAGCAACGGGAGAGACGATGCCCGGAGTAAACGTTGTGATTGAAGGTACCCTCAGGGGAGCTTCCACAGACGCTGAAGGGAGATTTAACATCTCCGCCGTTTCGCCGGGAACCTGCAACCTTGTTTTCACCTTTATCTCCTACAAACCCCTCCGGATTGAAGAAGTCATTGTCAGGTCAGGTTCAGTAACCTCGGTTGACGCTGTTATGGAAGATGAGTCAGTTGAGCTTGACGATATTGTTGTGGTTGCCACCAAACGGACTGACAGTGAAGTGTCAGTGATGAACAGTATAAAAAACAGTCCCGTGGTTGTATCAGGTGTTTCTGCGCAGCTCATAAGCCGAACACAGGACAAGGATGCATCAGAGGTTGTCAGAAGGCTTCCCGGAGTGTCAATAGTGGATGACAGGTTCATAGTTGTCAGGGGACTTTCATCAAGATATAATAATGTATGGCTGAACAATTCAACGGCTCCCAGCCTGGAGGCCGATGTAAGGTCGTTCTCATTTGACCTAATCCCCACATCAATGATAGAGAATATCTTTATTCTCAAATCGCCGACAGCCGAGCTGCCTTCAGACTATTCCGGAGGCTTTATTAAGATCTCGACCACGGGAATACCATCAGGGAATGGTTTTTCGGTATCCTACGGCACCTCACTGAGGCAGTATGCCACTTTTGAGAACTTCATGAAGGATAAGGGGGGCAACACCGACTGGCTTACAGCAGGGGTGAAGCACAGGGAACTGCCTGATGCCATGCCGGCACATCTGGATACATATGAGAGTGCCACCAACCCGGCTATAAGGGAGAGGGTTACCGAACTTGGGCGAAGCCTTAATAATTCATGGGATGCAATCTCCTCAACAGCGTTACCTGACCAGAAGTTTTCACTTGGCATGACCAGGAGATATGAAAAGGGAAAATTCATTGCAGGAAACGTCACCTCCTTCACCTACAGTTATTCAAACACTTTCAGGAAGGCGATGAATAATAGTTATTCCATATATAATTATGCATATGATACCCCGGGGATACTTGACGAGTTTACCGATCTGCAGTACAAAGCTTCCGCGAGGATTGGCCTGATGCATAACTGGACCGTTTATCCGTTACAGGGGATGAAGGCTGAATTCAGGAACTTCTTTACCAGTACATCCGGATCAGGTGTAACAATGAGGGAGGGACGCGACTGGTACAATAACGGCAGGTCGGTCCGCTCCGGGGAAAACAAATATACCAACAGACTTATTTATTCCGGGCAGCTGGGAATGGAGCAGATGTTCAGTGAAGGTAAAACCGTTATAGATTTTACGGCAGGTTATTCCATTTCCTCAAGGAGCGAACCGGATATCCGCAGGTACAGGTATATAAGCAATGATGGTGAGACATCACCCTATATCCTGCTCTTCGGCAACAACCCTGATCTTTCGTCAGTGTCAAGGATGTGGCTTGGACTTGATGAAACGAATCTTTCCGGTATGATGAATTTCTTTCATAAGTTCGCCCTCGGCACATCCGTCGGGGCTGAGATCAAAACCGGAATTTTTGCTGAAACCAGGGACCGGAGCTTTAATGCCCGCAATTTCGGTTATGCGATCTCAGATGATACATCACCGTTCTCGGCCACATCTCTTCCGGTACAGGAAATCTTTGCACCAGAAAATATCAACCTGACCGATGGATTAAGACTTAAGGAGATTACGTCCCTCTCTGACTCCTATAGCGCTTCTGCTGGTATTCTGGCCGCTTATGCCAGTCTGAGACTCAGGTTCAGTCACAGAGCTGACCTCTCAGTGGGTCTTAGAGTTGAGAAGGACAGGCAGGAACTTGACAGTTACAGGCAGGGAACTACCATACCGGTAAATGTTGTCCGTGATACAGTCAACCTGTTTCCGTCTGCCAACCTTGCATGGAACCTTTCTTCCTCCAGCCTTGTCCGCCTTACCTATGGGATGTCTGTTAACCGCCCTGAGTTCAGGGAGATGGCGCCTTTCTATTTTGTTGACTTTGATCAGAATGCCGGCATCTACGGTAATGAGGATATTAAACAGGCATACATTCATAACTTCGATCTCCGTTATGAGCTCTATCCCGGTAACAATGAAACATTCAATGCCGGTATTTTCTTCAAGCATTTTACCAATCCCATTGAAGTCGCGATCAGGGGAAACAACCCTACCCAGTTCTCGTTTGACAATATCAGCTCGGCCTACAGTTTCGGTCTTGAGACTGAAGCACGAAAGAATCTTGGATTTATAACCGACAGGCTTGAGAAACTTACAGCAGTGGTCAATCTTTCACTTATTAAGAGCTCTGTGGCTTTTGACAGACCCCTGCAGGGACAATCGCCTTACATTGTCAATTTCGGTCTCTTCTGGCAGGACATTGACCGTGGCTTCATGGCCAGCCTGGTATACAACAGGATAGGGAAAAGGATAATTGCAGTTGGCAGGCCTTCACCAAATGAATGGGAGAGCATTCCTGACATTTACGAGATGCCGCGAAATGAGGCTGATCTGTCTGTAAGCAAAAAGGTGGGAGAGAGGTTTGAAATCAAAGCCGGAATAAAGGACCTTTTTGGCGAGAAGGTGGTCTTTCAGCAGCGCGTCAATGCATTGGTTGACATGGCATATTACGGCGGTGACGGATCCAGGTTGTTTGACAGGACCCAGAATACCAGGTCTTACTATCCGGGAAGACAGTTTTCTATCGGAATATCAATGAAAATCTGACAAATACAAATTAAAATCAATTAAACAATGTTTATGAAATCAAAAGTTCTTTTAAATGCCGGGCACATCATGACCCTTGGCATTGCCATAATGGCAATCGTCTCCTGTGAGAAGGAGGTGCCGGTCACCTCAGTCTCGCTTGATAAGCAGGAGGCCACCGTACAGGTTGGCGCGACAGTGACACTTACACCTGTTATAGACCCCCTTGACGCTACAAACACCGGAATTGCATGGTCCTCAAGTGACGTTGCCGTAGCTACGGTAAGTGAAGGTGTGGTCACGGGTGTTTCACTCGGAACCGCCACCATTACCGCCACATCCGATGACAATCCTTTGTTCACTGCAACATGTGAGGTGACGGTGGTTCCTTCCACCGGCCAGGTCATCACCGTTACCGGTGACATAACCACTGACACCAGGTGGTATGCACAGGCGAAGTATCACCTCTCAGGGTTCGTTTATGTGAAGAACAATGCCACGCTTACCATTGAGCCAGGAACAATAATCAAGGGAGTCAGCAACACAAAGGCAACCCTGATTATTGAGAGAGGTTCAAAGATAATGGCTGCAGGCACCCTTGAGAAACCTATTGTTTTCACCTCGGATAAGCCGGCAGGGCAGAGGGCCACGGGCGACTGGGGCGGACTGGTACTATGCGGCAGGGCAAAAACGAACAAGCATGATGAAGGTGAAGGTGTTGGCATTGCCGAAGGCGGCATAGGATCAAAATATGGCGGCACTGATGATAATGACAACTCAGGTGTGCTGCAGTATGTCAGGATTGAATTCCCGGGCATTCCGCTCACTTCCACATCAAACAGCGAGATCAACGGTTTGACTCTCTATTCCGTTGGCAAAGCCACTGTAATTGACCATATACAGGTATCATATTCGGGTGATGACTCCTTTGAGTGGTTCGGGGGAAATGTAAACATGAAGTACCTGGTAGCCCTTGGTGGTCTTGATGATGGCTTTGACACTGACAACGGCTTCAGCGGAAAGATACAGTTCGGTCTTATTATCCAGGATCCCCTGAAATCAGACCAGTCGGGCTCCAATGCATTTGAAAGCGACAATGATGCTGACGGATCTCTTCTTACACCCGTTACATCCCCGGTGTTCTCAAATGTTACGGCCCTCGGTCCTCTTACAGTGTCGGCAACGCTGCCAGCCGAAACAAAGCATGAAAAGGCAATGCACCTCAGGAGAGGAACAATGACCTCAATCTACAATTCTGTCTTCGCCGGATTCCCGCAGGGTCTTTCCATTGACGGCCAGAAGGGTAATTCTCCCACCCGCGCAGACCAGAATGAGTTACAGCTTGAAAATGTCATTCTTGCAGGAATGACGGTCAATTATGTGGAGAAGACCGGTACTGTTGCAGTACCCTATACCGTAGCCCAGCACCAGGCATACTTTACCGCTGCTGCAAGAAACAATATTGATAACCTGACGATTCCCGATATTATCGGTTCAGGTTTCATCTCACTTACTTCTCCCAGTCTGCTTCCTGCGGCGGGTTCTCCGCTGCTGTCAGGAGCCTCATTCACCAACAGCAGGCTCACCGATACCTTCTTTACCCCAACCACATACAGGGGTGCATTCGGAACGACGAACTGGACATCCGGATGGTGCAACTGGAACCCGCAGAATACAGTGTACTAGTCCAGAAATTGATGGTTTGACAACCTTTATTCTTGAAGGGGGCGCTCCGGTGCGCCCCTTTTTTTTATTCCGGCTATAAGAATTGAACCCTTTCCCGGGTCAAATAACAGTTTCCCGGTCATCAGCACAAATGGGCATGTGCGAAAAAAAAAGAGCCGCCCGCGAGGGCAGCTCCTTTATTAATTGTTGAGGCGGACTAGAAGATCTTTTCCCTGATACGGGCCTTCTTGCCGGTGAGGTTCCTGAGGTAGAAAATACGCGCCCTGCGCACTTTTCCGTACTTGTTGACCTCTACCTTGTCAATGAAGGGTGATGCAACCGGGAAAATCCTTTCAACACCTATGTTTCCTGACATCTTGCGGACAGTGAAGGTAGCAGTCATTCCGTTTCCTCCTGACCTCTGGATAACAACACCACGGTACTGCTGTATCCTCTCCTTGTTCCCTTCCTTGATTTTATAGTGTACCGTTACAGTGTCACCTGCCCTGAATTTCGGAAACTCGGTTCCTGAGGCGAACTCCTTTTCAACTACTTTCATTAAGTCCATCGCGCAAATATTATTAATGTGATCTTTACTTCTTTAAAACAGGTCGCAAAGGTACAAATATTTTTTTATTATCTGCAAATAATTTATTGCAATTGCAGTAAAGATCAGTGACCTGCGCCATCCGGCATCTTCAGCTTGTCACCGGCGTCGATGACAATCCTCATCAGCCAGTCCTGCGGATAGCCTGGTTGCTTAACCTCCGGGGCCACGTATTTGTATCCTTCGGGAACCGGTCTGCGGGTCTTGATGTTCCCATCCATGTATTTGGTAAAGAGGAATTTATACAACTCCCTCCATTCCTTTACCGTATTGTTGCCGGCATTGACAGAGTAAGCTGTTATCATGTCGGTTCCCTTTTTTGCGGCTCCTTTGGCAGTGCTGTTAAAGAGTTCGGCAGCCTTCGCATCTATATCTGCCGTCTCCCTGATATATTTCTGCTCAAGTTCCTTTTGCTTCGCCTGCAGTTCAGGTGTCATAACGCTGGCGCGGCTATAGACGAAGTTTGTGACTTCATTGAAGACCCAGAATGCAGCATTTTCGCTGTAGGTCATTATGTCACCGTTACCTGGCCTGAATGCCTGGGGTATGTCAGTCATGCCGCAATACATGGGTGTATATACCGTGTAGTATGTGTCATCCACGCCGAACCATATGATTCCGCCCACCGGGTCAGGAAGCCATGAACGGCTCTGGGTGACGAAAGAAAAGCCTGTCTGCTGGGTTGAAATGGCCCTTTCATGGACATAAGTCTTTCCGTCAACCTTCCAGGTCATGGGTCTCCATCTTACAGTATTTGCGTAAGGACCTGCACCAACGTCTTTTGTCATGTCAATCGGGGTATTCTGATAATAGTCCCTCATAAGTCCAATTGCGTCTTCGATGCTGAGTTTATTGTCAGGCTTGATCCAGAGGGGCATCCTGTTTTCAAGGTCATAACCCAATGCATAGTTGAGATAGTCACCCATTGTGCTGTTCACCTTGTTGAATCCCGACCATACGCGTGCATCGCAGAACCGTGCGCCGCTGAAGTCTACAGGTGCGTATACATCGCTGAAGCTGAAGCCGGCATCAGTGCCGTCGTACCATCCGAATCCCCTTGCAACATCCACAACGTCGGCAGCATAGACTGTTTCGACCTCGGGGTTGAATACCTTGTCGAGTTCAGCGGAAGTTATTGAGGTGGTGCCATTGGCCAGGGGGAATGTCTGGATCCTTGCCTGGTTGGCATGGCCCGATATGTATCCGTCAGGGATCCTGCGGGCAACAAATGCCATACCTTTCCTGCCGGGGCCCTTGCCGATCATCTCCATGATCCAGACCTCATTGGGGTCAGCTATTGAGAACGATTCTCCCGAGCTGCAATAGCCGTATTTTTCTGTAAGTGTGACAATTGTGTGGATAGCTTCCCTGGCGTTCCTTGCTCTCTGCAAAGTCAGGTAAATAAGGCTTCCGTAGTCAATTATCCCGTCAGGATTGTGAAGTTCGCCACGGCCGCCGTAGGTGGTTTCTCCTATGGCCAGCTGGTGCTGGTTGATGTTGCCCACCACCGAATAGGTGGCAGCTGCCTGTTCAATGGTACCCAGGAATTTGCCCGAGTCCCATTCGTATACATCAACCATTGTTCCGGGCTTGTACTTCATTGCCGGCCAGTAATAGAGCTCGCCGTAAAGGACATGTGAGTCAGCCGAATAGGAGATCATCGTGGAGCCGTCTCTGGAGGCTCCTTTGGTGATAAGGAAGTTGGTACATGCATGGCTCTTCTCTGATATCAGGAACATCAAGAGAATGAGGCTCAGCATTAATGAGGTGATCTTCTTCATATTTACTGTCTGAATTAAGTTACAGAATTATAATTACATGCCGGGAGGGTTCTTGTTTACTCCGGACCGGCAGGTCTCAAAAATAATATCTTTAATTAAATTACAATACCCCTGAGAATCATAATTACGGAACTGATTCTTTCGGCATCGGCGCTTTTTAGGGTATATTCTGACTGCAGTCTCGGGTCTCCCATGAAGATCCCTTTTCTCCGGAATCTCATCATACTTTCCCTTTGTTTCCGGCCCGAGAGGTGGTATTCGGTTGCACCTGTACCGGTTGCCAGCATTGCTATATTGTATTCATCAATTCCTCCTCCGGGCATAATGATGATCCGTCCGGCAGCATCAGATATCATGCTTCTGATGAGAGGGGCACCCTCGATGGCATTCTTTGCCTGTCCCGAGGTAAGCACTCTTGATGCGCCTGAGGAAATAATATCCTCAAGTCCTTTTTTAGGATCGCGGCACAGGTCAAAAGCCCTGTGGAAGGTAAGGGTCATAGGTGCCGCGTATTCAGCCAGGAGAGCGGTCCGTTCCACGTCAATGGTGCCATCACTTCGAAGAATACCCGTTACAATACCATCTGCCCCGCACTCTCCTGCAGTGTCGATGTCACGCCTCATCACGCTGAATTCGGAATCGTTGTACAGGAAATCGCCGCTGCGCGGCCTGATCAGGACATGCAGTCTGATGTTTGTTTCGCGGCGGACTGCCTCAATCAGCCCGGCACTGGGAGTGACACCCCCCTCGGCCAGGGCTGAACACAACTCTATCCTTCCGGCTCCCGCAGCCTCGGCAATTGTGGCTGACTCAACGGAGTCAGCACATATTTCCACAACAAGGGACAATTCTTTTCAATGAGGCTTTGAAAGTACACAATATTTAGATAATATTGTGTGATCTAAAACAATAATATGATGAAACCGACACTTATGGTACTGGCTGCCGGTATGGGCAGCAGGTACGGCGGAAACAAGCAGCTTGACCAGGTTGGACCCTCCGGCGAAACAATCATTGATTATTCAATTTATGATGCAAAAAGGGCCGGGTTTGGCAAGGTGGTGTTTGTGATACGGCGTGATATCGAGGAGCAGTTCAAAGAGACATTTATAAAGAGACTGAAGGATGTCATTGAGATTGACTATGTATTTCAGGAACTTGGAAATCTTCCTGCCGGGTACACTGTTCCCGAAGGGCGTCAGAAGCCCTGGGGAACAAGCCATGCCATTCTGGTTACGGAACCCAAGATACATGAACCGTTTGGAGTGATAAATGCTGATGACTACTACGGATATGATGCCTTTAAGGTACTGCATAAGTTCCTCACGGAGGATACCAGTGATACGAATTATTGCATTGTAGGTTACCGTCTCGGAAACACCCTTTCTGATCATGGTCATGTCAACCGTGGCATATGCCGGGTCAGTGATGACGGTTTCCTTCAGAACATAGTTGAGACCCGGGGCATTGAAAAGAGACCTGACGGTGTTTTTGCCCCGGACGCTGCCGGGAACGTTAACCAGTATACAGGTGACGAGATAGTCTCAATGAACCTCTTCGGCTTTAAACCCTCTGTCTACAAATACCTGAACATTGAGTTCAGCAACTTCCTCAAGGAGATCACCATACAGATACTCCGCAGCAATGCCCGCTGGTTTGGCGTCACATACAGGGAGGACAAGCCTTTTGTGGTTGAAAGCATCAGGAAGATGGTTGACCAGGGAATGTATCCTGAGAAACTCTTCTGATAAGCTGTTGCCGGGGGATTACCCGCTTGTTGCCGTGAGCTCATCCGCTTGTTGCCGTGAGTTCATCCGCTTGTTGCCGGGAACTCATCCGCTTGTTGCCGTGAGTTCATCCGCTTGTTGCCGGGAGTTTATCCGTGTGTTGGCGGTTTGACAGAAAAAGCTGAACAGGTAATTCCTGTACCTCTAATATCTGTACCGGTAATGCCTTTACGGTGTTTCAGAGCCCTGAATGCTACCAGGTGAATTCGGTGTTGGTGACTGTGATGTTGCCGAGGTTGTCCGTCACTTCCAGCTGCAGCCGGTGGAGGGTGTTTTCCTTTAGCCGTGACTTTTCCGGCCTGCAGATAAGCAGATTATTCTTTGCGTCATACTCTGCGAGTGTCCACTCACCGTCAATGAGCAACTCATAGCTTCTGATCCCGGAAAAATCGTCACGGATTGTGGCAGTGAACTGTGACCTGCCAGACAGGTTAGCTCCGGTGGCAAAGGATAGTTTTACAGATGGGGGTACCGTGTCAAGGGTGACAGCGTAATCACCCAGGGTGTTCATCTCCCCGCTGACAAAACCATAGCTGTACTTGCCGCCTGCATATGAAATGTTTCCCCTGTTGTTTATCCTGGCCAGGCAGAGTTTATTTTCGAGCCCCGGAATCACAGTGTCAGGCCTGACTGAGAGCCGGAATCTGTCATGAACCGCCACGGTCTCATCATGCACCGAGTGGACCGCCGACAGAAACCCATCCGTACTTTTCCTGGTATTGTGATTAAACCATACCGTATCATAGAATGAGCCGGCCGGGAAATGAATCCTTATCCCGTCAGCCGTGAAATCTGATGCTCTGCCCCATGGCAACACTTTGCTGCACTTAACCTCTTCCGGGGGTACCGGTGGTTCAGACAGTGATTTTACCCTGAAGGTTACCCACGACCTGTTGTTCTGCGTGTCGGTCACCACTATTTTTATATCATGTTCGCGGTCATCATTGAACTTCAGGACTCCTCGCCCTACATGTCCGTCATACATTGAAAGCCTGTCGCCGGGTTGAATGTGCAGCCTGTGTATGTACTCACCTGATGTTGCCCTGGCGGCATAGTCAATATGGGCATTTATGTACCTGGTCTCACTATAGGAGAAGCGGTCGGCTGTGAAACTGAAAACCTTTAGTCCGTCTGCAAAAAGTTCAATGGAATAGATCCCGCACCTGTTGGAGCTGTTGTCAAAGGTATCCCAGCATCTGATTCCCAGGCCCACTTCCCCGTAAACGACAGGTATTGGGGCTGCAGAGATGCCGTATGACCCATTTGAGGGTACGGTCCGGTAGGCAGCATTGCCATGGTTTCTATTTACGCTGGCTCTGCGGGTGAGAGGGTAAAGTATCACCCTGTCAATTACCGGCCTCATACGGTCACTGATGCCAAAATCAAACAGGAGTGGATTGACGGGGTCTTCGCTGGCTGAATCACGGAGCTCGAAATGAAGATGTGGCCCCGATGAACTGCCTGAGTTGCCTGACCATGCAATCACCTCACCCCGTTCAACCCTGAACTGGTTTCTCTGCGGGAACAGGGAGACGCTGAAGCTTTTCTGGCTGTACTGGTTTTGCTTAACGTACTCCTCTATATCTGAGCGGAAGCTCCGCAGGTGTGCATATACAGAAGAGTATCCGGAAGGGTGCCTGACATAGAGGGTTTTTCCGAATCCTGTCGGGCTGACCGCAATCCTGTAAATAAATCCCTCATCAATTGCAAGCACATCCTTACCCTGTGCACCTCCGGTGCGGTAGTCGATGCCTGAGTGGAAGTGATCTGCCCTCAGCTCGGCAAAACTGGCTGATAGTGAAGGGGTCTCACGCATCGGACTCATGAAGGATACATTTCCTGATGGTTGTGAACCAATGACAGTTGTTACTGTTATAGCAATGGAGAAGAGGATTGTCTTTTTGTTCATGGCGGTATCAGATTTACAAATCTAAAGTTCTGCCTGCAAAGAGCAAACTTAATCGGCTCTTTTTTTGAAAAGAGCAAAAGAAATGTTACTTTTGTAATATAGTTGTCAGCCATGAATGCAAAGGGATATGAGGAGTATCTTTTGCTCCGCAGATCGGTTGAAGAGCTGTTGTCGGAGCATGACAAGCTGGTTGAGCTGGCAGCCGGTTTAAGAAACGAATTGTCAGATGTCAGAAGGCAGCTGGCAGAAAAAAGCGAAGAAGTAAAGGAGCTTCAGGCAAGATACGAAAGAGCTAAGTTCTCGGGAGCGATCCTTGGGAGCGGGGAGGATGCCGTAACGGCGAAGAGGAGAGTGAGTGAACTTGTGCGGGAGATAGATAAATGTATTGCTCTTTTAGACAGATAATTATATAACAATGGATGATAAGCTTTCGATCCGGGTTAATGTGGCCGACAGGTATTATCCGTTGAAGGTTGAGAGTGAGAATGAGGAGCGTATCCGGAAGGCGGCCAGGCTGATCAATGAGAAGGTGCTGCAATACAAGCAGCGCTATGTTGACAAGGACACTCAGGATTTCCTGGCGATGGCAGCACTCCAGTACGTTATCAGGCTCATTGAGATAGAGGAGAAGGAGGATGACAGAACCCTGGAGGAAGGGTTGAAGGAGCTGGCGGAAAAGATCAACCTCAGTCTGTCAAAAAGATAGATACGCGTTCTTTAAAATAGCAGGATATTGCCCGCATTGTTTCTCTATTCGTTTTGGAAACTCAACAGTTTTTACTTTGGAGAAGGTCTTGGTTTGTCTAGGACAGGCCTCAGCCCGGTTCGCCGGGACCACGCTGACGCGTGGCAGAGGAAGCCCGAAGCATAACGGCCGCTCCAGCCATGTAGATATGGGGTTTTTTAAAAGTTGGAGGAACTCTGCGGGTTTTTTTATATTAACAATTTAAACCTATGATTATAGCACAGATATCAGCAGGGATCTGTCTCGCCATCGGCGGGGCAGCCCTTATAGCAGGATCAGTGTTGTCATTTTACGTCTGGCAACTGATGCTGCGGAACAGGAGGAAAAAAATAGTTTCAGAGGCAGAAACCGAAGCCGAGGTCATCAAGAAGGAGAAGATTCTCCAGGCCAAGGAGAGGTTTCTGCAGCTCAAGGCTGAGCATGAAAAGGTTATCAACGAGCGCAACAACCGTATAGCGCAGGCTGAGAACAGGATAAAGCAGAAAGAGCTCACCCTTTCGCAGAGGCTTGAAGAGACCCAGCGGAGGAAAAATGAGGTGGATGCCATACGTGATAATCTGACCCAGCAGATGGAGCTTCTCGACAAAAAGTCAGAAGAGGTGGCAAAACTGCATCGTCAGCAGGTTGAACAGCTCGAGGCTCTCTCCGGCCTTTCAGCAGAAGAGGCCAAGAACCAGCTGATCGACTCACTGAAGGAGGAGGCCCGCACAGACGCCATGTCTTATGTAAATGAGATACTGGATGATGCCAAAATGACCGCTACAAAGGAGGCCAAGCGGATCGTTCTGATGGCAATACAGCGTGTTGCCGCTGAAACGGCAATTGAGAATGCCATTACAGTGTTCCATATCGACTCTGATGAGATCAAGGGACGCATCATCGGCCGTGAAGGAAGGAATATAAGGGCCCTCGAGGCTGCCACCGGTGTGGAGATTATTGTTGATGATACTCCGGAAGCAATAGTATTGTCAGGATTTGATCCTGTCAGGCGTGAGATAGCCCGGCTGGCACTGCACCAGCTGGTTACCGATGGCCGTATTCATCCGGCACGAATAGAGGAGATTGTTGAAAAAACCCGCAAACAGGTTGAGGAGGAGATCGTTGAGATAGGCAAGCGCACTACCATTGACCTTGGCATTCACGGTCTTCATCCGGAGCTGATCAGGCTGGTGGGGAAGATGAAATACCGTTCATCATACGGCCAGAACCTTCTTCAGCACTCCCGTGAAGTAGCCAACCTGGCATCGATCATGGCTGCCGAACTGGGTCTGAACCCGAAGCTGGCAAAGAGGGCAGGGCTGTTGCATGACATAGGCAAGGTGCCTGATGATGAGCCGGAGCTTCCGCATGCTGTGCTTGGCATGAAGCTGGCAGAGAAATACAAGGAGAAACCGGAGGTGATCAATGCCATAGGGTCACATCATGACGAAACGGAAATGACCACTCTCATCGCACCTATAGTCCAGGTCTGCGATGCCATCTCGGGAGCGCGTCCCGGGGCAAGGCGTGAGGTAATTGAATCATATATCAAAAGGCTTAATGAACTGGAATCGGTTGCTCTCTCTTATCCGGGTGTGACCAAAACATATGCAATACAGGCAGGAAGAGAGCTGAGGGTTATCGTGGGAGCTGACAAGGTATCTGACAAGGATACTGAAAACCTCTCTTTCGAGATAGCGCGCAAGATCCAGAATGAGATGACCTATCCCGGTCAGATCAAGATCACCGTTATCAGGGAGACAAGGGCAGTTAACTACGCTAAATAATGAGAAAACTGAAGATTCTGAACATTGTCGGCGCGAGGCCTCAGATAATAAAGGCCTCCGCCATAAGCAGGGCAATAGCGGGAGAGTTTTCGGAAGACATTGAGGAGGTTGTTGTACACACCGGTCAGCATTATGACAGGGAACTCTCTGAAGTTTTTTTCGATGAACTGGAGATAAGGAAACCTGACCATAACCTCCAGGTAGGGTCAGGGAGACACGGGAGGCAGACAGGAATGATCATGGAGCGGCTTGAGGATGTTATCCTCAATGAGAAGCCTGACTGTGTGGTGATCTACGGTGACACCAACTCGACGCTTGCCGCCGCCCTGGCTGCATCAAAGCAGCATTTCCCTGTGGTGCACATTGAAGCCGGTATGAGATCATTCAACAAATCGATGCCTGAAGAGATCAACCGCATCATGGCTGACCACGCCTCAACACTGCTGATAGCACCAACCAATGCTGCCTTCAAGAATCTGATGTCAGAAGGATTTCGTCCTGAGAACCTGGCGCCATACTCCATCAACAACCCGAGGGTATTCCTTACCGGTGACATTATGTATGACAACTCTCTATTCTATGCAGACCTGGCAGAAAGGAAGAAGCAGGACTTCCTTGCCGGCCTGGGACTTGCGGAAAAGGAGTTTGTCCTGGTGACCATTCACCGTGATTCCAATACCGATGATCCTGTCAGGCTCACTGCAATCTTCAGCACCATGAAGGAGCTGTCGGAAGCCAACTCCATACCCATGGTTATGCCGCTTCATCCCCGCACCATGATTGCCCTTCGCAACCGCGCACCTGAACTGTATGCAAGCCTGTCTGACCATCGGTTGATCAGGATGGTGCCCCCGGTCTCCTTCCTTGAAATGATACTTCTTGAAAAGAGGGCAAGGCTGATAATTACCGACTCCGGAGGGGTGCAGAAAGAGAGTCATTTTTTCTCCCGGCCATGCATCGTGCTCAGGAAGGAGACAGAATGGGTGGAACTTGTCAGGAACGGTACCGTCAAGCTGGCAGATGCTGACCCAGAAAAAATAAGGTCAGCATGGGATTACTTCATTGCAGGCGGGGAGACTCTTCAGTATCCGGGCTTTTACGGAGACGGCAAG
>JALONR010000017.1 GCA_025454815.1 Bacteroidales bacterium | reverse complement strand
CGGGACTGTAGTACGAGCTGCTGATGCCGGCATCTGCAAACAGGCTTAACTTCCCCGAGAGGGCATAGCAGAACTCCAGCCCGAAGCCCCACGAGAACAACGGTGCACGGTCAAACTCAATCGTGCGGCGGTCATTACTGAAGATCGTTGTCACCCCGAGATCAGCTGCCCCGATACCGGAAAACGCATAGATGTTCATTGACGTTTTATTGACTGTTCTGCCAAACACGATTGCCGGCATTACGCTTAAGCTCCGGAAATCCCATTCGGATTCTCCGTTAAGGCCCTGGCTGGCAGCCTCGAAATGTTTACGGGTATTGCCAAATCCGGAGAATCTCAGTTCCAATCCGGAGAATCTCAGTTCCACCGAGAGGAGGTCGTTGATTGTGTATCCTGCCGCGGCCCTGAGGTTGACCCCGGAGGCGATGGAGAATTCAGGGTCATTGAGGTTTACATTCTGTCTTCCGAATCCTGAACCACTAGGCATCATCACCTCGTGCGTCAGGTAATCAGGCATCTGCTGCCTGGAGACGGAGAGGTTATAGCCGGGGAACAGCTTAAAATACAGCCCCTGGGAAAAAGCCAATCCGCCGGTTATCAGCTGAACCAGGAAAACTATGAAGAGTTTTTTCATTACAGCAAAACAGTATTATTTCAATTAATGTCCGAACTATACCAAAGGTCAAATCCGGCTGGTCTGCAGTAATTCTGCAGCCGGATTTCCGGCTGACCTAAACCGGCCGCTCCCTCCTTATTCGGATGCGGATAGCATTCTCAACCGGGCGATCGGAGACCAGCGCCAGGTAACCGCCACCACCGGCGCCTGCGAGCTTCCACCCCAGCGCCTTGTCACGATACTGATCAATGGTATCACTCACCACCCTGCTTTTCATCAGCGGGAACATTGCCACCTGGGCCTCAAATGAAGCCAGGTACCACCGGCCAAAAGCGTTGATATCCTTTGCCAGCAGGGCCTCCCATACTCCGTCTGCAGCCTCCGCCAGTGCACGTGCGCCATCAACTGTGATATTGGTCTTATCCAGCACATTGAAGCTCCCGTCCCGCGGCGGTAACGTGATGAACCACAGGTGCTGCTCGATGAAGTCAAGCACCTCCGGATCATTCACAGGTGTTATCTTCTCCGGCCAGTACTCCCCGGAAGCGTAATCAAGGCGGTTCAGTCCCGGAAAGACTATCCCTATTGCATCCTGCGAACCACTTACATACGTTGTCCCCGGAGGATTCTCCAGGCAGAAGAGTGTCCGTGCCAGCAAACCCGGATCACTTTCTGGTATATCCGTATGCCATAACTCCACTGCCTTCTTCCGTGTGGAGCTCGACATCCCGCTGCGGTCATTGAACTCCAGGTCGGGCTCAATCGAGATCGTAAGCACTGCCCCCGGCCAGAATTTGGAAACGTATGGCTGGTCAAGCCAACCTCCGGCAAGATCAAGTCTGTAGGGTATTCGGCACTCGCTCCGCAGCGCTGTGGTAGACCGTGGAGGCAGACCGTTCACCGGCACCCTTCTGCTCACCACCAGCTCAATTCCCAGCTCATCGCAGAGCCTTTTCTTGTCAGGAGTATAGCCGTCCTCATTGATAAAAAAGATTTCAGGCCGCAGCTCCCGGAGTTCCTCCTCAAAATCCAGCAGTCCGGAACCCTTGTTGATCCAGGCATCCTTAACATATTTCAGCGACCGGATCATATAGAGTCTCTCACGCTCGCCGTTGACAGTGCGGCGGCCCTTCAGATCACTGATGGTGCGGTCAGAGCCGATACCCACATAAAGGTCGCCATGCGTGGCCGCCTCCTCGAAAAAGGCCACATGACCCGAATGGAGCATATCAAAACATCCGCTGACGAAAACTTTTTTTGGCATATGAATTAAGATGTTTTTGGTTTTCCTGGCCTTAATTTGACAGCAAAAATGCTTTCTGTCAAATATTGTCGATTCTTGAGAGTTGCGCAATCTGCGCCTGAATCTGACTGCCTGCTAAATCCCGAACTCTCTCTTCAGCACCTCCGCTATCCTCTCTCGTCCTTCATCGTCTATATTGGACCCGCTGGGCAGGCAGAGGCCGTTCTCAAAGAGCTTCTCCGAAGTACCATTAACATAAGCCGGACAACCTGCAAAAACCGGCTGCAGGTGCATCGGCTTCCAGAGTGGGCGCGACTCGATATTTGCCGCCTCAAACGCAAGGCGGAGTTTTTCGCGGTCAGTCCCCGCCACGGCAGGATCAATCACTATGCATGTCAGCCAGAAATTTGAATAAAAGTCCGGAGAAGGCTCCGACTGGAAGGTAACCCCCGGAACATCCTTTAGCAGCTCGCGGTACCACTGGTTGAGCTCACGGTGCTGGCGTACACGGAGGTCAAGCACCTCGAGCTGCCCGCGCCCCACTCCGGCCACAACATTGCTCATGCGGTAATTGTAGCCTATTACACTGTGCTGGTAGTGAGGCGCCGGGTCACGCGCCTGCGTTGCAAGGAACCGTGCCCGGGCAATAAGCGCCTCATCATCGGAAATAAGAGCCCCACCGCCGCTGGTGGTGATTATCTTGTTGCCGTTGAACGACAGTATTCCGAACTTGCTGTTACAGCCAACTCTCCGGCCCATATACT
The DNA here is from genome assembly GCA_025454815.1 of Bacteroidales bacterium. GTDB lineage: Bacteria > Bacteroidota > Bacteroidia > Bacteroidales > VadinHA17 > SR-FBR-E99. The sequence continues at coordinate 50,415 of JALONR010000017.1, read as the reverse complement.
CCGACCCCAGCGCCTCGGCTGCATCCTCAACCACAGGAATCCCATACTTGTCCGCCACTGCCATGATCTCCTTCATCCTCGCCGGCATCCCGTACAAATGAGCCACTATGATTGCTTTCGGTAACCGCCCTGGACCTTCAGATTGAGGCCCGACTACTGATCGGGCCGAAATCCCGGTGCCCGAAGGGTGTTGGGACCTCAGGCTTTGGATTGCTTCTTCCAGCAATCCGGGATCCATGTTCCAGGTATCTGACTCAGAGTCTATCAGAACCGGCGTCGCCCCAAGGTAGGCAATGGGATTAACAGTAGCCGAGAAGGTGAATGATGTGCCAATGACATAATCATCCGGCCCCACCCCCAGCATTATAAGCGAAAGGTGTATTGCCGCCGTTCCTGAAGACAATGCCGCAACATGCTTCGCCCCCGTGGCAACGCATAACTCCCTCTCAAAGGCATCGACATTCGGCCCCAACGGAGCCACCCAGTTGGAGTCAAACGCCTCCTTCACGTACTTCATTTCTCCGCCACCCATGTGCGGACTGCACAGATAAATCTTTTTTGCCATATCATAAAATAATCAACTATATATGGGAAACTCCCTGTAGAGTTCCATCAGTTCAATTGTTTCCCTTCGCAATTTCGTGCGAACAAAAGTCTTCATTTCCTTATCCGTCAGCTCACCCATCTCCCTCAATAATGCTCCGTCAGTGACACTCTCCAGCCGGTCAATGCATTTCTGAAGATACATGGCCATAGACATCTTCATCCTCGATTCAACTATCTCTTTATTGAGAGGAGTCCTGTTAACCATGAAGAACCAGCAGTCAAAAAGATCCCTGCCTGCCAAAGTTCGACGATCAAGCAAGGCACACAGTTTGTGGGCAAACATATCCGGCTTTATCATAACCCTGACGCTTATCCCGAGGAACTCCCGCATCTCATAGTGATCATCAAACTGCCTGTTGGATATCTCAATCTTAAGCTTCCGCTCCCCTGCTCCGTAATTCAGAACAACAAGATGCCCGTGAAACTTTGACGCCTCGTCAAAAATTGTCCCGTAACGGTTTAGTAATCCTTTTATCTTACTGTTTATCTCTCCTTCCTTGCCGGGACACAAAAGATTGAAATCAAGGTCCACTGAAAACCGGGGCAGATCATGGAACAACATAAGTGCGGTGCCTCCCTTGAAACCCAGGCATGCGGATAATCCGAGATCAGAGTAAATGTCCTTAATAATCTGGACAAGCAGGAACTTATGTCTGTTCAGGTCAGTCATTGAAAAGTAATTTTGTAATCCTTTTCGTCAGGGCTGCATTCTGATAAACCGGAAGCAGTTCAATCAGCTTTTCCCTGTTAAGCGGGTGCAGGTTATCAAAATACAAATCACTTTCCAGGTAGCAGAGGTCAATAAACGCCCTTTCCGCTGTAGCGATATTTACACCTTTTTCCCTGAGGATGCCGCGGGTATTGACCAGTACGGAACCTTTCAGTTTCCTGTAGACAAGAGTATGTCCTCCGAAATCAACTGTCCTGCTCAGATAGCTTACCGAGGTTACTGCAGAATCATACTGAAAGATTATCCCCGACCTCTGAAGAACATATTGCAATGAGATGTAAGAAGGTGTATATAGCTTGCAGGCGACCTCTTCAGGAGCAAAACCCGGCTTTGCGTAGATTCCTTTCCGGGGATTGAGAAGCCTTCCGCTTCTGACGTAATAATTGAGCTTGCTGTTCAATGAATCGAAATCAGTTTCATTGACAAGCATAGCAATGTCCTTCAGCCTGTATACCGAGGCCTGGTCTTTGTAAATCGAAAGTAATACATCAGTAATTACATTTTTGGAACTATTCATTATAATAATTCAAATGTTCAGTTCACAAATATACATAATTCGCAAATAAATATGTTTTTACCCTGAACTGCTCTGTGACAAACCATGATAAGCATTCTTAGATCGTTATCACCTCATCAAACCACCGGGTCACCGACTCGCGGTGTGTCACGAACACTATCGTCACTCTCTCCTTCAACCGTGCCAGAACCTCCATTACAGTTGCCTCATTTTCAGCATCCAGAGAAGATGTGGCCTCATCAAGCAACAGTACTGACGGCCTCCGTAGCAGCACCCTTGCCAGTGCCAGCCTCTGGCACTCGCCGCCTGAAAATGCGGTGTGGTAATTCACCAGCCAGGCATCCAGCCCCTTCCTGAACCTCTTGACCAGGTGAGCGGCATTGACCTGTTCAAGCACAGACATTATCTCTTCGTCTGTTATTTCTCCGCTGCCACCTACAACATCCTTTAAATCAATCTTGCTCCCGGCGGCGGCGGTGAGACCCGGACTTCTCATCCGTTCAATGCTGTCCCACACCAGGTTTTCCCTCAGTGTGCCGTCAATGAAGAACGGATCCTGTGGCAGGTAACCCAGGCTTGCCTTCCACCTGGGTAACAGCTCGTCATCCAGCATCAAACCGTCAATGAGAATCCTCCCCGACGAAGGCCTCTGCAAGCCTGCAATCAGATCAATAAGTGTGGTTTTTCCGCGTCCTGATTGTCCCAGTATGCCCGTGATTGCACGCGCCCTTATGTAAGCTCTAAAACCTTCAAACAACTTTTCTCCGTCAGGGTAGGCAAAGCTAATCCCTTCCATATTTATCCCCTCCCTTAGCCTGAGCGCCATATGCCCGGCCCTGCTTCGTTCATGCGGCTCCGGCAATTCCTCATCAAGCTGCATCACCAGCTTCACGGAAGCTACGTTGGCAACGATCATGCTGATATCAGTATTCATTGCAATCATCTGGGGGAAGATCCGCGAAAAGAGAAGTATCAGTATCACAAACGAAGCCATCGGTATTGATCCGGTACTGTAACCGACCCATACAATGCCTACAAGGACAAGCAGCCCCGTTACCCGTTGTATCAGCTGGGGCAAAGACCAGTTTCTCTGCATCAGGTACTCCATGTTCAGCAAAGAAATATTTGCCTCGTCAAAGCGCCTTGAGTAATACTCCTCCGAGCTGTGCACCTTGGCTATCTTCACAGTCTGCCAGAAGTCGTCAATATACTTCAGTAGCCTGTTGTAGGAATCAACGTACCCCTGACCCAGCCGGAATGATCTCCTGAGGAACGTTCGCAGGGCAAGGAAGGTCACCGCTCCCACCCCGATTATAACCAGGGTAAAGCTCGCAGAAATCAGTAACGCATAAATGATAAAGGCACCGGTCATAATGACCGTTGTAATGAGTCTCAGGTAAAAGAAGTAATAGCTTGCCAGGTTAGGCACCTCACGGGTCAGCACCTGCAGATGGTTGGTCTTGCTGCGACTGTTCAGCAACTGCCAGTCGGCCATGATTATCTTACGAAAAAGCCTGCGGCGAAGGGTGTAGATAAAGGTCTGCTGGTACCGGGCATCGAGGACTGTTTTCCCGTATTGTATCAGTGCACTGAAAGTAAGCAGCACAATATACACCACCAGGATGCTTCCGATGGTTATCTCAATGCCCGCTGCTTCTGCCAGGTTTCGAATGGCCATGGCTATGCCGCCAGGTTCCACGCCTGTGCCAATGCTCAGAAGCTGCAGCAGGGGTATGAGCAGCACGATGGAAAACCCTGAAGTCACACCCTGCAGCAGTGTCAGCAGCAGTATGAGCAGCAGCTTCCAGGGCTGATGATCACGAAGCAACCCGAAGGTTTTAAAAATAAACAGATACTTTTTCAAGTCCTATCACTTCATGTCTGATGACTCCCCGCATTCACGGCATTACCGGAACAGGTTCGTGTGCGGATTGATCCTGTTTGTATATCTCAGAATCTATTTAACTGTGGCCCTGATGAATCGCCAGCTTCCTGGTTTCAATAACATTTCCGTTTGTCACCTTCACCACAACCACCCCGCTCAGTCCGGCAGGCAGCTCAATAGTATTCAGTTCGCCATCGGAGAGGCTCTCTTCCATCAGTTTCCTTCCCTGGATGTCAAACAGCTCGCAGAGCGAACCCCCGGTAACCAACCCTTTGATCACCAGTCTGCCACCCGAAATCCAGATTCGCAGTTCCCCTGCATCAGCTCCAGGCCGGTCAATGGATGTGGGAGTATTTGTCGAGGCGATGATGAAAAACCTGCCTGTTCCGTATGTATTGGCTGGTATGGTAACGGTGTAGTTTCTGAGACTGAGGTCGGTGAAAATGCCGGTAACCCTGTCCTCGAGCCAGAGCCTGCGATCCTCCACCGGTATCGTCGTGGCAGAAAAAATTACCTCACCTCCCTTTTTATAGTCAATACCTACCGGTATGAACAGAGTATCAGCACCTGACAGAGGCAGCGCCTGACGGGTATAGTTTATCCCGTTGTCCCTTAGGGCAAGTGAGGTATAGATCTCCAGCTCCTGTCCCGACTTGAACAGTCCGATATCATAGCCCGGGTCAACACCGGTGGTCATGGAACCGTTATACACGACTGTGGTAACCACTTCTCCCCCCGGATGTTTTGCCTTAAGCTGCAATCCGGGCCAAGGGTCATCTGTACTGCCCGATTTGAGCATAGCTGTAGCTGCACTGTGTTCCTGCATGGCTTTTGTGAACCGGAAGACCGAATTGTCATTCATGGCAAGGACGAAGAAACCCTGACCTGCCTGGATGTGTGTTTCGCTGAGTTCATTTCCTGATGGCCAGCCTGTTGAGTTGGCAATATAATAGTACTGTCTGTCTGTCCCGTCAAAGAGGTACAGGGCTACATAGTTGGGGTCAAACTGGCTCAGTGATGGTGTGGCGCTGTAATTTGCACTGATGAATGCCGAAGCGTTAATGGCAGAGGGATAAGGATTGCCTAGCAGGTTCCATCCCCTGCCTCCGGGATTTTCGAGGCTCCTGCCTGAAGCTATTGCCCTTGTAAAGTAGCTGGCGTCTCCGCTGACAGCATCGGCATATGGTGAGGAGGCCTCCACGGTAACATCACCGTTTGCCAATGGCCCGGTAAAGGATATCTCCCCGTCGCTTCCCGTCTCCTGGCGGATATTATAGCCCCGGCCTGCAATGGCAGAGGTGATTCCTGTTGTTGTCCATGTGCCTGTCAGCTCCGACCATTGGTAAGTCGCTGTAATCTTGCCGGTGTTGGATTCTGAATTTGAAGTAACCGGCGGTGCTGCCAGGTGCCAGTCACTTCCTGCCGAAACACCTGTTTTCAGCTGCCTGTTATATGTTATGTTTCCGGTAGTGGTCCCGTTCACTATCAATGAACCGCTTGTCTCCAGGGTTGATCCGACAGTCAGAATGCCGTTGCAGCTTAGATCGCCGGTAACAGTCAGCGAACCACCGGATTCAAGTGACAGTATTGCGGAAGGATTTATAGAAAGATTGCCGCCAAATACAGTACTATTTGTCCCTCCCGGAATTATTATTGCACTTCCTGCCCCGGGAACACCAGCTGTCCAGTTAGACCCGGCATCCCAGTCAGAGCTGACTGATCCTGTCCATTCTGTAGTATGATGTTCCTCGCTCCCAGCTGTTAAAAGAGGATCTGAACCCGCCCACTTGCGTACCCGGGTCCAGTCAACCAGCATATCATTGTCTGTCCCGTATGACATCAGGAAAGGAGGAAGATTATTCGTGGGAACATTCTCAGTGGTTGTTTCAATGGGATTATCGTCAATCTGATAACCAGCAGTGTTTGTTCCTTCCCTGAATACCCTGAATAAATGCCAGTCCTGGTCAGCCTGTTGGGCCATATTATAAAACGGGTTTGCAGCATCAGTCTGCCCTAACAGTTTCGCCTGCCTCTGCCAGTATGTGGTTCCAAGCATAAAATCATCAACAATCCTTACCGTTGCCCAGTCTGTAGTTGCAAAACCCACCTCGGCTATCATGTTCACGGTTCCCTGATCAGGGTGCCGGGCCCGGGTCTCCCCGATATAATTCATCCCGAATGGTGTTGTGCCGGTTATCCGGATATACCCTGAAGTGCTGAGAGAGTGCAGGGTCAGCATCCCGCCGGCAATCATTGCCTGTGACGTCTGACCGTTGGAAACAGACCATTTTGATGTATTGAGCACATCGTCATCAAAGCCGTCATAAAAATCGAATACCGCATCCGGATTGTTGAACATATTTTCGGGTACGGAATACACCGGCTGTGTGGCAATAGCCATTCGGTATCCATCATTGGTGTATGAAAACACATACTCATCCCCTATCCTGGTAAGGGCGCCCCTGAAGCTGTTTGCAGCGTCCAGGCCTGTGCCAAGCGGAAGGATAATGCCAATCTTCGTGAACTCCTCCCAGTCTGATGTCGTGGCACAGGCCGTATACCATGGTGAAGTTTTGGTCGGACTTACAGTATAACCTATATAGTATACCCCATGATATTCATACACCCATGGATCTGCCACTGTCCCTGCATCAAATGACCCGGGAGGTCCGAATGCAAGACAGGGATTGCTGGCATATGGAGTATACGGACCAAGGATGTCATCTGCAGTGGCATAGCCGATTTGTTCCGTTACGCTGCCTGCGTCTCCCATATATACAAGCACCCATTTGCCGTCATTGCGCTGAAAGACATATGGTTCATCCACACGAAATGAATCCCATGCACCTGTCGGAGCCGAAGGTTGTAATACCGGAGTTGGCTGGATGGTATAGGGACCTTCGATATTTGTAGCAGTGGCGACCTCGATATTCGGTCTGTCAGCGTAAAAAAGGTACCACAGTCCGTCATGAAACATGAGATGTGGTGCTCCTGAATAGAATGTCGTGAATGTGGTGACAACATTGCCGCCCCATGTCCATGAAGAAGGATCAGTCGGCGTATCAGACCAGCAGAGCGAGATACAACTTTGAGAATAGTTTGCAAGGCACATCCAGTAATGACCCGAAACCGGGTCATAGACAATATTCTCCGCCAGGAGACTTGTGCCCGTTGCCCCGGCCGGAACAACAGGATTACCCACTGCCCTGGTGAAAGGGCCAACCGGAGGTGTCTCAACCGGATCCTGTGTCGGCATTTCCGGTGAGGGATTTCCGTAATAAACCATCACCGAAGTTCCAGATGCAGGTAGCAGCGGGACCTTTATCCATACTGATGCTGAAACCCCGGCAGTCCACTCTTCAATCCAGAACGGAATCAATGTTGTTCCGTCTGCCGAGGCAATGCGAATGTCACTCCCGTCGGACAGACACCTGCCGAATTCGAAGTTTAACCCTTCAGTCAGATTTATCTGAACCTGGAAATCCGCCAGGTCTGCTCCAGAGGGGTTGGGGACACTCACGATCCTTCGGAACGGCCAGTCATTGTCATACCAGTTCTGGGCTGCAATGTCATGAGCTGAGAACAGCAGCAACAGCAGGGTAATCATCCCCGATGTCATGTTTAAAAATGATTTTGAGGCTCTCATCGATTTTAATTTATATCTCAAAATGACCCTCTATCCTCATTGCAGCATTTGCCTGGAGGATCATCAACTGAATACCAGTCAAAATCATAAATATATGTAAGGGCTGAATGTCGAACAAACTAAAAATGACCAATCAACACTAATATGTGATGAACAATAAAAGGAAAAGGATAAGCTCCCCGGGCTTATCCTCTCCTTTCCAAATTGATTCCTTATCCCGGGATCAGGCCAGGAGGCCTGTATCGACGTTTACCCGTTTTTCAAAGAACTGCTATTTTTCGGGTGGTGACCTTAAGTCCGTCAATAACCCTGACCACGTAAACACCATGGAGGTTGCCGGGCAGGTTAATGATATTCAGCTCATTGCCTTCAAGTCTGCCATCCATGATTGTTTTGCCGTTGAGGTCATACAGTTCATACAGGGACCTTTCTCCAAATTCGCCCTTTATGATCAGTTTACCGTCAGACATCCAGATCCGCACACCGGGATCGGCAAATTCCCCGGGTTTGGCCGAAGTAGGCGTATTGGCAGATGATATTATTAAGAATCTCCCCGTCCCATAGGTATTTGCCGGAAGGTTAACTGTATAGCTTTTGGTTGTCAGGTCAGTGAAAGTGCCGGTGACCCTGTCCTCAAGCCAGAACCTGTTTGTTCCTATTGGAACCGTAACGGCTGAAAAAGTAACCTCGCCTCCCTTTTCAGAGTCAATCCCTACCGCAACCTTTAAATTGTCAGCTCCGGTTACGGGCAGTGCCTGACGGGTGAAATTGACGCCGTTGTCTGCCAGTGCCAGGGTTGTATATATGTCTACTCCAGAACCTGAGCTCATCAGACCGATATCATACCCGGGATCAAGTCCTGTGCTCATGTTGTCATTGTAAACCACCAGGGTGGAGCTGACTTTATCTCCGGATCTTAAATTAAGCTGGAGCCCGGGCCATGACTCACCGGCACTGGCCGACTTCAGAAGCAGAACATCAGTGTCATGTCCCTGCATGGTTCTGTTGAAAGTAAACTCTGATGCGTCATTCATCGCCAGAACAAAGAAGCCCTGACCTGCCTGGATGAAGTTTTCATTCATGGCTGTCCCGCTTAACCACGAACCTACCGGATTTGATACATAACGGTAATCGCTCCCGTCATACAGGTACAGAGCCTTGTAGTTGGGATCAAACTGCGTACTGTTGACTGTTATGAATGATCCCACATCCAGAGCCGAGGTATAAGGATTACCAAGCAGGTTCCATCCTCCTCCTCCCCAGTTGTCCTCAAAATCACGTCCGGGGGCTGGTGTGCGGTTGTCATATTCACCGGCCACTCCCCCGATAATCGCGTCAGCGTAAGGTGATGATGCTTCAACAGTTACATCAGCAGTCACAATCGTACCTTCAAATCTCAGTGATGTTATCCCCTTTTGAAGTGAATAGCCTCTGCCTTTAGCATTGGTTGTGGTTGTAATCCATGCACCCGCCGGTTCGTCATATGAATAAACCGTTGCAGTGGTCGGGAATGTCGGAGCATCAACAGGTGAAGAAAAGAAGTGATAAAGGTTATTGCTTGTGTTCACCTGGCGATCATAGATAACATTGCCGGTACTGCTGCCTGATAAAACGATCAAAGACCCGCTTGAAAGAACACTGGCAGATTCAATTGTAAGTGTTCCGGAGTTGGACAGGTCTCCGCTGACAGTCATTGCCTGGCCGGGTTTTATTGTGAGTGATGCGCCTGGATTAATTGTAAGATTTCTGCAGGTTGCATTAGGTGAATCAGGATTTACAACCGGCTGGTGTTCAGCATAAGCTGGTATAACAACATCTGTGGAAGCACCGGGGATCCCGCCAACCCAGTTGGCGGAATTGTTCCAGTCAGCGCTTGTCCCGCCCAGCCAGTTTCCTGCAGATAGGACAGTATGATTGATTATGCCGGTGTAACCTACGGCAAAATGGTTATCATCTGTATTGGCAGCGGCAGAAGATGTGCTCCCGTAGGAGCCGCTCAATGCCGCCGATGTGCCCAAAACCAAAGATCCCATATCAGACTCTGAACCATTAGGCAAAAGCGCCCTGGCAGTTCCGGTAATAATCAGGTTTCCATTGCCGTCCAAACCTCCTGCCGGAAAAGTCTTGATACCAGAACCGGAAAGAATAAGATTGGGATAAAATGTGTCGGTTATTGACTGATTGGCTCCGGAATACTCAACCCTGCTTCCAGGGGTGAAAGAATAATTCGCGTAGCCTGCAGGAAGTGCTCCGGTGCCTCCGATTCTGAGGGATGAGCCATTTTGCAGAATGAGAAAGCCACCGGGAGAGGTTCTGTTGACAGAGTAAGCACCTATATCAAAAACACCTGAAGTAACGGTCAGATCTCCTTGTAATTGCACATTTACCCCCAGCGTAACGGACCCCGGGCTGCTGATAGTCAAATGATAAAACAATTGGCCAGAAGTACCGCTTATCGTTTGCTCTGATCCGTTAAAAATGACTTTCCCGGATCCGGCGGTAGACAAAGATCCATCGGCTGTCCAGTCTCCGCTGACGGTCAGAACATGGAAGCCGTTAAGTGTCAGTGTTGCTCCGGAATTAATAGTCAGATTCCGGCAGAATGCATCATCACCTAGTACGGGATCATTTGTCCTGTCTGGTATAATGACATCAGTGTTGATATCAGGCACACTGTTTTCAGACCAGTTAAGAGGCTCTGACCACCAGGCGGTCCCGTCTACAGGATGGTCCCCGGTCCAGTAATTGGCTTCGGCCAACCCGCTTCCAACCTCCTCGCTACCGACTACGGTAACAGGATCAGCACCTGCCCATTTCCGTACACGCGTCCAGTCAACATCCAGTCTGCTCACCACGCTTTCTGTATAGGCCATCAGGAATGGTGGCAGATCTGAGGTTGGAACATTTGAAGTAGTCGTTTCTACGGAATTATCATCTATCTGAAAACCGGCGATATTTGGACTTTGGCGAAATACACTGAATACATGCCAGTTTGCATCTGCAGTTTGTACCATATTGGCAAATGGATGAGCCACATCACTGTTCGGGGCAATCTTAGCCTGTCTCTGCCAGTAAGTTGTTCCCAGAGTAAAGTTATCCACGATCCGGACTGTTGACCAATCAGATGAAGCGAAACCAACCTCCCCAATTACATTTAGTGTCCTTGGAGCAAGATGAGCTGCCCTGGTCTCACCGATAGTATTCATTCCAAAACTACTGGTACCTGATATTCTTGTATAGCTGGAAGATACCGAGATAGTAGCAAACCCTCCATTAACACTAACATTTGAAAGTGATCCGTTGGTAAGGCTCCATTTCGTCATATCAAGTGATGTTCCGTCAAAACCGTCATAAAAATCAAATACTGCATCCGGAGTATTTACAACTCCACCTGGGGCAGGCGCGGAATACACAGGTTGTGTCGCGATGCCCATTCCATAACCACCGCCTGTATAAGAGAAAACATACGTGTCACCTATTCTTGTCACTGCGCCGCGGAAACTGTTAGCCGCATCAAAGGCAGTACCGGATGCAGGAAGTATCACACCAATCTTGGTGAAGTTGACCCAGTCAGTCGTGGTAGCCAGGGCTGTCTGCCATGGTGAGCTCTTTGTTGAGCTTACAGTGTAGCCAACATAATAAGTTCCATGATATTCATAAACCCATGGGTCGGCAACAGTTCCGGCATCATATGATCCCGAAGGCCCGAAACGTATTACCGGGTTGCCCTCATAAGCTGTATATGGTCCCCCGACATTATCAGCTATCGCATAGCCCACCTGTTCAGTTACATCTCCGGCATCACCCATATAAATCATGATCCATTTGCCATCATTGCGCTGAAAAACGTATGGTTCGTCAACCCGGAAATTATCCCAGGCCGGAGCAGGGCCGGAAGGCACCAGAGCCGGCGTCGGGTTAATTGTATAAGGCCCGCCAACTGCTGATGATGTTGCAACCCTGATATTTGGCCTGTCAGCATAAAAGAGGTACCAGGTGCCGTTGTGATGCAATAAATGCGGTGCCCCTGAATAGAAGATACTGAATGTGGTGATCACATTGCCACCCCAGGTCCATGAACCCGGATCCGTTGGAGTGTCAGACCAGCATAATGAAATGCAGCTTTGACTGTAATTTGCCAGACACATCCAGTAATGGCCCGATATTGGGTCATAGACAATATTCTCTGCAAGCAGGCTGGAGCCTGTAGCTCCGGCAGGCACAATCGGGTTCCCGGCTGCCCTTGTAAACGGCCCGACGGGTGGCGTCTCAACCGGTTCACCAGGGGCCGCCGGGGTGGGATTACCGTAATATATGTAAACTACAGTATCCGAAACCGGAATGGACGGTACCCTTACCCAAATGGTGGCAGCAGTGCTGGCGGGTATCCACTCTTCTATCCAGAAAGGTATCAATGTTGTTCCGTCACCAGCTGCAACACGGATATCGCTTCCGTCAGCAAGTGCTTTTGAGAAATCAAAGCTATTGTCAAGGGTAATCTTCACCTGGAATTCTGTCAGATCAGCTCCGCCAACATTGGGTACAGCTACCTCCCGGCGGTAAGACCAGTTCTCATTGTACCAGTCCGCCTGGGCAGAAAGGAATTGTACTGACAATAGCCCGGTCATAATAACAGCCAAGACCTTTAATGCCATTCCGAATGAGTTGTTTCTTGTCTCCATAACCATTTCTATTACAAACCCTCCACGCATCTCCTGAGAAAAACCTTGTGGAGAGTAGTTTAATATGTAACCAAATATTAAAGTCCTAAAATAAGAATTTTTAGCTTAATAAGAATCTTTAGTGAAAAAATAAATCGCTGGCTTTGTGCACCATGCTCAAGGTTTGCCATCAATATCACTGTCGAATGAGACCCTCAACCCTCACTATTCTGAACCAGGCCCATCCTCACCATTACGGACAGATACTCATTCACATCAAGCCTGCAACGCTCCGGTTCCACATTGTACTCACTCATCAATATCAAACATAACTCATCTATTGTCAGTGGCTTCTCCAGAAGATCCCATATGCGGGTTGCCACAGGATTAAGCGAAAAGTACTTGCCCTGATCAATGTCCATCATTACCAACTCATCACCCAGCCTGCCTGAGATTGTCTTGCTGTTACGTATATACCTGAGCATGTCTTTTTACATTTTTATCTATTGTCGTTTTTTTAAGCCCCTCTGTCACGGATAACCTTCATGTAACTTACGGTGAACTCATTTATAGCTTTCAGATAAACCAGCGACCTGACTAGAATTCTGCGTTCCGTTTCAGCAAAATTCGTATTGAGAGTCGAAATATCTTTCTCCAACGAATCAAAATCTACGAAATCCAGGTATGGGTTTGCCCTCCACACTCCAACTTCTTTCATAAATATTTTGGAGGCTTCCTCATATAAACCATTCATGTACTTCCAGTAAACCGGATCGTTTTTCGACCTGTTCCAGCGAACCTCTTCAGGCAAAATTCCTTCACTGATAAGTCGGAGGACAGGGCGATAATGATCTGTAACACATAGCAACTTCGAGGGGACCTTAAGCATGTATTCAATTATTCTTATGTCCATAAGAGGATAACGGTATTCAACTCCTTTGCGGTAACCACTGACAGCCCAGGCCTCACACCTGTTTGGAAGGTGGTAAAAACGAAGCATGCCAAGATGAAGCTGACGTCTTGAAGTATTAAGATAGAAGCTGTCCAACGCTTTTTTGTTACTTTTTTTGAAGTTTCTTTTTATATAACAAGTATCATTTCTGAGTGATCTTCTGGTATCCCTTCCTAAAAATCCCAGTGCAGGGTTTATGATACAAGCAAGCATTACCCTGACAAACCTCCTTATTGGGAAGAGTGGATTACGTCTGAAGAAGGTCCGCAGGTTCAGACTTCGCAGCAGATCTGCTTCTATAGCGCATCCACCCGTGCTTACAAACTCATCTCCTCCCCAGCCACTGAGTATCAGGTTTATCTTGAACTCAACAGCCTGCCTGAGGGTGAAATCCTCAGAAAAGAATCCGTAATTTTTGTCATATGCTGATACTATCCCGGGAAATTCATTACTGCTCATCGAGGAAAAGACAGGCTGTATGCCGGCATACGTACTTGTACCCGTAACCAGTTTCCTCTCATCATGTCTTGCGCCTTCTGGTATGTCAAATTCGTCAGGCGACCAGGAGAATCCTTTAAAATCAGGTTGATGAGCAAATTCCCTTCTTGCAAGTGCTGCCACATATCCGGAATCCAGGCCACCGCTTACATGAGCCCCGGCATTAAACCGTTTGTCACATCTTATGCTTATCGCATCCTGCAGAAGAGCTTTCAGGTCAGATAGCATCTGATTATGCGACAGGGCCTTATCCTGGTTTATCTTTTCCGGTTCCCAGTATCTGTTAATGCGATGCCCTCCCGGGAAAAACTCCAGGTAATGACCCGGAAGAAGTTTAACCACCTTACGTTCAGGTGTCTTTGTGTAGTTGATGAATTTGAAATAGCCCAGAAGGTATTCTCTGTCAATATTGCAGTCGGCAGACAAAGACATGCACAAGCCAACCATGTCAGTTGAAAAGTGCAATATCTCTGATTCGATTGCATATGCCATGGGCCGGATACCCATCTGGTCACGGTACAGGTAAGCCCGCTTTTCCATCGGCCGCAGTAAGAAGATGGAAAAATCGCCATTCAGTCTCTTTACAAAGTCCGGCCCCTCATTGGCAAACAGGCGCGCAACAAGCTGCGGGTCATTAACCTCTTCTCCAGGCTGGGTGGAAGTTAAAAATTCCGACCTGTTGTAAACGCTTCCCCACATAAGGACCAGTACATCGTGTTCCTTATCTGACCACAGGAAATCTTTGTAAGTCCAGGGCAGGCGACTGTTCAGCCAATATAATCCCGAAAAACCTTCTGCTGTTACCTGCTTGACTGATAAATCGGTGCAACCGGAGGAGTCGGTGATGCCTTTCGGTACCGGAATGTTGGCAGCATTAAAAGAATATGATCCGGAGATCATGAAATATTGTTGAGTTTTCAGGCAGGGGGGGCCATTAATTTCCCGCACCCTATAAAAAAAAGCTAATAACAGCTAACCTAAAAATCAGCTGCAAAACATAACCAGAAAGGGGGCTATTATCATCTGACAAAAATTAACTGGGGGGTCCCGGAGGGCCAAAATGACCCGCTCCTTCAGGACCAGAGGTTGTTCCACTTAAGGTGTTCTTTTTGATATCAAGAACCTTAACATCCGGTTTGGTCCAGACTTTCTTTTTAGAATCTGACGTTTTCATTTCTGCCTATTCGAATGCAAAGTAAAACATTTTAAACTAAATCCAAACAATTTTGCTGATTTTTCAAATTTAGTAGAAAACGTTACGGGCGGTAAATTGTTTTTCAGAACAGATACAATTGATGAAAGTCACCTCCTTTCGGAACTATTTCTGCATCACCTGCTATCAGCCAGGCATGGGCTATCACTTTCCCTCCGCCCGCTTTTGCCACTCCTAAAGAAAGCCCTGAATGTATCTTTCTCCTCCTGAGCATACATCGTGCAGCAAGCGAGCTGACCAGGCACTTGTTCTTCCAGGGGCATACCCTTGCTGTCTTCGCGGTTGCAGTGCTGATCAATGTTATGACTTCTGACTGTTGACTGTCCCGAAAAAGCGGGGCTTTTTCGGGAATCCTCACTCCTGATGTAGCAGGACCAGGACGGACTGCTGACTGAGGATTGGCAAACAAACGTGGAATCCACCTGAAAGGAATGACCGTAAGCAACATTCCAATCCATATCTGAAGAACCAAAGATTCCCAAAATAGCTGTCTCTCTCTCCATGACAAGTTGCAAAACCTCTTAAATCTTTCCGCCCCTTCTCTCATGTCTCACTTCTGATTCAAAACCCCTTCAACCACCTCATGCAGCCTGGCTATCCTGATTGTGGAAGGCCTTCTAACCCTAAAAACCTTTACATTCCTGCTGATGTCAACTATATTCCGGAAAAATACAGCCTCATTCTCCGGCATCCCCTGCAGGTACTCGGCACGGTAGATCTCTCCTCTTATTACTGCAAACTTTCCGGGACCAGAGATCTCTTCAACTGTCACAGAACCTATATTGTCAATTTCAATTATGAAAATATGCTCCAGTTTTGCTGTGTCACCGCCCGGGCTGTTCATCGGATAGAAGTATTTATCCGTTCCGGGAAATATTCTGTCAAGCGTCGATCCCTCCTTCTCCAGCTGCCTGAGGGCATCTCCCCATAGCTTTATTCGGTCAGACAGAGCACGGACATACGGTATTCCATCCCTGAAGACTACGGGTGTGACATCATCAGTGAGAAACTCCGCCCCGTTGAGATAGAACGAAGCCGTCAACGACGACTTCCCTGCTCCTGCATCACCGCAGATCATTACTCCCATGCCGCCATACCTGAAGCTGCTGCCATGGAGCGGGAGGATCTTCCGCTGGTGCAGTATCGCCCCGTATATGGAACCGTTTAGGTAGAGCTCCACCTCGTTGTTCCCGGCTCCGTCGGCAGGGGCATATTCAACCTCCCGGCCGTCACAGGCATAAAAATCCGCGACCCCTTCCACCTGCATGGCGAATTCATTCTGATTCATTTGCCAGTAGTTGTCAGCATAAATGGGATTGGCAACACTCTTTGCTTCATTAACCTGTCGGACTTTAACATCTTTAAGAGGGAGCCGCACTTTCTTTCCAGTGTTTTTACTTCTTCGAACCCGCTAAAAATCAGATTACTGTACGATCAACTTTCCTGAAAGCATGATACAGATAAAAGACAGTGGCACTGCAGACTCTTCTGAATTTATACCTCAACCCCGGATAGCAATGAAAAGAAAAACGGAGTCTGTCCATTTTCATATCTAGAGTTTCCTGTTCCGGCTCATTAACTTCATTAATCTGCCTGATTGCATAGGACTTCATAAAAGGAATGGCCTCATTTTTCAATGGTATTGAAGGTCCTTCAGGATAGAATTCTGCAAGTACAAAGTTTGCCAGTGAGATCAGTCGTGAAGCCCTGAGTTCAAGTGCCAGGACCCTGAACTTTTCCCAATCAATTCCAGTGTTATTTAGAAACTCATAGACATCATTAAGCCATTTTAGTCTACGCCAGGAATGAATGCCACCGTGCATCACCAGATAGAGGAGTTCAAACTCCGCAGACAAAACCCTGAATGAACGCCCCTCAAATGTTATTTTAGATAAGTTTGCGGCAACCAAATCGTTCAGCTTTCTGAGCCGTACAGGAGTCGACTGAAACAGTCTCCAGTGCAGTTCTATTCTCAGGTTATGTGCCCTATGAATGAACAAAATATGGTGTACATGACTGAAGGCAATTTGCTGCCCGGACCTCCCTGCAGGCAATTGGTAGCCAACCGGCTCATAACCAAGACCCACCAGCAAATCAGCTGACCTTTGGACGGAAGACAGCTCAACCATCAGGTCCAGGTCGCAGTATTCGCGGACAGTTACATCTCCGTAAATACGGTAAGATAATACAGGTCCTTTAAGCGGAATAAACCAAATATGCTCCGAAGTAAGGACATCGGTAATTCTTATAAACTCCGCAACTTTGTTAAGGGCAATTATTTTCTCCTCAATACTATCCTCATAAACTTTCTCCCCAAAGAGAGAGTTAATCTGATAGGCAGAAAGACCGTGGCGTCTCCGTAGAATTTCCTGTGAAAAAGAAGTTATCAGAGGCATTTAACCTTACAAAATACTTGAAGCGAAACAGGAGATATATTTCATTTGGTCATTACTTCAACGACTGTCAGGAATCTGAAAACAGATGCGATAGGTGATGCACGTGACGCTACGATGGAAATTCATCTGTCTTGCAAATGCAAATCAATAAACGGCATTAATGATAATAGGAAGTCGCAATGAACCTGCTTACCCCACTTTCGTTACCTCAGTAACCTCAGTAACTTCTATTATATAAGGCTCAACCGCCTCACGCCTTTTGACTGCAAGCATCAGAAGCTGAGTTGCGATGAGACACAGGGCAAGCAATACCAGCCCCAGCAGCAGTATCCCTATACCGTCTAGCAGGAAGGCCACAGTAATTATGAAGAGGTTAAAGAGCGAAATATATAGTGTCGCCTGTCTGTGGCTCATCCCGACACGAAGCATCAGGTGATGGATGTGTCTCTTGTCGCCTATGAACATGCTCTTTTTGTCGCGCAGTCGCAGTATCATGACACGAAGAGTATCGTAAAGGGGAATGATCAGTATTCCGATTGATATTGCCGGGGCTGACTTAAGGTCCAGTATCGCGCCGTCTGAAGCTGCCAGCTCATTAAACCGTATGGCTAGAACGGCCAGGGTAAACCCGATAACCAACGATCCGGAGTCACCCATAAATATTTTCATTGGCCCTTCTGACATATTGTATCTGAGGAAGGCAAGCAGTGCTCCAAGCAGTGCCGCTGCCATTACGGTATAGCCATAATCGCCTGACAGAAAGAAGAATATCCCGAAGACCAGTGAGGAAATAACACCCACCGAAGCAGCCAGCCCGTCGATTCCATCAATGAGATTGACAGCATTGATTATCAGAACAATCAGAATTATGGTAACAACATAGGAGCTTACAACAGAAATACCGGTAATCCCCAGGAAGCCGTGGAAATGAGTAATATGGATATTCGTAAAGAGAGCCACAAGAATTGCAGAACCGAGTTCGCCCAAGAACTTCTTCCTCGGATTAAGATAAACAAGATCATCCTTTATCCCCACAAACAGAAGAAAGACTGCAGCAGCTGTAAAGTATGATAATCCGGGCATATATCCGTTTACCCCTACAAGGAAACCAACAATAAAACCTCCGAAAATACCTATACCACCAAGTGTGGGAACCTCCTTCTTATGTATCTTGTTGAATCCGGGCTTATCCTCAAGATGGCGCTCCCTTACCACCCTTATTACCTTTGGAATGTAATACCACGTAATAAAAAGAGCACTTACGAAAGCAAGTAAAATAGCCGGTAAACCTGTGATTACTATTTCTGGCATTGCGGTGGAAAGTTAATTCTTTCAGTTCCTCTCACAAAATTTTCTCACAACAGCAGTCTTCCCCATCCGCCTTTCCAATCCCATCCGAATGACATCCAGATGGGCTCAGGCATCAAAATTAATCTAAATAATCCGGACGGGCAGGAAGGCTTTTAAAGATTTTATTAACAAGTCCTGACTTCGGGAAAAAGATCACCCAGGCTGTGAGGAACACCAGCATGAAGTCAGTTCTGAAAGTGATGTGCTGATGATACCATAGCTCAAGCTCCCCCTTGTAGGGTGCGATATGCGTCCTGTAATACTCATGTTTGTCGCCTTTGTGTGCTGAGATCCATTTCTCCTCATCACGGAATATTATTGATCCTATGCCTGTCATTCCCGGGACTGCGTTATAGATTACCGCCTGGACGTGATCGGGAAATTTCAGGAAATCAACTTCCATCTGCGGGCGCGGACCAACTATTGACATATTGCCAAGCAGTATATTAAATAACTGGGGCAACTCATTGATCTTGGTTTTCCTGAGAAACCGGCCGAAAGGAAACACCCTCGGGTCATTCTTCACCGTCAGGCTGCCTGTTCCCATCGAAGGACTGGCCTTCAGCATAGTTGCAAACTTCCAAATTTTAAACTGCCTGTTACGGTGCCCCACTCTTTTCTGTCCGTAGAAGACATAATGTTCTCCTGTGAGAAGCAAAATAATAATCACAGGCACCAGCAGCGGTGACAGCACCACAATAGCCAGAAAAGAAAAAACAATATCAAACAACCTCTTAAAAAACTTCCTGTACATTTACAAAACAATTTACTGTTGACTGATACTGCTGACTGGCACTGCCAACTGCCGACTACATTTTTGAATCCAACCCCTTCCCCTTCTCAATATGCTCAAAACCGGGCAGATACTGGCTCAATATCTCTACTACACCTGCCTTGGTGACAGCTCCAGAATCAAACAGACTCCGCAGCCTGCTGAAGATGCCCTCTATTTCTGCCAAATCCCTCACTGATGAGGTTTTAATAACACCAAGACTTTCAAATTTGTTCAGGTCAGTGATCTCCGTATCAGTAAAAAACTCTTCGTAGGGTTTCTCTCCCGAGGTGTCCGTATCAAAGAAGTAGACGGGATAAGAAGTTGATTCATCATTCAACAGTGATGCCTTCTGCCTGGCTTCTTCCTCCGAGGAACATGCATCTGTTTCCAGGCCCAGATATTTAAGCAGGTCGCGGGCTATTGCATCAAATGAGATCATGTCACTTTCCTCGTCAAGCTTCGGGAAAATAATGTCGCCGGACTCTCCCAGTACCGATGCTATCAGGCACAGCTCACCCGACTCCTGTGGTGATACGAAAAAACGTCTTATTCCCACCGGGCACGACCAGGGCTGCTGCTTGCACAGTCTCTCGAGGAATCCCTGCGGCAGACTGCCGTTTGAAAAAGCCACATTGGCAAACCGGGCTGTGGTTATCTTAAGTTTCCCGGAGTAAGCCATGATCAGCTCCTCCATCAGCTTCTTACTGGCTCCCATGATGTTAACAGGATTGGCGGCCTTATCAGTGGAAACACAGAAGAAATGCTCCGGAGGCGACTCAAGCAGGAGATCCAGCAACCTCCTCGCCCGAAGAACATTGTTCTCAATCATGGCCTCAATGGAAAAGACATCCTTCTCACTCCTCACGTGCTTGTGTGCCGCGAAGTTGGCCACGATGTCAAACGGTGCCATCGACCTGAACATCTTTTCAAAAACCCTGTCACCAAAGTTCATCGGATACGTTATAAACTCCGGAGGAATATTGTATTCCGTTGAGCTCCGCAGGTCACGAACAAGTTCCGTAAGGCCGTTCTCGTTGATATCGACCACTACCAGACGGTTTAGCCTGAACTTCAGCAACGCCTTTATATAAAACGACCCGATGGTGCCGGCCCCTCCTATGACCAGTGCACTTCTGCCGTTAATCCTCTCTTCCAGTAAAGTCCGGTTCTTTTCGAGATCGGGATACAAGAGGCTCTGCTGCCGTTTTGTGACATAGCTCTTTATGAAAAGATCAATATCCCGATTATTCAGTGTTTTCATTCTTCTGATCCTGGTAGTTTGTGTTTTTCGACCAGCATATAGCTGGCAATCTTGATGTACTCTGCGAAAACGGTTTGAATATCCTCTTTTCTTCTCCACCATTTAACTCCGTTGAATGAAGAGTAGGAACTTGGTTTGCATCCGATGACCACATTCTTATCCATAGCTCTAAGTGTGCTGTTAAAGATCATGTATGCCCGCCGCATATGAGCAGGAGAAGAGACAAGGATAAGAGTATCTGCTTCGCTGTTGCCGGCAAGGCATTTTCCAACAGCATATGCCTCATCCAGTGTGCTCAGGGCATTACCCGGCAATAAAACAATGCTATCCACGGGGATGCCAAGAGCAACAAGCGATCCGGCTGCCTGTTCGCTGTTACTCACAATGCTGGCGCCTCTCGACTCCAGAGCAGAAAACGGTCCCATACTCTCCTCCACGATGATAACCCTGTCAGCAAGTCCCGATTCCCAGGTATCGTGTACCTGTAAAACTCTTTCAGGGAAGTTGCCCATGAGTAATATAATGGCATCAGCATGAACGGGAACATCCTCTTTTGTAAGCCAGGCCCCGGCCCGACGGCATCCGCCTACATACGCTATGATAAGTATAAAAAGAAAAACAATGAAAAGTGTTGATCTCCGGAAAGCTGTCATTTTTTTGCTGCAGCCTCTTTCAATGTATCGCAGATATAATCAACCTGTTCATGTGTGAGTTTCGAGAACATCGGAAGGGTAACGATGTTATCTGCGGCATACTCTGTATTAGGCAATGGCGATGCATACTCTCTGTAAATTGCGAATCTGTGAACGGCAGGATAGTGTACACTTGTCTGTATGCCTGCTTCGGCCAGGTGTTCCCTGACACGATTACGTCTCTCAACAGTCGAATTTTTAAGTACTATCGGAAAGATATAATTGGATGTGAAGTATTTATATCCCTTAAACGGGATGACAATCTCTTCAACCCTATCAAGATTCTTTTCATAACGGGCACGCAGTTCAGCCCTTATAGCCAGGTCTCCCGGAAGTTTGTCAAGCTGTACAATGCCTATTGAAGCGCGGATATCATCCATGCGGTAGTTGTAACCCAATTCTATCACATCGTACTCTGTCGAGTGTCCCTTTGCCCGGTCGAAGGATAGGGAGGTCATGCCGTGGGACCGCAGTAGTTTAGCCTTCTCGTATATGTTATCATCATTGGTGATTATCATCCCCCCCTCGCCGGTACTGATATTCTTGTTTGAGAAGAAGCTGAAGCAGCCTGTTGATCCGATAGTGCCCAACTTTTTGCCCTCATATTCTGACAAGGGGCCGTGGCAGGCATCCTCTATCACCAGGAGGTTGTGCTTATCTGCCAGGGTCATTATGCGATTCATGTTGCATGCGAAGCCCCCGTAATGCATAAGCATGATGGCTTTTGTGCGCGGGGTGATCTTTTTCTCTATATCATCAGGATCAATTGTCAGGTCCTCCATGCTTTTCACGTCTGCAAAGACCGGAATAGCATTTACGTATCGGATAGCATTGACTGTGGCAACGAAGGTAAGTGAAGGGCAGATGACCTCATCACCTGGTCTGATATCATTAAGAACCAGAGCCATATGGAGGGCCACGGTGCAGTTGGTGAGTGCGACCGCATGTCTGGCTCCTGTCATTTCAGCAAATCTTCGCTCCAGCTCTGCGTTCTTTGGTCCTGTTGAAATCCATTTCGAGCGCAGTGTCTCAATAACTGCATCTTGTTCTGCCTGATCAAAATTAAGGTCGAATAATAGAATTTTATAATCCATTCTCTTTATAATAAAAACTTTTTTAGTCCAGGTATTTTATCATCCTGTACATGCGGCGTTGCGGATATGTAACGAAATCGATGTCAATTTCAAAGCCACGACTCCGGTAAAAATTTATGACTTTATCGTTGTCATAATAATCTGTGGTCAGCGTAAGTGACCTACATTGATGATCTTTCAGGTTGTTTTCGATTGTTTCGATGAGTAGTTTCCCTACACCCCTGCCGCTATATTCAGGAAGGGAGGCAATAGAGAGCAACTCAGCCGCATCAATGGCATTTTTTCCGGATTTTGACAGGTTGAGGGCAAGTCTCAACAGTGCTCGTGGCCTTGAGAACACTAATACTATGGCTTCCATTGAGAAGGCAAATAAATTCCTGGCCAGGATGTTTTTGTAAAAGCCTTTTGACTTTAAGCTGACTACTGCGAAACCCATGGCAACGCCTTCTGAAGTATTGCAAACAACTGCAATAGCACCAGGATTTTTGATACAGGCTTTGTAGAAGGTTTTAAGGAATCTTTGACCAAGAGAGGAGAGAAAGAAATCATTGAAGGACTGCAGATGTATATCTGCCAATGTATTACAATCTTTAGGTATTGCTTCTCTGACGATCATTATCTTTCATTGTTCCTGATCAGGTCAGCCAGCTTTTCAAGATTCGCTGTCTTTGAAAGATGTTTAAGTGCATATGTGCGACCTGATTTGCCGGGGAGTACTAGGGCTGTTTCAGGTAATGAACAAATCTCTTGCATTTTCATCGTAAGAAATTGTATGTTCCCGGAAGGCACTATCCACCCACACTCTGCATTCCTGATTATGTCAGCTGCATCACTTTCTGGATCAACGTAGGCGAGTACCGGTTTTGATGACAACATGTATCCTGCCAGTTTGGAGGGAATGGAATATTTGCCAACTCCCTTTTTAAGTGGAAGTAATAGCACGTCTGCAGAAGCGAGCAGTTCCGGGACTTTATCAGAAGGTGCATCAACAAATCTGATGTCGGCATCTGGATAAACCACGGAAGCTTTTAAACAGGATTCCCTTGAATTGCCACTACCTGCGATGACAAGTATTGAATCTCTCAGCCCGGCAAAACCGAACGCCTTAATTACCTCTTCAATATTTGCAGATGGACTCAGGCTCCCAAGGTACATAAAGGTGAATCCGTATTCATTCTTTTGGACATCCTCTGGTTCTTTGAATCGCGATTCATCCTGCCAGTTATAGACTACTTTTATTTTGTTTCTATCAATCCTTCTGCTGGTTGCCAGGTATTCGGCCATTTTATTTCCTATGGCAACAATGGCAGTTGCATTGTTCATCACATACTTTTCAATTGGCATCAGGAGGGCTCTGATAATAGGGTTAGTCAGCCCCAGCCTGTCAGTCAGTGTTTCTGGGTAGATGTCCTGCACATGAAGTACCAGTGGAATGTTTAATTTTTTACACGCTTTTGTTACAGCAAATTGTGCAAACAAAGGCCAGGTATTTGCATAGACTATTGATATTTCTGAATATCGTTGTCTTATCAATTTACTGCTTGCCCTGCCGAAGCTGATGCTTTCCAACATTCTCCCGATGAATAATGGACCCGGGTGAACATAGCTTTTTACAGTAATTTTTTCAAAAGTAGTGTTCTCCGGCTTGTTATCTTGATAGACTGCCCCATAGGGCCTCGTAGGTCTGGGACAAACAACTGTAACGCTTCTTTCCAGAGCTTGGCGTTGAGCAATATTTTGGGCTATCTGAGCTGAAACAACTGGTTCAGGTGGGAAAACTGCAGATATTAGTAAGATCATTATGCATTACGAAATTGTACTCAAACGCATCAGTTAAAGATGAGGTTGAATTCGCATGAGAAGAGTAGGCTTATCATTTAATAGGTTTGAGAATTTAGAAGCAACTGTTCTATTCTAAACCCAGTTATGCATGACACAATGTCAAAATCATAACCCAGTTTAAGGTTATTGATAATTAGTCACATTATTTTGGTTATGATTGTGCAGCTTCTTATTAGATTCCAAACCAATCGCATTTTGCCATATTCTTTCATACTCCCTGCTGATAGTTGACATAGAATAAGAAGAAAGAACTCGCTCAACACCATTCTTCCCCATAGCTGCAACTCTATCATAATCTGCCAACAAATAAGAAAATGCCTTTTTCAAATCGTCACTATCTTTAGGTCTTATACAGATACCACATGGATTATTACTGTCAATATTTAACATTTCCGGGATTGCGCCTACATTGGTAGCAATTACAGCACAACCCATTGCCATGGCTTCTATAATTACATTAGGGAATCCTTCCGTATAGCTCGGAAGTACCAAAATCGAAGTGTCTTTCAATTGGTAAATTATCTCATTTCTTTCAAGACTTCCAGTAAAAGTAATCCAGGATGCTTGAGTTCTCTTCTTTGCTAGGGTTAATAGTTTTTGCTTTATACTTTTTTCAAATGGGCCAATCAATATCAACTCTTCAATTTCCGGTATTGCAACAGATGAATTAACTAATTCAAATACTCCCTTTTTTGGTATGATGTGACCAATGAAAACCACCTTCCCTATTCTCTTCGGGACAGGATTGAGTTTAATACTAATTGCTGCCTTCTCTATATTAGGTGAGACTGGATTAGGTATGTATGCAATATTCTTGAATCCTGATCCCATAAGGCTGTTATAGGATATCCTGTCTATAACGATTGAGACTTTACTTTGCCTCATCACCTTGCGTAACAGATACCATTCCCAGTTCTTTGCTCGCCTCAGATCTGGGATTCTGCCAAAGCGGAAATGTATAATAACAGAGACATTGTGCTTCCTGACAAGATGCAGTAATAAGAGATCCTTGAGAAGAGCTATACTTGCGCTACTGGTAATATGAATGACATCAGGCTTTTCCTTTAATATTCTTTTTCTAAGAGAAGAATATATCCTCCCTGTAATTCTAATTCCGGAAATTATTCTATGGAGCAGGCTTGAGTTGGTAACCCTTCTGGTCCTTACTGCAGTATCTTGATGAATTATTTCATAATCGAATCTATTATTCCTGTAATGCTCTAAAATAGTAAGTGTCCAGCCTGCAATTCCACCATGTGGGGGAGGCAGAGGAGACAACAACAAAACTTTCATTGCTTTATATATTCCAATAATTCATTTTCTGGTAGCCTTCTTTCCACAGGATAAACCATTGCTTCATGGCGCATTATATCTTCCAGGCTCCATCGGAATCTTATTAATTTTGCTGGTACTCCCCCGACAATTGAATAAGGCGGTACATTTTTGTTTACAACAGCTCCTGCTGCAATAATTGCACCTCTGCGAACATGGACTCCTTTTAAAATAATTGCCCCGGTGCCAACCCAAACATCTTCATCAATATAAACGGGTGCGTCATCCTCCGGTCTTTTATCCTCCAGCTTGTAATTTGACATTAGCTTGCCCATTAAATGATAAGCGTGATTGCCTCCACGGATTGTTACATTAGGGCCAAACGATACATTGTTTGAAATGTTAATATAGCTTACTGTAGCAATGAATGAGGCCCCCGGCCCGATATACACATTATCTCCAATAGATATATGGGAATAATAAAAATCTGATTTTGTCGGGTAGAAAATAACCTTTCTCCCACATTGAGCAAAGAGGGAACGATAAAGATACATTAAGATTCTATCGATTCCTTTTCCTGAAAAATAAAACAATCTAGCTATGAACTTCATGCTTCTCTTAAAATCTTAAGATAGTCATTAACAATGCGATTCTTCGAGAAGTTTTCTCTTGCATAGCTATAGTTTCTTTCACCAATCATAATAAATTCATCCTTTGAAAGGCGTAATACATACTTTAATACTTCTGCAATTGATTTCGGGTCTTCCGGAATAAAAAGAAGTCTCTCATCTTTTATGTGTCTCGGTAAATCACCAACTGAAGAAGCTATCACTGGTTTCCCGCAAGCCATAGCTTCGCATATTGCATTCGGCAGACCTTCATATAAACTAAAGATGCCAACAACATCTGATTGCTGCATTATATTTCCAATATTTCTCGTAGCAGGAAAGAATGAAAATGTTTCCTTCAACTTAAGCCTATTTATCTTCTTTTCAGCTTTCTCAAAAGAATCATCACCAATATCACCATACCACACAACTCTTAATCCAGATACTTCCGGCATTGAAAGAAATGTCATGCTTTCAATTAGTTTATCAAGGTTCTTTAAGTGTTGATGACTTGAAGGTACCAGTAGCGTAAGAATGCCTTCTTTCCTAAAAACAAAATCTTCGTCAGGGGAAAATACACTAAAATCAACTATATTTAAAACTACGTGAAGCTTAGATGATTTTAATAATGGATTTGCCTTTTTAATTAATTTTATATTTTCATATGAATTAGCAATTATCTCATCAGCAAAAAAATGAAATAATCTAAGAGCCCGAGATTTTATCGTTTTTATTATTCGGGGATTTGCACTTCTTTCGCCAATAATTAATTTCCACTTTCTCCAGGGCAAGCCGGCTACTTCGCAAATGAAATTCGGAGCTTCAAGAAATGACAGAACTATATCTGCGTTACTGGCTCTTATGCTTTTTCGCATTTTGATTAAGCGTGCAACGTAATTTGATTCATTTATTTGATCAATACTTATTTCAAGTTCCCTAAGCTCATCCGAATAGAAGAGATGTGGATGATATACCAAAATAGCAACTTCATTACCCTTTTCTCTAAAAGCAACGGCAAGATTTACCATTTGTCTTTGTGAACCACCAGATCCCAGACTATCAATTACCAACAAAATCTTCATTCGGATTCAGTACAACATTTTCTTTATAAAATGTGTCAGCCTTAATTAATAAAATATACAAGATCCAGATAAACTCATCCCCCGTAATTAAGGATGAATTATGTGTTAATGAATTTAATAAATAAACAACAAGTGACCCCCCAAGCAAGATTCTGATATTTGATATTGCATGCCGATAACCAAGAAAGGCCATTCTTAGAGAATCTACTAGTATTTTAAAGTATAGACTAATAATAATACTCGCACCGAAAACACCACTGTAAATAAACCCATTCAAGAAGAAATTATGTGCTGAATTAGCCCTCCCCACCTTGCCTGAAATAAATTCAGAAAATGCGCCTTGTCCCCCAAACCAAAAATTAGCCTTAATAAAATCAAGACCTAAAGAATACAACTTAATCCGATTAGGGTCTGAAAAATCAGAATAACGACCAAGTTTCACTTGTTCGGGTGAGAAATCAAGTAAAGTTATTACTGTAAAACCAATTATAAAGATCCCCGCAATAATTACTATTGATCTCTGTTGTCTGATTATAAGAGCAGCATAAAATAACAAGGTTAGAAGTAATACTAATCGTTGTTGAGTTAAGAAGACTACATATACTAAAAATATAGCGACAAACACTGAAATGATCTTGTGAATCATTGATTTAGAAATGATTATTAAATAGGGTGCCAGACATGCAAATACTGCTGAAAAATATCCGTTTCGAGCTATGAAACCAAATAATCCCCGAACTCCTTTATTTAACCCAGATTCAATAATAGTAGTATCATAAAGGATCTCTTCGGTTCCTTCGGCATTAATAAGTATCCTGGTTATAGAAATCCCAAAATCGTTACCAAAGAATTGCAATACTGAAAACAGTCCATTGATAATGCCAATGAAAATTAGAAATATCAGGACTCTATGTAAGTCTTCATTTGTTCCAACCGAACTATAAATAACATAAACTGCAATTAAGCAAATAAAATATCGTCCAAAGAAGTACTTGAAAAAATACATGCCATTGAATTCCCCATTCAGTAATGTTGCTATGAAGTAGATGGCAATAAAGGTCAAATACAACTTTAACTCCGTTGTTAAGGAAAACCTATTTCTATTGATAGTCAAGTAGAGTAGTATGAAATACGCAATGTAAATCCTTACAGAAAAAGGACCAATTCTATAACTGCCTAATAGTAGACTGGCTGTTATAAACGTGAATAGGAGGACTCTGTTAATGGATGATCTCTTAAGAATTAATGACATTCATTAATCTTTTATAACTTTTATCAACCGATAAATCTTCCCTTATCAATCTTAGACTTTCTTTCCCATGTATCAAAGCTAATTCAGGATTGTTGATATATATCATAATTGTTTCTAATAAATTATCCGAGTTAACCTCGATTACATATCCATTCAATCCATTTTTTATATAATGTGCAGACCCGTTATCTTTTGATGTTATAATAGCAAGCCCAAATGACATAGCCTCTAATTCAGAAATAGACGCCGGTTCATTGATACTCGGTAAGATCATAATATGACTCTTTAAATAATAAGAACTAATTTGTTCGTGGGGCACATTTTTAAGCAGAAGTACAGTAGGCTCCAACGCTTTCTCCCGAATCAATTCCTCACATTCCTTAAAATATGCATTTCGTTCTGAACTGTCAGAATTACCTATAATTGTCAGACTACAAGCTGCATTTTTCTTTGCTATAAAACTAAAAGTTTCTATAAGAAGTTTAATTTTCTTGCGAGGCTCAAATTTGCCCACACAGATAAAGCTAACAACATCGGGCATTCGCCTTTCAAGACCTTCTTCTATCCCAGGGTACATAAAAAATGGGACATAATCAATATAAGTAAGATTAATGCATTCATTGATTGATGTTTCTCGAAACAATACAGGTGTAAACCACCTTACTTTTAAGATTTTTATTACGAACCAATCATGAATTCTACGTAACCTTTTTATTTTTTTAACATATTTGGGGCCTTGAGTGTAGAAAACAACTTTGTATCTAACTATAAATATAAACGGCATTAACACTCTAGCATAAACTGGAGTAGTGGCACCTCGGATTATTATAACATCGGGGCTAAAAGATTTAACCATTTTAATATATTTCAGGAGTTTCGGCAATGCACGATTTGCAAATTTGGCAAAATCATTTTTTACCCTTTTTCCCAAAAACCAATGGGAAACCTTGGAAAGCGGAATCTCTACTGGTTCCAAATAACGATACTCCTCATTAATACCTCGGCCAATAACATAAATCCCAACAGTATGTTTTTCCTCAATTAACTTTTTGACAAAGGAAACCTGATTCGTATGAAAACGAGGCGCTATTAGTAAGATTCTCATAGTTTCTTATACTTCGTCACATGAACGCATTATTAACTTCAAAAGAGTGCTAATGCTTATCTTTTAAAATATGAGACAATTTGAAATTTATTTTACTAGTATAACTAACTAGCATATCTTATAGTGTTTCATGAATATTTAGGTTCGCTAACCAAAATAGTAACTTTTAAATAGGGCTGCCAAATATTTTCCAAAATTCTTCCTTCGCTCACCCCTAAAGTTATATTTCGTAAACAGCTTATAGTATTTGAATATCAGGATAGAAGCGCCAAAATTGTTTGTACAAGCCAACTCATACATAAAATCTATCTTCAAGAGATGAAAGTTAATAATGTCTTTATACCTGCCTTCTGATATGAGATTCAATTTGTTATAGATTTCCCGGCGATTTTCATATTTTACTCTGTAATTCGGCCGTATCTTTGTAATTCCTCCTGGATGGTCTCTGTAGACACCCATGATTTCAGGGATATGTTTTAAATTTCCTTTTAATGCAACTAAAAATGCCAAACTAAAATCCATTAAATAAATTTGATCTAAACAAATTTGATCGATAGCTGATCTCACAAAGACGAACGAACAAGTATGACCTATCCAATTAATCAATACATCTTCAGCAGTAAAAAAGCTTTTTTTGTGTTTATAATTTTTCGTGACCTTATTCTCAAAGTGTAACCCGGACGATCGTAAAACATAAACATCATGAAAAGCCCCACCCAAGGAAGCATCGCCTTCTAATATGTCTACTTGTTTTTGAATTTTCAGAGGGTCAGTCCAATAGTCGTCACCTTCACAGAGAGCAATGTATTTACCAGTGCAAGCCTGAAGAGTTCTTATGAAATTAGGCGTCATTCCAAGATTTTTGGCTGAGGGCAAAAGCTTAATAAGTTCAGGATGCCGAAAAGCATACTCTTCACATATAGAATGGGTTGAATCAGAGGAACAATCCTCACCAATAACTAATTCAATCTTGAAATCAGCCTCCTGCATCAGCACGCCTTCAATTGCTTGACTTATAAAATGTTCATGATTGTAGGTAATCATGCAAACGCTGAGGACAATATCTGGAGACAAGCTCATCTGAAGAAAGCTAATAGTCTTTTACTCCTTTTCTTATAAAAGACTGCAGGAATACCTTTATATATACTCCACTCATCCAGATTCTTATTGATGAAAGACATTGCCCCTATAGTAACCCCTTCATGAATTATCAAATTAGGCATTACTACGCAGCCTGCTCCTAACTGACAGTATTTCTCAAGAACGATCTTTCCGCCTGTAACATGAGTATGTGAGGAATCGACCATTGGTCCTATTAAATAGCCCCCCGAGAAATCATCACTTGCACTGAAAAGTGTACACCGGGGAGATAATCCTGAATAGTCCATTATTTCAATTCCAAAACGCCCATATAAAGCACAAAAGGCAGAGATATGTATATAATTGCCAAGAATAATCTTTCCCGATAAAATACAATAATCATCAATACGGACATCATTTCCTATTTCCATGTCTTCAATTCCATAAAACCTTGCAAACCGGCTTATCAAAACATTTTTACCCAATGCTTTGAAGGGCATTCGTGATAACTCATGCGAGCTATAAAATGAATTCACCATTACTACTTCTTTGTTAGCAATTTGCACAATTGAATCACGTACTTTTCTTCAAGATCAGGGTAGATAGGCAGACAGATTACCTGGTTTGCAATCAATGAGCCAATAGACAGATTTTCTGGTTTTGCCGAAGCTAATCCACGGTAAGTGGGAAACTGACTTATGAGAGGGTAAAAATACCTTCTCCCATTAATATTATTCCTCCTTAGCATTTCATAAACTTCATCTCTTGTAACACCATATGACTTTTCTTCAAACAGAACAGGAAAATAGGTATAGGAATGCCTAACACCAGGTATATCATTTAACATCCTTAGTCCATTGACATTATTCAACATATTACGATAAATTCCGGCAATAGACTTCCGTTTGTCGATGTATTCGTCCACATGTTTTAACTGAACCAACCCGTAGGCAGCCTGCAACTCATTCATTTTTGCGTTGATTCCCGGTGCTACAACTGTTACCTCATCAGCAAACCCGAAATTTTTTAGGAAATCAATTCGCTGCTTCGTTTTTTTATCATGACAGATAATTGCCCCTCCCTCAATTGTATTAAAGGTCTTGGTGGCATGAAAACTTAGAATTGAAAGGTCCCCATAATTGAGGATGGAGTTCCCATTAACCGTGACTCCAAATGCGTGGGCCGCATCGTAAATTACTTTTAGTCCGTATGTATCAGCTATACGCTGTATTTTATCAACGTTACAAGGATTCCCGTAAACATGAACCGGCATTATGGCAGTCGTCTGAGGCGTAATTGCAGATTCAATCTTTTCTGGATCGAGGTTGAAATATTCTGGCTCAATATCTACAAATACTGGTTTAATGTTATTCCACCACAACGAATGTGTAGTTGCCACAAAACTGAATGGGGTAGTAATCACCTCACCTGTAATACGTAAAGCCTGCAGAGCAGTTACAAGCGCCAATGTGCCGTTTGAAAAGACGGATAAATACTTTACACCCAGATATTCTGCAAGCTCTTCTTCAAACTGCTGATGAAAAGGGCCATTATTCGTAAGAATCTTACTGTCCCATATCTGCCTGAGATAATCTGCAAACTCCTCGAGGGGGGGTAATGCAGGCTGTGTAACGTAAATAGGTCTATTAAGTTTCTTAGTCATTTTTCACTTTTTCAAGTCCACTTAAAATAATTCGTTTCAGGTATAGGTAGTCTTCAAATCTCGCAATTTCACAAATTGAAACAATAATTAAAATACCTAAAAGTACTTGAATTATCAACTGAAACAATAAAGGTAAATTAATGACTAATCCTAACGTATAAACGATTCCAGCCATGAAAATCGAGATTATGAACGAAGGTGTAATATCAGTTACCTGATCTTTTACCGGATAAGCAATAAGCCGTCCGGAAAAATAACTGTTTAAAAAATAAGCTATAACTGATACAAAGACACTACCCCATAACATGGCTTTAATCCCGATGAAGATCCCCAGAAAAATTGGGATAATTCCAATGATTTTTTTGGTTATTTCCAACTTGAGGAAGAGGTCTGATCGTCCTTTCACCTTTAGGATATTAAGATTCATTGAATGTAGAGGGTATAGCATTCCGGCGAAGCAGATAATTTGAAGATATGAACCGGCGGTTAACCATTTTGATCCTATTAAGACTACCACCAAAGGCTTGGCAACGGCTGCCAGACCAAGCATACAAGTAAAAGAAACAAACATGGTTGTCCTGATCATACGTCGGTATGCCTTTTTAAGTATTTCAGTATTATCCTGGATATTGCTTAAAACCGGGAAGCTAACTCTTTGAATAATTCCTGTCAGATTGCTGGAAAAAAGTGAGTTGAACTGTTCTGCCCGGGTATATTGGCCAAGCTGATCAGCTCTATAAAATTTCCCAATTACCAGATAGTACACATTTGTATAAATTGTATCTATTAGCCCTGAAATCAACAATTTAGAGCCAAATCCAAATAACTTCTTAAAGCTTTCGACTGAGAATTCACGAACTGGGCGCCATGTACTATATGTCCAAAGTAGAATAGAGTTTAATAATTGCCGGGTCATCTGCTGACCTACCAGACTCCAGACTCCGAAATTTGACAGGGCCATTAAAATGCCAATGATTCCACTCGAAATTGAGGCAATAACGGAAATCTTAGTCTGTGTTTTAAAATCAACCCGCTTTGTTAATAAGGTCTTTTGTATTATGCTAAAGGAGTTGATTATTAGGCCAAGGCCCATGATCCTGGTAATAGAAATAAGGGTTGGCTCCTTGAAAAATCGGCTTATTGGAGGGGCAGATAGATACAGTACACCAAAGAGCGTGAAACCGATCAGGAGGTTGAAATAAAAGACAGTGTTGTAATCTGTATTTGTGGCATCCTTTTTTTGAATAAGTGCCGTTGAGAATCCACTGTTAATAATTGAATTTGAAATGGCGATAAATACAGTAATCATTCCCAGAATGCCAAAATCAGCTGGAGAGAGAATCCTTGCTAGAACCAGGCCTACAATGAATGTAATACCTGTGCTTAAAATATTATCGGTAAAACTCCAGCCTAAGCCGTTTAAAGTTTTTCCCTTTATTGAAGTCATCGTCTAAAACGAGGGGTTAGGAGTTCAGGAGATTCTGTTTTTTTCGATGCTAATCTAATATTTTGTCTATAGTATACATTGCTTCCCTTCGAAGAAGGGATTGGTCTGGGCAACTGTTAATGTCCCTCTGATCAAATTATTGATGAAATGATTTATAAATTCAACTGCCATTTCTCTCGCGGAGCTCCAGCTGAAACAATGAGTATTAATTAGATATACAGCCTTGTTCTTGGCAGTATCTTAAGCTAAGCGGTCCGGTAACCCCAAGCAGGACGCATAAGCTGATTATATCAACCTGAGAATGTTTGTTGAATCTGTTTATCTTTACATTTATAAGATACGTGAATATTTCATGGGTCTAAAGACTTTATGTCTCGACTCAAGGAGTGTAATTGCCATAACTTTTGTACCAGTTGAGGAATTTTATCAGACCAGCCTCAAGGTCAGTCTCCGGATTGAATCCGCTAAAGTTTTTTATCCGTGTGATATCAGCAAAAGTAGCTTCAACATCGCCGGGCTGCATAGGAAGGTACTCTATAACTGCCTTTCTACCTGTTGCCTCTTCAATCATGGATACTAGGGTGTTAACGCTCTCAGGCCGGTGATTACCGATGTTCATCAGAGCAGGCGGCACGGTTTCTTTCAGCCTTTCAAGAACAGAAATAATGCCTTTGATAATATCTTCAATAAATGTAAAATCGCGCCTAAGTGTCCCGCTGGCATAAATCTGCAACGTCCTGCCCCCGAGAATTGCTTCAGTAAACTTATAAACAGCCATGTCAGGTCGGCCCCAGGGACCATAAACAGTGAAGAAACGTAGACCTGTGCCTCTGATGCCATATAGGTGACTGTATGTGGAGGCTATTAACTCATTGCTCTTCTTGGTAGCTGCATATAGACTTATGGGATGATCAACATTGTCATCCTCGCTGAAAGGCACTTTTTTATTGTTCCCATACACGCTCGAGCTGCTGGCGTACAGCAGATGTTTTATCGGATAATACCTGCAGGCTTCAAGGATATTAAAGAAACCAACAACGTTGCTCTGAATATAAATATCTGGATGATCAATGCTGTACCTTACCCCAGCCTGCGCTGCAAGATGAATCACATAATCAAACTTCTCTTTGCTAAATAAATCCATTATACCGTCCCTGTTTACAAGATCCATCCTGATGAACCTGTAAGCCGGATACCTGAAGCTCTGTACCATCCTGTGCCAGTCAACCTCTTCCCTCCTGATTCCTGCCTCATTCAGCCTGGCATACTTCAGGTTGATATCATAATAATCATTGATGTTGTCCAAACCCACAACCTCTTCTCCCTTTTCGTGAAGGGCATTTGCGATATGAAATCCGATGAAGCCGGCTGTGCCAGTTACGAGGTATTTTGACATACTAAGGTCTAATGTCAAAAGGTCAAAGTCTAAAAGTATTGACAGATAATGAAAATCAGGTTAACTTTAATGTTGTGAAAGTTAACCTAAATTCAAGTGTCATGAAGTCAAAGTTTCTTGCTCTGAACTGGAGAGATTTCTCAAGGGGCCTTCTTATTGCTTTTCTTACTGCCATACTGACGGGTGTTATCAACATCCTGGATGCCGGGGCGATCTTTACATGGGAGACTCTTAAGCCGGTGCTGATTGCCGGTATCTCTGCCGCCCTGTCTTACCTGTTAAAGTGCCTGGCAACTAACTCGCAGGACCAGATTTTCAAACGTGAACCCCGGCTTGCTTAAAGTCCGAAATTACCGGTGTCTATCCACCGCATATCAAGAATTGACCAGAAGTCAAGGGCGAGACCATTGAAGACATAATCATACGGCAACCATCCATAACCATTATCGCCCCAGCCCTTGCCCCATGAGTTGCGGATAAGGAGGGCGCCTTTGGTTGACAGGTTGCATTTCAGATTTGTAATTTTATGGTCATCGTCATATCCCACAGCCATGACTGCATGCCCCCACTGGGCCTTCTCTCCCTTACACGGATAGGGTATGTCACCGGGGGCGGCAGACTCTTCAAACGACTCGAATCCCCAGAAACCGAACATCGAGGGTATACCGGCCGTAAGGTAGCTTTTGACCGATGCAAGAACATCATCAGACTTTACATCTGATCCCTGCGGATCATGACAGAAATATTTTACCGTGGAGTAATTCTCGGCCAGTGCATATACAAAACCCGTTGGTTCTTTGTCAAAGTCCTTCACTTTGTAGGGCCAGTATTTCTCGTCCGGGACTCCGCAGAGAACGAGGGCACCCATAGCCTCGCGGAGCCAGGCGCCGGTGTCGCCCGAGACCTGCATCAGGTTACGTGTCGTCTTGTAGAGGAAGAGCCGTGAGGCGTCAATATGCTTTCCGAAGGCTCTTTTCTCAAAATACTCAACAATGCCTGCGGCGGCATGTGCCGTGCATGAACCCAGGTCGAGCTGATTCTCAATCGGGCTGCACCACTCACGAAGATCAACGGATGAGCTCTGTGCAAGCCTGAAAGAGCGCAGTGCCAGCTCCTTCTTATCTGCTTTGGGAAACTTCAGCTTCCTGTTAAACGCCGTTATCTGACGGTGAAGAGGAGTGTAGTCGCGCAGGTCGGGCTGCGGGGCGAGCCATCCGGTGCCTACCTTGTGAGGCACGCCGGAGACCCATATCTTACGGTTGAGGACTCTGTTCTTCATAACCCCGGTTTAATGGCTCCCGTTAAAATCACTTCCCTGAGACTGGATCCGGAGGGTCCGGTGATAATCTCGAAAAGTCTGAACGATGTTCCCGGATCAGTGAGTGATTCGCCTTCGGCCGGCGGCGTGAATGGAGGAGCACCTTCGAAAGCCTGGGCGGCATAGGCACTCTTGGAGAGCATCGCCGCGAAGGCCTCCATGCTTTCGGGCAACTGCGAATCGACGGCAACACCATAAGACTCCAGGGCGCTGTTCTTAAAAGCCATCTTCAGCTCACTGGAGCCGACACCCGGTTTCAGTACCATGAACTGGGGATTTGCAAGGTCGGGCAAAAAGATAACTGAGGTTTTTACCCTGTTATCCTTTTCAGCCATGTATTCAACCAGGAGGTATGGCTTTAGAGTGTAGAAGCGGAGTCCTGTTTCCTGCTTCAGATCCGCATCAGAGTAAACCCTAACTGTGGCACAGCCTGTTAAAAGGATGCCGGCCACAATCACAACTACAGAAACGATAAACTTTTTCATGATCAGCAGTATTTACCAGACACTACTAATTTAGAAAAGATGAAAACTCAAGTCAAATTTTTTTATCCTATTTTCAGGTAGATAATACCTTCGAGGTTGGTCTTGTCAAAGACACCACGGCCATCGATCAGCAGAGGGTGCCGCATAAGTGACTTCACTTTCTGCCAGTCGGGCATGCGGTATTCTTTCCACTCTGTTACATGAAAAAGCACATCAGCGCCTGTCAGGGTGTCATAGATGTCAGTGGCGTATTCAATTGCATCACCAAGCCTGTGGCGCGCTTCGTCCATGGCTGCCGGGTCATAGGCCCTGACGGTGCATCCTGCGTCAAGCAGCTGACTTATAAGCGTCAGAGCCGGTGCCTCGCGCATGTCATCAGTGCCAGGCTTGTAGCTCAGGCCCCAGATAGCAGCCCTCTTTCCCTGAATATCCCCGTTGAAGTAATCACTGAACTTTGTAAAAAGTACTTTTTTCTGTCGCTCATTGATTGTCTCCACGGATTCAAGCAGGGTTAGCGGCGAGCCATGATCCTTGCCTGTTTTTATCAGTGCCTTCACATCCTTGGGGAAGCATGATCCGCCAAAACCCGGTCCCGGATAAAGGAACTTGCTTCCTATGCGTGAGTCAGTCCCTATTCCCTTCCTGACCATTGACACGTCAGCGCCCACCTTCTCACAGAGATTGGCAATCTCGTTTATAAAGCTGATGCGAGTGGCCAGCATGGCATTGGCGGCATACTTTGTCATCTCGGCCGAGGGTATATCCATGAAGATGACCCTGAAGTTACTCAGCAGCATCGGGGCATAGAGGCGGGTCATCAGGTCCTTGGCTCGTTCACTTTCCACGCCAACAACAACACGGTCGGGCTTCATGAAGTCGTCGATGGCAGCACCTTCCTTCAGGAACTCGGGGTTGGAGGCCACGTCAAACTCTATGTTCCTGTTGCGGCTGCTCAGTTCCTGTTCTATAGCATCACTGACGAGCCTTGATGATCCTACCGGCACTGTGCTTTTAGTCACCACCAGCAGGTATTTCTCAAGGTTCTCGCCTATCTTCTTTGCCACTGCCAGCACATGGCTCAGGTCAGCACTGCCGTCCTCTCCCGGAGGTGTGCCTACGGCAATGAATAGCATCTCAACGTCATTCAGGCTCTCTGTCAGGTCAGTAGAGAAGAAGAGCCTGCCGGCTTTCACATTGCGACGGACAAGATCCTCAAGTCCGGGTTCATAGATGGGAATAATGCCGTTATTGAGTTTTTCAATCTTGTCGGTGTTGGTATCTATGCACCATACTGTGGCGCCCAGTTCGGCGAAGCAGGCGCCGCTTACCAGGCCGACATAGCCTGTTCCTACGATGGAGATATTCATGTCTGAAAGTCTAAAGGTCTAATGTCTAAAGGTCAAGGGTTCTAAAGACTTAATTTTGAGATAATTTCTATTATGCGTTCGGAGGTGTGTCCGTCCCAGAGAGGGGGGATGGTGCCTTTCTTCCAGTTACCCAAGAGCAGTGTTTGCATCGCAGGGGCAATGGCTTCGGGATCGGTGCCAAGGAGCTCATTGGTACCCATTGTGACTGTCTCGGGGCGCTCGGTGCTGTCGCGCAGGGTCATGCAGGGAACACCCATCACAGTAGTCTCCTCGGTGATGCCTCCGGAGTCAGTGATCACAGCCAGCGCCCTTTCTGCCAGGTAATTGAACTCAAGGTAGCCCATGGGTTCAGCCAGGTGAAGCGCCGGACTGATCACCATACCGGTGTCTTGAATGACGCGGCGGGTCCGCGGATGAACCGGAAAGACCAGAGGGATGCCTCCTGAGCTTTCTGATATCTCATCAAGGAGGTGCTTCAGGTTAGGAGGGTCATCAACATTGTTCGGACGGTGAAGGGTAAGCACAATATAGTTCTTCTCCCTAAGTCCTTGTTCATCCCATAATGCAGGCTTTCTGAACCGCGGCCGGCTGTGAAGCAGGGTATCGATCATTGTGTTCCCCACAAAGAAGATACGGTCATCTGTCACGCCGTACCTCCGGAGGTTTTCATTGGCTGTTTCAGAGGTAGTAAAGAAATAATCAGTTATGCTGTCCGTTACGATTCGATTTACCTCTTCAGGCATTGTCATATCGCCTGATCTTATACCGCCTTCTACATGAGCGACAGGCACAAGCATTTTCTTTGCGGTGATGGCACATGCCATGGTGGATGTCACGTCACCCACTACGATACAGAGGTCCGGTTTCTTCTCCTTAAGCAACTTCTCATAACCCAGCATTATACCAGAGGTCTGTTCTGCCTGTTTCCCACTGCCAACATTAAGATTAACATCCGGCTCGGGGATACCCAGGTCATCAAAAAAAGAACCGCTCATGTTACGATCATAGTGCTGGCCAGTATGTACCAGGCGGTAGCTGATGGCTGTTCCCTCTGCTGATCTTCTTTCGATCTCCCTTATTACAGGAGCGATTTTCATGAAGTTGGGACGAGCGCCGACGATAAGGTCGAGAAGCATAAAAAAGTCTGAAGGCCGGTAAGGCAGATTATTTGTTGAAGAGGAGTCCGAGTTTCAGGTTGATGAAGCTGTCATGCCATGGGGCATTGAAGCTGGCGTCATCAAAGATCTCCCTGTCGATCTGGGTAAAGAGGCCGGTTGAAAATGAGAGATGAGTGTTTTTAGATACCGGCACAATCAGACCGAGGCTCGGGTTTCCGAAGACTTTTGAATAATCCCTGAAATTGTCAAAATTAAGAAGGAATCCTGCAGGAAAGGCAAAAAAGAACTTTACCCTTTGTCCCCCCATAAAATATCTCATATCAGCGTAAAGCGGTATTGTATACCCTTCATTGTATTTCAGGAAACCGGTTCCGCCGCCAACGGCAAACCCTGTCCCGAATTTCCACCCTGCGGCTGTGGTAATTCCTGCTACGTGATGTGAGAAGGGATAGTCAACAATACCAAGTCCAAAGCCGTACTGGACTTCAGTGATACTGTACAACCCGGCACCCATCCCGGAATATGGACTTGAGGCGGTGGTGAATAACCTGTGACTCCTCCAGAAATCCTGCTTCTGATCAAGGAACTGTATCCTGTCAAGATGCCAGCACCGCTCGGTCACTATCTGTGCAGAAGCATATGATGCCGAGACCAGGATCAGGCATGCAAGGGTTAAAACTCTTTTCATTGTATGATTTTAAAAAATGCTATTTACCGAAGAGTAACCCCAGTTTCATGTTTACATATGAGTCCCTGTTGTGGGGTTTTGTTATGGTATACTGCGTAAGAAGTCCGGCGCTGAAGGAAAGGTGTGTACTTTTTGCGAGTGGAACTATCAAACCCAGACTTGGATTTCCAAAAACCCTTGAATAATCCTTGAAGTCAGCAAAATTCAGAAGAAAGCCTCCCGGAACAGCAAAAAAGAACTTCACTCTTTCTTTCCCCATAAAGAACCTGATATCACCGAATACAGGTACAGCGTATCCATCATTATACTTGTTGTATCCAACTCCGACCCCAAGTGCCAGACCACCACCGAAGCGGTATCCGTTTATGGTTGAAAAACCGGCATAATGATGCGAATAAGGAACATCAACCAGTCCCAGTCCAAACCCGTATTGAGCCTCGGTCAGGTTGTAAAACCCTCCTGAAACCGATGAATATGGTCTTGCAGATGTCGAAAACAGTTTATGACTTCTCCAGAAGTCCTGCCGGTGTTCGAGGAACTGAACCTTGTCGAGGTGCCAGCAACGCTCGGTTACTACCTGTGCGCCCGCAAACGAGGCGGTGAAAACAAGGATGGCGAGTACAGAGTAAAGTCTTTTCATAGTGGTCCTTTTTTATCGGTCGAATGACTTTGGGGTGTAATTTACAAATTATTATTTAGTTAGTCATTTAGGCTTAAGGAAATTTAGCAATTAATCATCTGGTACTACCTAACAGACAGAAGGCAGTAGAGCGAGTATCCGCCAACTGGTGGAGAGCAGCCAGCCTGCAGGGAACGCAATAGTGGTTATGGTACATAATTGTCCACAACGTGTTTGGCGAATGGGAAAGCGCAGGTGAAGGCTGGGGAGGTGGCGTTAAGTACACTTGTTGAGGTGCCGTCGCCTTCTCTGATAATGTCCATCACCAGTTCATTTGTGGTGATGAAGAGCACCTGTACTCGGATCCCGGATTTGTCACACTCGGTAAAGTCAATGGTATCAAGTTTATGTACCATAGATGCAGCAAGTGAGGTGAAATAACTACGGCTGTATTTCTTTACCTGTAGAAGCTACGACTTAATCTGACAGTGGGGGGTTAACTTAGAATTGACAAAACACGATTATTAACCCCCAAAATATCAGACATTTATTTATTACGTGGCTTGATCTCGATACCGAGTTTGAAGTTAAGAAATGACTTACGTTGACTGGGGCCTCCGGTTGAGACCATCACACCTGTGGCAAAGGTGACGGCAGTCCTGTTTGCAGCAATGTAACGCAATCCTATCAGTGGATTGATAAAAACCCTTGTTTCATTCGTCAGATCATCTAAATCAAACATCAAACCACCGGCCCCCGAGATATATGGAACCAATTCCTGGGAATTCAGGTTCATCCGGAAATCAATATATAACGGGAAAAGAGTCCCCTCGTTATGAATATGTACACCGGTACCAACACCCGCTTTAATGTTTCGTGAAAACTGATATCCTGCTGTTGCAGTGAAACCATAATAATATTTTGAAAACTCATCAAATACCAATCCTAGTCCGTAGGCCCCTGTAATTTCTCCAGTGGTAACAAACCCCGGGCGCCAGTCATAGTTGATTTTTGGAGATCTGGCCAGGCGCTGATCGGGTTGGGAGAAGGCCCCGGTTATGGTGACCAATAACAGCAGAAGCGAAAGGAGTGTTTTCATATTTAAAAGTCTGAATGTTCCCGATTCACTTCGTGATCGGGATTGAGATCCCGCCTGAAGTCGGGCCCTCAACTGATTTTAATTAATCGTTTGTGTAGTAACCGGAGGATTTGCTGCTTTTGGTGTAGTAATTGCCGGGGTCATAGTACCGGTTCCCGTAACCGAGGGAATAGCCGTAACGGAGACCATAGCCGTAGTATCCCGCAGCCGATATGTCGTTGACGAGGATGGCTACATTGGCCATCTCACCTTTTCGGTAAATCTCATCAAGCAACTGGACAGAACCTCGTGTGGTGTATCTCTGCCTTACTACAAAGAGCGTGACATTGGCCAGCTGGCTAAGAAGAAGAGCATCTGTTACAATGCCGACAGGAGGCGTATCAATTATGACGGTATCAAAATCATTCCTGGCCCTGGCAATGAACTCGGCCATCTTTGGTGAGCCGATCAGCTCCGCAGGATTTGGAGGCACGGGTCCGGACGGGGCAAACCAGAGATTCTCTATCTGCGTGGGGACGATAACCTCCTCAAAGGCAGATGTGCCGCTGAGATACTGGCTCATACCGTGACCGTTTACAGCCTTGAGTATGGCATGAACACGCGGCTTGCGCATATCGAGCCCCACAATCAGCACCTTCTTGTTCATCATCGAGATAATCGTTGCCAGGTTTACAGACACAAAGGTCTTGCCCTCACCACTGACGGGCGAGCTGATGACTATTACCGGACATTTTGTCTGACCTGTATAAAAGGAAAGTGACGTGCGCACCGCCCTGAAACTCTCCGCCAGGGTGCTGCCTGGCTTCTCCGCCACGGGATCCTCAACATGATAGTCGGAGTGACTGATATATCCTATGATGGGGGCTTTTGTCAGATGCTCAATATCATGCCTCCCGATAATCTTGTTGTTAAGCAGGTCGAAGATGATAATAAGTACCATGGGAACCATCAGCCCCAGCAATATGGCCACAAGGTAATTCTTCATCGATTTGGGCCTGGTCTGAACGCTGTTGGTAACAATAGCCTGGTCAATAATGCGGTTATCGGTTATCTGTGATGCCTTTGCAATGCCGGCTTCAGCCCTGCGCTCAAGTAGATAGGTATAGACTGAGTTGTTGAGATCAAATTTCCTCTGGATGCCTATCAGCCGCCTCTCCGTGCCGGGCAACCTCCCCAGATCCCTCTCTGCTGAAGCGATACGGCCGTTGATGGTGTTCATCGTCAGCCTGAGCTGACTGATGGCACTGCTTACATTCTCGCGCAAGGCCCGGCGGGCATCCTCCAGCTTCTGGTCCATCAGCTGAACCTGCGGCAGGTCGTCCTGGACAGTAAAGGCTATCTTTTTTCTCTCTTGCTGGATCTTTGAAAAATCCTCAACCAGTTTGACAAGGACAGGGTCGGTAACACCCATGACACTGGGAGAGATGATGCTGTTATCTTCATCCCTTGCTTGAAGATATTCGAGGAGATACTCATAATACTGCTCCTGCAAACCGAGCATATTTTTTTCTCCTTCCAGCTTCTCAAGCTTTTCCAGAACCAGTGTGCCCTCAAGGGTCAGATCAACAAACCTGTTGTTAAGCCGGAAGCTCTCCATGGTATTTTCGGCCAGCCTCAGGGAGTCTGATATAAGCCCCAGCTGAGCCTCAATGAAGTTGATGGTGTTATCGGCGGCTCTGCTCTTCCACTCCATCCCCTGCTTGATGTAAAGCTCCATCAGGGTGTTGAGATAATCAGTACCCTGTTCAGGGGAGTACCCGTCAAAGGAGAGAGTAAATACCGAAGCATATTCCTTAACCGGTTCTACCTTCAGTCCTGACCGGTAGTTGTTGGCCAGTGCCGGAACAGACTCAAACCATACCAGCCAGCGCTTTGTTTCGTCAACGATGTCTCTGGTGCTGTCACGGGGCTCAACGGTGAAACTGAATCTTCCCTGTTCAAACAACTCACCGGGAATGTACTCTTTCTCCTGGTTTATCTCCCCTTTCAGAATTGTCTCCGGATTGTTCTTTTCCCAGGCCTCTGACTGCTCTTCATTTATCTCCACCGTATACCTGCCTTCTTCAGTGAACCGGATTGTCATTTGAACTCCCTCCGGCTGTATATCTGTCTGCGTTCTGAGGACAAAGGGAGATGATTTGTAGGTCCGCTGACCCTGGATGCCGTTTTTAGCCACCGGGATATAAGCAACATGGGTCTCGGGCATCTCCTCTATTACTCTCTGGTTAAGAGTATACGATTGAAGTATTGCCACCTCGTCGTCAAGATTCGGATACGGGTTGTATATATTTCCCGTGAATATCTGTTCCATGTTGGCGATGGCTCCGGTGGTCTGTTTCTCCTTTATCAGAAGCGTGCTCTTGACATTGTATGAACGCTGTGAGTACCGGTTAAAGACGTATGCAATACCCAGTGCCAGGAACAGCGCGGCAGCTATCCAGAGCCAGTTACTGATGAAAAGTGAGACGTAGCGCATAAGGTCAATGTCGTCACTGGGGGGTGCAGGTTTTCTTGGTGTTTCCATATTAGTCAGGCAGTAGGCAAGAGGCAGGAGAGGGCTGAGCGTTAAGTCCCTACATGGTATGTCGGGATAGCGAAAGAGCCAGCTTGTAGGGCTGGAAAATGTATCGTCTATAACATTCTGTCTTCTGCCAGAATTGCGGTTATGTGTATAGTTTTTGCTCCTGGCCGGGGGGCCAGATAAATGCAGCTTTGATAATCCTCCGGTTGGTCAGTCACATCGGGTAAAGTGCCTAACTAGCTGAAGTTCTTTCAAATAAAGCATGAGCCGATCATTTGTTCACGGCTCTGTATTTATGTCAAATCTTCCCCAATGATTAGGCT
The DNA here is from genome assembly GCA_025454815.1 of Bacteroidales bacterium. Classification (GTDB taxonomy): domain Bacteria; phylum Bacteroidota; class Bacteroidia; order Bacteroidales; family VadinHA17; genus SR-FBR-E99. The sequence goes on along the minus strand of JALONR010000017.1, from coordinate 5,854 downwards.
GCCATCAGGGGGCAGCTTCGAATGCCAAATATAGATAAAAAATGATTTCAGTTTATCCATATTTATTCGCCGGTTACTAGTCCTCCGTGTAGTATGACCCTGCATTGTTCCTTGCTCCCTTGCCATACGGGGTGTGGCCGTAATACTTGTAGCCGTAATTGTAGCCGTAGGCGTAACCCATGGTGTAACCGTAACGCAGACCGTAACCGTAATAACCTGACATTGAAATGTCATTGATGATGACACCCGGATTCTTGATCTCCTTGTTCCGGTATATCTCCTCAATCAGGTTAAGGGTGCTCTTCGTGGTATACCTCTGCCTCACCACAAAGAGGGTCATGTCGGCACGACCGGCAAGCACCAGTGCATCAGTTACAACGGCAGCAGGCGGGGTGTCAATGATGATATAATCAAACTGCTTCCTGGCCTTATCCAGGAAATCATCCATGCTCTTCCTCTCAATGAGCTCAGCCGGGTTCGGAGGGATGGGACCGGCACTGGCAAACCAGAGATTATCGACCGGGGTCTTCTGGATGACCTCGTCGAACTTGCTGTTGCCGCTGAGGAAGGTGCTCATACCCGTGTTATTGTGCAGTCCCAGTATCCTGTGAATACGCGGTTTGCGAAGATCAAGCCCAACCAGCAGGGTCTTCTTTCCAAGCATCGATATTATTGATGCAAGGTTCACCGCCACGAAGGTCTTACCCTCACCGCTGATGGTGGAGGTGATGGCTATCACAGCCGGCTGGTCGTCCGGCATGAAGTACTTAAGTGAAGTTCGTATGCTCCTGAAACTCTCCGCCAGAGTGCTGCCGGGCTTCTCCGTAACGGGCAGCTCGGAACCGTAGCTGTTATGGCTGATAAAACCCAGTATCGGCGCCCTGGTGGCCCGCTCTATATCCTTTTTGTCTATAACCTTGTTGTTGAGCAGGTCAATGATTACAATGGCTATTGCGGGGAGCAGCAGCCCGAGGATCAGGGCCATCATGTAGTTCTGGCGTGCCCGGGGCTTGACGCGAACAGCATTGTATGCCTCCGCCCTGTCAATCACCCTGCTGTCAGATACCCGCGAGGCCCTGGCAATGCCTGCCTCGGCTTTCTTCTCAAGGAGGAAATTATACACCGTGTTGTTCAGGTCAAAGTCGCGTTGTATCTGTATCAGCCTCCTTTCCGTACCGGGAAGCCTGCCAAGCTGCTTTTCCACATCGGCAATACGTGTATCCACATCCTTAAGGGATATATTCAGCTGGTTGATACTGTTCCTGACATTCTCAAGCAGCGATGCCCTGGCTCTCTCAACGTTGCCCGTGATGAGGTTGGCGGCAGGAAGATCGTCCTTCACCATGAATCCTACCTGCTTCTGCTGCAGTTGCAGGTTGGAGAGCTCCTCAACGAGGCGTATCAGGAGCGGGTCACTGACACCCATCACGCTTGGCGAGACAATGAGTCCGCTCTCGTTGCGCGAGACGAGATACTCCCTCAGGTAATCATAATACTGCAACTGCAGGCTGAGAGTGTTTTTCTCCATCTCGTACTTCTCGAGCCTCTGCAGCACGAGGTTACCCTCTGTGGTCAGGTCAACGAAGCGGTTACTCAGGCGGAAGTTCTCCATATCGTCCTCGGCGCTGCGGAGCGAATCGGAAATGAATCCAATCTGGCTGTCAATGAACCTGATGGTGTTTTCTGCCGCCTCGTTCTTCCAGAAGAGGCCCAGTTCATTATATTCATCCATCAGTGCGTTAAGGTAGTCAGCCTCCTGTTCCGGTACCAGTCCCGAAACAGTAAGCGTCACCAGCGTGGCTTCCTCATCAATCGGCTCAACGGAGAGTCGCGAGCGGTAGCTGTTCGCAAGGGTGGCAGGGGTGGTGATATAAAAATAATACCTGTTCGAGCCGTCAGGCTCATAGGGTGATGCTTCGCTGCTGCGCGGCACAATTGTGAAGTCGAACCCAAAGCTGCTGAACCGTTCGCCAAAGCTGTGCTCTGCCTCATAGTCATCAGCTTCGATTGTCATCAGGAATTTTTCCGGCGAGATAATCTTTATATCTACTCTTTTGCCGGGCTGGAATCTTACGATGGAGGTGTCAATCTTAACCACAAAAGGGGAGTCGCCGTACATCCTGCTCTCTGCGATGCCTCTTCGGCCGATGGCGGTGTAGATAACATGGAAGTCGGTGAGCCTGTACATCACGCTGTGGTTAAGGCCGAACGACTTGAGTATCCCTATCTCGTTCTTGAGGTTCTGGCGCGGGCGGAAGATGTCGCCTCCCGGGATGACCTTGTCCATCTCGGCGAAGCCGCCGCCGTACTGTTCATCGCTGATGAGCATGGTGCTCTGGACGGTATAGATTTCCTCACCCCACCGGTTGACACCATAGGCGATGGCCAGGGTTACGAAGAGGGCAATGGCAAACCAGTACCAGTTGCTGATGAAGAGCGAGAAGTACCTGCGGAAGTCGATCCCCTCACTGCCCGGGACGTAAAAGTTCTGTTCCCCGTTTTCCATCTTGTTGCGTATTATTTGAAGTAGTTGATCAGCAGCAGGGTGGTTGAGACGGTGCTGGTGATGGTGGCGATGATGAATGAGATGGTAGGCAGGTTGACGTTGAACACCTTCTTGGGGTTAGGCTGCACTATCACCACATCGTTGGGGGTGATGAAGTAGGCCGGCGACGAGAGGAGGCTCTTGTCCTGCAGGTCGATGCTGTAAGTAACGGTCTGTTTGTCCTTCGGGCGGATGACGAGGATCTTTTCCTTGGTGCCTGTCTCGGCTATCCCTCCTGCGCGGCCGATGGCCTCGAGAACTGTCAGCTGGTCATTGTAGTTGACGTAGCTGCCGGGGGCTCTGACCTCACCGATAACCGTAAACTTGTAACTCATGAGTCGCACTTCAACGTACGCGTGGCGGAAGAGAGAGTCGATCTTCTGCTGGAAGAGGTCGCGTATTTCGTAGATGGTCATGCCTTCCACGGGGATGTCGCCTATCAGGGGCAGGGTGACGTTGCCCTGGGGATCGATGCTGTAGCCCATAAGGTATGCCGAGCCCTCGTTGGTGAGGTAGTTGGCATTGGCGGAGGTGCGGTCGTTGAGCATCTCGGTGAGTGTTCCCTCGGGCGTCTGTGCCTTGACGCTGACATAGAGGACATCTCTGGGCTGAACCTTATAGTCAGGCACGTCCATCGGGAAGTAGTTCTCGCCGCCAAGCTCATAGAGGTTGTTCAGGTATGAGAGTTCCTTCTGGGTGGAGCAGGCAGTTGCGAGGAGTATCAGGGTGAGGAGGGGGATGAGTCTTTTCATTTGTCTGAAGGGCTGTTTTATTTGTCTTGCGGCCTTGCGGTCAAAGATTTCTGCCGGGTCCGGTTACATTTTTCTGCCGGATGAATGGCGTATTAAATATCCTTATTTTTTTCGAGTTTACGTATGGCGTTGGTCTTAATATCTACGGTGAGGTTCATACCGGGCTGGATGATACGTATGACCACCTTGTGCTTGCGTCCCACACGTATCAGCTCACCGCGGAGTCCTGTGAGGCTGCCTACCATCACTTCAACCATGTCGCCCTTCTCGTATACATCAGCGCTGACCTCAACTTCTGCATCGCTGCCGCAGAGGATACGGAGGTTGTTTATCTGTGCCTCGGGGATGGGGACGGGCTTGCCCTGGATCATGATGAATTTCACCACTCCGTCAATCTTTCTTACTTCGAAATATTCCCGCGGGATGATTTTCACGAAGACATAGGAGCTGATAAGCGGTTTCTCGATTACCTTTTTCCGGTCTGACCACTGGCGCAATGTCTTCTGCAGGGGAAGGAAGGTCTCTATGTCCAGCTCATTGATGCGGTCACTCACACGTTTCTCCGCCCTGGAATTGGTATAGACGGCATACCATGCCTTCTCAGGTTTCTTCAGTTCTTTAAGCTCCGCCGGCGGGCTTTTAGCCGGCTGCAACTGTGTCTCTTCCATGGTCCTTTCGATCAGTATGCAAAATTAATAAAAAAAGTCCACGGTCTGATCCGCCAGAAGGCGGTCAAGGGTATGAAGGTTATTCAGTCTTCTAATTCCTGACCTTTAGACTTTTGGACATCAGATATTCATACCTGGAATCCCCAGATCACCCCGCCGCTGAGGGTATCGGTCAGAATCCCCATACCAACCCGCCGCTGAGGGTGGTGGTGCGGCCGTACAGATGTGACGGATACCAGAACTGGTTGCCGGTGACATCACGCAGGGTCAGCGAGGCTCTCGCCTGAACGCCGCCGGTGATCATATAACTGATATCCAGCCCGGTGGCTGTGTTGCTCCATTCAATTGACCCTAGGTAAGGCAGACCCACCCTGGGTCCTCCTATGCTCTGGTAATCGGGGCCCCTTTCTGAACGCTCATGCCAAAGCCTTATGCCGGCAGCCCGCACCGGCCGCCAGTCGAGGGCAAAATACCAGCTGCGGCTGTTGTCGCGCAGCCAGTGACCGAGGTTGTATCCCTGGTTCTCAAAGGTGGTTACGGGTACATAGTGCTGGAAGGTGAGAGGATAGGTGAAGGTGCACTCAGCCGTCAGCCATGTATTGGGAAGGAAGCTGAAGTTGCCGGCACGGAAGCCGCCCTTCCAGGAGAAGAAGTTGTAGTCAGGGGTGGTGAACCGCGCCGTGGAGAGCTCATCGATGAAGAGGGTGCCGTAGAGATGGAGATGCCTGATATTATTGGAGCTGATATCAAGAAACATCTGGGAGTTGCTGTTGCTGATGCCGGAGTTGACGCCATGGTCAACCGACTTGTAGAAGAATATCGGCATCAGGTAATAAGGAGTGATTCGCGGGTCTGACCAGATGACGCTGTTACCGGCGGAGATATGCAGGCGTTCCACCGGGGTGAAGGTGAAAATATTTGCCGCGATGTATTTCCGGCGATAGTGCTCACGGTACTCTGTGCCATAAGCGTTGGTGACCCAGAATGAGCGGGTGGAGTCTACCACCATAGAGGTGAGCCAGCCGTGTATCCAGGTCATCTCGCCCCATTTGACAGGTTTAAGGTGGAGCCTTATGTGCATAAACGATGGGGCCCGGCCCGAGAGAATATTGGTACCGCCATATCCACTTCCCCATACGGGCGCGTCCTTCAGGAAGGCGATGTCACCCCACTTCCACTGGTAGCTTACACCTCCGGTCATCTCCGAAAAATCGGTGCCGTTCTTGATGTGCCCGCCACGCTCCCGGGTGAGGTACATGGCGCTTCCCAGCAGGGGATCCTGGTGGTTGTCCTGCAATGCTGCGAAGAAGGCCCAGTTTTTATAGTTGCCATAAACCTTCGCACCGTTCTTCCAGGTGATGGTTTTTTTATGGGCTACACCTGTCAGCCAGTCCTCGGAGGCATTAGGGGTAAACCCTGCCGTCAGCCCCAGTATGGGTGAGACGGTGACACTGAAGAGGGAATCCCTGTAGTATGCAGTAGCGGGACTGAACAACAGTTTTAATTTACCGTCTGCTTCGCCGTCACTGTAAATATTGAGCCAGAAATCAAGTTCCTTCTTCTGGCGGGCGGTTAGCCGGACCATTTTAAACCCGGTGGTCTGCCCGGCAGCGGAGGCATCTGTCTGCCCCTCTCCCAACGCAGCTGCCTCCTCCAGTTTCTGCCTGATAATCAGCCTGCTGTAAGGTTTCACCACCCCGTTGAGCGTGATCACCCCATCGGCTGCCAGCTCATCAAGGAAGAGATAAATGGCCTCGTCGCCCACCGGTTCAGGGATCATCTGCGCGTGTGCAGGTGCGCTCCAACACAATATAAGCAGTGTTGATAAAGTTACTATGTATGTTGAATAGTTCACAAAATGAGGCTTTCCACAAAGATAACGCTTGTAG
>JALONR010000090.1 GCA_025454815.1 Bacteroidales bacterium | reverse complement strand
GTACATGTTATCGACTCAAAAAACCTTTCAGGGTCACTTGGATTGCTGGTGCTGAGAACCGCACAGAGAATTGAGGCCGGAGATTCCCCCGAATCAATCCTGAAATCGATTCATGAGGATATAAGCCGGTCGAAAATATTCGTGAGCGTAAGCAATCTGAGATACCTGATCAGGGGAGGCAGGGTCTCAAAACCAAAAGGGATAATTGCAAGGGCATTGGGATTGAATCCTGTTATTTCCGTTGATGAAACCGGAAAATCGATCCTTTTCGGCAAAACCTTCAGCCAGGAGGCAAGCCTGAACAAAATCTACAGACACATACAAAAGACAGGTGAAGGAAGAAGTGTCTGGAACTACATCATAATGCATGCACATAATCCTGAGGGTGCGGAAAAGGCAGAGACAAAGATGTTTGAAATGACCGGGCTCAGGCCGGTATCCACCGTCAATATTTCCCCCGCCATAGGTATCCATGCCGGCAACGGAGCCGTTGCCATTTCCCTGCTGTTCAACAATTAATGCGACATCTATGATCACCCTCTTTTTGCAGGCTTCACTCCTCATCTGGATCCTGGTAACCCTTTTATGGATATGGAGCATTCTGATAAAAAACGTCAGCATTGTGGACATTTTCTGGGGGATCGGTTTTGTTGCGGTTAATGCATTCTATGTTTTCAGCACCGGAGATCTGAATCCGAGGAAGATATTGATCCTGGCCCTCGTTACGGTATGGGGGTTCAGGCTTGCCATCTACCTGGCAATAAGGAATATCGGAAAGGGAGAGGATTTCAGGTACCAACAGTTCAGAAGCAATTACGGGCATGGCCGATACTGGTGGATCAGCTATTTCCAGACATTTCTGTTACAGGGCTTTCTGATGATGATTGTTTCATTGCCCCTGCTCGGGATCAGCATCAGCGCCCATCCCGGAAACCTGAATCTGCTCGATTACCTGGGTATGATTGTCTGGCTTACCGGGTTTATGTTTGAAGCTGGTGGTGATTATCAGCTGTGGCGTTTCAGAAGGGATCCCGGCAATAAGGGGAAAGTTCTGGATACCGGCTTCTGGAGATATACCCGTCATCCCAACTATTTTGGCGATTCGGCAGTATGGTGGGCCTATGCCCTCTTTAGTTTGGCTGCAGGAAGTTACTGGCAGATAATCGGATCTTTAATAATGACGTTACTGATTATCAGGGTGTCAGGTGTGGCCATGCTGGAAAAAACCTTAAAAACCTCAAAGCCTCAGTACCGGGAGTATATACAAAAAACAAGTTCATTCCTGCCCTGGTTTCCGAAGGAAAAACGTAACAACCCATAATCCAATCAGAACAAGACCATGAAGAGTATTTCCCTGGTGGCATCCCGGGTAACCCGCAGCAGGCATTTCACCCGTTTAATATTCATCCTCATCCTGCTTTCAGCTGTCATTATTGGGCTTGAGACCTACCCCGGCATTATTTCGCAGCACAGAGACCTGTTGCACCTTGCTGACAGGGTGATTATTCTTCTCTTTACCGTTGAAATTATTTTGAAGATTCTTGCCGGGGGAAGTAAGCCGTGGCAGTTTTTCAGGGATCCGTGGAATGTCTTTGATTTCGTTATTGTGGCCGTTTGTCTTATACCCGCAGGAGATACCCATTATGTGGCAGTCCTTCGAATCCTGAGGGTACTGAGAGTCCTTCGCATGGTGACATTCTTTCCCGACCTGAGACTCATCGTGGGTGCGCTGCTCAGGAGCATTCCCTCCATGGGTTTTGTAATGCTGCTGATAGCCATTCTTTTTTACGTCTATTCCATTGTCGGAGTGTTTCTCTTCGGAAAGGCTGATCCGGTACATTTCGGCGACCTGCATCATGCGATAGTAACGCTTTTCCAGGTGCTTACGCTGGAGGGATGGGCAGAGATAATGGATTTCCACCTTTACGGTGAAGTGGTTGAAGGGGGCCGCAGGATAGTTGCCCTGTGGCCTTTCATCTATTTTTCCAGTTTCATCCTGATAGGGGCCATGATAATCATGAACCTATTCATCGGCATCATCATGAACAGCATGGAGAAAACAAAGAAGGAGATGTCTCAGGAGCTGGCGGAGGTGAAACAGAATGACAGAAGGGCTGATGAGCTTCTTTCCGATATCAGCAGCAAGCTTGATGACCTGCAGGAAGAGATAAGGATAATCAGGAAACTGAAGGAACCATTACGCTGAAACGGATAGGCGAAAGCTGACTTCGGAGGTAGGCCGGCGCCCTGGCTTACTACTTTTTCGCGACTAAATTTCCGGGAATCATATTTTTAATCATCTTTGTTTACTTATAATCAGAATTGTCCTTCATCCTTTGCCGGAAGATTTCCACCTTTAAGAATCCTCCAATGAAAAAAGAAGAATTCTGGACCATTCCGAACATCATTACTTTATACCGGCTGCTCATGGTGCCGGTAATCCTCTGGTTTGCAATTGCAAAACATGAAACTCTCTTCGCTGTTTTTCTGGTAATAAACCTTGTTTCCGATATAATCGACGGATACGTTGCCCGCAGGTTTAAAATGGAGACCGAAATTGGCGCCCGCCTTGATTCATTTGCTGATAATTTCAACTACCTGCTTGCGTTTCTCGGAATGTTCATTTTCAAAATGGATGACCTCAGACCCCATCTTGTCAGCCTGTTCATTTATATTGGATTGCTTCTGCTGACGCAGATCATCTCGCTGATAAAATTCAGGAGATTCCCCAGCTTCCACCCGTATATGGGAAAGATCGGCGGGTATATCAACGGGTTTTTCTTTTTTTGTCTGTTTACGCTGGGCTTTTTTGCCCCGTTATACTACCTGGTGATTGCATGGGGCATCCTTGGCGCCATGGAACATATTGCCATTCAGATGGTTATTCCCGAAATGCGATCCAATGTAAAAGGACTGTACTGGGTGCTTAAAGAGAAAGCAAATGATAAAAAGCAAGTGGAATGATATTTCACTCCTCGTTTGAATATATTGATCTCTGGCTCCCCCTTGTCGGATTTCTTGTAGGGCTGATCGGCACTCTTATAGGCGGAGGCGGAGGCGGCTTTTTCTTTATCCCTATCCTTACAATTCTCTTCGGAGTACCTGCCCAGGTTGCTGTTCCGACATCACTGGCTGCCACACTCCCCATCTGTATTGTCGGATCTGTCGGGCACTACCGTAACAACAACATTGATGTCCGTATTGGTCTCCTTATGGCGGCCGCCGGCATCGCTGGGGCCTTCGGGGGAGCAAGTTTTACAAGCCTCATCACACACAGGCAACTTATCCTCTGTTACGGGTCATATGCAATTCTGATTGCCCTTTCTATCCTGTTCAGCAACTGGAAAAAGAAAAGGGCTGAAGCCAATGGTATGGAGAAGCGTGAAGACCCCGCATTCCTGAAGGTCAGCAAAGCAACCATTTACGGATTTCTTGCGGGGATTATAACAGCAACATTCGGTACCACAGGTGCAACACCCGCACAGGCAGGGTTATTTGCAATGGGCAAAAGCGTCAAGGTGGTGATAGGAACATCTTTGCTGGTGGTGCTGGCAAACAGTGCATCTGCCCTGGGAGCACATTTTCTGGTAGGTGAAATAGATCTGACCCTCGTTGGATTTCTGACTGCGGGTACAATCATCGGTGCCCTGGCAGGTCCCAGATTGCTTAAGGATGTGAAGCTGGAACGGATAGACGGACCTATCCGGGTATGGTATGCGCTTGGAATGATCTTGTTCGGGATTGTTATGATTATCAGTACTTTTGATGTTATCTCCTACCTGGACAATATATGAAATCGATCTGGGTAATATATACGGTAATAATCGCCTACTACCTGCTTGGCACCATTGGTATTTATTTCATTAACAGGAGAAAAGAATCCCATGTCAGGCACAGGGCATGGGTAAAACATATTACCTATTTCATTGTCACCAGTACGGTGTTTTTCAGTATTGGCATTAACCCTTTGGCATTCAGGATACTGGCATTTCTCATTATCATTGCGGGCTTCCTTGAACTGCTCAGGCTGTTTAAAGATTCAGGATTTGCCGGTAAGGTATTTTTCTCTGTTTCAATCGTCATAATGTCCTTGCTGTCAATGGGCTTCATCCTCTTCAGCATGAAGGAAAAAGGGGTGGTGCTCTTCGCCTTCCTGATCCTTTCAATCTTTGACGGATTCAGCCAGGTCTCTGGCCAGCTGCTTGGCAAGACAAAACTGTTGCCGAAAATAAGTCCGAACAAAACAGTTGAAGGCCTTGCTGGCGGAGCACTGGTTGCTGTCCTCAGCGGCCTGGTATTCAAAAACCTGGTCCCGACCACTTCATTCAGGGCAATGATCCTGGCTGCCGTTGTTGTGGCCTTTGCGTTTTCAGGTGATGCTGTTAAGTCTCTCTACAAGAGAAAGTACAACGTAAAGGACTTCAGTAACCTGATACCGGGACACGGAGGTGTTTTGGACAGGTTTGACAGTCTTATCGCGGGAGGGGCAGGTGTTACAATGCTCGGACTTCTGATGACTTTATAACAAGCGTATTTCCCGTTCCGGGGGTAATTAATCACCGGAAGATTAAATTACTGACTCCGGGAAATGGATCAGTTACTGAAATAATGTCTCCCTTCAGGGTTATAAATGATATTCAGGGCTCCCGGAAGAGTGGTGACTTCGAAATCCTTTGAAAAAAACAATTCGCCATCAACATGAAACGGGACCTCGGAAGGAAATTCAACTGAAAGCTTTTCGGTTTTGTAGTAGTGCACCCTCTTGTCATTGATATGAGTTCCCCTGGGAACCATAAGGAGGATCCGCAGGCGCTGGGGCAACGACACCTCCTTGATGGCACAGACATCCAGCAGGCCATCGTTTGCCAGTGCCTCAGGTGTCAGATAAAATCCTCCGGCAAATCTTCTGCCGTTGGCTATGGTATTCATAAAACAATCTGTGGTAATGGTTTGCCCGTTGGTTATGACCACCATCTTTTTTTCTTTAAAGAAAAGGAGGGTTTTAAGGATATGCCAGATATACTTGCTCTTCCCTCCCGGCTTTACCTCTCCGGGTTCTGTATAGTTTTCCGCGGCCACCTGTGCATCGAAACCCAGTCCCATACCGTTCAGAAAGATCTTGTCATTGCATTTCCCGATATCCATCGGGGTGGTATTTGCCCTGAAGAATGTATCCCAGTCCTTATCCTGAAACCGTCCCGGGAAACCTGTTATCTGGATAAAATCATTTCCCGTGCCGGCGCCAATCAGGCCGAGAACAACCTCTTTCCGGAAGATCAGTGGTGAGGCGATCTCATTCATGGTACCATCCCCGCCAACAGCTATGATGTATCTGTAGCCCAGGTCAGCGTAGTGCCGGGAAAGTTCAGTGGCATGGCCCCTTCTTTCCGTGAGAACCACCTCTGCCGTCAGATCATGCCGTGAGATCATTTCCCTGATCTTGCCTTCAAGGCTCAGGGCATATCCGTTTCCTGCAACCGGGTTAATGATAAAGACCCATTTTTTAGTCTGATCCATAATGCTTATCAACATCAAGGGTTAATTCAGGCTTAAACATTTCAATAAAGTTTACAGCTGGTCCGGGTAATATGTCAGGTGCCGGGTTTGAGCCCTCTGTTTCAGCCATTTCAAATGACAATTTGATAAATGGTACTGATAGTCATTTGATCAAAGTTAGTATTTGTTTCAATTTAAATCCCCTGTTGCCATGTTTTTCATCAGTTAAGGATCAAAGATCCCGGTCAGGCCCC
>JALONR010000089.1 GCA_025454815.1 Bacteroidales bacterium | reverse complement strand
CACAACCCTGTAAATTATTTTTGCCGGTATTATCTATGGCGTATATTTACGTTTAGTTTAACTCTGTACCTGGAAATGAGCAAGGAAAAAACGGTTGTCGGAATAGATATCGGAGGCACAAATACCGTATTCGGGTTTGTTAACCGTTCGGGCAAGATCCTGGCGGAGGACCAGGTCACCACAACTCACTATGATGAGCCCGAAGTATTTGTAGCAGCCCTGTATGAGAAGATGATGATTACTGCCCAGAAGGCAGGAAGGGAACTGGAGATCCTTGGATTTGGCATCGGTGCGCCGATGGGCAACATCAACAAGGGAACGATAGAGTATCCAGCCGATCTTCCATGGAAGGGAATCATACCTCTTGCGGAAATCTTCGCACGCCACACCTCGCTGCCGGTAATAGTAACCAATGATGCCAACGCGGCTGCCGTGGGTGAGATGATCTACGGAGGCGCCAGGGAGATGAAGAACTTCGTGGTCATCACCCTTGGCACAGGCCTTGGCAGCGGGTTTGTCGTGGACGGCAAACTTATCTACGGCCATGACGGTTTTGCCGGCGAGATAGGTCATACCTCCATCAGGCCGGGTCTCTCGAACCGCGACTGCGGGTGCGGGCGCAAGGGATGCCTTGAGACCTATGTCTCGGCCAAAGGGCTGAAACGGACCGTACTGAAAATCATGGCTGACAGGCTTGATGACAGTGAGTTGCGGAAGCACAGTTTTGACGAGCTCGATTCGAAGATGATCTATGAGGCAGCCCGCAGGGGTGACCCGATAGCCCTGGAAGCGTTTGAGCATACCGGCGCAATGCTGGGTTTCAAGCTGGCTGACGTGGTGGCACACACAAACCCGGAGGCGATATTCCTTTTCGGGGGACTGGCGCTGGCCAAGGAACTGATCTTTGAACCGGCAAAGAGACACATGGAGCAGAACCTGCTCTATATCTACCGCGACAAGGTGAAGCTGCTGCCGTCTGAACTGAGTACCCAGAATGCAGCGGTACTTGGTGCCAGCTCACTCGTATGGTCAACTCTCGAGACTGCCTGAATGAGTAAGTAAAACCTGTCCTGACCGCCCTGATGAGCAAGTATAACCTGCCGGAGATGATGAGCTATATCATAGGAGCGCTTTTTGTGGTGATAGTCTTCGCCATCGCCTATGCCTATCTTAAGCCTCACCGTCTCCATCATGCACGGCCCCTGTCAACGCTGGCCCTGAAAGGCACATACCTCCTGTACCTCATGGTAATGCTGCTGCTGATCTACTTCGCCAGCCTCAGGGGTGGCGGGGTAAGCCAGGTGTTTGACGGCCCGGAATTCTTCGTTTTCCTGGTGGTCCTCTTTGTCCCCACAGCCGGCATTTTCTCGCGCAAGATAGCCCGCTTCAGCGGGAAGAGAGTCAGGTACAACATCATATTCAGCGTGATCAATGTAATCCTGACAATAACCGTCCTGTTGCTTTACAGGTTCTGAATGACATCACACCATAAAAGATTAAATTTGTTTGAAATAAAAAAAACTCCGGAACTATGATCAAGGAAAGATTTATCTCCTATGTGGAGGAGAGTATTAAGAAGAACTGGGAAATTGAGGCACTCTCGAACTATCGTGAGAAAGGATACACCTACAGGGAGATTGCCGGCATGATGGTACGGCAGCATATCGCTTTCCGTGAGTGCGGCATCAGCGAAGGTGATACCGTTGCCCTCCTCGGAAGAAACTCGGCCAGCTGGTGCGCCATGTACCTCGCGGTGGTGACTTACGGCGCGGTGGTGGTACCGATTCTTCCTGACTTCAAGCCTGACGACCTTCACAATATCATCAATCACTCCGACGCAAAGATCCTGTTTGCCGACGACAAGTTGTGGGAGAGCATTGAGCCGGAGAAGATAAAGGGGATACAGTGTGTCAAGAGCCTTGACACCTTTGAAATGCTGATGAGCCGGTCTGAAAAGATCACGGAGATTTACAGGACGCTTGATGAAAAATTTGCGCAGGTCTATCCCTCCTTCGGTCCGGCTGACATCAAATTTTCCGATATTGACAATGAGAAGCTTGCTGTCCTCAGCTATACCTCAGGCACAACCGGTTTCTCCAAGGGGGTGATGATCCCCCACAGGAGCCTTGCCGCAAACATCCGCTATGCACAGCACAACATGCCGCTCGAGCCGGGTGACAAGGTCGTTTCCTTCCTCCCGCTGGCACACACTTACGGTTGCGCCTTCGAGTTCCTCTTCCCATTTACCTATGGCTGCCATATTACCATACTGACGAAGACCCCTTCGCCTCAGATACTTATCCAGGCATTCAAGGAGATCAGGCCAAGGCTCATTCTCTCCGTTCCGCTGGTCATTGAGAAGGTATACAAGAAACAGCTGCTTCCCGTCATCAGCAAACCAACAATGAAGGCGTTGCTGAAGGTTCCCGGCATCAACCGGATTCTCTTTAAGAAGATCCGTGAAAAGCTGGAGACAAGCTTCGGAGGCAACTTCAAGGAGCTGGTGATAGGCGGTGCGGCATTCAATGCTGACGCCGAAAAATTCTTCCGTAAGATCGGGTTCCGCTATGCCGTCGGTTACGGCATGACTGAATGCGGACCGCTGATCAGCTATGACGGCTGGAAGACTGCCAGGTTCGCCTCGTGCGGAAAACCGGTTGATACGCTTGAAGTGAAAATTGATTCGCCTGATCCGCAGAATGTTGTCGGCGAGATCATACTCCGCGGTGATAACGTCATGCTCGGCTATTACAAGAACGAAAAGGCCACGAAGGAGGTGATTGACGAAAACGGATGGATGCACACCGGCGACCTCGGGGTGATTGACAGGGACGGGTATATCTATATCAAGGGGCGCAGCAAGGACATGCTCCTGGGCCCCTCGGGAAAGAACATATACCCTGAGGAGATCGAGTCAATCATAAACAACTTCAAGTATGTGACCGAGTCAGTTGTAATCTCTGAGGATGACAAGCTTGTGGGGCTGATCTATCCTGATTATGAGGCCCTGCGTAATGCCGGCATAGGCGAGGACGGCCTTGCAGCTGCTCTTGACGGTATCAGGAAGGAGGTGAACAACAGGCTTCCCGATTACATGAACGTAACGAAGTTCAGGGTGCATCCCGAGGAGTTTGCCAAGACACCGAAGAAGAGTATCAAGCGGTATCTGTACATGAAAGGTTGATTTAATAAAGAGCGAAGAGGCCCCGTGAGGGCCTCTCCCGTAATACCACGAAGTGAAGAAATACTGTATCATTGTTGCCGGCGGCAGCGGACGGAGGATGAACTCCGCCATCCCGAAGCAGTTCCTCCTGCTGGAGGGGCGGCCCCTGCTGATGCATACCATTGAGAGATTCAGCTCCTTTGACGCCTCCATGCATATAATAGTTGTTCTGCCGGCGGAACATCACTCACTCTGGAAGAGCCTCTGCGGGGAATACCCTTTTGATATCCCTCACAGGGTTGTTGCCGGCGGTGAGGAGCGCTTTCATTCGGTTAAAGCCGGACTGGAAGCGGTCAGGGAGGCAGCAGCAGCGCATGGCAGCCCGGGGCAGGACACGGAAGACATCCTTATCGCCATCCATGACGGCGTAAGGCCTCTGGTGAGCCATGATACGATCTGGAGATGCTTCGCGGATGCGGAAGAATTCGGCAATGCCGTGCCATTCATTGAACCGGCAGACTCGGTAAGGATACTTGAAGGCGACAACAGCCGGCCCGTCGCAAGAACAGAGGTGAGGCTCATCCAGACGCCGCAGGTGTTTCGCGGCAGCGTGATAATGAATGCCTATAAACACGGTTTTGACCCCTCTTTCACTGACGATGCCACAGTGGCGGAAGCAGCCGGCATAAGGATACACCTTACTCACGGAAACAGGGAGAACATTAAAATAACCACACCCGGCGACCTGGCGGTGGCACAGACACTGGCAGGCCTGCTGAAGCAATGAAACGGAAAGATGTTGGACCAGGAGCGACTGCTCGATTACAAAAAACTTGAGGTACGAAAGGTCAGCAAGGCGGATGAGGATATCATTGAACTGCTGAAGTCGACTATACTTGGCTCGGAGGGGGGTATGCGGTATACCATGATGAACACCCCTGAGAGAATCCGCTCCTACGGAGACAGACTCTCTTTCCTTGCACTCTATAAGCGTAACAGCCTGAAGGGGGTGATCGGACTCTGCCGGAGGATCACATCAAACCGGGGTACGAAATATCCTTCGGCCTATCTGAGGTACCTTGCAGTGCAGAGCGCCTTCCAGGTTGAAAGGGCTCCTGGCAGGCGGCAGGAGAGACACTCCCTGGCAGCCGACAGCTTCAAGCAGAAAATCATCTCACTATTCAGGAATCCGCAGCAGGCTGCAGGAAGCGATGAGAACGGAACAGGCCCGAACATCATGTATGCTTACGTTGAGAGCCGTAACGAGAGATCACGGAATATGGTCAACCAGTCAGGATACGAGTATATCCGTTCATTCCTCACTGTGGCCTTCAGCCGGTTTGACCCGAAACCCAACCCGGCTGTTACGCTTCTTGCACCGGAGGAAGAACCTGCTATGGCTGCCCTACTGGATGAGTTCTACTCCGGTTACTGCTTCTATACCGATGAGTTTTCATTCCATGAGCACAAATATTACGTTTTGCGCCACGATGGCGAAATAGTGGCAGGTGTGGGTGCCATCCCGGCACGGTACCGGGTTGTGAATGTACCGGGATTGTGGGGATGGGTGATGATGAAGCTCCTTCCCCGGACCCCGCTCTTCAGGAGACTATTCCAGCCCGAGTCGTTCAGTTATGTAATCCTTAATGCCATCTATTGCCGCAAAGGGAGCGAGACCCTCCTGCCCGACCTGTTCGAGGCAGTGTGCGCAGCCGAGGGATACCATACCGCCCTCACATGGCTTGATGATCATTCCTGGCTCTATGACACGCTCCGTACCAACAGGAGAATGGGAGCACTGAACAGGATGCTGAATGCCAAACCCGGACTCGTATACGCCCTCTTTACCGGGTTATCCCCGGAAGAGACGGAAAAGTTTTATGATTCACCGGCATATATCTCAGGGTTTGATTTTTCATAGGCGACAAAAACAACAAATTATGAAACAAGGAAAAAATCTCTTCCCGGGTGGACTCGTTGCCGGATTGTTGCTCTTCTCCCTGTCATTTTCTGCTGCAGCCCAGCCTGATAAGGATGAAAGGATGAAATGGTTCGCTGAGGCGAAACTGGGAATCTTTATTCACTGGGGCATCTATGCCGTGAACGGGATTGACGAGTCATGGGCCTTCTACAACGAGCTGATAGGCTATGATGATTACATGAAACAGCTCTCCGGATTCACCGCATCTTCCTATGATCCGGGCGCCTGGGTCAGCCTGATAAGGGAGAGTGGTGCCAGGTACGCGGTGCTGACCTCCAAACATCATGACGGGGTGGCTCTGTGGGATACAAAGCTCAGCAGCCTCAATGTTGTTGATTCCACCCCGGCGAATCGTGATCTGATCAGGCCATTCGTGAAGGAGCTGAGAAGGTCGGGACTGAAGGTGGGGCTTTACTATTCGCTGCTCGACTGGTCCCATCCAGATTACCCGAACATGACGAAGAGCATAAAGCGTTACACTGAAGATACTGTTCGCTGGGAGAGGTTCACGGAGTTCAATCACGGACAGATTGAGGAGATAGGCAGGGAGTTTCGTCCTGACCTGTGGTGGTTTGACGGCGACTGGGAGCAGAACGCAGCCAAATGGCGTGCAGAGGAAATCCGCAGGAAGATCCTTGACCGCAATCCTTCCGCG
>JALONR010000088.1 GCA_025454815.1 Bacteroidales bacterium | reverse complement strand
TCTGGCATCCTTTTCAATCAGCAGGTCACCCAGTTTCGGGTCAATCCTGACCAGATCTCCGGCATAATGATTCGGATACCTGGCATACCAATGGATCCCTGTAAAGCCGTGAGGCATCTCTGCCAGCCTACGCTGGTCAGCGCCCGATTCTTCAGCAAGGGATTCAGCATCAACGAGGTCAGGCCTGATGAAAGACATCATTGCAGTCTCTTCCTCGCCCGCATGGCCGTCGAGTCTGGCTGTCTTCATGGCGTTGATCTCCTTGTCCATATCCTTATCAGGACCGGACTGGAAAAGGACAACCACGTAATCTTTCCCTGATGCGAGTTGTGACTGGCAGAAAAAGTTCAGGAAATAAGTACTTCCGCCATGGCCGTTGAAGAGGATGATCTTCTTAAGGCCGTTACGCGAGAGCTCCTGGCATGTTTCCTCGAGCATCTGCCACATGAGGTCATTGCTGTATGCAATTGTACCGGGCTGGTGCTTCGCCTCGAATATCTGGCCCACATAGTAAGGGGGAAAAACAACTGCGTACTCCTTCTCCGCTGCCCTTATGACGGAGGCCCTGGCTTCGTAGAGATCGGTTCCGAGGGGAAGGTGTGTTGAATGCTTTTCAATTATCCCAAGCGGAATTACACAGACACCACCTGCTTGTTCAACGGCTTTCGGAAATTGCGGGGAGGTGAGCTCCTCCATCTGGCTGGGGATCCCGGCTCTTACCTTATTCTGTCCGACCAGCACCGTAGCAAACACCAAAAGTGCGAAAATCGTGATCATGCTTTTCATCGTGATACTTTTTATGAATGAAATAAAATTAATCCTTTGGTTACACTTATCAAAAAAATATACGGGAAGGATGTCCGGAGGTAAGCCAGCATGACGGGAATTCTGCGGCTCCCCCTGAATGTTCCTTGTCGGTCTGCAGGGACTCGAACCCTGGACCCTCCCGACACAAGTGTCGGGATGCTCTACCATCTGCCGGTAAAAAAAAGGGAGCCTGACGGCTCCCCCTGAATGTTCCTTGTCGGTCTGCAGGGACTCGAACCCTGGACCCGCTGATTAAGAGTCAGCTGCTCTACCATCTGAGCTACAGACCGGAACTGAAACTTTACAAAAGTACGCTTTTCCGGGGCAGATTGTTCGCAAAATCCTATTGCGTCAGAACTATCAGACCCTCCCTCGGAATGGCCCGGTAGATAATCTTCGCCTCTGCCTTCGGAATCCAAATCTTTATATACGGAACATATGGTGGTGTTTTGAGCCTCACTACAGCCCTCATTGTGGCTGAAGCATTCCTCGTCCTGTCCTTCAGGTCGAAGAAGAACCTGGCCCTGCGATCCGCACCTATTGTATCCTCCTGCTGCTCGAAGAAGAACCTGATATTGCGGTCAGTATCAAGAGTGAAAAACACCGCCTCGAAATCAGTGGTATCAGGCTTCTCGCTGTCAACCACTTCGGACGTGTCCTTTGGTGCAATCTTAACGCTCACCGGATCCTTCATGAAAGTGGCCTGCATGCCGGTTATGGTAAGAGGCGTGGAGAGCATGCTGTAAATGGCCTCCTGGTTTGTACGGTGAAAAAACGGAGAGACATCATACTCGTCAATCTCCACAGTCCTCACCGGAAGTCCCTTGATAAGAAGCTGTATTATGCTGTCGCGAACGTTAATAAGCAACCCCACCGAATCCGACTCAGCCAGTTTTACCTGAGAACTTAGGAAGGCTTTGTCACGGATCATATCGATATAGCCCGGTATGGCACAAAGGTTTATAGTATCCCCCTCCTTCTGTTCCAGCGAAGCGAAGTACGCGTGATCAAAATCATTCACGGTTCGGTTGACAGCCGATACCGACATCACCAGATAATAGATGATGAATAGCGCCAGCACTGCACCGGCGATGATCAGCCATATTTTTCTTTCCCGGTTCATCGATTCAGGTCTTGTCAGTAAATATATACTCTTGATCCCACGCTCAGGGAGTTGAACACCGCCTCGAGGTCTTCGTCGCCAAGCCTGATACATCCGTGCGTTACAGGCATCCCGAGCTGCCTCTGGTAGAGTGTACCGTGGATCAGGTAGCCGTCTCCCAGGCTCATGGCATACTTGCCGAGTACTCCTGACTCATACCTCAAAGGGTCTGTGGGGCCCGGTACGGGCAGCCCTTCCTCAACGAATGCCCAGTCAGGCTTCCTCCACACAGGGTGGGTTATCTTACCCTGGATGCTCAGCCTGCCACGGGGTGTCTTGAAGATCCACTCCTTATCGCCTTCTTCAGTCTTAAGGAGGGTATAACTACCTGATGAGCAGTATCCTTCGCGTATCAGCTGCCTGTTCCGGTAAAGGGAGAACCGGTTGTCAACCGTATTGATCACGAGGTAAGTCTGGGTCGGCACGAATGAGGCGAGTCTTCGCTCCAGGCGGGTGATCTCGTTCCGTGTGGCGGAAATCTGCCTCCTGATGGCCCTGTTTTCAAGGAGTGCCGAGTCGGGTCTGCACTCAGCGCGGCTGGTGCCCCACGATTGCTGAAGTGAAGGTGCAAAGTAAACTGGAACTGACAGGATGAACAGCAGTAACAACAGCACGATGACCCATGTCAGGGTTGTCCTTGCCCATTGGTGCGATTTCACATAATCTGCCGCAACGGTCAGATATTTGCTGACCAGCGATTTGATGCTCTGGATCTTGCTGTCCGGACCCAAATTGCCTGTGGCTGGACTGACCGGGTCAGAGCCGGTTTGATAATTATGGCCCAGTGAATCACTGCCTGTGTCCGAACCTCCCTTGGCTGAACCGTCCGGTGACTTATTGCCTGCCGCACCGCTTTCGGCTAAATTACCATTATGATCTTCTGTACTCATTTCTCTCTGGAATTGAAAAACTC
Organism: Bacteroidales bacterium; assembly: GCA_025454815.1. GTDB lineage: Bacteria > Bacteroidota > Bacteroidia > Bacteroidales > VadinHA17 > SR-FBR-E99. Next base: position 7,950 of record JALONR010000088.1, on the reverse strand, counting down.
CTCAAGGGTTAGTGTTGATCCGATAATTGTTACTGGTGTTCCTTTGGAAGCATATTTGAATAACAGGTCCATGTCAGAGTTTTTCAGCGCAACGCATCCCTGTGTCCAGTTTCCTCCCTTGCCGCCATCACCATGGACCTCAATCATGTCACCGATGCTGGCATCGGCCGGAAGCTGGCCGTTCCTTATCCTCTCATTGAACTCCTGTACGTCAATCTTGTTCGGATAGTTGATTAACAGGGCTTTATGATACTTGGTAGAGCCACCGGACAGCTTCTTTGTCACTACATATTTCCCTTCCGGGGTAGCCATGTCTCCCCTGCTCATCTTGTCTCCCAGCCAGTTGCTGCCGAATTCTGCCTCAAAGGTATACTTCTTTTTGCCACTATGGTACAGGTGGAGCTGGGCTGGGATCTTTTCCACCAAAATGGCATATGAACCGCTCCTCTTGCTCTCGGCGATGGTCTCTTCGGCCCAGTCCTGCCAGTTGTCATAATGGTTGAAGTAGTCATTGAGGTTCTTCCTGGCAAGGTTGTAGGTGCCCGATATGTACTCGTTTGCTTCTGTAATCTTTACGTTTCCGTCGACATATCTCTCTTTTTTAAAGTCGATCTCGGCCTCCTTGACAAGTAGTTTGCCACGTGCGTGTTTCTTTTTAATATCCTGAGGCAGGGGCATCGAGAGGAAAATCTTTTCAAACGAGGCCATCTCACGGTTGAGGCGGGCGATTTCCGCCTCGAGTGTGGTTTTAAGGCTCTTCGACCTTGAGATCGTGTTTCGCTGTGCGTCTTCGGCTTTTTTCTGCGCTATTTCCGCGAACTGAATTACCCGCTCGTAATCGCGGGCCAGTATGAAGCGATCGTTTTCTGTTCGCCATGCGGCCATAGCTGAATCATAGTTATTCTTCGCTTCGCGGAAAAGTTTAGGTGAATAGACCTCCGCCTGAAGATCCCTGGCCCTGGCGATGGCAGCCCTGGCATTTTCAACCTCCGGCAATGGCGGCTCGGGCTCAAGGGCGCGGAAAACCAGCACTCCGATAATGGTCAGCACGATGCCGGTGATGGCATAGACTATAAGGTTTGTCAGGGATCCTCTCTTCATGGACGCGAAGTTAAAAAAATCCCCGGGACCAGGCCCGGGGATCCTTGTGTCAGTTAAGCGGTATTATTAGATTTTGATACCGGCTTTTTCCATTGCTGCCTTCAGCTCGGCGATGATGCCGTTGATGCCTTCGGTAGAAGCTTTTACTTTGTCAACAACTTCCATGTAGTTGGTGCCGCCGTCGAAGAGGGTCTGAGCGTCGGTGAGAGATGTCTCGAGGACGGTCAGTTCATTCTTCATTTCTTCTACAACTGCTTTGCCTTCCTTGCCTTTGGGAGCTTTGAGAAGGAGAGCCTTGGCTTCGTCAAGAGCTGTTTTGGCGCCGGCCATCAGGGTTTCAGCTTCAGCTTTCACTTCAGCTTTCTTGGCTTCAACATTGCCTGACAGTTCAGCAGCCTTGAGAGCGATACCTTCAGCAGCAACTTTGATAGCTTTGAAATCTTTTCCTGACTTTGACTTCTGGGTTTCGATGTTCTGGAGCATGACGGTGAGTGAGTCATTCAGGCCAGCGAATTCTGCGGGGAAGTAAACGTCAGTCTGAGCTGTTTTTGCTGTTTCGAGAGCAGCTTTTGCAGCGTCAAGAGCTTCCTGGGGAACTTTAGCGCAGCTTGCCATCAGGGCAGCTACAGCAACGGTTGCGATTGCAAGAAAAAGTTTGTTTTTCATTTCTGTTTAAAATTTGGTTCTGTTATTCTGTTAAAAAGTGTTCCTTATTTTGGTCCTCTAAACCGCGGCAAATTTATACAATAATTTTAATCCGGTTTTAATTTCGGTCAGATTTTTTTAATGGAATTTTAATCTCAGGTTTTGCGATTTCCCGGGATGGCTCTGGTTGGGGGTTTCCGCCTGTAAGGCGAAGACCGTGGTTTTATTTATTTGCGTACCAATATGAGAGAATTCCTGATTTTACGGGTCTTTTGGCGACGCGAACCGGATGTTTTACGGCATAGTACTGCTAATAAAGCACCATGCAAGGATACTGCATCATGGAGCTGTACCCTGTGCACGGCTTAGGCATAATTCGGTGACAGTCGGGAAATGGTCTGCCACCGGAAAGGCAATCTAGAAACCGCCTGCCAGAAGTATGCCTATAATAACTACCAGGTAAATGGCCAGCAGTACTAGGCCAATTATTGCCAGTACATACATGATGAAGAATGCCCTGGTTTGTTTTTCGATAGCTGTTTCCAGATCACCGGCAGAATTCGAAGCATTGTATCCGGCAAATGCCTCTGCTGATTCTCTCAGTCTCTTCCCCATAATAAAATATGGCACACCGATTATAGCTCCGATGATGGTAAGACAATATAGCACACCACCAATCATTGAAAGCAGGCCTATGAAGCTCATGTACTTCGACAGGTTGGGCAGGTTGCTGGACAAGGGTGTCATTTGTGTGCCCTGATTCGTTGTTAATTCTTCATTTGACATAATTATTCCTCCTGGGTTTAGATAGTTGAATGATAAAGTTAGGAATTGTTCGAACAAATATCAACGGGAGGTTAAAAAGTTTTCAGGTGATACATGGAGAATTGCCGGGATGTTACCAGCGGAAATCCTCTTTATAAGGCAAAGCAGGAATTCGCCTCGCGTTTCTCCTACGGCAGTTTAGCAAACTGCTGGTTTAAGCCTCTCACCCATCGCTCCAAAAAACGTACTTCAAAACTCTGCTATGCTGCCAGTGGCGACCTTGCTGGTTGTTTACTGAAGCATGTCATTTTACTACTCTGCACTCCGCAAGCATACAATCACCTTCAGGCACTGCAACAGCGGGGCAAAAATATAAAATTGACTTATACTTTACAAAATTAAAAACCTTTTAATAGATGCCTATGCATTGTTGTACTTACTTTTTCTTTGAGAGCAACGCCACATTCTCCACATGGAATGTATGCGGGAACATGTCAACCGGGGCAATCCGCACCACGTCATATGCCTCTGAGAGGATCTCAATATCACGCGCCTGTGTTGCCGGATTACAACTGACATAGACTATCCTGTCCGCCCCTGACCTCAGCATCGCGAGGGTCACATCGGAGTGCATCCCGGCCCTCGGCGGATCGGTTATGATCACATCCGGCTGTCCCCGCCTCGCAAAAAGCTTATCATTGAAAATATCCTTAATGTCACCGGCGATGAATTCCGCATTCGCGATATTGTTATCCCGGGCATTAATACGCGCATCGGCAACTGCCTCTTCAATGTATTCTATCCCCGTAACCTTTTCAGCCGATGATGCCAGGAAGCAGGCTATCGTCCCGGTACCGGTGTAAAGGTCATATACATTCTCAACACCCTTCAACTGCGCAAAATTCTTTACGATACCGTAAAGTTTCTCCGCCTGCAAGCTGTTGGTCTGGTAAAATGACTTAGGTCCTATCCGGAAGCAGAGTCCTTCCATCTTTTCCGTAATGAATTCGCTGCCGAGAAAATGAACCGGTACCAGGTCTGCAATGCTGTCGTTCTTCTTCGTATTGATGACATACCAGAGTGATGTGATCTCCGGGAACCTGTCAGCCAGGTGGCCAAGAAGTCTCTCACGCTCCACCGAATGACTGTCAGTAGTTACAAGCACCACCATCACCTCACCTGTGGTGGTTATCCTGACAAACATGGTGCGAAGGAACCCACGATGCTCCCTGAAATCATAAAAGGGCAGTTTCCGCTCCAGTGCATATCTTCTGACCTCATTACGGATGCGGTCAGATGGCTCGGACATCAGCAGGCATTCATTGATGTCCAGAACCTTATCGAATATGCCAGGAATATGAAAGCCAAGGGCGGGGCCGGCGGAACCTGAGGCTGACTCGAGCGATTCAAGCTCCTCGCGAGTCAGCCAGCGCCGTTCCGAGAATGTAAATTCCAGCTTGTTCCGGTAACCGTAAATCTTATCAGAACCCAGAATCGGATCAACCTGCCCTAGTTTCAAATGACCAATACGGGTAAGGTTGTCAGTCACCTGCTTCGCCTTGTAAAACAGCTGCCTGTCATATGGAAGGTGCTGCCAGCGGCAACCACCGCACACCCCGAAATGCCTGCACGGGGGCTTTTCCCTGGCTGGAGAGGGACTGACCAGTGCCAGCACCACCCCCTCCATATACCGCTTCTTCTTTTTAGTTACCCTGACATCAACTACGTCCCCGGGTATCATCCCCGGAACAAAAAGAATCATTTCATCGATCCTGGCGATGGCATTTCCCTCTGATCCTATGTCCTCTATTCTGACGCCCCTGAGTATGGGCAACTGCTTCTTTCTTCCCACTCTGCCTTACCTGAAAGTCTTGAAAAATTGATACCCGGCAAGCAATGCCGGCACCGAGGCCTGCGAATGATCAAGCCCCTCCAGCGTCACATAAATGCATGTGAGCGGACTGGCTCCCTCGCTGATCATAAGCTGATGCATATTGTCCGACAGGAAAGGCATGACATATGTATCGGCGGTGCCATGCATAAAAAGAATCGGAACATCTGTAGCCCAGGCCATTATACTATTGTCAGCCAATGCATTACGAACACCAAAATACTTCTGGTCGAGTGCAAATCCTGACAGGTAGGCTGCTGTAAAGAGTCCGGATATGCTTGTGGTCAGCTGGCTGTTGATCTGCTCGCTTGAGTGTTTCCCGTCATAGAGACCGGGAATCCTGCCGTCATAGGGACTGTTGAAAAGATCAGCCAGGTCGTTAGGATATATGTCATAGGTGCTGTATGCATTTGCAATGTATCCCAGGAAGACCGGCATGGGATAAGAGGTCAGTCCGAGTACATACTCGTTGAAAGACCCGAGGTCATATGGTCCGGCCCCGCAGGAGGCGGCCTTTACCGTGAATTCAGACTTATAGTCGTTTTCAAGGGCATCAAGCAGGGCCAGTGTTGCCCAGCCACCCTGGGAATAACCAATGATGTAGCACTCGTTGGTCACTGAAATATCTTTGGCAACATCCTCATCAAATTCGGCTACAGCGCGAAGCATATCCAGCACGGTACGGACGGTTGACTCCTTGTGAAGGTATGGATGGGCAATGTTTTTAGATGCCCCGAAGCCAAGGTAATCAGGCATCACCACGACATATCCAGCCGAGGCGATATATTCTATCATCTGGTACGCAAGGCTCTGGGGATCAGCCGTTGGAGCTGACGAATGAAGGGTATTGGTGCCATTCTGAAATGAGAGAATGGGATATGTACCCGGAACAGTAGGCGCACAGATCAGTCCCGATGCAATAACCGTTTCACCCTGAAATTCAGTATTATATGTGACAGAATACACATTCACGCCACTGATGACATCAGGGATTATTTCAGCCGCTGCCTGGTATTGGGTCGAAGCAAGAGTAAGGATGTTGATTATATTCTCCTTCGTTCTCACCATCTCTACTTCGGAGGAGATGAGATAGATGTTGTCCTCGAAAGGATCAGGCTCATCCTTGCGGCATGACTGCATAAGGAGCAGGATCAGGCCGAGCAGCAGCAGTGCGCGTAGTGAAGGTTGGCTTTTCATGGCTCTCTGAATTCTCTGCAATATTAACGGAAAAATGTTACATGCAGTATCATAAGAGGAAACAGTCGGCAGCTGACAATCGGCAGCCGGGAATGTCGGGAACACAGACGGCAGCGCCTGAAGCGCAGCCTGGAGACCCATATGCGCAGCCAATAGCCCCATTTGCGCAGTCGGGAGCCTATTGTCAGCAGAAAGCAGTCATCATTTTTACTTATCTTTGCCCCTTTGTAGATCCTGCACAATGGTATCCGTCAATAATGTATCACTTCTCTTCGGCAGCTTCGCCCTCCTCGATGAGGTCTCCTTCCTTATCACCAGGCAGGAACGCATCGGCCTGACAGGAAGAAATGGTGCCGGTAAATCTACCCTGATGAAGATCATTGCCGGTCTCCAGGAACCTACCTCAGGCACCGTTGAAAGGCCACGCGAACTCACAGTCGGATACCTCGAGCAGCAGATGAAGGTCTCTGACACAACCACCGTAATTGAGGAGGCTCTTACGGCATTCACAGAACTCAGGAGCCTCGAACAGGAGATCGCAGACCTGACTCGTGAGATAGCCGAACGGACCGACTACGAAACTGACAGCTACCACCAGCTTCTTGACCGGATGCACACCGCTGGTGAGCGTCACAGCATCCTCGGCGGAAGTGACTATGTGGCCATTACCGGACAGACGCTTAACGGTCTCGGCTTCAGCGCGAATGAATTCAATAGACCCACCCGGGAACTCAGCGGCGGATGGCGCATGCGCGTTGAGCTGGCAAAGATCCTCCTCCGCAAACCTGACCTGATCCTGCTCGATGAGCCTACCAACCACCTTGATATAGAGTCTATTATGTGGCTCGAAGGGTTCCTTGAAACATATCCCGGGGCAGTGGTTCTTGTCTCCCATGACCGCACCTTCCTGGACAATGTAACCCGCCGAACCATCGAAATAAGCCTCGGCAAGGTCTATGACTACAGGGTCCCTTATACAAAATATACTGTGCTCCGGCGTGAGCGCAGAGAGCAGCAGACTGCCGCCTGGCGCAACCAACAGAAGATGATCGAGGACACTGAACGGTTCATCGAAAGGTTCAGGTATAAACCTACCAAAGCCGTGCAGGTTCAGAGCAAGATCAAGCAGCTTAAAAAGCTGGAGCGAATAGAGATCGAAGACGAGGATACCTCTGCAATGAACATCCGCTTCTCCCCCGCCCCAAGGTCGGGAACGGTGGTGGTAGAAGCCGATGAAGCATCGAAACGATATGGCAGCCACCTGGTACTCGACAGGATCTCAATGAAAATCGAAAGAGGCGAAAAGGTTGCCTTCGTGGGCCGTAACGGCGAAGGCAAAACCACCCTCGCCAGAATGATCCTCGGGCAGGTCGACTATGAAGGAATAGTCAGGCGGGGTCATAACGTCGGCATAGGTTACTTCGCCCAGAACCAGGATGAGCTTCTGAATGATGAGCTGACCGTATTTGAGACCGTTGACCGGATAGCCGTCGGTGATATCCGAACCCGCCTGCGCGATATCCTCGGCGCTTTCCTCTTCCATGGTGAAGATATCGATAAAAAGGTGAAGGTACTTTCAGGCGGAGAGCGGTCTCGACTGGCTATAGTACAACTGCTTCTGGAGCCCTATAACCTGCTCCTGCTTGATGAGCCCACAAACCACCTCGACATACGGTCAAAGGAGATTCTCAAACAGGCTCTAATAAAATTTGATGGCACATTAATTGTGGTTTCGCATGACAGGGATTTTCTCGACGGGCTGGTGAATAAGGTCTACGAATTCCGTCACAGGAAGATCAAAACGCACCTTGGAGGAATAGCCGAGTTCCTCAGGTCCAGGAAGATAGAGTCGCTGAGGGAACTGGAGAAGAAGAGCCCGGGAGCAGGCGGCAAGGCAGGCACCGGGGTGAAGGGAGCAGTTGGCAAGGCAGGCAGCGGAGAGAGGGGAACGGTCGGCAAGTCAGGCTCCGGAGAGAAGGGAGCAGTCGGCAAGGCAGGCAGCGGAGAGAGGGGAGCAGTCGGCAAGGCAGGCAGCGGAGAGAAGGCGGCAGGCGGCAAACCAGGCAACGGAGTGAAGGCGGCAGCAGGTAAGGAAGCAATGACGGGCAAAGCAGCTGCTGCAGAGAAGAAGGAAAATGAACGGGTGCTCCGCAGACTGCAGAAAAGGGTCACTGAGACCGAAACCCTGATCACGGATGCCGAGAAGGAGATAGCCACCATGAATTCACGACTCGCATCAGGTGATCCGGAAATTGTCAGTGACCCGGCATTCTACAGCGCCTATGAGGAAAAGAAACTCAGGCTTGAAGACCTGATGGAACAGTGGGAAAATGCCCACATTGAGCTGGAGA
>JALONR010000087.1 GCA_025454815.1 Bacteroidales bacterium | reverse complement strand
TGACCAGACCCGGGATCATATTCCCAGAAGTCACTGGTATACTGAAGGTAAGGCTCAATACCCGTTCCGAAATAAATCCTGCCTCCCAGCGAGAATCCTGATGCACCCATTCTTCCGCTGGGCGGGAAATCGGCCATTTTTATCCAGGCTGATTCAAGTTCCAGGTAACCATCCCAGGTAACGGGTGACCCGGAAATTATTGTGACAACAACCTGGTGCTGACCGGATGCCAGCCCGGAAGGCAGGTGCACAACTATCTCAGATGACGTGCTGCTTATCACGGCTGCATTCAGCCCTCCTATCTCAACACGTACCATCCGCCAGTTGGGATTAAAATTACTGCCACGGATGGTAACATCCATCCATTCGGTCAGTTTGCTGGGAGAAACATCATTAATGACAGCCTGCTCAAGCGTGAATTGCTCAGGGAAAGGGAAATCATAAAAGTATTTAAGCGTTATTGTAGCCGGTGATATGTTGCTTGCGGTTGGGACTATCACCTTGATCTGTGTCCGGGTAACCTCCGTCACTACTGCTCTTGAATCACCGAAGAAGACCCTGAACAGCGTTGTATCAGTCGGGAGATAGGCACCATGCAGAGTTATTATATCACCAAAGGTTCCGGATTGGGGTGAAATTCCCAGGAGAACCGGCAACTGAATATCAAAATCGAGGGTATTCACAGAGGGGACCCCGTTAAAGAAAGCTTTCACCTTGAAAGACAGCTGAGGAGTATATGGAACAATCGCCTTTATTTCAGTACTGGTAACAGACAACACCTGACCTTGCCTGGTGCTGAAGAATACCGAGCAGTTTGCCTGGTTTCCTGAAAAGTAGTTGCCGGTTATGACAACTGTATCTCCGCATGCAGCCGATGCGGGGGAGATAGCCGTAAGAACGGGCAGAAGTATATTAAAGTCAAGGTTATTTGCAGAAAAAATTCCGGATACGGCCACTTTAACCTGCACATCCGGATCATTGACAAAAGGCACCACAACCTCAAGCTCATCAGTTGATGATGACAAAACGGAGGCACTGACATCTCCGAAATATACTGAACAACTCTCCGGATTGTTTGAAAAGTACTTCCCCCTTATTACCACTGTATCTCCGATTGAAGCGGATACAGGATTTAAGGAAAGGAGTTCCGGCGGCTTGCTCCCCTTCCCGGAAAAAGTGACTTTATTTCCGAAGGAGATTTTCTCATCACTGGAAATGAACGCCCTCACGGTATATATTTTATCCTTCTCTATCGTGCTGTTGACGGTAACCGAAAATTGAGTTTCTCCGGTTACCGGGCCGAGGCTGTAATACTGAACATCCGAAGGGTTATTGCTCCCTTCCGGCACCCAGTTGAAACCGTGGTCAGTTATCTGCAGTCCTGCATCTGTGATAATCTGTCCATGAAAGATAACTCCGGTCTCAAGGATTGTTACCCCCAGGGTATTGACCTCGGGAATCCCCTTTTCAGTGAACTTTTCGCTCTGGCATGAATAGAAAGTGGCAATAAACAGAGCTGCTATCGCTGTTAGTGATTTAGTCCTCATACTATTGAAAGTTTGCCCCGATATTGAGTCCTGCCGATCTGTAATTACCTGGCATTCCTGTAATTAAAAACTCAGAATAACTGATCGCTGTGGTTATTGACACCCTGCCGGAAATACCTACTGAAAGGCCCAGTGAAATTGTTAAACCGAAGCTGGTTTTCTCTTCGGTTACGTATTCGTATGTATCTGAGATCACCATAGAATCATAGCACACATCTGTTTCAATCCTCGACTTGTCGGCAACAACCGTCCTGCCACTGAAACCTCCGGAAACATAAGGTTTAATATTCCCGGTTCCCAGGTCATACCTGATCAACAGGTCACCCGAAACCAGGAGATTATGGAGGTGAAGTTCGTGATGCAATTCAGTCATCGGCAACGGTACATCCTCTGAAATGTAATAGCCGTAGAAGTATCTCCTCCCCGCACCAAGATTAACAATGAGTGACAATTTGTCACTGATCCGGGGCATGGTTGCAAGGAGTGAAATTCCTGCCGTGGGATAAAGTGAAGGGTCAATGTTGTATCCCTCAAGTTCCCCCGGGTTCATGGTTTTGATAAAATCTGCATTCCAGTCTCCAAATATGCCGAAATGAGGCAAAAATGCCGGTGGCGGAGCCTTATAGATGATAATTTCATCTGAAAGCGCCACCAGAGCATGATACTCTTCCATCAGTCTCGTCATTTCAGTCTTGCCGGGAATGATTGATTCAATTCGTCCGGCAAGCGAAGGGGCATCCTTCATGACCACCTTAAGAACTGAAATAAATCCTTCCTGCCATGATTCCAGTGCATCTTTGTTCCCCGCTTTTCCTTCAGGAGGCACCGATAACGTAAACAACCGGCCATCCCTATCAGTGATGTAGTAGTAAAGAACCCTGTCATCAACCCTGCAGTAAAGATCTGCAATCCCGTCAAACAGCACCTCCAGGTCCATTCCTGTCAGTTGTGGAGATACTGCCTCACCACGGATGAAGGCAACACCACCCCTGTAATTTACCTGGCCTTGTGCCGGAATGTTCAATGCTGATGCAACAAACAAAACCAGCATCACCCTGACAGCAATACCAGAATGGCAATTGAAACAGAACATATCTAATTAAATACTTTGGTTAGTAGATTGTTTAAAGTTAATAAAAGTATCATTATGGTAAATATAATCCTGTTTTAAAATATGGATCCCAAGCCCCGGTCATCCGTGGTCTCCCGGGACCTGGACATGGGATTTATTTTTTTGGGGTGATGTTCCGGATAAGAAACATTTATTGCATATTTGGAACTGATAAAACCTTTTGTCATGGTCTTACTGTCTTCATTTCCGGTCTCACCGGATTTTCTTTCCGGCTTTGATCCCGGTTTCCAGGGTCTTGTCAATGCCTGGATAAGCATTATGATCACGGTTGTATTGCTCTGCTTCATTGTAAGTGAAATAACCGGAAACTACAGCCAGGTAGACAAGCTATGGAGCCTGCTCCCTCCTGCCTACAGCTGGGTTACAGTAGCCGCCTTCCCTTCAGCCAGAATGATAATTATGGCCGTGCTGGTGACACTGTGGGGATTACGCCTCAGCTATAATTTTCACCGGAAGGGGGGCTATAGCATCATCCCCTGGAAAGGTGAGGAGGATTACCGGTGGAAGATACTCAGGGAAAGCTCCGCACTAAAAGGCAGGCTTAAGTTCGGTTTGTTTAATTTCTTGTTCATCTCCCTTTACCAGAATATCATAATACTGTTGTTCACCACACCGATTCTGCTTGCTGCGCTTTATTCCGGTACCCCTTTGGGTGCCACAGATATAGTTGCGGCACTGCTGATGCTTGCCTTCCTGGTTACAGAAACGGTGGCCGACAACCAGCAGTTCAGGTTTCAGACATTGAAACGAAGCCCGTCAGGTAATCCGCATATCTACCATGACTCACTGAAAAAGGGATTCCTTACCGAAGGGCTATGGAAATATGTAAGGCATCCTAATTTCACTTCAGAGCAGGCCATCTGGATAAGCTTCTACATCTTCGGAGTGGCTGCATCCGGGAAATGGATAAACTTTACACTGCTGGGGCCTGTCCTCCTTGTGATACTGTTCATCGGCAGTTCAATAATGACCGAGAACATCAGCAGCGGCAAGTACCCGGAATATTCTGCCTACAAGAAGGAGGTGCCGAAATTCATCCCCCGGATATTCAGGAGGAAATAATTTCTCTGCTGCCTGACCGGCAGTCCTGAGGCAGTATTCCATATCAGCCATCCTCCCTGCGGTTACCCTGTGGTAACTAATCCCCTGGCGTATTCTTCACCCTGCATCCAGGAGTCAGTCTTCGGCCTGCCGGAAATACCTTGTTTTCATCCGGAGTGCCACATTGACCAGGGCTATCATCACAGGCACCTCAATCAGCGGCCCGATCACCGCGGCAAAAGCCTCCCCTGAATTGATACCGAAAACTGCAATGGCAACAGCTATTGCAAGTTCAAAGTTATTGCTGGCTGCCGTGAATGAAAGCGTTGTGGTCTGCTCATAACTTGCCCCTGCCCTCCTGCTCATGAAGAAGGAAACAAAGAACATCACCACAAAGTAGATTACCAGGGGAATGGCTATTCTCACCACATCCAGGGGTATTTTTACTATATATTCACCTTTGAGCGAGAACATAACGAAGATCGTAAAGAGCAATGCAATCAAGGTAAGCGGGCTGATCTTCGGTATGAACTTCGAATGGTACCACTCTTTGCTCTTTGCCCGGATAAGTATGAACCTTGTAAGGAACCCTGCAATGAAGGGTATCCCGAGGTAGATGAAGACGCTTTCAGCAATCTGGCCAATGGTAATCTGTTCTACCGCATCATTAACCGGAAGCCCGAACCAGCCAGGCAGAACGGCAATGAAGAACCATGCATATACAGAGAAGAAGAGCACCTGGAAGATGGAGTTGAAAGCCACCAGACCGGCTGCGTACTGGGTATCCCCTTTTGCCAGGTCGTTCCATACAATCACCATGGCTATACACCTTGCCAGGCCGATAAGTATCAGGCCATACATGTAATCTATGTTGAACCGGAGAAATAGTATTGCAAGCAGGAACATCAGAACGGGACCTATTATCCAGTTTTGCACCAGTGAGAGTCCCAGCACCCGCGTATTTCTGAACACATCGGTCAACTCCTCGTACTTCACCTTGGCCAGAGGCGGGTACATCATGACTATCAGCCCGATGGCAATAGGTATATTTGTTGTTCCTGATGACAGACTGTTCCAGAATCCGGCGATCTCCGGACTGGTCCACCCGATAATCACCCCGGCTGCCATTGCGAGGATGATCCATAGGGTGAGGTACCTGTCAAGAAGCTTAAGTCGTTTTTTTGAAGGCATGATATGGATTTGAGATTTGAGATTTGCGAACTGAGATTTACTCTTGAGACTTGGGATTTGCGAACTGAGATTTACTCTTGAGACTTGGGATTTGCGAACTGAGATTTACGGTTGAGACTAGGGATTTGCGAACTGAGATTTACGGTTGAGACTTGGGATTTGGAATTTGGAATATGCTATATGCGATTGGTTATCTGGGATTTGGGAAATCTCTTCAGTCAACCTGTTTCAGGCCTCACTACCTCCTTTTATGATCATTTTCAGTTCCGGAAGATTCATAGGTTATCCTTTATGTTCACGTTATAAAACTGCCGGAATGTCTCGTGGATCAGGTCGCGAATCCTAATGTATTCTCCATGAATGAACTCCGGTGTCCCCGTGGCATGTGACGGATCTTCAAAGCCAAGGTGGAGTCTGTGCTTCACCTTGCCGAAAAACGCCGGACAGGTTTCATTCGCATGGTCACAGACTGTTATAACATAATCCCACTCCTCATCAAGATATTCGTCAACAAGGTGCGGTGTATGGTGGCTGATGTCTATCCCCAGGTCAGTCATCACCTCAACAGCCTTGGGATTGATCCTGGGAGCCGGTTCCGTTCCGCCGGACCGTACCAGAAGATTTTCGTCAAACGACTGAAGAAAGCCGTGAGCCATCTGGCTCCGGCAACTGTTTCCCGTGCAAAGAATCAGTATTTTCATTTTTCCCTCCCCGGTTTTGCCATGTAACTTCCGGCTCATTTTTATTGTGATTTCCACTTTTGCCACCATCTTTTTTAACTTAAACAACGTAATAGTATCACAAAATTTTTAATTCTCGATATACCTGTGCAGCAGGAATGATTGCGTTTATCCCCTTGAAACATCAACCTTCCGGCACACGTGTACTGACAGCAGCCCTTCTCTCTCTTCTTTGCCTCTCATGCAGCAGGCCGACAGATATTAAGGATGCAATCCTTAATCACCGGAACAGCTTCTATTTTGTCGATTTTGAAAATTATCCCTCAAACGACCCGGCCTTGCCCGTGGGCGTATTTGATTCAGGGACAGGAGGTCTCTCTGTTCTGGCTGACATAGTCCGGCACGAAGGACTGGCAGGTGAATCTTACATATACATGGGTGACCTTGCAAATATGCCATACGGCAGCTATTCGCTGGAGAACAATACGGACCTCCTGATTGAGCACGTGATGAAGGACGTTCAGTTCCTGCTTGGTAACAAATACTATCATTCCGGAGAGTCTGCCTCCCCTCAGAAGGACAAAAAGCCGGTGAAGGCAATAGTCATTGCATGCAACACGGCAACTGCATATGCCCTTGACACTGTTAAGGAATTTCTTGAAGAGGCAGGATCTGACATTGGGGTTATCGGGGTGATAGACGCAGGCGCCAGGGGAGCATTCGGGAACTTCACGCCGGGGGAGAACGGCAGCATTGCAGTGATGGCAACAGATGGTACTGTGAAATCCGGCGCCTACCCGCAGGCGATAAAACTGATAAACAGGGAGGATGGCCAGGAGGAGGAGATAACCATCTTCCAGCAGGCAGGTATCGGCATTGCCGAAGCCATTGATGAGAGCCAGGATGCCATTGACCGGAAGGCAAAATCTCCCCGTGCGGATTACAGAGGGC
>JALONR010000086.1 GCA_025454815.1 Bacteroidales bacterium | reverse complement strand
GTACGGAGTGATCAGACCCTTATCCCCATAAAGAGGACATCGTCAACCTGCTCATTGCTTCCCATCCACTCATAGAAGAAATCCTTTACCTGCTTCTGCTGTTTGCCGGCATTCAGCGGAGTGATATCGTCAATAAGTGTCTTAAGTCTGCTGATTTTCATCTTTTTGCCACCGGTACCGCCAAACTGGTCACAGTACCCGTCGGTGAAGAGGTATACCATATCTCCTTCCCTCAGGTGGTATTCCTGGTCATCGTAGAACTTTTCCGTAACCGACTCACCGCCCACGGATGACCTGTTTCCCCTTACATAATGCTGTACCCCGTCAATGACCAGTATTACCGGTCTCATCGCCGATGAGAACACCAGCTGGCGCGTGGTCAGGTTAAACTCGCATACCACTATGTCCATGCCGTCATTAGAGGCCTCCAGTTCCTGGTTCTGGTTCAGGGTGGAGAAGATCTGCCTGTCGAGTTCGTGAAGCACCTGTGAAGGCCTGGTTATCTTCTTGACTGTGATAATGTCCTGCAGCAGTGCTGTACCGATCATTGACATGAATGCTCCCGGTACTCCATGGCCGGTCGAGTCCGAGCAGACCACAACGAAGCGGTCCTTATCAACCCAGTCAAACCAGTAGAAGTCGCCGCTTACAATATCACGGGGCAGGAAGAAGACGAATGCTTCCCTGAAGACACTGCCGAGGCGTGCCGTATCAGGCAGGACACTGCTCTGAATGCGCTTGGCATACTTGATGCTCTCGGTGATATCAAGGTTTTTCTGTGCCAGTTCTTCCTTCTGTTCGTAGACCTCTGCGGTCCGTTTCTGCAACTCATTCTCGAGAAACTCACGCTGTTTTCTGTGTGCTCTCTCCCGAAGCCTGACGATAATATAAACCACCCCGGCCATCAGCACCAGCATTGACAGAATGAACCACCACCTGTCAGTCACTGGTTTCTGGATGACGAGGCTGAAAGATGCCGATGTGGCACTTCCGGGATCATCTCTGGTAAGGGCCTCAACGTTGAAACGGTAATGCCCGTCACGAAGGTTATATGTCACCGACCTGTCGGAAGTGATCTCACTCCACTGCCCGTCAAAATTGTCAAGTCGTGTGCGGAAGACCACATTAAGCGGGTCACGCAGAAGTATCCCGGCGTAATTGACCTTCACGCTGTACGATTTTCTGTATGGGAGATTATAGCTTTCCCGGTAAGGGTATACCGTATTGTTAATAACCACGGAGATAATGCCTGCCTGGGGAGGTACTGCCGTATCAGGTTCCGAGGAAGGGTTGTATACAACCACCCCTTCAGTGGTACCGATATAAATTGTTCCGTCAGGGACCTGTGTAATGGCGTTGGGGAGGCAGTCGCCTCTTACGCCGAACTCCGTGCTGTAAGCTCTCACTGAACCGGTTGATGGGTTTACAATTGAGAATCCCTTCTGATGCCCTGTCCATATCCTGCCGTCAGATGCAATCATGGCACTGTAGCAGAAGTTGGTCAGCAATCCGTCTGCTTCGGTATAGTTGAGGAGTGTGTCACCTGCAAAGAGAAAGAGCCCGTTTCCATTGGTTCCGGCGCATACCGTGCGGTCAGGTGCCACCGAGATGCTTCTTATTTCATTTACCCTGCTTCCCTCCATTACCATTCCTTCCGTGCGGACACCCCCGGTAACATGTATATAGCAAAGCCTGTCACTCTTGGTAGCCACCAGCACCTCACCCGGTCTGTTTACAACAAGCTGGGAAACATAGTTATGCGGCAGCAATTCAAGAGTGGTATAGACTGCCTTTTGCCGCCCGGTCTCCCGGTCCAGAAGGATGACCCCGTCACTGGTGCCAAGCCAGACATTTTCATTTTCCACCGCGACTGAATTGATATGGTTCTGCCCGGGATTCGTGGAGAGCCAGATCTGACGTATGGTTCTGTCAGGTTTCATCATCCATGCACCTCCGCCTGCTGTTCCGATCCATATGTTGCCGCGGTCATCTGTTGTCCAGGAAGCAATACCTGACCCGCCGGTTTTAGCTGTAAGAGGACGGAAATTTGTAAAACTGCCGGTCTGCAGGTTGAATTCATAAAGTCCGCTCCTGGTACCGGCAATTACCTGCCTGCCGGAAGCGCCTATGTAAGTGATCTCCCTGCTTGTCTCAGGCTTATAAAATGAGAATGCATTGGTGGTGACAGCGGCAAGCCCTCTGCTGAAGAGTCCGATCCAGAGATTGCCTTCGCGGTCCCTGAACAGGGTGCGGACATTGTTCTCAGGCAGTCCGGAGCTGACGTCATAAGCTTCAGTGATCTTCATACCGGAGAAATCGCTGCTGAATGTTGCCTTCAATGCGCCTGCCTGCAGGGTGGCTATAGTAATACTTCTTCCCGGCCCCGGCGCAAGGGCAGGTATGTTCATGTTCATGAAGATTGTGTCACCGGCTGCTTTGGCAGTCAGTATCCCATCCACCCGCCTGATCAGCCAGAGACCCTTGTCACCGGTACCTGCAAACCATGTGTCATCATCCATTCTGACAATGGTCTGTATCCAAGTATATTCCAGGTCAGGGAAGGCAAGCTCACTGACAGCACCCTCCCCCTCAAGGGAGCACAGATGAAGATTGTCCTGGGTTGCTGCAAGAAATCTGCCGTCACCGGTAAATGCGACATCAAACAGGGTCATCTCCCCGGGCATGGTGATCTTTGCAAGCCTGTCTCCTCCTCCCGGTTCTGCAATATAGATCCCGCTGGTCTGTGTTACTATCCATACCTTACCCTCCGGCCCCCGGGTAATACGGTTGATCTTGTCGGTCTCCTGAAGAATAATCCGTTTCAGGCTTTCTCCCGCCTTCCATGTGAAGAGTGATCCGTCACTCATTCCTACCCACATAGTGCCGGTCACGTCACAATAAAGTGCACTGGCATTACCCCTTGGCAGAGTGTCAGAAAAAGGCATGTGATGAAATGAAAATCCGTCATACCGGTAAAGACCGGTGTCAACGCCCACCCAGAGAAGACCGTCTTTATCCTGCTCTATCACATTGAGATAGCTGCCGGGCAAACCGGTATACTCATCATAAGTGCGGTAACTGTATGTCTGGGCCTGTGCAAAGGCCGGGAACAGTACCTGTGCCAGGAAAACACAGAATAGTGCTGTTGCTGATCTTAAACTCCGGGGCATGATTATTTCTTGGGTACTACCTTTATCCGTGGCTTGTATACGGGCACCCCGCCTATCGGGGCACTGAAGAACGGAAGATTCTCGCCGTACTGGTTCTGGACTGATACCACAACGTTGTTGTTCTTCACCAGCTCACCCTTCCTCTTGTAGAAGCGGAAATCGAGTGACTTCCCTATCTCTCCTTCAAGAATAGGCATCCGTGAGGTTTCCCATACATCTTCACCTGAGAGCGGGAGCACCTGCCCCTTTCTCTCCACGGAGACCACGATGAAGTCCCCGTCACTGTCCCAGTCAAAGTTCCTCTGCTGTACATATACACAGCCACTGTCGATGAAGGGGTAAATATGTGATACAAATGAGGTATCATTATTATTCCACATCCTGAATGTATATTCATATGTAAAGGCATTGGCGCCATCAATAGGGACATTGGCATCAGGCCTCCTGGAGAGGGCGTACCTGTAAAGGTTACCGTCATCACCTGAGACTCCGTCACATACGATCTTGAAGATATTGCTCAGGAACTTCGGGTAATACTCACCGTCAGCCGGGTTGAACGGCCCGAAGGTGAACCACCGCTCGTCAAGCTTGTTGTCCATCCCGAATGTACGGGTAGCAAGCAGAGTGCCGCTCTTGTAGTTCCCTGAGGGGGAGATTCCGTTTGCATCAGGATGTGTATAGCATCCCCTGCCTCCGTATATTGAATAAACCATCTTCGTGTCCCAGAAATTGTTGAGTTCGTCTGTCTTGCCACCGATTTCAGGATCCCAGACCCTGATGTAAAACGGATCCTTGTAATCTTTCGGAATTGCGAAGAAGAAGGTTTGTGAAAAGTCATCGTCTCCCCATGACGTTCCGGCTTTGGGACCAAATGTTATCAGGTGCGGGATGTTCTCATCCGGCCCGGGTACTTCCTGACCCCTGACCACTGTGGGCAGAGCGTTCAGGACAAGAACAAGCAATGGCAGTATAAAGCGGGCGAATCTCATTTTCCTCGTTAACAATAATCAGTTTGTATTGGCTGATACTTCAATGTCTTTGCAGACGCAAACCTCACGCACGACTCCCCCGGCGTCAGGTTTTGAGCTGACTATCAGCTGAATGTTATATCTTCCCGGAAGCACGTAAACCTTCGACACTTCCAGTCCGGTCGCAACAGTCTCATCCCCGAAATTCCAGTAGTACCGGTCAATGTTCCATCCGGGCAGGTAAGTGGCACCTGCATTCAGGATCAAGGTTTCACCAGCCATGACAGTGTCCGGGCCGGTTATTACGGGCTGTTCTATATCAGTAATCTCAAGCTCATATGAAGCCTGTCTCTTTTCAATGCCTCCGGTAATCAGGTTCACTATGTCAAGGCTGACGTCATAGATGCCCGGCCCGGCATAGCAGTGCTCGGCCGTTATACCTGTTGCCCTTGAACCGTCCCCGAAGTCCCATTCCCAGCGAAACCCGGTCTTGAGCGTATCCTGCCTGAGGGCATTTTCCTCAATGAATTCGAAGCAGTAATTATTCTGCTGCTGGGAATCACATGCCGACCACCGGATAATGGTTGAGGCAAAACTGTAAATATCATCATTGAATTTGCGGCGGTTTGATGTAAAATATCCCTGCAGCCCACCCTGTGAGGCATAGAATGCAAAGTCATCTGCCTCCGAATTGACAGGTTCAGCAAGTGCCACCGGCTTTGTCCATGAACCAAAGGCCAGGTTTGAGTACCATATATCAAGGCCGCCCATGCCTCCCGGCCTGTCAGAGGCAAAATAAAGCCTACCGGAGCTGTGAAGGAACGGGTGTATCTCAGCTGAGCCACTGTTGACTTCCGGACCCAGGTTCCTGGGTTCAGACCACCTCCCATCAATGTTTTCGCACATATAAATATCATACTTCCCCTTCCCTCCCGGCATGTCAGAGCAGAAGAAAAGATACCTGCCATCTGCCGAAACAAAGGGGTAGGAAAGGTTATATTCCGGGTTATTGTATTCAAACGGAGTGATATCACCCCATTGCGTCCCGGAACGATTCGCAATAAAGATGCCAAGCCTGTTGGGCTGTTTCTTCCCGAGCTTACGGCCTTCAGAATAGTTGCGTGTAAACCATAGCGTACCGCCGTCAGTCGTCACCGAGGCAGGACCAATGTTTGCATCCCTGCCCAGGTTGGGTGCAAACCTTACCGGAGAAGCGGGGACTCCCTCATCGCTGAAAGGTGCAAAGTACAGTTCATACAGCCTGATCCCCTCGAGATTCTTCCTGGTGAGAAAAGGATTCGTTTTCCTGTTTGAGCAAAAGAGAATGCCGTCATTCATTATCACAGGGGCCATGTCATCTGACGATGAGGAGATCTTTGAAATATGCGTTACCTCAAAGGTCCCTTTCGCCTGACCGCTGACGAGGGTAACATGCGCGGCAAAGAGCAGGGCGATTAATGCAATATGTTTCAGGGCTCTCTCCATCCTCTCAGAAATATCTTGGCGATGTTGCACTTACGGCGAATGCAAACTCATATCTCAGTGACACCTCATGTGTCCCCGATGTATAATCATTCAGATGACCCAGCTGGTAGTCATATGAATATCCCAGCTTCAGCTGCGGGGTGACCTGCAGGTCAAGCAGTGCCACTGCCGCTTTCTCTGCTATCCTGTATGAAACGCCTATCCAGAGCAGATCAGCAAAGATAAAATTGGTGTTCAGGTCAACTTCCAGGGGCTCGCGCATTGAATACCTGACGAGAACCGAAGGTTTTATCTTAAAGA
>JALONR010000016.1 GCA_025454815.1 Bacteroidales bacterium | reverse complement strand
TTGTTCTGTCTTCCATAACATTACATTTTTATGTAACGCTATTTCAGGACGAGACAGTAATCCCAATAGAAAAAGGGTGCCCTTTTGAGACACCCTCTTCCTATTTGTGACTGCCAGTTCTTGAATCATATACGGCCTGCAGAATCCTTCCCCTGATTGAGAGTCCTGAAAGCTGGTTATTGTTTCGGGTAGGGTAGACCCTGTTGCTTACAAAGACGTATGAGATCTCCTCTTCGGGGTCAACCCAGATAAATGTTCCGGTGAATCCCGAGTGTCCGAAACTGGATGGTGACGCTGAATGGCATGGGTAGGCCTCCTCCGGCGGTATAGTGTCATTGCCCAGAAGCGGCTTGTCAAACCCCAGGGCCCTTCGGTTTTCATTCTCCGGGTACTGTACCCGGGTATACTCCTTCAGGACATCACTGCTGAGGACCCTGACGCCGCCATACTCGCCTCCCCTGCGGTACATTTCAACCACCTTCAGGAGGTCGTTTCCGGTGGCGAAGAGCCCCGCATGGCCCGAAATTCCGCCCAGCATGGCAGTCCCCTCATCATGAACCGTGCCTCGCAGCAGCTGCCTCCTGAAAAGGGAGTCAAATTCGGTAGGCACAACCCGCTCGCGCGGATACTTCTCAAGCGGTTTGTATGTGATATTGAATGCACCGATCGGACGATAAATGTTTTCCGGCGCAAACTTGTCAATCGTACTGTCTGTCAGGCTCTCGATAATTTCCGCGGCTAAAATGAAGGTGAGATCCGAATAGACATACTTTTTCTCTCCAAGGGGACTGTCACGTATCTCCTTGAACATGTCCCTCAGGTAATGCCTGTTCATATACATTGAGTCAGTGACCGGAAGGGCGAACTTCCTGTTGGTATAGTCACTGAAGATGCCACGTCTGAAGGTGCTGTCATTTTCCAGCGTGTTTCTCCAGAAGGGAATCCATGATCTTAACCCTGACTGGTGTGCGAGCATCTCACGAAGAATCAGGTCCCCCTTGTCGGAAAAACGAAACCATGGCAGGTAGTGACCCAGTGTCCTGTCAGGGTCGAACACACCCCGGTCATTGAGCAACATAAGTGACGGCGTTGCAGCTGTTACCTTTGTTACAGAGGCAAGATCCCACAGGTCGTTTTCGCTGACAGCCTCAGTGCTGTCATACAGGTGGAATCCGTAACATTTGTTCATGACCACAATCCCTTTGCGGGCAATGAGTACCTGGCAACCCGGAAAGGCCAGGGAATCAAAGCCTTCCTTTACAATGGAGTCAACCCTGGCTACCAGCTTTTCCGACGAGAAGCCGGCGTTTTCAGGAAATCCGTACTGCAGCCTGATGTTGCCGGGTGTCTTTATTCCGGTTCCCAGCGGGTATGCCTCACTGACAGTTACAGGAAGCCTGCCTGATGCCCCGATGGCACCAAAAAGCACCTGCACCGCGGCCTGGTGACTGTAATAATTGTCCTGGTACCCGACAAGGAAGGCTGCAGGTTTCTCTGACATGTCAAGACGGGCTATGCCATATGGGTTGCCGAACCAGATGACGGCTGCCCTGTCTAGCGCGGCTATCTGCCTGAAGAGGCTGTTCAGTGCGGGAGTAACGCCATATAGCCCTGCAGGTTTCTGTTCCAGGGAGCAGAAGCCTGCAATGACCACGTCATAATCCTTCAGCTTTGACATCACAAACCGGGCACCCTGCTCATTGGATGGATCAATGAAATAATGGTCAGCATTGGTGTACCTGTCAGTCATCCTCTGGAATTCAGTCATTGCCAGGCGGTTGACTGATACGGTTGCTATCCTCATCCGGTCGAGGCGTCCCAGCGGGATGAGGTTGTCATTGTTCTCAATAAGGGTCATTGCCCCGGCGTAAAGGTCACGTATCAGTGCCGGGTGTTCAGACGCGGGGATGCCGGCGGTGCGGGTCAGTTCAGATGTGGTGATGCCAGTGGTGCGGGTCAGTTCAGATGTGGTGATGCCGGCGGTGCGGGTCCCATCAGATGGCTCGCCGGTGTCTCCAGTTCCTGTTTTTAGGCTTTCAAGCCACAGTTTGGCTTCGAGGAGCTTCCTGCACCTGCCGGTAACCTCGCTGACAGCAATCTCCCCCTTTTCCACCCGGCTTGCAATCTCATCAATGGCACGGATAGGGTCAGTGGAATACTCAATAATGTCATTTCCTGCCATGAATGCCTCAGCATCAGCAATGCCTGACGGGTAGGTGAGGGTTGCACCGGCCATGTTCATGGCATCAGTGAGAATCAGGCCCCTGAAACGGGCTTCCTGCCTGAGAAGACCTGTGACCACTTTCCTGGAGAAGGTCGCAGGAAGGCCGCTCTTCTCCAGTCCGGGTACGCTTATGTGCGCCGTCATGACAGCCCCGATACCTTCATCCGCAAGCCGCCTGAAAGGTACAAGTTCAACCTCATCAAACCGCTGACGGTCACCACTTATGACCGGCATGCCCGTATGCGAGTCCGTATCAGTATCACCGTGACCCGGAAAATGCTTGGCACAGGCAATAATGCCATTATCCTGCAGCCCCTTCATGTACATCACAGCCTTGTCGGCAACCCTTTCAGGATCTTCCCCAAACGAGCGGTAATTAATTACCGGGTTGAGAGGATTGTTATTTACATCGGCAACGGGAGCCAGGTTGAGATTTACCCCGATATCGCGGCACTGCCATGCCACCGCTGCACCCATCCTGTATATGAGAGAATCATTCTGCAGTGCACCCAGGGTCATCTGGTAAGGGAAATCCTCAATCTCCTTAAGCCTCATCCCCGTTCCCCATTCAGCATCCTGTGCAATGATCAGAGGGATTCTTGACACTTTGCTGATCCGTTTCGTAAAATCAACCTGAAGGTCCCGTGACCCTTCAAAGAAGATAACCCCGCCGATGCCGTATTTTTCAACCAGTTCTTCAACCTGCCTGTAGTTGCCTCCCTTTTCGTCTGCCCAGGCGGGTATCCAGATTAGCTGTGCAATCATCTCCCTTATTGTCATTGTGTTGAGGATGCTGTCAACCTTTCTGTCACCGGTAAAATTCTTCCAGGGGACATTGTTTTCCGCACCACGGGCCGGTGATGCAATCATCATATAAAGGACTGAAAGGACAAGGAACGGCAAGAAGGACTTTTTCATCGGTTGGTTAATTTGTGAGCAGGACCAAAATTAGCATTTTTCTTTGTCAATCTTTTCCCGGCTGATTGGTTCCAATTTGTTATTTTTACCGGATCAACATTAACCCTATGTCAGCATCAAAGAGTTCCTCCAGGACAGCCGGTAAACCGGCACGGCTTATGTCACTTGACGTATTCAGGGGTGCCACGGTGGCTTTCATGATCATCGTAAACACCCCGGGCACATGGAGTCATGTGTATGCACCTCTCAGGCATGCCCAGTGGCATGGCTGCACACCGACTGACCTTGTCTTCCCTTCATTCCTCTTTATCTCCGGGGTGGCAATGTGGTACTCACTCCGAAAGTTTAACTTCGAGTTCTCCGGGGCATCTCTCTTCCGTATTCTTCGGAGGGTACTGCTCATCTTCGCGGCAGGGCTCTTCCTTAATATCTTTCCCCATTTTTTTGACCGTGATTACAACACGCTCCGTATTATGGGAGTGCTGCAGAGAATAGCACTGGCATGGGGGCTTGGAGCAATACTGGTCCTGCTTATCAGGCGAAATTACATATGGCTGGCCACTGCAGTAATACTGTTCGGGTACTGGGCCCTGATGTATTTCATGGGAGGCACCGACCCCTATTCCCTTGAGGGTAATTTTGCCCGTACAGTTGATATTGCGGTGTTGGGAGAAAACCATCTTTACAAGGGCTTTGGCATGCCTTTTGACCCGGAGGGACTGCTCAGCACCCTGCCCGCAACAGCTACAGTGCTGCTGGGATTTATGGCTGGAGGCCTCATAAGCGGCAGCGGAACATCATGGAAAACCCCAGGGTGGCTTACCTTCACCGGTGCCCTTCTGATTGGTGCGGGGTTACTGTGGGGACTCTACTTCCCAATAAACAAACCAATCTGGACCAGCTCATACGTTCTCTATGCTGGCGGTATAGGGATGATTATCCTGGCATTGCTATATATAATCATTGACATATGGAACCTGAAGGGATGGACAGGCTTCTTCAACACCTTTGGCACTAATGCCCTCTTTACCTACCTCCTGGCAGGTATATGGACCAAAACCATGCTGGCTGTAAAAATCGGGGAGGGAACCCTGTACAAATGGATATTCACCAACATCTGCAGCCCGCTGTTTGAGGAACAGAAACTGGCCAGCCTGCTTTTTGCAATCATCCAGGTGATGATAATATGGGCGTTTGGCTACATACTGTACAGGAAAAAGATCATTATAAAATTCTGAGATGGACATCAGGACCAGAGTTGAAAAGGCTTTCGGCCAATGGAAAGGATCACCGCCGGAAATTATTACCCGTCTCCCGCAATCGGGATCAGACAGGGTCTACTTCAGACTCATCTGCAGGGAGGACCAGGTGATAGGGGCATACAACCCCAGCCGCGAAGAGAATGAAGCTTTTGTCGGATTCTCAAACCATTTCAGATCCAAGGGATTACCTGTCCCGGAAATATATGTCTATTATCCTGATGAGAAAGTCTATTTCCTCGAGGACCTTGGAGACATAAATCTCTTTACCTGGCTGGCCCGCCGCACGGATGAGGAACGGTTCAATGATGAGACGGAAGCACTTTTCCTCACCATTGCCGCTGACCTTGTCAGGATTCAGACCGAGGGGATACGCGGCCTTGACCTCTCACTCTGCTACCCGCACCGCAGCTTTGACCGGCAGAGTATTGTCTGGGACATGAACTACTACAAGTACATGTTCCTTAAACTGATAGGAGCTCCTTTCAACGAGACAAGACTGGAACGCGATTTTGAGATACTTACACGCTTCCTTCTTGATGCAGGTCAGGAGTATTTTCTTTTCCGTGACTTCCAGACGGCCAACATCATGATCCGGGACGGCAAGCCATGGTATATTGATTACCAGGGAGGCAGACTCGGAGCTCCGCAGTATGACATAGCATCACTGGCATATGATGCAAAGGCCTTTATTCCGTCCAGGATCAGGAAGATAACCATTGACCGGCATCTCGATCTCTTTGCTTCCGCAACCGGAAAATCAAGGGAGTCACTTGAACAGTACCAGGGAGCTTTCACCCTCATAAGGCTGATGCAGGCGCTCGGCGCTTTCGGGTTCAGGGGGCTGCATGAGAACAAACCTACATTCAATGAGAGCATCGTGCCGGCGGTTGAACTGATGAATGAACTCCTCGGGAGTGATGCCGTCAAAACAGACCTCCCAGAGCTCAAAAAAGCCTCACTTGCAGTACCCCTGCAGAGAAAGTACAGGATTCTTGAGCATTACCAGGACCTGGTTCACATTCATATTGAAAGCTTCTCCTATGTGAAGGGGAGGACGTTGAACTATGACAGCGGAAGCGGCTTCGTCTTCGACTGCCGTGGACTTCGCAATCCCGTTACTGTTGCTGAGCTGAGTGAACTTACCGGTCTTGACCCGGAAGTAACAGAGTTCTTCAACAATGATGACGAGGCTGTCGCCTTTGCAGGCGACTGCACCAACATCTTACGCAACTCATTGCCCATGATGAGACGGAAGGGAATACTGGATATTCATGCAGCCTTTGGCTGCGTAGGCGGGCAACACAGGTCCGTATGGAGCGCCGGGAGGGTGGCATCAATGCTCTCGGCCATGCCCGGTGTGGAGGTAAAAGTCAAACATTCTGCCCTGGGGAAATGAAGGCAATGATATTCGCAGCCGGCCTGGGTACCAGGCTTGGAGAGATGACAGCCGCCAGGCCCAAGGCACTGGCAGATGTCAACGGCAGAACCATGCTTGAACATATCATCGAAAGAGTGTCACAGGCAGGGTTTAATGACATCATAGTCAATATCCATCACCACCCTGACCTGATGATTGAGGAGATAGAAAAGCTTCGCGGGAAAGGATACGCCATCACAATATCAGACGAGCGTGATGAACTTCTTGATACGGCCGGAGGCCTCTGCAGGGCCAGGGATTTCTTTGATGATAAACCTTTCCTGGTACACAATGTGGATGAGTTTACCGATATTGACCTTGCGGCCATGTACAGTAACCATATCGCTTCGGGTGCACTGGCCACCCTGGCAGCAAGGCACAGCAAGGGTAACAGGATGCTGCTGGTTGATCACTCCGGACGACTGCGCGGATGGCGCAACAACGCCACAAAGGAGGAGATTCTGACTGTTGAAAGCAACAGAAGGCTTGAAGAGCTGGCATTTATGGGAATACATGCGATTTCACCTGCCATTTTCAATCTTATGGAGGAAGGAGTCTATTCCCTTACCTCCCTTTACCTGATGCTTGCAGGGAAGCATGTTGTCATGACCTGGCTCCACGACGGTGGTTACTGGTTTGATTGCGGCACCCCGCAGAATCTTGAGAAGATAAGGGCACACCTGGGGAAGTAGGCAGTCAGTAGCTTGAGATGCCGACGCCGCCGACGCCGCCTATGCAGTGTGTAGGCTTCACCAGAAAATGATTGACTCCGGAAGTATCTCAACGTTGGCGCTCACGGTTGCACCTGTAGTCGTGAACCCTGACATCGACTCAAATAAAGCATTGGTGAATCCTTACACCGATCCGCTGAAGAGATAGGGCATGATTCCCGGCAGCGGGGCCTGTTACATCCACTTCTTCCTTCTGAAGGGCATGATTCCCGGCAGCGGGGCCTGTTACATCCACTTCTTCCTTCTGAGCAGCATCACCCCGGCAGCCGCAAGTATAACCGAGCCCCCAAGAATAAACCAGAACGCGTTCATGTTGGTCTCAAGCCTGTTGGGAACATTCATCCCGTAAAAGCTGGCAATAAGGGTTGGTATCATCAGGATGATGGTGACAATTGTCAGTGACTTCATCACGATGTTCAGGTTGTTGGAGATGACTGAAGCAAAGGCATCCATCATGCCGCTCTGGATATCACTGTATATCTTTGCCATCTCGATCGCCTGACGGTTTTCGATGGTGGCTTCCTCAAGCAGGTCAGAAGAGAATTCATAATCCCGTATCCACTTGGAGTTCTTAAGCTTGAGCATCATCATCTCGTTTGAACGCAGCGAGGTGGTGAAATAGACCAGGCACTTCTCCATCTTCAGCAGCCGGTGCAGCTCCTTGTTGCGGGTCGACTTCTCAAGATCCTGCTCTATCATGGCAGTCTGGTTGTTGATCTGCTTCAGGTAACGGTGGTAGAACATCGTCGTTCTGAGGAAGAGATGCAGGATAAGATCTATCTTGGTCTCAATGGTGATTCCCTTGCCGCTGCGACTGAAGAAATCGTCCAGTACCTCATTGTTCCGGTGGCATATTATAACCAGGCTGTTTTTGTCAAGTACGAGGCCGAGGGGAATGGTGGTGAATGGAAAACCGTTCGACTGGTTCTGGTAGGGGATACGGTAGATCATCAGCAGCATGTCATCCTCCACCTCCATGCGAGATCGCTCATCAACGTCAAGAATGTCAGCAAGAAAGTCTTCAGGAACCTTGAGGGTGGTTTTCAGTATACCCAGTTCCGAAGGGGTGGGGTCAGTGACGTTGACGATGCAACCTTTTTCAAATGCGTTTAACGGAAGGAGACCGTTCGGGATCATCTGCCAGTAAGTAATCATTCTAGTACCTCCTATTTTCTGTCCCGCGGAGGTACCGTTTCCGGCTTACCCCTGCAGAACTAAATTAATATAACGGCTCGCGTGATAATCGTCCATAAAAGACAACTCTATTGATACGTGTGCAAAAATATAACTTTTATAGTAACCGCATCCCGGGGCCGCAAAAAATGTCCAAAAAAATTACCTTTGCACAGAACCTAAATAAAACGTGATGGGAAAGGTACTTGTTGTGGGGGCAGGTGGAGTCGGCACAGTTGCAGTGACGAAAATGGCGCATATGCCCGATGTTTTCCAGGAGATTATGCTTGCCAGCCGTACTAAAGCGAAATGTGATGCCGTCGCTGAACGGATAGGAGGTAACCGGGTGCAGACCGCAAGAGTCGATGCCGACAATGTGAATGAGATGATAAGCCTGATACGCTCATTCAAACCTGACCTGGTTGTTAACCTGGCTCTTCCATACCAGGATCTTCACATTATGGAGGCCTGCCTGGCTACAGGAGTTGCATACCTCGATACCGCCAATTACGAACCGCCGGAAGAGGCAAAATTCGAGTATTCCTGGCAGTGGGCTTACCATGACCGCTACCGCGAAGCAGGACTGACAGCAATACTGGGATGCGGATTCGACCCCGGTGTCACCGGAGTATTCACGGCTCATGCCGCGAAACATCATTTCAGCGAAATCCATTACCTCGACATAGTTGACTGCAATGCCGGTGACCACGGCAAACCATTTGCCACCAATTTCAATCCCGAGATAAACATCCGTGAGGTAACCCAGAAGGGCAAATACTGGGATAACGGACAATGGGTATACACCGAACCCCACGAGATACACAAACCCCTCACTTACCCGGGAATAGGCCCCAGGGAGTCATATCTCATCTATCACGAGGAACTGGAGTCACTGGTGAAAAACTTCCCCACCATCCGCAGGGCAAGGTTCTGGATGACTTTTGGGCAGGAGTACCTCACTCATCTCAGGGTTATACAGAATATAGGGATGGCCAGGATTGACCCGGTACTTTACAACGGAGTGGAAATCATTCCAATACAGTTTCTTAAGGCGGTTCTTCCCGACCCTGGTGAACTTGGCGAGAACTACAAGGGATGGACCTCAATCGGCTGCCGCATAAAGGGGCTTGACAAGGAGGGGAAGGAGAGGACATACTATATCTGGAATAACTGCAGCCACGAGGAAGCCTACCGCGAGACGGGAACCCAGGCAGTAAGTTATACCACCGGGGTGCCTGCCGCCACCGGAGCACTCATGTATATGAAGGGGCTCTGGAAGAAGCCGGGTGTATGGAATGTGGAACAGTTTGACCCTGATCCGTTCATGGCAGAGCTGGCCCGCCTCGGCCTCCCGTGGCATGAGAAGTTTGATATTGACCTTGAGCTTTGATATGATTGACTATAGCAGGGTTCCCTCTCCGTGTTACGTGATTGATGAGGAGAGACTTAGGAAGAATCTAAGCCTGATAAAACATGTTGCAGATGCCTCCGGTGCCGAGATTATACTGGCATTCAAGGGTTTTGCCATGTGGTCAGTCTTTCCCGTCGTGCGCGAATATGTCCACGGTGCAGCCGCCAGTTCAATCCATGAGGCAAGGCTCTCCTTCGAGGAGATGGGAACACCGGCTCATACATACTCCCCGGCCTTCAGGAGAGAGGAGTTCGGAACAATACTCCGTTACAGCTCACACATCACCTTCAACTCACTTGCACAGCATAAAAAGTTTGCACCGGTATTGCAGCGCGAAGGAAAACATATCTCGCCCGGATTGCGCATAAACCCGGAGTACTCAGATATAGCACACGGAATCTACAATCCCTGCTCTCCCGGTTCCAGACTCGGGGTAACCGCTGCCGAACTGGCCGGCGGGCTGCCTGAAGGAGTGGAAGGCCTTCACTTCCACGTGCTGTTTGAATCAGATTCCTATACCCTTGAAAAGGTCCTTTCAATGGTGGAGGAGAAGTTCGGACACCTTCTGCCCCGGCTTAAATGGCTCAATATGGGCGGAGGTCACCTTATGACCAGGAAGGACTACAATACTGACCACCTCATCAGCCTGCTCAGAAGATTCAGGGAAAAACACGGCATTCACGTTATCCTTGAACCCGGCAGCGCCTTCGCATGGGAAACGGGTGAACTTGTTGCCACCGTTGAGGATATTGTTGAGCGTGACAGCATCCGTACGGCTATCCTTGATGTATCATTTACGGCACACATGCCTGATTGCCTGGAGATGCCCTACAAACCGGTGATCCTGGGGGCATTTGATCCGCTACCGGGAAAACCCACTTACAGAATGGGAGGTAACTCATGCCTGTCAGGCGATTTCATGGGCGACTGGTCGTTCCATCGCGATCTGAAACCGGGCGACAGGATTGTCTTCTGGGATATGATCCACTACACAATGGTCAAGACCACAACCTTCAACGGGGTGCCTCATCCCCATATCGGCATATGGACTGCCGATCAGAAGTTCAGGCTTGTCAGGGAGTTTGAATATGAGGATTACCGGAACAAGCTGTCATAATTCTACCGACAGGTCATGCTGCAGCGGAATAACTTTCATAAGCTGCCATAAACAAAACAGGCGGGACTGACCCGCCTGTTCCGTAATATCTTGTAATGAAGAGTTGTCAGAAGGCAAAACCGATTGCCAGCGTGGCGCTGGGCATTATTCCGCTCAGATCTTCATCACTTTCCGCCCTGGCCGAAGTGTACATCGGGCCTATTCCAAGGTCAAGTACAAAACCGCTTTCCCAGACCCATTGGTAGCCTATTTCAGCACCGAAACCAAATGTGTTTGCACTCAGTTTCTCGCCGTCATCGTCTGTGACGCTCCCCGTAGCAAACTGTACCTGCGGGTTAATGTAGAATCCACCCGGAACGGGCTTCTTTGCATGGGTGAAATAGTACCGGAAGCCGGCACCGCCTCCGATCAGGTTAACTTCAACTCCAAGCAGTTTGTACATGTACTGCCCTTTTACCAGTATGGATGCACTGGTACCCAAAACTCTTTCATAGGTTGCATTGAAGTTTCCGAATGCAAGGCCGAGAGGATTGGTTTTCACTACATTCTTCTGGGCATTAAGGCCGAATGCCATTGCTACAAAGGCTAAGGAAAGGATTAGTTTTTTCATTTTTCTTTTAATTTTTGGTCCTTGTCAATAACAACTATAAAGGTATAACAAATATTGTTTAACGAAGTTTCAAGTTTTTTCTTAAAATTCAAAGTAATTCTGCTTTCCGGGAAGGGTCCCGTCAGGGATTATGACAGGCATTATCAGGATTTGTCTGCTTCCCCGGAGTTAACCGATACCGGTTATACGGTGAACCACTTCACGGAATTTCATTCATTTATTGCGCCTGATCCGAGCAATTCCTCACCGTCATACCATGCGGCAAACTGACCGGGGGTGATGCCCCGCTGAGCCTTTTCAAAAATAATGTAATATCCCTCCGTCCTTGCATATATGCAAGCGCTCTGAAGCGGCTGACGATAGCGGATCCGCACCTGGTAATGACGATTCTCACCTGGTTTCATGGCCAGGTCTTCCCTGATCCAGTGCACTTCTTCCGCTTTGACAAACAGCCCTTTCCTGTAAAGGCCGCCGTGCATCTGCCCTTCACCCGCATAGATAATATTGCTGGAAGTATCTGTACCGATTACAAACAGGGGTTCCTTGTATCCGCCAAGATTCAGCCCCTTGCGCTGTCCTACAGTGAAGAAGTGAGCCCCGTTATGCACTCCGGCCGTAACCCCGTCACCAGGATTGAGGGAATGGGGCATTGTCATCTGTTTCAGTTCTTCATCAGTGACCGGAGATGACGGCAATCCGTCGGGCCACCTCTTGAAGCTGCCGGAATCAGGTATGCATACAATCCTGCCTTTCCTTGCCTCAAGTTTCTGCTGAAGGAATACAGGCAGATCAACCTTTCCTACGAAACAGATGCCCTGGGAATCCTTCCTTACAGCAGTGGCAAGACCCAGGTCCGTGGCTATCTGCCTTACCTCAGGTTTGGTGAGCGAACCTACCGGAAAAAGAACATTGTCAAGCTGCCGCTGGCTCACCTGGCAGAGAAAATAACTCTGATCCTTGTTGCGGTCTGCGCCCGCAAGAAGCCTGTTAACCCTGCCTGAATCCGTATCAGCCTGCTCATTCCTGCAGTAATGACCGGTTGCAACATAATCTGATCCATGCTTCCGTGCTTCCCTGACGAAGGAATCAAACTTGATCTCGCGGTTGCAGAGCACATCGGGATTGGGAGTGCGGCCGGCACCGTATTCGCTGAACATGTAGTCTACTACCCTGGTGCGATACTCATCACTCAGGTCAACCGTTCTCAGCTTTATCTTAAGCTTCCTGGCTACCATCTCGGCAAAGGTGATGTCCTCATCAAAAGGGCAGTCGCCCTTAAGAAGACCCCTGCTGTCATGCCAGTTGATCATGAAAAGTCCCTCAACCTCATAGCCCTTTTCCTTCAGCAGCCATGCGGCAACACTTGAGTCAACGCCTCCTGACAACCCTACCGTAACCTTCCTTTTCACGCCGCAAAGGTAGCTCTTTCACTCAATATGTTGAAAACTACTTCAGCTGCCTAAAGTATCATGACTCTTTTTTTACTATTTTTCAGAAGATGAACGGTCCCGGTAAGTTATTGAAATACAGTGCATCGGCAGGGTCGGGAAAGACTCACGCCCTGGCTGCATTCTACCTCTCCCGGGTGCTTTATGACCCTGAGGCTTTCCGCCGCATCCTTGCAGTCACGTTTACAAACTCTGCTGCTGCGGAGATGAAGAGCCGCATACTGAAGAGGCTAAGTATTCTCGGCATGGAGAATAGCAATGGAGACAAGGAACGAAGGGAATTTGCTGATTACCTGTGCAGTTTCTTTCCTGAACTCTGGCCTGACCGGGAGGCGGCCATCGTGACCGTCCGAAGGAATGCTCCCCTGGCGCTTAACAACATACTGCAGGATTACTCCCGGTTTACCGTGGGTACCATCGATTCCTTCTTCCAGAGGGTGATAAGGGCATTTGCACGGGAGATGGATATACCTGCCGGATATGAGATTGAACTTGAACATGAGGCTGTTCTCTCAGACGCCGTTGACAGCCTCCTTGCAGATGTGGCTTCCGACAGGAAGCTGCTTGAATGGATCTCATCATATGTGGCTTCAAGGCTCGATGACAGCAAGGGATGGGATATCAGGAAGGAGATAATGGAAGTGGCCGCCCAGATCTTCAGGGAAGACTTCCGGCAGCTGAGCGCGGACGACCGCCGGAAAATAGGTGATTACGGGGTGATGGCTGAATATGCCTCCAGAGTCTTTTCAATACGCAATGGCTTTGAATCAGAACTGAAAAACCTGGCCATGAAGGGAGTCAGCATTTATGCCGGTTGCGGGCTTACTCCTGACGATTTTCTCTCGAAAAGCCGGGGGGGAGTGGGAGAGAGCCTCAGGAGATACACGCAGGGTGACATCCGCAAACCCAACAACGCATGGATCAAGGCTGCTGAAGAAGGAAAATACTATGCCGCCGGTGCCGGGCCTGCCGTGGTGAAAGCGTTCGGGGAGGCCATGGAAAGAGGACTTGATGACGTGGTTAATGCCATTTCAGAACTGTTTGAAAAGAGATATGGCCTATATGTCTCAGCCTCTGTGCAGGTGCGCACCATACACGTGATAGGTATCCTTGGGGCATTAAGTGAAAGGGTGCGTGAACAGGCCCATGACCAGAACCTGTTCCTCCTTTCTGACTCCGGAGAACTTATAAGCAGGCTGATAGCTGATGATGACACCCCTTTCATCTATGAGAAGATCGGCTCTGCATATGACCATTATATCATTGATGAGTTCCAGGATACCTCAAGGATCCAGTGGAACAACTTCAGGCCGCTTATCTCGGAGACGCTGTCACGGGGCAGGGACAACCTGGTGGTTGGCGATGTCAAGCAGTCTATATACAGATGGCGCAACAGCGACTGGCGCATAATACATACCGAGGCGGCAGAGGCTTTCGGTGAGGAAACTCTCCGCACAATACAACTCAGCACGAATTTCCGCAGCCGGATAAATATCATAAGGTTTAACAACTCACTCTTTGCTCCGGGTTCCATTCCTTCGCTTTGCGATGAGAAGCTTGCATTTGACAGGCTGAGAATCAGTGATGTATATTCAGGCTCAGAGCAACAGGGCACCCCGGGGAAAGAAGGGGGGTATGTTAAGCTCACCCTTTATGGAAAGAGTGAGGATGAGGGATGGAAGGAACGAGTTCTGAATGACCTCCCTGCAGTGATAGAAAAGATCCAGGATCATAGGTACACGGCGGATGATATCCTCTTTCTCTGCCGAACCAATGAAGAGGGGAAGAGCATCATCAGCCGCATACTCGAGTACAGTGCCTCATGCCCGTCTGAACAACGACTGCGGTACAACTATGAAATCACATCGGGTGAGTCGCTGCTCCTTGAGCGCAACCCGGCCGTAACCTTCATGATTGCCTGCCTGCGGCACCTGACTGACCCTGACAGCCGTATCAACATGAGCCAGATGGTCAGGTCCTTCGTTCTGGCCACCGGCAGGGATGAAAGCCTTGTATACGGTGGTGATGCCGCAGAAAGCACCGGGGAACCTCTGCCTGATGGATGGAGGCAGACCCTCGGGTCGTTCCGCAATACATCACTCTACAGCGCCACCGAAAGCATGATACGGTTCTTCGGACTGGGGGAACTCAGCTCCAATATTGCTTATATCAGCTCCTTCCAGGATGTTGTGCTGGCATGGTCAGGGCGTCACAGCTCTGACATATCGGCCTTCGTGAAGTGGTGGGATGAGGAGGGGTATAAAAGCACTCTCAGCCAGTCAGACAGGCAGGAGGCAATGCGCGTCATGACAATACACAAGGCAAAGGGACTTCAGAGCAGGGTAGTCATTGTCCCGTTTGCCTCGTGGGATTTTTCGAAGCCTGGTTTCAGCAGGCCGCTTCTTTGGGTCACCGATGTGCCGGCTCCCTTTGCACCCATGCCTGTCGTTTTGCCTGAGATCAGCAGCAGGCTTGAGGAGTCACTCTTCTCCGAAGCCGCCAGGATGGAAAAAGCCTCTGACTGGCTTGACGGGGTTAACCTGCTGTACGTGGCCTTCACCAGGGCTGTCGACGCATTGTTGGTTATGGCTCCGGAGATAGCCAAACCCTCTTCCGGCAGCGCCGGTACAGCCAGTCTTATTAATGAAGCCCTGGGGAGGCTGCCTGACGACTTTGAGACTCATGATGAGGAGGGGATCAGGTACATTGAGTGCGGTCAGCTGCCTCCAGTGGAGAAACAGGAGAGGGAGCCGCAGCCTGAGATCTCCCGGTATGCTTTCAGTGAGCCACGCGGCTCACTCAGGCTCAGAACGGGCGACGCCCTGCCACAGGATGCTGTTAAGCTTACCGAGCCCGGCGGGAGGGCCTATGGCATAATGATGCATGAAATTCTGAGCCGCGTCACCACCACAGGGGATATCAGACCTGTAGTTGACCAGGCGTGCGCCGGCGGGCTGCTGCCGATCTCAGACCGTGATACCGTCGTCAGCCGCCTGACCGAAATGCTCACCTCAGACAGGGTGAGGCACTGGTTTGACGGCAGCAGCCGGGTCATGACCGAAGCGACAATCCTTCTCCCCACGGGCGCCGCCCGCCGCCCTGACAGGGTAATGATGGATGATGATACCGTGACGGTTGTTGACTATAAGTTCGGGGAACCCTCGCCCCGACACATACATCAGGCTGCAGAATACCGCGAGCTGCTGACGGCCATGGGTTACAGAAACGTGAAATCATGGCTGTGGTATGTTGAAAAGGATATCATTGAAGAGGCATGAAGGACGGGGAAACATACCGGTGGGGCACAACACGGAGGTATAATTCATATGCCGACTGGTTTGCAGGTTTCTTCGGAGGAAGGGTCCAGAAGGTGAGCATCAATGCGGGCTTTACCTGCCCGAACAGGGACGGAACACTGGGATACGGAGGATGCACCTACTGCAACAATGAGGCATTCATACCCGCTTACTGCACTCCTGACAAAAGCGTCACGGAACAAATTGATCAGGGGATTGAATTCCATCGCCGCAGGTACCGGCGTGCCACAGGATATATTGCATATTTCCAGGCATATACCAATACCTATGAAGGTATTGAAAAACTGGCAGGGCTTTATGATGAAGCACTCAACCACTCTGCAGTAACCGGACTGGTTATAGGTACCCGTCCCGACTGCGTATCGGGTGAACTGCTCGACAGGCTGGCAGTGATGGCACGCGATTATTTCATATCGGTAGAATATGGAATTGAGTCGGTAAACGATGATACACTCAGGCGTATCAACAGGGGTCACGATTTTGCTTCTGCCATAAAGGCTGTGGAAGAGACGGCAGCACGCGGCCTCAATACCGGTGCACACCTCATCTTCGGCCTCCCGGGTGACACCCGCTCCGCCATAACCGAAAGTGCTGACATCATCTCATCCATACCACTTACATCGCTTAAGATCAGGCAGCTGCAACTGGTAAAAGGGACAGTGATGGCACACCAGTTCAGGCGTGATCCCGATCTGTTTGACCTCTATACAATTGACGAATACCTTGACCTGGTGATCTCCTTTACAGAGAGACTTTCCCCGGGTATAATGATTGACCGTATCAGTGGTGAAGCCCCTCCGCGGCTGCTGGATGACCCGCGCAACTGGCACCTCAGGAGCAACGAGATATTCAGCCTCTTTGAGAAGAGGCTTGCGGAACGGAATACATGGCAGGGGCGACTCTGCAAAACGAGCTGACAATGGATTTTCTTGAGAAAGTGGCATACAGTCTACGTGAGCGGCACGGCAGCGAGATGGAGAGACAGACGGTGGTGCTCCCCAGCCGCAGGGCAGGACTATGGCTAGCCAGGGCGCTCGCCAGGCTGAATGACAAACCCTCCTGGGCACCCTCAATGCTCACCGTCAGCGACCTGTTCCGTTCGTTCACCTCTCTTGTCCCGGCAGACACCGAAACACAGATATTCGAGCTCTGGAACGTTTACCGGAAGCAGTTCGGCGAGGAGATGAGCTTTGATGACTTCTGGCCCTGGGGTGAGGTGATAATCAATGACTTCAATGACATTGACCTCTACATGGCCGATGCCGGAAAGCTATACAGCAACATCTCCGATCTGAAAGAGATAGATGACCGCTTCGGCGGCCTGACTGATGAGCAGGTAGAGATTATACGGGGCTTCTGGAAATCGTTCAACCCCGGTGCAACCACAAGTGATGCCCGCTCCAGGTTCAGGTCAGTATGGCAGAAGCTGGGTCCGCTCTATGTACAATACAGGAAGGCAATGTTTGACCGTGGCATGGCCGGTGATGGCATGCTGTGCCGAGAGGTGGCTGAACAGGCACTCAATGGCACTCTCAAGGTGCCGGAAGGAAGGAGGTGGCATATTGCCGGCCTGAATGCTCTCAACAACTGTGAGAAGACACTGTTCATCCACCTCAGGAAGCTGGGTGTGGCTGATTTCTACTGGGATGATGATCACTTCTTCATGGATGATCCGGAACATAAGGCATCACTGTTCATCAGGGAGAACATACGCATCTTCGGGAACCGTGCCGGCAGGGGAGAAGATGGTCCTCACAGACCGCCAAGCGGCGAATGGCAGATAATTGATACGCCGTCAGATACTGCACAGGCAGGGATGGTTGCCCAGCTGCTGGGCAATGAGGTTATTGCAGGGGACGATGACCCGACCTCCACAGCCATTATTCTTGCCGATGAGAAGCTCCTGATGCCTGTTCTGGGATCTATACCCTCATCCGTCGACGATGTGAATGTCACCATGGGGCACCCGTTTCGCTTCACGCCGCTCTATTCATTCCTTAAGCAGCTGATGTCACTGATCCGTTCCGCCCGTACAGGCAGCGGTGAAGTTACTTTTCGCAGCGATGATTTCATTGCCCTGCTGGGCCACCAGTATTTCAGGCTGCTTACAGGCAGCGATGGCGAAACGGTAATCAGGGAGATCATAAGAGGAAATATGCTAAGGGTCTCTGCGGCGATGCTTACTGCCCGGTTCCGGATAAAAGAGCTTTTTTTGGTTCCCACAGACGGTTCCGCCATACCGGAGCATCTTGCCGCGGTCATGGGACAGCTTGAGGAGGCCACCTTTGCTGCAGAAGAGGAGGGGATGACACTAAGCACCGACCGTGAGTACCTCAGGGCGGCAATGAACAGCACTACCAGGCTGGCGAACCTGATAAGGAGCTACAATCCCGGTATGAAGCCAGAAACAGGCCTGAGGCTCCTTGACCGCGTCTTCAGGAAGATGATTGTCCCGTTCTCTGGCGAACCTCTTCGCGGTATCCAGGTGATGGGTGCGCTGGAGACACGTGCCCTGGAGTTCAAAAGGATTATTTTCCTATCACTGAACGAGGGTATATTCCCTGCCATTTCGTATGATAACACCTACATCCCATATAACATAAGACGTGCCTTCGGGCTCCCGACAGTGAACGAGCATGAATCGATCTGGTCATATTACTTCTTCAGGCTGTTGCGGAAACCTGAAAAGGGATGGTTCCTCTACAACTCATCGGCACAGGGACTCAACAGCGGCGAGATGAGCCGCTACCTGGTGAGAATGAGCTACAGCCCTGAATTTGCACCCGTTCACAGGTCAGTTCATATAAGCGTAGGACGGAGCAGGATGATATCAGAGACGCTACAGAAAACCGAAGCCCACAACAGAACTCTGGTTTCCATCTATGGAGAGAGTGATGAAGAGAGAAAATACCTCTCGCCCAGCGCCGTGAACACCTGGCTGAACTGCCGGATGCGGTTCTATTACAGGTATGTTTGCGGAATGCCGGAAGAGGAGATGCTTGAGAAGGAGATTGACCAGCGCCGGTTTGGCAATATCATGCATGATGCATTGCGAAGGCTATATGAACCGCTGAAAGGAATAGCGGGAGCAGGGCCTCACATTGCTGCAATGGCCGGAAACCGTCACCAGGTAAGGGAGACAATCATTGCAGCCGCAATGGATGAGATGCGCTGGGACAGGGAGACACTCCTGTCAGGAAGAGGGATGATAATCATTGACGTTCTTGAACGTTATGCCCGTGAATTGTTGGATTATGATGCACAAAATCCGGATCTTACAATCCTGAGCCTTGAGAATGAGCTCTCAGGAACTCACACCGTCACCACTGCCGGTAGCCTGAAGATACGACTGGGAGGCAAGGCTGACAGGATAGACCTGACCGGCGGTGCAGTACGGGTGGTTGATTACAAGACGGGAACACCCAAGAAGGAGGCAATCAGTGCCGAAGGCCTCTTCGATGAGGAGAAGGAGAAACGCAGTGATGCCATTCTTCAGGCACTGCTCTACTGTACTCTGATTGAGGATAAGCATCCCGGAAGGATAGTCTTGCCTTCAATTTACTGGATACAGCAGCTCTCATCGGATGAGTTCTCTCCCTATTCCGGGGTGAAGGGACTTGATGGCCCTGATGCCGGGAGGGAGGAGTGGAGGGGATTTATGAATGCATTCCGCCATGAGATGGGACTGACACTTGACAGGATATTTGCCGTTAATGAAGATTTCAGGATGACCCCTTTCAGGCGCCGGTGCACATCGTGCCCCTATCGAACCCTTTGCCGGAGATAGAACATCGTTGAAAAGTGATTCATTTCCTGGAGGAGACTGTTATCTGAACAGGAGCGGGGGCCAGTAAAGGATTATTTCTCCATTAACCGCTGCAGTGCGGCCATTTTTATTGCCGTCACTGCTGCCTCATCGCCTTTGTTGCCATGTTTTCCGCCGGAACGGTCAAGGGCCTGCTGAAGGTTGAGGGTGGTAAGAACCCCGAAGATGAAAGGTATGTTGTATTCCAGGTTAAGCTGGGTGATTCCCTGTGTAACACCTTCACAGATATAGGTGAAGTGGGGAGTCTCACCCTGTATCACGCATCCCAGGCAGATGACGCCGTCAAGGTCTTCATATTCAGCCATCCACTGGGCACCGAGGGTCAGCTCAAAGGTGCCCGGCACATGCCTGACAATAATATCATCATCGGTTACGCCATGACGCACCAGTGTTTGTTCTGCTCCCTTAAGCAGGGAATGGGTCACCTCACTGTTCCAGTCGGCAACAACGATACCGAATCTCATCCCCGAGGCATCGGGGACACGTGAGGGATCATAGTCTGAAAGATCGCGGGTTGCCACCTGTCAGTCGATGTGCAGTTTGACTCTGGCAATGTATTTGTCAATGCTCCTCCCTTCGTTGCTTTCAGGGTACTTCTCCTGTATCCTTTCATAAAGCTTGAGGGCTTCACTCCAGTTGCTGTTGCTCTCATATAACATTCCTGCCTTCATCAGGTAGATGGGGCTGAGGAATGAGTTTTCAGCCATTTCGGCTGCCTCGAGGTAGTGCCGGATACCGGCATCTGTATCGCCAAGCTCCACCTTCGCATCGCCGATAAGCCCCTTAGCCTGTGGTGCAACTACTTCATCATCAAGCTTATATTTGCTAAGGTATTCGATGGCTTCCTCATACTGGCCCAGGTGCATCAGGCTTGCACCAGCATAGAAATTGGCCAGTTTTCCTGATTTGGTAGCCCTGTATTCCCTGGCCAGATCAATGAAACCAAGATTGTTGCCGTCACCGTAAAGAGCAAGCCTGAGGGAATCCTCACCAAAATATTGCTCAGCCATGTACATCTGGCTGAGAGCCTCATCATTCTTTTTGGTGGTGTACATCCGCAGAAGCCATATTATGCCCACCAGTACCACTGCTCCTGCAAGTACATATAAAAGGGGTTTATAGTTCTGTTCAAGAAACTGTTCGGTTTTTGTCAGTGTCTGTTCAACATTCTCGATCCCTTTTGCGGTCTCCTTTTTCTTGCTCATATCAATCTTCTCTGTTACAGGTCAAAAAATAACTCCGCAAAAGTAGTATTTCTGGCATTATATAAAAACAAATGGTTAAAAAAAAGAGCGCTGCCCGGGGTCACTGTGGCAGCATACCCCGACGCTTGCTGCACCCGTATCTTTTCGTAACTTTGCCGCTCTGGATTGAGCTGACTGTGATGATGCACCTGGCAAGGCTTGAAATGACCAACTTCAAGAACTATGAGGAGGTGGCCCTGGAATTCTCCCCTGGGTTCAACTGCTTCGTGGGTAATAACGGAGTGGGCAAGACGAATATCCTCGATGCCATACACTACCTGTCGCTTACCAAGAGCTTTTTCAACAGTTCAGATACGCTGAGCATCAGGCACGGTGAGGACTATTTCATGATCAGGGGAACTTTTGTCACCGATGAAAACAGTGACGAGCTTTACTGTGCCTTCCAGAAACAGAAACAGAAGATCTTCAGGCTCAACGGGAAGGATTACCAGAGAATGTCTGACCATGTGGGGAAATACCCGGTTGTAATGCTCTCTCCGGCTGACAGTACGCTGATTACAGGCAGCAGCGAGGAACGCCGTCGTTACCTGAACCTGATCATCAGCCAGTATGACCCTGCATACCTGGAGGCACACATGCGCTATAACAAGGCGCTGATGCAGAGAAATAAGGTTCTGCGAGCAGGCGGAACCGCCAATTCGGGACTTCTCGAGATATATGACGAGCAGATGGCTCCCGAAGCCGAACTGATACACCGGTCACGCCGTACCCTCACCGAAAACCTCCTTCCGCTATTCCGTTCATACTATGAGATGATCTCCGGCGGAGCCGAGAAGGTCTCAATCCGTTACCGGTCGCATCTGGGCAGCGGTGACTACATGCAGCAGCTGGCTGACTCGCGGGAGAGGGATTTTGCATTGCAGTATACAACCGCCGGGATTCACCGGGATGACCTTGTCTTCGAGATTGAGGGACATTCGGCAAGGATCAGCGCCAGCCAGGGACAACAGAAATCATTCATCGTTGCCCTAAAACTCGCCAAATTCGGACTGATAAGCAAAATGAACGGGTTTGCTCCGGCACTTCTGCTTGACGACATTTTTGACAAGTTCGACCAGAACCGTGTGGAGGAGATAATCAGGCTTGTGGGTTCAGGCGAGTTCGGTCAGGTGTTCATCACTGATACCCAGCAGGACAGGATCCACCGCATCCTTGACAATACAGGGGTAGATTTCAGGCTATACCGTATCGGGAAGAAGGGGATCGAGGAAGAGATCACAAACGGATCACGGTAACCCATGAGAAGGAACAAGACCATAACCCTCGGGGAGGCCCTGACCGATCTGATCAGGGAGTACAGACTGGAAAAGGGGCTGAAGGAGGCAGAAGTACTGAATATCTGGGAGAGCATCGCCGGCAAGGTGATAACAGCACGCACAAAAAGGACATACCTGAAAGAGGGTGTGCTTCACATCCATCTCACCTCATCGGTTGTAAGGAATGAGCTGATGATGCTGCGTGACTCGCTGAAAAACCGGATTAACAGCAGGGCAGGAGAGGAGGTTGTCAGGGAGATTGTCCTCCACTGATCAGCTCACCCTGTAATCATTTCCGCTGATCAGAATCTTCCTGTTGTGACCCTTGGCGGTTACAAAACGATACTCCCTGCCGCCGTGTCCCACAATCGCATGATCATCATGAAGTGCGACCCTCACCTCCGCCGCCGGATCACCATGGATGATGGCATTCGCCATAAGAAATGCCTTTTCTGCACCGTCACCCCTGCTGAAGTTCCACACCTCGTCAGGCTGGGCCATCCGTCCCGAATCATATATTGATTTGTTTTTCAATTCATTGATGATATGGTACATCTCATCGGTACTTTTACCTGCAAGTGCATCATGGCATACCGGGTTTCTCTCAACGGCTGCCTTGACAAATGGCTTCCAGTCAGTATGTTCCATATCACGATAAGCATAAAGCGAAAGAAGCGCCATCTCTGAAACGGCTGCAATATCCCTGATCTTTCCGATGATCTCCTCACGACTGTCAGTGACCAGGAGTTCAGGGTGTATCTCCCTGACAAACTTCCTTTCGGCAGAGGGTAGCCTGGGCTCAGTAATGAGGAACTCCCTCAGATCGACAAACATCCTTTTTACGCAGTCGGTATGGCTGGTAGGAAATTCATTTATGAACTCCTGCTCTATAACCTGAAGATCAGAGTTCCTGTGCATCCTGAGAAATTTTTCTACCTCATTGAGGGTGATCTTCCCGTTAATCGGATCATACAGAAATTCCTCAGGGTCAACTTCAGCAAGGAGTCTGTCACGTGTCTCCTCGTTCACGCTTGACTTCGAAGAGTGTTCATATTCAAACAGTTTTTCGAGAAGAATATAATGACCTGCACCTGTACGAAGATAGTAGTACTGAAAGAGACACTTGTATTCTGATTTGAATCTCAGAAAGTTAATGAATATGGCCGGGGTAAGCGGCGAACTGACGAAGCTGTTTAGTTTTGTGCAGAAGCTGGTATAGGCATCCCTGTCAATGGTAGCTTCCTCATATACCGTATGAATATGCCCTGAAATGTGGGAGACAATCGTAACCTTTTCATTTTCGAGAGCCCTCCTGGCCTTTGCGGAGAGGGAGGTACCATTGAACCACATGTTCTTCGTCATGATCCTCCTGTTGTTGGTCAGCAGTCCTTCCTTTTCATCAATATAGTTCTGAGAGTGAAGGGGGGTGGCCATCATGAAGATCTTTTCAAGAGGTATTTCTCCCACGATGAACATTGCAGCAGCATAGAGTGCAGCCAGGCTTACGCATTCACCGGCACCGGTTGTGTAATGCTCCCTGTGCCTGAATGCCGTCATCGCCTCAACCGTCTCGGTCTTCCAGTAGGGGATGGCTGACGACTCGTACTTGTCAAGTCCGAAATGACGACGTATGTCAATGCTGAAGTAATACCTGTCTCCCTCATATCCGAAAAGGGCATTCGACTGCTTGAGCAGCCCGGTGTCAAAGAAATCGCTGAACCTTGACATCTCCTTCTCCTTTGTTGTAAGCCCCCATGTTTCCAGGTCAAGGTTGAAGATGTAATTGTCTATTATGAATTGCTTGATCCTGTTTGCCCTGCTGATAAAATTCTTACGGTGCATATCCCTGAACCAGGGATCATCACGCCACCGCCAGATAACGGGAGACATGATATTTGCAAGCACCAGCGGGTAGAAGAGATCCGGAAAAATGAAGATCTCCATGTCGGAAAGGGTATAGGCCGAAGAGTACTTTTCGAGTGTTTTCTTATCCGAAAAGTCAGGTGAAAGAGAATTTGTCATTTTGATTTTTTACCAGAACAAGAATAAGCTGTTTT
Organism: Bacteroidales bacterium; assembly: GCA_025454815.1. GTDB lineage: Bacteria > Bacteroidota > Bacteroidia > Bacteroidales > VadinHA17 > SR-FBR-E99. The sequence continues at coordinate 30,176 of JALONR010000016.1, read as the reverse complement.
TGTTTTCCTCAGAAAATTTCTATGGCTGAAAAGAAGTATGAAGCTTCCCTGAGTGCATTTTCCGGCGAGTCAGAGCCATGTACGGCATTCATCTTCACGTCTGTCCCGAACTCGGCGCGGATTGTTCCGGGTGAGGCCTTTGCCGGATCAGTAGTCCCTATAAGGTGCCGGAACTCTTCAATGGCATCATTGTGCCTGAGGACCATGACGATCACCGGTCCTGATGACATGAATTCAACCAGGCCCGGAAAGAAAGGCCTTTCCCGGTGTACATCATAAAAGCCCTCCGCCTCCGTTCTGGTCATATGCAGCATTTTCAGCGCCGCTATTGTAAAACCGGCTTCAGCTATCCTGCAGAGAATTCTTGCAGCATCACCCCTGCCAAGGGCATCGGGCTTGATGATTGAAAAAGTAATGTCGTTGCTCATAACTGTATGAGAATGGGGTTAGTTGGTGTGATTTTTTAAAACCTTGTTATTTTTCTTACCTTTGTCGCCTTAAAAGCACTTTGAAAGTGCCAGAGTTTGGTAAATATACAAAAGAATTAAAGAAGCTGATCGAAGAAGCCGATCAGATTCTGCTCATTTGCCACATCAATCCTGACGGTGATGCGGTAGGAGCAATGCTGGCACTGAGAAGGTGGATCCTCTCACGGGGAAAAGAGGCCGGCATGATATCCCCAAATGCCCTCCAGAAATTTCTCCTGTGGATGAATGATGTTGACCGGATTGTTGATTTCCATCATAACACAGATGCAGGAGCCAGGCTCATAAATGAGGCTGACCTCATCATTATGGTTGACTTCAATACCACTTCCAGGATGGGAAAGGCTGAGCAGCTTGTGATAGCCTCAGCAGCTAAAAAGGTCATGATAGACCATCATCCTGACCCGGCCTCCTTCGCTGACCTTATCATCTCAGACGTAAGCAGGAGCTCAACATCAGAACTTGTTTACTTCCTTGTCAACGGAATGGAGGGAAGCGAGTTCAATGACAGTGAATTCATCACGGCTGTATATGTGGGAATCATCACTGATACCGGAAATTTTGAACACGGATACTATACCGGTGATACGATGCGCACCGTAGGTCATCTCCTTGACATGGGCGTTGACAAGGAGAGGGTCTTCAACCATATATTCAGCAATTTCTCACCTGACAGGATCAGGCTCAAGGGATTCTCCCTGCACAGCCGCATGGTGGTGCATCCTGAACTCCATACCGCCTACATCTGGCTGACAAAGGAAGACCTTGAAAGGTTCAATCATGTGAAGGGTGACACTGAAGGATTTGCAAATGTCCTGCTTACAATGAAGGGCATAGTCCTCTCAGTCCTTTTCATTGAACGCACCGGATTTGTAAAAATGTCACTCCGGTCAAAAGGCAGCTTCAATGCCAATGAACTCTCGCGCAAGTGCTTCAACGGGGGAGGACACCGCAATGCTGCCGGCGGTGAGATGAGGGGAACGATACATGAGGTGGTCAATCACTTTGAAAATACACTACCCTCGTTCCGCAGGGAACTGGAGGCTGCAGCCGAAGGGATGACGAAATGAGAATCATACTTATCATAGCCCTGTTGGCAACAGCTGCCGGGTGCCAGAACAAACCTGACACCAGAAGCAAGGCAACACCACGCTCGGAAACGGAACTGATTGAACTTAACAGGTCAATGATTTCACAGGACCGCGATGCTATTAACACTTTCCTTAAAAAAACCACCCGTGAATTCACCGAGACAAACACCGGCCTTTGGTACAGTATCATAGAAAACGGTTCCGGACCAACAGTCAAAACAGGTGATAATGTAAGCTTCGACTTTGAATGCACCCTGCTCAACGGAAATCCATGCTACAGCGGCACACAGACAATCAGGGTGGGCTTCAGCGATGCCGGAAGCGGTGTGACTGAAGGTCTTCAGATGATGCAGAAAGGGAGTGATTACCTGTTCATCATTCCACCGTACCTCGCCTATGGCCTGACAGGCGACGGCGGAAAAATACCGGGAAGAGCAATCCTGGTATACAGGATAAGAATAAAGGATATTAGCTAGTTTGGAACGATATTTGAGGGAGAAGGAGGAAATTGTCAAAGCCATGAGAAAGAAATTCAACTCTGCAGTGCTGGCACTGATGGCCATCGTCATTGTAGCATGCAATCCGGCAAAGAAATACGAAGAAGAAGAGAAAAGCATGATTGAGGACTATGTTCTCAAAAACAATATAACCGTCAGTCCTGACGCAAACGGGATCTACTATATCGAAACCGTTCCCGGTACAGGAGACCTTATTCAGGAAGGTGATTCGGTGGGTGTCTGGTATAAGGGTTATTTCCTCAGCGGAAAGGAGCTCGACAGCAACCTTGAAGCCGATACTCCATACAGGTTCAGGGTGGGTACGCCTTACCTCATCGAGGGATGGTCACTGACCCTGGTCAAAATGAAACTGGGATCAAAGGCAAAGGTCCTTATGCCATCGAAGGTAGCCTACGGACCCTCAGGTTACAGTACCTGGGACATCTATGGATACTATGTCACAATTATTCCGGGATACACCCCTTTAATCTTTGAGATGGAGGTTGTGGAACTCGTAAGAAAAACGAAGAAATAAAAAGATGCGCCGGCAGAAAACCGGCGCTTTTTATTATCCCCTCACTGATGTGCCTTTTCCCCGGAACCTTGTCTCCGGTCACCCATGTGTCTTTTCCCCGTGGTCTTGTCTCCGCTTGCTTACAGGCCTTTTCCCCGGAGCCTTACCTCCGGTTACCTGGGAACCCATTCATCAGGGTATCCGTCATTTCAATATCACGATATCGCCAGGGAGTGATATTCCCTTCAGTTTTTCTGAGAAACGGGCCCAGCTGCCCTCAAGGAATCCCTTAACCTGTTTCTCGGCCTCCTCCAGTGCAGTTTCTGCATCTTTCATTCCCTTTTCCTCCTGTGCTGTCAGCGCCCCTGTTGCCATCACCACGGCCCTGTAACCGTTGATGCGTGCTGCCACTCCGTCCTGCCTTCGGCCAAATAGAGCATCAAGCGCGGCAAGGTCTTCGCCGACAGCCTTGTAAGTTTCAGATGCCGCCTCAGCGAAGCCGGGGTTATTCCTGATAAGCACTTCGCTCTTTGCCAGGCTCTCCCGCACAGATGTCAGTGTCCGGAGGCTTCCGTTAAGTGACTCTATCCTTGTTCCGAATAACCTGGCCCTCTCATAATTCTTCCTGAGGGCCTCAATGTCAGGAGGTGCCATCCTCGGGTCAGGATTCACAATCACTTTGGTGGATGAACTCCCTGCACTCCCCTTTAGTGTCACGGTAAAGGTCCCGGGAAAGACTGTTCCGCCAAAGCCTCTGAAGAACCTTGATCTCTGATCCTGCTGCTGTTGCTGCGGTGACGGGTACTCCACCTGCGGGAGGGGATTGCGGTCAAGGCGCCAGACGAACCGGTTGAATCCTTTGGAAGGACTGATATCCATGGTTTTGACCACGCTGCCGGCCTCGTCTTTTATTTCAGCAGATATCTTTCCTGAATCTGCAGAGGTAAAGAAGGAAATCATTGCGCCGGTTTCCCGGTTCTCACCGCGGTACATGGCGTCACCGTAAAAATAGTATCCGGGCAGGTTTTTGGTTGAGGCAAGGAATGCATCCGGTGCCTCAAATGCTTCCAGGCTGCTTTCAAGCAGTTTCTTCCCTTTGGATGCAAGGACCCTGAGGGGTCTGATGTCGTCCAGTATCCATACGGCACGACCGAAGGTACCGATAACCAGATCATGTTCGCGGGGCTGAATCACCATATCATAGGTTGATACTGTGGGATATCCGCTGGTCCATTTATTCCAGTTATCACCGCCATCAAAGGAGACATACAGTCCGTATTCGGTTCCTGCGAACATAAGTTCAGGTTCCAGAGGATCCTGAACAAAGCAGAGCAGGTAACCCCAGACATCGGTATCATCGATGATCCGCTGCCAGCTCTTGCCGTAATCCTTTGTACGGAAGAGATATGCGGCGTTATCACCCTGCCGGTAGTCATTGACCACAGCAAAGGCCTCGCCCGGATCATGGGCTGAGGCAGTTATCTGGGGTACCCATCCGTTGCGTGGCATGCCCTTTATGTTTTGTGACGTGTTCCTCCAGCTCCTGCCTCCGTCCTCGGTGACCTGGATCATGCCGTCATCGGTACCTGCCCATATAAGCCCCTCTTTAACAGGACTTGGTGAAATGGTGATCACCGTACAATGGTTTTCCGCACCGGTGGCGTCAATGGTAATTCCGCCGCTTTGATCCTGTTTCTGCTTCTCAGGGTCATTGGTGGTTAGGTCGGGAGAGATCCAGGTCCAGGAGTCGCCCCTGTCATTGCTCCTGTGCACATGCTGGCTGCCATAGTAGATGGTGTTTTTGTCAAACGGATCCTGTGCCAGTGCCGAGTTCCAGTTGAACCGGAGCCTTTCACCATCTTCAGCCGAAGGCCTTATGTTTTTGCTCCATCCCGTGACCACATCCAGCCTGCGAAGCGATCCGCCCTGTGACTGGGCATAGCAATAGCGGCTGTCGCCCGGTACCGGCATTGCATCAAAGCCGTCACCGCCGATAAGAAAATCATACATCTCGTTTATAAGCGGGCCGTTATTCCAGGCATATGCCGGGCCCCGCCAGGAACCGTTGTCCTGGAGCCCGCCATAGATATTGTAGGGGAGCTCGTTGTCCACATTTATGTGGTAGAACTGACCAACGGGAAGGTTTTCAATATGGCGCCATGTGGCACCCCTGTCATAGGTTATGCCTATGCCACCGTCATTGCCATCGAGCATCCGGTCAGGGTTGAGCGGATCAATATACCATGCGTGATGATCAAGATGCACTGACTCTGCGGTCCGCCTGTCAAAGGTGAGGGCGCCGTCCTCGCTCACATTAACCCCCGAGAAGAGGGTATAGACCCTGTTTTCATTGAGTGGGTCGACGTAGATTTCAGCATAGTAGAACGGCCTGTTGCCGATATTTCTTTCTCCGCGCTTCTCCCAGGTTTCCCCGCCGTCGGTTGAGCGGAATACAGCTGATGGTTTTGATTCCACCCAGGCATAAACATAGTCAGGGTCAGACCTGGCGATGGCCAGCCCGATGCGTCCCACCTCCTCAGGCAATCCCCCGCGTACCCTCTCAAATGTCTCACCACCGTCACGTGTGAGCCAGAGGCCGGAGCCTCCTGAAGATGAACGGAAGAACCATGGCCAGCGCTGATGGTCCCACATGGCCACGAATATTTTACCGGGGTTTGAAGGATCCATAACCATGTCAGCAACACCCGAGGTCTCGTTGGTGAAGAGCAGCCTCCTCCATGTTTTCCCCCCGTCAGTGGAACGGTAGAACCCTCTCTCGGTGTGTGGCGCCCACGGGTTCCCTATGGCACCCGCATAAATTATGTCCGGATTGACCGGATCAATAATAATGCGGTGGATATATCGGGTGAGTTCAAGACCCATGCACTTCCATGTTCGTCCTCCGTCATTGCTCCGATAGATGCCGTAACCCCCTGTGACACTGTTGCGGGGATTGCCTTCACCCGTTCCTGCCCATATGATGTCAGGCCTCTCCGGGTCAATGGCAAGTGCCCCGATGGATGCCACAGCTTCATTGTCGAAGAGGGGGATGAAGGTGGTACCGGCATTGACAGTCTTCCAGAGGCCGCCGGAAGCGGTGCCGACATAGAAGACATTTTCATTGCGCGGATCAACGGCAAAAGCAGTAACCCTGCCGCTCATGCCGGCTGGACCTATATTCCTGGGCTTAATACCATTGAAGAGCGACATGTCTGTCTTCTGTCCCGCCACGAGGACTGTAATCAATATCATTACTGCCGAAAGAAGAGTTCTTCTGATCATCACTTAATCTTTTTATGGTCACAATTTAACATAAAAATGAATTGGTACCGGGCAGCGGGATGTGTTCTGCAATACCCTGCCGAAGCGGGATCTTCCGTCAGGCAAGAAGAAGGAATACAGCCGGTCTTTTGTCGAGCCCGGGTACCTGCCGGCGCCACTCGGCGATGCTCATTGTCCTGATAAACTCTGATGGCAGTGAGATGTCAGCAGCAATGCATAGCCGGGTAGATGGCTGGCATACGGCAAGAATATCTTCAATCATCCTTCCGTTTCTGAAAGGTGTCTCCATGAATATCTGAGTCCGGCCGCCGGCAGAAATCCGCTCGAGGTCCCTGATGGCTTTACGGCGGCCCTGGGTATCTACCGGCAGGTAACCGTTAAAAGAGAACATCTGGCCGTTTAACCCTGAGGCAACCAGTGCCAGCATCACCGAGGAGGGGCCCGAGAGCGGCACTACCCTTATGCCCCGGCGGTGAGCCTCTGAAGCTACTATGTTTCCCGGATCAGCCAGGCCAGGCATCCCTGCCTCACTCATCACACCGGCATCAGCCCCTCCCGAAACAAGGGTAAAAAACTCATCAAGGCCGGATGGATCAGAATGCTTCCCGACCGGAAAAAAGAGTGTGCTGTCAACAGGAAAGGTCCTGTCAAGACCCTTCAGCCAGCGACGTGATGTCCTTATATCCTCTACGGCGAAGACCCTGAGCGACAGCGTTTTTTCACGCGTGCCGCCAGGTATTGTCAGCGCAGGATCAGACTCTCCCAGCGCAACCGGGATCATATAGATGGTTCCGCTCATCCCTGTACCAGATTTGCACCGTAAACTTACGAAATTCACCCGGTTTTGGGCAGCCATGATAAAAGAGGATAACATCTGAGCCATTGTTCAGACACCCTCCCGGATAAGCTTCTGCGCTAAAGTGACCGCAGATATTGTTCTTCTGTCAATTTCGGGTTATGTTTGCATTGAGAAAAACAAGACAGTGAAGATCACTTTTCTTGGCACCGGAACATCCCAGGGAGTCCCGGTAATAGCCTGCGAATGCCCTGTTTGCATGTCACCTGACAGCCATGACAAGAGACTCAGAGCCTCTCTTCTGGTGGAGACTGCACAGAATGTCTTCGTCATAGATGCAGGGCCCGACTTCAGGCAGCAGATGCTCAATGCCAGGGTCAAGAAACTTGACGCCATCCTGCTGACTCACGAACACAAGGATCATATCGCCGGAATGGATGACCTGAGAGCCTTCAACTACAAGAGTCAGGCTGCAATTGATATTTACGCGGAGGAGAGGGTGCAGTCAGCGGTCAGAAAGGAGTACGCCTATGTCTTCTCGGAAAACCATTACCCCGGTGTCCCCAGGATGGAGCTTCATGGTATTGAGGGTTATAACCTGAGCATAAAGGGTGATACCATCGTCCCCCTGCGCGTCTTCCATTACCGCCTGCCAATTCTGGGATTCAGAATAGCCGATATGGCCTACATCACCGATGCCAACTATATATCTGAAGAGACAAAGGAAAAGCTGATCGGGGTAAAATACCTTGTCATTAATGCTCTGAGGAAGGAAAAACACATTTCACATTTCAGCCTTGGTGAGGCACTCGAACTGGTGCGTGAGGTATCACCAAGAAAAGCCTTTATAACCCACATAGGGCATCAGATGGGAAGACATGCGGATGTAAACCGGGAACTGCCGGCAAATGTGACACTCGCCTGGGATGGCCTTGAAGTTATCTGCGAGGATTAATCCGGGGGATTGACCCGCTGCCTTATTTCTTTTTATACCTGTAAAGCTTCTTCTGGTATTTTTTGGAGAAAAAGTACTTGTTGCGCCCAAGCTGGGAGGTATCGATATAGGAGTTTTTGCGTACAGACTTATAGGAGTTCTTCTTCTGGGAGGCACAGCCGGGCAGCAGCATAAGCGCTGAGAGCAGCAGTATTAATATGGTGATGCCTTTGAAGTTAACCTTTTTCATCAGTCTGGTCTGAACTAATTTCTAAAATCAGTTATTAATCTTTAACGGGCCAACATGGTTAAATATTATCTCTAAAAATACTCATTCACTGTATCTTCGCTTTTATTTTCAGATACAATGTCATAAATTGCAGTCCCGATGGTACGGGAAGCCAATTATATCAGTTTAAACTCCGATGTGCAGCTTTAGGTTTCGGTTTTACCTCTTTTTTTTGATCATCCCGGTAGCCGCCTCCGGGCAGTCGCTGATGAACCTGGGAATCATCAGGGATAACGGTGCCGGTGCCGTCTCCCTACTTCTTGATGACAGCACTTTTGTCAGGCTTGACGCCCCCAGACCCCTCTTCAGTTTCAGGCTTGACGGAATCTATTTTGAGTCTGACGATGTGCCTGCAGGGCTTGTCGGAAGCCGGTTCCTGATGATCTATCCCGGAGGAGCCGAGGCAGGATATATTCCACGCGGTGGATCACGGCCGGGGTTCCTCGCGGAACTGATACTCCGGAATAACTGGAATGATACTATCACCATTTCCGACGTGGTGCCATTCGGCGAAAAGGAGAACAATGCATATATCACGGGTGCAGGACCACGTGGGCTGGCCAGGGCAAACCTCTTCCTGCCGGGAAAGAGCCCCGTGCGGGTTATACTGCCTGACAATGCCTGGGAAATGGGCTTCAGTACGTTCGCTGCCGCAGGAGATCTTTCAGTAACCTCAATCGCACGCCGTGCCGGGACGGAAAACGGAATAGTGAAAAGATATGAAACGCTGCTGCCGCCGGGAGCATCGGTCACCTACAGAATATATGCTGATGTGTTCAGGGGCGAATGGCAGGACGGACTGAGGCTGATGTTCACCGACCGATGGCTGTATGACCTCGAACGTTTTGACGAGACCCTCTATATGCGTGACGACCTGAAGTGGATCCGCTCAAGCTACCTGATGATTCTCCAGATGGCGTGGGACCGGCAGTATTTTGACCGGTTCACCGGGGAAGAGGGATTCGGGGATTACATGGCTGAATACAACAGGCTCTTCGGCCATGTGGATGTCTACGGGATATGGCCCACATGGCCCCGACTTGGTCTTGATGAAAGGAATCAGTGGGACCTGTACCGCGACCTCCCGGGAGGTACCGCCTCACTCAGACACCTCAGCAATGAGGCAAGATCAGCAGGATGCCGCTTCTTTATCGCCTATAACCCATGGGATAAGAGCACCAGGCAGGAAGATCACCCTGGTGGCATGGCAAGGATTATTGATGAAACCGATGCCGATGGTGTGGTGCTTGATACCGAGGGAAGATCATCGGCTGAGCTGCAACAGGCGGCTGATACCGTGCGCCCCGGTGTGGTGATGTATTCCGAGGGAATGCCCGTTGTAAAGGATATGCCGGGCATAGTGGCTGCAAGGGTGCATAATGCACTCTATCTCAGTCCGGAACTTAACCTGAACAAGCTTATCAGAACCGATTTTGCCATATTCCGCGTTGCCGACGTGGGTGAGGATATTCTGCATCGTGAGATTGCCGTCGCCCTGTTCAATGGCTACGGCACCGAACTGAATATGTTCAGGCCCGGGGGCAGGGGAGAGGAGTTCCGGAAGGACCTGGAATACCTTGCTAAAACTACCTATATTCTAAGGAGAAACAGTGATGCCTTTGCCGGCGGATTCCTGTCACCTCTGATCACCAGCGGGGCCGACAGGGTCTATGTCAACAGGTGGGATGCCAGCACAAAAAGGATATTTACAGTTCTGAACATGGATCACCGTGGCTATACCGGACCCCTGTTCAGTCCGGGAGACACAACAGGCAGACACCTGGTTTCACTCCTCAGGCATGAGGAGCTTGAACCCTCAGTAATTAACGGAATCCTTATGGCACCCGTGGAAACACCGGGATGGAGCCAGTCATTCAACGGCACGAGGCGCGAGGGCTCTGCAGACTGCATTGCTTTGCTCCCCAGGCTTATACAGGCAGGATTGAAAGGAAACAGGATACATATATCTGCTTCAGTCAAGGGTACTCTCCTGGTAAGCCGGGGCGACCCCGGTTACGGCAACAAACCAATCATGATACCTTCTCCGGCAGATACATTTATCAGCAGCGACCGCCTGCTGGGGATTGACGGTGAAAAGATCGTTATAGAACTGACAGACACTGACGGATTACTTCTCGATGAGAGAGTGATAAGGACGGAACAGGGCAGTCCCTGGCTGGTGTCAGAGACCATACGCACGGCCCCGGCCAATGAAATACCTGAAGGGATGGTACTGGTTCCCTCCGCAACAATACGCTTCACACTGAAGTTCAACGATGATTTCGTCCCATACCCCTTCTCAGGAAAAGAAATCACGGCAACACCTGACAGCTTCCTGATAGACAGGTTCCCTGTGACTAATGAGGAGTACCTTCAGTTTATCAGAGCCTCCCGGTACATCCCTTCCGATACAGCAAACTATCTCAGGCACTGGGAAAGTGGTCTTCCTGTCAGCGGGCAGGAACGGTATCCCGTAGTATGGATCAGCCTTGAGGATGCCAGGGCATATGCACTCTGGGCCGGCAAGCGGCTACCTTCCGAGGCCGAGTGGCAACTGGCTGCCCAGGGTACTGACAGCCGCGAATGGCCCTGGGGCAATGAGTTCCATGCCACCAAATGCAACAACGGCTTCGGAAGACCCACACCGGTGGACGCATTTCCAAAAGGTGAGAGTCCATACGGTGTGGCAGACCTGGTGGGAAACGTGTGGCAGATGACCAGCGATGTATGGTGCAACGGCGCTTACTACTTCAATATAATCAGGGGAGGAAGCTGGTTCAGGCCGGAATCAAGCTGGTGGTATGTCCGCGGCGGCCCGCAGCCACTCACAACAACACAGATGCAGTTGCTGGTCTCACCCGGCTTTGACCGCAGCTCGACGGTCGGATTCAGGTGCGTGAAAGACCTGTGATATGCGATTGCCAATCTGCGGTGTGCGAGTTTTATAAATCGAAACTCTCAAATCTTCCTGGCTCCGTCGCCGATTCCAGGCAGGTAAAAATCTGCAACCAGGCCGGTCCTTTCGGTGTAGGTTTCACCGAGCCGGCGGATGAACTCATCCGCATGCTCATTTTCCACAATTGAGACGGTGCACCCGCCGAAACCTGCTCCTGTCATTCTTGTCCCGATTACTCCCGGAAGCTTCCTTCCCTCATAGACAAGGGTGTCAAGCTCCGTGCCCGTGACCTCGTAGTCATTGCAGAGCGAATCATGCGACTCGTTCATGAGTTTTCCCAGCAATTCTATGTCATTGACTTCAAGTGCCTTAATAGCATCAAGAGTCCTTCCGTTCTCGGTTATTACATGCTTTGCCCTTTTCCTTACAACAGGATCGGTTATGCAGGTGTCGAGCATCCACAGATCCTTCACGGTAAGTTCGCTCAGGTTCCTTATGGGTCTGTGGACGGAAATAAGTTCCACTGCCTTCTCGCATTCAGACCGCCGCTCATTGTATTTTGAGTCGGTCAGACCCCTGCGCTTGTTTGTGTTGGTGATTACCAGCCTCCTCTTCCCCAGGTTAAGGGGTGCATAGCGGTATTCAAGTGTATCGCAGTTGAGGTTGATGGCATGGTCTTTCTTCCCGAATCCCGCGGCAAACTGGTCCATGATGCCGCAGTTCATCCCTACAAAGCCGTTTTCGGCCTTCTGGGCCATTTTTACCATCTCCATCATCTCCAGGCCCGATGCGGTGAGTTCATTAATAGCTACTGCCGTAACCATCTCTATTGAGGCTGAAGAGGAGAGACCGGCACCGTTTGGGATGTTGCCGTAAAAGAGCATCTCCATCGCCGGGGCTGCCGTACCCTTGCGCGCGAACTCATTGATCACGCCCACTGGATAATTTGTCCAGCTTTTTGGAATCGGCAGGTAATTGAGGGCAATCGGAATGATAACCTCACCGGGAAAGTTGAGGCTGTTCATTCTAATTTCCTGACCGCTGCTTCCCCTGACCAGCAGATATGTTCCGAAATCGAGCGCACAGGGGAAGACATACCCCGCATTATAGTCAGTGTGCTCGCCGATAAGATTGACCCTTCCCGGCGAATAAAAAAGGACAGGCTCGTTTTCCCTGTCCCCGTATAACCTGAAAAATTCTTCCTTCAGATTAGAGATATCTGCATTCATACCTTAAGCTTTTTTTCAATTTCCAATATCTGGTTCCTGAAATGGCGGTCAGTGTCAATAAGGTTGTTGACGGTCTTGCATGCATGCAGAACAGTGGCGTGGTCCTTTCCTCCGATTGAAGAACCGATGCTGGCCAGCGATGCTTTTGTCAGGTTCTTTGAGAAATACATCGAGACCTGCCTTGCCTGCACTATCTCCCTCTTGCGTGTCTTCCCCTGCATCTGGTCAACCGGTATCTTGTAGTACTCGCAGACAACCTTCTGAATGTAATCAATGGTGATCTCCCTGCGCTGGGTGTTCACCAGCCTGTCAACCATCTGGCGGGCCAGCTCCAGGGTAACCTCCTTGCGGTTGAGGGTCGATTGAGCGTAAAGGGATATTAATCCTGATTCAAGCTCCCTGATGTTCGAAGAGATATTCTCTGCGAGGAACTCGAAGATCTCATCCGGAAGCTCTATTCCGTCATTATATGCCTTCTTCCTCAGTATTGCCAGTCTGGTCTCAAAGTCAGGCTTCTGAAGGTCTGCCAGTAACCCCCACTTGAATCTCGAAAGAAGTCGCTGCTCCATCCCCTGCAACTCCACCGGCGGCTTGTCACAGGTCAGAATGAGCTGTTTGCCCGACTGATGAAGATGATTGAATATGTGGAAGAATGTATCCTGGGTCTTCTCCTTGCCTGCAAACTCATGGACGTCATCAATGATCAGGACGTCAATCATCTGGTAGAAATGGAGGAAATCGTTCTTGTTGTTATTCCTGATCGACTCTACAAACTGGGTCTGGAATTTGTTGGCATTGACATAAAGAACAGTCTTGTCAGGATACTTTTCCTTGACGAGAATCCCGATGGCCTGTACAAGATGGGTCTTTCCAAGGCCCGAGTCACCATAAATCATCAGCGGATTAAAGGCCGTACCACCGGGATTGTTTCCAACCGCAATACCTGCCGAACGGGCAAGACGGTTACACTCTCCCTCCACGAAGTTGGCAAAGGAATAATCCGGATTGAGCCTCGGGTCAAAATGAACCTTCTTGATGCCTGGTATGATAAAAGGATTCCTGATGGCAGGCTGTGTGGCCTCAAAAGGAACCTGCATCGGCTTATTCTGAAGATCGGCCTTGTTCCTCGACGGGTACCTTACCGTGTAAGGCTTGCCGTTCGTGAAGGCGGAATTCTCCATGATAATGTTGTACTCAAGCTTTGCATCATTGCCAATCTCACGCCTGAGTGTCTTGCGGAGTATGTCAATGTATTGCTCCTCTAGATATTCATAAAAGAAAGGGCTGGGCACCTGTATTGTAAGAACATTCTTTTCGAGCCTGAGAGGAACAATAGGCTCGAACCATGTTTTAAAACTGGCCGAAGGAATAATGTCACGAATTATTTCCAGACAGTTATTCCAAACCTCATCGTGTGACTTGTTCATTCAGATTGAAATTAAAAGGAATCGTGCTTTCTTTTCTGGTGCTGAAACCCGGGACAATATTTGTAAAAAAAAAGGTAAAAAAAAAAATTTTTTTCTATTGACTTTTACATTTATTCTATACTGTAATGACCCTCAGGTCCTTAAAAGGACAAACATTGGTCAAAATTTATAATGATCACATTATCAGGCTTCTAAACGGAAAATAAAGGTCCACAAAGGGTTATGGGATTGAGGATATAACTGTCCTGATATGCAACACGGGAGCCGGATCCTGATTTTGACCTGCAACCGTGTGATAATGTATTGTTTAGTATTATTCCAACAAATTATTCTGCCTTTCTGCCAAAAAGGGAGAAGTGGACATATTTTTTAGGATTTTCCTTCATGTCACGCAGCAACATGTCAAGATTGTAAAGAGTATTGCTCAGGTTATTGTAAAGGCTGTCGTTGGTGACAAGCTTGCCGGCTGAACCTTCGCCCTTGCTTATGCCGGTGACAATGGTATCAAGTCCCCTGAGAGATGACTGCAATGATCCCAGCGAGGTTTTCAGATCAGCTGCGGCGACGGCATCGGATACTTCTCCAAGATTCTTAAGTGTGGAGTCAATTGTTGAGCTGTTGGCGGCAAGAACGGAGGTAAAGGCCTGTATCTCATCAATGGCAGCCATAAGCTCATCCTTGCGGCTGTCTGTTATCTGTCTGAGACCTGCAGTTACATTGCTGACATTTGACATGGTTGACTTCATGTTGCTTGTCATCTCCGGGGTCAGTATGCTGTTGATCGCAGTGATGACTGAGTCAAGCCGTAAAACGATGCTGCTTATATTGTCCTCAAGGGGAGTAAGGGTGCCGCTCAGCCGGTCAAGTATTGATGTTGCCACATAGCCTGAAATGGTATCATGGTTGTGGCACATCTCGCTGCTCTGACCCATACGAAGCACAATCTTCATGCCCGCAATAAGGGTGGCTGTGGTTATCTCGGCCCTGGTGTCCTTCGGGATATTGAAGTTTCTGTCTACCGACAACGATACGAGTATCCTTCCTGAACCGTCGTTGATCAGCCTGACATCCTGTACGACTCCCGCCTGGTATCCATTGATCTCCACGGGATTTGACTCGGTCAGCCCGGCTATGTTGTCATAGACGATATGGTATGTGTCAGTACTGGTAAACAGTGCTGTTCCCTTCAGGAACTGGAACATCAGGATGAAGGCAACAATGGTTACCAGCGCTACAGCTCCTACTTTTAATTCGTGTGTTATCTTCATGGGTTTTTCCTTCTATCTTTTCCTTGATTCAATAGCCTCCCTGAGGGGTATGATCTTTCCGTTTCTAACCGCGATGACAAACGCATCCGGGAATCTTCCTGTCAGAGTCCGCCTGTATTTGAGGGCGTCATCATAAAGAACGTATTTTCCGGCTGCATATTTAACCCGTTCACCATCTTCTATTCTGGTTATGGTTTCAATGCCGGTCAGATGTGACCTGTTCATTTCACGTCCGGCAGGCATGGCAGCAATCTGGACCATGAACAATATCCCGTCGGCTGCAGTACCTGCAGGTACAACAGGTGGTTTGGCTGAAACCGGGGAATCTGTCACTGTCTGCGGGCTGGATTGTGCCTGTTCTGTCCCTGTTGCCCCGGGTTTTTCCGTCCCAGCTGAATCAGGCCTGCCGGCGGTCATTGTCCCTGCTGGATCAGCCTTGCCGGCGGTCACCGTCCCTTCTGAATCAGGCTTACCTGTGGTCACAGTACCTGCTGGATCAGCCTTGCCGGTGGTCACCGTCCCTTCTGAATCAGGCCTGCCGTCAGATCTGCCTGATTGTGCAGCTGCTCCGTTTCCGTTCTTCAGGCCCGATCTGTTGTCTATGGCCTGCTTGTAGTCGCGGAATGCCCTGAAAATGGCAGAAGCCAGGTAATCCTGTCCCTGCTCTGATATAAGGAACTTCTCTTCTTCGGGATTTGTTACAAACCCCAGTTCCACGAGAACGGAAGGCATGGTTGTTCTCCACAGGACCTGAAACCCTGCCTGCCTGACACCTCTGTCTTTCCTTCCAACCCTTGACCTGAACTGGTCCTGGATCAGAGTGGCGAATTCCGTACTCTGCTTGAGGTAGGTGTTCTGCATCAGCGAAAAAATAATATATGACTCCACCGAGTTAGGGTCAAATCCCTCATATTTGGTCTGGTAATCCTGCTCAAAGGTGATGACCGAGTTCTCCTTCATGGCAACCTGCAGGTTGGCCTCATCCATGGTCTGTCCCAGCACATAGGTCTCCGCCCCGGAGAACCGTTTGTCAGTCATTGCATTTGAATGAATTGAGATAAAAAGGTCAGCCTTGTGTCTGTTGGCCACTTCGGCCCTTTCGGCGAGGCCGATGAAGGTGTCATCATCCCTTGTATAGATGACTTTAACATCCCTGAGGTTTTCACTTATATACCTGCCTGTTTTGAGGGCAACGGCAAGATTGATGTTTTTTTCCCTTGATTTTGAACCCACTGCGCCCGGATCCTTTCCGCCGTGACCGGGGTCAATCACCACCACCCACTGATCCTCGGTCGGAGCCTGCGCCTTCATGAGTGCCGGCATGGTTATTGATGCAATCAGGAAGGCACCTGCCAGAATAACTCTTAACCCTCTTATTTTGGTAATCTGCCGCATTACTGCTATGCGAATTTTAATTAGTTTTGTCGCTGGCTCTTCAGAGATGCTCAACAACAACGCAAAAATAGCATTTAACTTCAACTTTAAAGCACCTGCTCTGTTAGCGGCAATTATCATGCCGCTGCTTCTTTCATCCAGCCTTTTTGCCCAGGAGCAGGTACGGCGTGACACGGTCCTGAAGACACTCCCGGATACCGCCACTTCCTTAAGCCAGGGACAGAACCGGCAAAGGCCGGACTCGCTGCTGAAAAACGTGGCTGATACCATAGGGGCAGAATCGCAGCTGATTGAAGCTCAGCCTGCATTTCTAAATGAACCGCCAGAATACGATTTCTCTGACACGGTGATGACAAGAGGGCCGCTGATCATCTCTCCTGATGCCGTAGATGAACCGATTGTCTATAATGCCGAGGGTTACATGAAAACCGATCTCCGTTCGAGGAAGGTAAGCCTGGTACAGAATGCAAAGGTCACATACGGTACAATTGAGCTGACAGCTGATTCCATTGTACTTGACATGGAGACCGGTTCGGTCTATGCCACCGGAAGGATTGATTCGACGGGCATGATGACAGGGCTGCCTGTCTACAAGGACGGATCAGAGGAGTTTGAGTCAAAGGAGCTTACATATAATTTCAAATCAAAGAAGGGGGTCATCCGTAATGTTACAACGGAGCAGGAGGGAGGATATCTGCAGAGCCTTACTACGAAGAGGCAGGAGGATGGAACGTTGCATGTCAACCGGAGCAAATTCACAACCTGCGATGCCGAACACCCCCATTTCTACCTTGCCCTGCCAAAAGCCAAGGTTTACCCGGGTGAAAAGATCGTATCGGGACCAGCCTATATGGTGGTGGCAGACATACCATTGCCCCTGGTTCTTCCATTTGGTTTCTTCCCCGTTCAGCAGAGACGGGCTTCCGGCATTGTCATGCCGAAATACGGGCAGGAGGCACGACGGGGTTATTTCCTCTCAAATGGCGGGTACTACTTTGCCCTCAGTGATTATTTTGACCTGAAACTGACCGGTACCCTCTACACCAACGGCACCTGGCTGGCAGATGCAGCCACTTCATATCGGCTCCGTTACCGGTTCTCAGGATCGTTCGGCTTCAGCTACGCAAACAACGTCACCAGCTACAAGGGTCTGCCTGATTACGGGAAGAATACCAACTACCGGATTAGCTGGTCACACTCCCAGGATGCAAAGGCCAATCCCGGTTCACGTTTCTCGGCCAGTGTGAACATGAGCTCAAGCGGATATGACAGGAACAACAGCTATGAAGTTGCAGAACACGTTAACACCACCAGGCAGTCAAGCATAAGTTATTCCAGGTCATGGGCAGGTACACCAATAAGTTTTTCAACCAGCCTCAATCAGTCGCAGAATGTACAGAACAAGACTGTGGCCCTGAATCTTCCGAAAGGTACATTGAATGTATCGCGCATCTACCCGTTCAAGCCCAGGAAGCCGGTGGCAAAGAGCAGGTGGTATCATGACCTTACAACCCAATATACCGCATCATTCGAGAACAGGATCGAAACATATGACAGTCTGCTCTTCACCAGTGCCGTATGGAAGAGCATGAAGAACGGATTCAAGCATGAAATCCCGGTAAGCTTTCAGATCAGACCCTTCAACAATTTTTCGATTTCACCGTCCTTGCGTTATACCGGGGTGCTATATACACAGCAGATCGAAAAAAGGTGGGACCCTGACTTCTATGACGAAAGTAAAAACAAGGTGGTTCCTTCAGTGGTGAATGACACCATCAGGGGATTAACCTACGGCCAGGCCCTGGTGCCTGCCGTCAGCGCATCATTCAATCCTTCGATTTACGGCACATTTCAGTTCACAAGGAAAGGCTCGAGGATCGAGTCAATAAGGCATGTGATGAAGCCTTCAGTCAGCTTCTCCTACTCCCCGGATGCTGATTTCCTGACCAGTGACATGTTCAGGACGGTGCAATCCGATACCACCGGGAGGACACGCGAATACTCCATCTACGAAGGGAGCATCTATGGTACACCATCTACTGGCAGACGGTCGGGATCGGTTTCTTTCAGTCTCTCGAATATCGTTGAAGCCAAGGTGTACGCGAAGAATGACACGACCGGCAAACCCAAAAAGATCAAGCTGATAGAGAGTCTTACTTTGAACACATCCTACAATATCTTTTCTGACTCCCTGAACTGGACACCGGTGAACATGGCATTCCGGACAACCCTTGCCCAGAACATCAATTTCCAGGCCAGCAGCACTTTCAATATCTACGGGATGAATGAAAAGGGGGGGACAATAAACAGGCTGGCCGTCAGCCAGGGGCTGGGGCTGGCAAGGATGACCAGCCTGAACATGAGCCTTGACCTGGACCTCGGCCAGTTGCTTGGATCCGGTGACCGTAACAGGCAGCAGCAGGCTCCCGGCCAGGGAGGGCAGGGGCAGGGCCGTGCACCAGGTGAGCAGGGGGGGCCGGATGCCACACCCCGAAGCAACCTTCCGCTTGCAAATAAAAACCTTGATGAGTTCGGCTATGTACGGTTCGATGTGCCATGGTCACTCAGAATGGCTTACAACTTCAACTACAGCAAACCGGGTCTTGAGGGTAACATCACCCAGACAATGACATTGTCGGGTGATGTGAAGCTGACCCCAAAAATGGCAATCAACTACAACACGGGGTACGACTTCAAGCAGAAGGAGATAACAATGTCACGGGTGGGTATAACCCGTGACCTGCATTGCTGGGAGATGAGTTTCTCATGGATACCTACCGGTTACATGAAGAGCTGGAACTTTACCATCAGGGCCAAGGCAAGCATGCTTCAGGATCTCAAGTATGAAAGGAGAAAGGACTACCATGAAAATTACTAATGAAATAAAACGATCAGGAATGAAAAGGATTATCAGCACAACTGCCGCACCGGGAGCTATAGGTCCCTACAGCCAGGCTGTGGAAGCCAACGGCACCCTCTACATCTCGGGTCAGGTGGGAATTGACCCGGCCACCGGAAAGATGATTGAAGGTGGGATTACCGAACAGACCACCCAGGTACTTAAAAACATAAGGGCCATACTTACTGCAGCGGGTTACACTCTCAATGATGTTGCAAAATCAACCGTCCTGCTGTCAGATATGTCTGATTTCAAGGCGATGAACGAGGTCTACGCTCAGTTTTACACCGCAGACCAGCCTGCCAGGGCTGCCTTTGCCGTGAAGGGGCTGCCTCTGGGAGCGCTTGTCGAGATAGAGACAGTTGCGGTTAAATAAAAACAGTTACGGCGGGCCTCAGGGCTCGCCGTAACATTTATCATATCAGGATTGTGGTACTTACTCTGCCACAACCTCAAATTCTATATCCACCTTTACATCGCGGTGCAGTTTGACCACGGCCTTGTAGTTGCCTGCTTCCTTGATGGCATCCTCGCCGAGGAGGATGTTCTTGCGGTCAATCTCGTAACCCTTTGCATTCAGGGCTTCAGCAAGCTGAATTGTATTGACTGATCCGAAAATCTTTCCGGCTGAGCTGACCTTTGCACCAATAACCAGTTTGACACCGGCAAGTTTCCCGGCAAGTTTCTCTGCCTCTTTCCTTATCTGCTCTTCCTTGTGGGCCCTCTGCTTAAGATTCTCAGTGTGAATCTTAATGGCAGAATCGGTTGCCTGGATGGCCAAACCCCTTGGAATGAGATAATTTCTTGCATAGCCGGTCTTCACGGTCAGGATGTCATTCTTCTGACCCAACTTCTCGATATCCTGTTTCAGAATAATCTTCATCTCTCTCCCTCCTTTACTTTAAAAGATCAGCTACATACGGAAGCATGGCAAGATGGCGCGAACGCTTGATAGCTTTTGAAACCCTTCTCTGATACTTCAGTGAGGTTCCTGTAATGCGGCGCGGCAGGATCTTTCCCTGCTCATTGAGAAATTTCTTGAGAAACTCGGGATCCTTGTAGTCAATGTACTTGATCTTGTTCTTCCTGAACCTGCAGTACTTCTTCTTCTTGATCTCTACTGTAGGCGGTGTCAGGTACCTGATTTCTGAATTGTTCTGTGCCATGACTACTCCTCCCTGACTTTTTCGGTTTCTTTCATCTTTCTCTTCTTCTCAGCATACTCTACAGCATACTTGTCCATACGGAATGTCAGGAAACGGATGATCCTTTCATCTCTCCTGTACTGAACTTCCAGCTTGTCAATCATCTCGCCCGGCCCGCGGAACTCAATCAGGTAATAAAACCCGGTCGATTTCTTCTGGATCGGATAAGCGAGTTTCTTCAGACCCCAGTTCTCTTCATGAACGATCTCACCTTCGTTGTCAGTGATGATCTTCTTGAACTTCTGAACCGCTTCCTTCATCTGATTCTCAGACAAAACGGGAGTTGCAATGAAAACGGTTTCGTACTGATTCAACATCTCTTACTTGGTTTATAAATTGTGTTAATAAATCGGGTTGCAAAAGTAAGACAATAAATCTTAAAAAAAAATATTCCGAAAACTATTTGACTATATTTGTGACGGATATGTACATGTACTGTTAAAACCCGTTATGGATAACTTTATTGTTTCTGCCCGGAAATACAGGCCTGCCACCTTTGATATGGTAGTCGGGCAGGATACCATTACGACCACCCTCCGGAACGCAATCAGGAACAAACTGCTGGCACAGGCATACCTTTTCTGTGGTCCGAGGGGTGTCGGAAAAACCACCTGCGCCCGGATCTTTGCAAAGACAATAAACTGTTCTGAGCCGGGACCGGCTGGTGAAGCTTGCGATAAATGCGAGTCATGCACCTCATTCAATTCCCAGGCTTCATTCAATATACATGAGCTTGACGCAGCATCAAACAACAGCGTGGATGACATCCGCAACCTGACTGACCAGGTCAGAATACCCCCGCAGGTGGGGAAGTACAGCGTCTACATAATCGATGAGGTTCACATGCTCTCAGCCCAGGCTTTCAATGCCTTCCTGAAGACCCTCGAAGAGCCGCCGGCACATGCCATATTCATCCTGGCCACTACCGAAAAACACAAAATCATCCCTACAATACTTTCAAGGTGTCAGATTTTCGACTTTAACCGCATCAACGTCGATGACATTGTCCAGCGTCTCACATGGGTTGCCGGAAATGAGGGGGTGAATGCCGAACACGAAGCCCTGCATGTCATTGCGACCAAAGCCGATGGCGCAATGCGCGATGCACTCTCCATCTTTGACCAGATTGTGAGCTTCAGCGGAAAGGATATTGCCTATTCTGATGTCATCGCCAACCTGAACGTACTCGATTACGAGTATTACTTCAGGATAACGGCTGCAGCCATTGACGGAGATGTCACCTCGGTTCTCCTGACCTACAATGAGATTCTCAACAAGGGATTTGACGGTTATAATTTCATGGCCGGGCTGAACAACCACCTCCGTGATCTGCTGGTCAGTCGTGATGAGGCAACGGTCAGGCTGCTGGAGACGTCACCATCAATCAGGCAGCGCTACCGCGAACAGGCCGTAAAAGCCCCGCTTGCATTCATTTACGAAGCGCTTGACATCGGATCACAATGCATGCTAAACTTCCGGAGCAGCAAAAACCAGCGGCTGCATGTGGAACTGTCTCTGCTTCGCATGTGCAACATCTCTGCCGGCAAATCATCTGAAGAACTAAAAAAAAAAGCTGAGCCCGGCCGGTCAGAGCCGGAGGATGAATTCAGGGTAGCACCCCCTCCGGGTGACACCGATACTCCGCCGGTACTCCCAAAGCCTGCAGCATCTGTATCAGTCTCACCACCCAGGCCGGCCTCTCCTCAGCAGAAAGCCAGTGTCACCGCCGATGAGCCTAAAAAGGTTTCCATAAGGGATGTCATTGCAGGCACAAAACAGTCAGAAAACATTGTCAGTGAGCCTTCCCCGGAAGCAATGCCTGCAGCCCGGGACCATGACTTCTCTCCTGAAGAACTTAAGGATGCATGGAACAGCTTCGCCTCTGAGATAAAGGATGAGAGCCCGAGGATCTCGGTTACCCTCTCGTCGGTCTCTCCTGAACTACTTCCAGACAACACCATACTCCTGAAGCTTGACAACCTGACACTCAGGGAGGCGTTTGACCATAACTTCAAGCCACGGCTTGAGGGACATCTGCGGAGGACACTCAACAACGGTTCCATAAAGCTTCAAACCATGGTGGAGACTACTGAGAGGGGTGAGATACTCTATTCCCCGGAACAGAAATTCAACCATCTTGCAGCACGGAACCCCGCACTTAAGGACCTTAAGAAGACCTTCAACCTTGATTTTGAATAGACCTTGAACCTCTGCAGGTGGGAACCAGGAAGAAATCAAACCCCGTTGAAAACCGTGATCTGAAGGGAACAGAAAGGCATGGTGCTGATGCTCAGCTGAGCTCTCTCACAGGGGGAATTGCCCATGACCTGAATACCGTCCTGACAACCATTTACGGGTACTGCGAACTGGCCCTTGAGAGCCTTTCCGACAGCCGTGAAAATGAAAACTATATCCGCAGGATTATCGCTGCCACTGACAGGGCAAAAACACTTACAGGCCAGTTGCTTGATCTGAGCCGTCGTGCCACACAGGAAAAGGTGCCTGTGAGGGTGGCCAACGTACTTGCCGATACCATTGACTTCATCAGCCCCTCGTTGCCGAAAGGCATCCGTATAAACAGGCGCATAAGGACACCTGACGCAAGCGTAATGGCAGCACCGGTTCAACTGTTCAGGGTCTTCATGAACCTCACCATCAATGCCATCCAGGCAATGCGCGCGAAAGGGGGAACCCTGACCGTAACTGTAGATCATGCTGAACCCAGCGATTCACCCGGGGAAACACAAAAAGGCAGTCATGTTCTTATCCGTTTCACCGATACCGGCACAGGAATGGATGAAGAAACCGCAGCAAAGATTTTCCGTCCTTTCTTTACAGGTGGTAAGGAGAAGGGTACCGGCCTCGGCCTGACAGTGGTAAGTGATGCGGTAAGGGAAATGGGAGGGAGAATCAGCGTCATCTCCGCACCCGATGCCGGGACAACTTTCGATCTGATTATTCCGGACCCCTTTTTTGGTACGATCCCTGAAAAGAATTAACTTCGGGCACCTAAGCAACAGTGAAACCCGATGGCAGGAGTAATGATAGTTGAAGATGACGCCGCACTTCGCGAGCTCCTCAAAGACTCCCTCGAGAAACGTAAATACACGGTCATCACGGCAGCTGACGGCAGGGAAGCACTCGCCAAATTCCGCCCGTCAGTGGTTGACCTTGTGATAACTGACCTGCTCATGCCGGAAGAAGACGGACTGATGGTGATAATGAAGATAAGGGAGATAAAACCTTCAACCAGGATGATAGCTATCAGTGGCGGGGGCAAGGCAGGCCCGGGAAGCTATCTCATGATGGCAAGCAAACTGGGAGCAGACCACATAATCTCCAAGCCGTTCCTTCCGTCTGAACTTGTTCAGAAAGTAAAGGAACTTCTGGGATAAACATTATCTGAACTGACTTGTTTCTGTGAAAAAAGAACCATTAAATATTCAATAATATGTTAACAAAAAAAGTTGAAGAGTTCTGCAACAGGCAGATCGAAAGAGAAGGTTACTCGTCAAACCTGTACCTCGCCATGGCTTCATGGGCCGAGGCAAAAGGACTGTCAGGCATAGGAGCTTGGCTTTATGCACAGTCAGACGAGGAAAGGGCGCATATGCTTAAATTCATAAAGTGGGTCAACGAGCGCGGCGGTAACGCACTCATCCCAGAATTCAAGAAGCCCCCTGTGAAATACAAGGGTATCCCTGAAATCTTCGCCGAAGTGCTCAAGCATGAACAGTTCATCACCGCCAGTATCAACGAGGTCCTTGAAGTTGCCATCGCCGAAAAGGATCATGCAACAACCAACTGGATCCAGTGGTTCGTCAAGGAGCAGGTTGAAGAGGAAAGCAGCGCACAGCAGATCATAGACAAACTTAACCTTGCCGGTCAGAATGGCGTTTACTTCCTTGACCGTGACATCATGAAGCTGAGAGACAACGATTAATCGGAAAATAACCACTCTGGTCACACGATGACATGAAACCGGGAAGGTTACTCCCCGGTTTTTTGTTGTCCGGGGCTGTATCCTATCCAATTCCCGATACGCTGCACCCAACTGCGACGCTGCCTGTTACCTATTGTTCCTTTCTTTCCCTGTGTACCATAAAATATATTAATTTTGCGGATGTTTTTAAAAAAAGACAGTAAATGAGCATAATTGGCAAAGTACTCACCCTCTTCCTTGGCAACAAGGAGGAGCGCGACCTGAAAGAGATCAATCCGTATGTGGGTAAAATTCAGCAGGAGAGCGCCCTTGTTGAGTCGCTTTCAAATGATGAATTGCGTGTCAGGACGGCTGAACTGAAGAAAGAAGTACGCGACTCAATCGCTGAGGAGGAGAAGGAAATTGCCGGACTCCGGGCAAAGGCTGAGAACGAAGAGGATGTCAACCGCAAGGAGGAATTGTACAACGAAGTAGACAAGCTTGAAAAACAGATACTTGAAAAGATTGAGACCAAACTTGCCGAGATACTCCCCACTGCATTTGCAATAGTAAAGGAGACAGCCCGCCGGTTCAAGGAGAACGAAGTTCTCGAGGTAACGGCCCGCGATTGGGACCGCAACCTCGCAGCCACCAGGCCTTCGATAACCGTTGAGGGTGACAGGGCATACTGGAAAAACCGCTGGATGGCAGGTGGAAACGAGATCCTGTGGGATATGGTCCACTATGATGTTCAGCTTATAGGCGGCGTGGCACTTCACCAGGGTAAAATAGCCGAAATGGCCACCGGTGAAGGAAAAACCCTGGTAGCAACCCTGCCGGTGTTTCTCAACGCGCTGGCAGGCAGAGGAGTCCATATTGTGACTGTAAACGATTACCTCTCCAAGCGTGACTCGGAATGGATGGGACCTCTCTATGAGTTCCACGGCCTCACGGTGGACTGCATTGACAAGCATGAACCAAACTCACATGCAAGACGCAAGGCATACAACTCAGACATTACGTTCGGTACCAACAATGAGTTCGGATTCGACTATCTCCGTGACAATATGGCCATTAATCCCGAGGACCTCGTCCAGAGGAAACACCACTACGCCATCGTTGACGAGGTTGACTCGGTGCTGATTGATGATGCGCGTACCCCTCTTATTATATCAGGCCCTACGGCGAAGAGCGATACGGCCCAGTTTGACGAGTACAAATTCAAGGTGGAAAAGCTTGTCAGCGCACAGCGAAAGCTTGTCACACAGTTGCTTGCCGATTCAAAGAGACTTATAAATGATGGTGACAACGAAAAGGGGGGAATGCTCCTGCTCAGGGCATACAAGGGACTCCCAAAGAACAGCGCGCTTATTAAGTTCCTCAGTGAGGAGGGGGTAAGAACACTGCTCCAGAAGACCGAAAACTTCTATATGCAGAATAACTCCAAGGAAATGCCCAAGGTCACGGAGGAGCTCTATTTCATAATCGACGAGAAGGCAAACTCCATTGAACTGACCGAAAAAGGACATGACCTCATCTCCACCTCGGTGGAAGACTCTAGCTTCTTTGTGCTTCCCGACGTCGGGAGCAAAATAGCTGACATCGAGAAATCGATAAAGGACGAGCAGGAGAGGATGAAGGCCAAGGATGATCTTCTCCAGGACTTCGCCGTTAAGTCGGAACGCGTTCATACCATGACCCAGCTGATGAAGGCTTACACCCTCTTTGAGAAGGATGTGGAGTATGTGGTCATGGACAACAAGGTCAAGATTGTTGATGAGCAGACAGGCCGTATACTCGAAGGACGCCGTTATTCAGACGGGCTCCACCAGGCCATTGAGGCGAAGGAGAACGTTAAGGTGGAAGCTGCCACCCAGACATATGCCACCATCACCCTCCAGAACTACTTCAGGATGTATCACAAGCTTGCAGGTATGACCGGTACGGCCATCACCGAGGCAGGTGAATTCTGGAATATTTACAAGCTGGACGTGGTGGTCATCCCTACCAACGTTTCCGTCATCAGGAATGACCATGAGGACCTGGTCTACAAGACCAAGCGCGAGAAATACAATGCTGTAATCGATGAGATAGTCAAGCTGAACAAGGCGGGAAGGCCTGTTCTTGTGGGTACAACATCGGTAGAGATTTCCGAGCTTCTCAGCCGTATGCTCAAAATGAAGGGGCTGAAACACAACGTGCTGAACGCCAAGCTGCACCAGCGTGAGGCAGAGATTGTTGCCGAGGCGGGCAAGACAGGCACCGTCACCATTGCCACAAACATGGCCGGCCGTGGTACAGATATCAAGCTTACCCCTGAAGTCAAGAAGGCCGGAGGCCTTGCAATCATCGGTACTGAGAGGCATGAGTCACGTCGCGTTGACAGACAGCTCAGGGGGCGCGCCGGACGACAGGGAGACCCGGGATCATCACAGTTCTTCGTTTCCCTCGAGGATGACCTGATGAGACTGTTCGGCTCCGAGAGGATATCTGGTATCATGGACAGACTCGGCCTGAAGGACGGAGAGATGATTCAGCACCCGATGATCACAAAGTCGATCGAGAGAGCCCAGAAAAAGGTGGAGGAGAACAACTTCGGCATCAGGAAGAGACTGCTGGAATATGATGATGTGATGAACTCCCAGAGAGAGGTTATCTACAGCAAGCGCCGCCATGCACTGTTAGGGGAGAGACTCAGTGTTGACATTGCAAACATGATGTACGACGTTACTGAGAACATCGTAAATAATTATAAGGATGTATCTGATTTCGAAGAGTTTCAGTTTGCTCTCATCCGGTCACTTTCAATAGATTCACCGGCTTCAAAGGCCGAGTTCAGCAAGAACAGCAACGAGGAGGTCATCGAGTCAGTCTATGCCAAGGTGCTCGAGGCATACCGTCGCAAGAGCGAAATCATCTCGGCAACTGCTTTTCCTGTTTTGCAGGATGTTTATGAAAGGATGTCAGCCACCTATGAGAACGTGGTTGTTCCGATAACCGATGGTGCCCGTACATACAACGTGATAACCAACCTGAAGGCGGCTGTGGAGAGCCAGGGAAAAGAACTGCTCCGTTCGTTTGAGAAGACCTCTGTCCTGGCAACGATCGACGATGCCTGGCGCGAACATCTCAGGGAAATGGACGACCTGAAGCAGGCGGTACAGAATGCCACATATGAACAGAAAGATCCACTGCTGATCTATAAGTTCGAATCGTTCGAGCTTTTCAAGACCATGATCAACAAGGTTAACCAGGATGTGGTCAGCCTGCTGATGAAGGGTACAATCCCGGCCGCCTCCCCCGATAATGTAAGGGAGGCACAGCGCAGAAAGCAGGCTGATATGAGCAGACTGAGGACCCAGAAGAGTGACTTTGACAGCTATCGCAGCGGTGGCGGAGGCTCTCCTGAACAGAGACAGAAGCAGATGGCCCCTGTAAGGGTTGAGAAGAAGGTGGGAAGAAATGATCCGTGCCCCTGCGGCAGCGGTAAGAAGTACAAGCACTGCCACGGTCAGGGCCTGCCTGATTCTGCAGGTGCCTGAAATCTTGCCTGATCCCCGGGTTGACTGAGTTTTGCCAGATTACGGCCCCGCCGGTGCGACACCGGTGATGTGACTTTTCAGGCCCGTGTCTCCGGGCTTCCGATAATTGCCAGGTAATGCATCGCCTGCTCAAGGAAATGAGCTATGCTGAAAGGCTGAGCCGATTTGATCATCAGATCATATGGCGTATCTTCAGGCCGGTCAGTAATGTCCGGACCTACCTTCATCGGAGCTGATGAAAGGGCGGCAAGGGTACTAAGCTGAAAGAGTGATGAAGGATTGATGTCAATGAGAAGATCAAACCTTTTTTCAACAAATTTCCTTGCATCATCCGAAACCGGAAGCAGTGCCCAGTTAAGATCACTTTTCCTCAGGAATCTCATATAGGAAAGTCCGGTAAGCCTGTCAGGTACACTTTTTCCTGGTATCCAGGCCATGACCTCCACGCTTTTTCCCGCTTCGGCCAGCTGTCTGTTCAGTGCTGCAAGGTGCTGAAAATCATTCTCAAATGAGGCATCCCATAATACCCCGATCTTTTTTACCCTGTCAAAGCTAAAATCCTGCTTCATCCTTCTCAGTGCTGTGAGGCGCTTTTGAAGCATCATCCTGCCGGCTTTCAACCTTAGTCTGTAAAAAAGTTCCATAAGAATGCAAACCTAAAGATTTTTTGTCTTATCAGGGGTAATGAGGTGATTATTCTTTTATCATTTTGACGAATTCCTCCTCGGTCAGTATTGGTATGCCAAGTGCTGACGCTTTTGCCCTCTTTGCAGGACCCATGTCGCTCCCGGCCACAATAAATGAAGTATTGCCCGAGACCGATCCGGCTGCCTTACCGCCGGCAGCCTCTATTGCTGCCCTGATCCCCTCACGGGTGAATCCGGCAAAGGTGCCGCTTACCACAACAGTCTTTCCTGAAAGCGGACCGGTCTCCTGAAAGGTTCCAGTTGTGCCTTCAAAGGTCATCCCTGCCTCTTTCAGCCGCTTTATGATATCAATATTGTCAGCATCGGAAAAATACTCCCTGACGCTGGCGCTGATGCGCGGACCGATATCAGGCAGTGCCAGCAGCTCTTCATCCGATGCGCTGATAAGCCTGTCGATGTCAGGAAAGGCCCTCGCAAGTGTCTTTGCAACCGTCTCACCCACGTGTCTTATTCCAAGCGCAAACAGCTTCCTGTTCCATGGTGCGGAAAGAGAGTCTGCAAGGGAGGCAAGGATGTTTGATGCCGATTTGTCACCCATCCGCTCCAGCGATGCAAGCTGTTCATGCTTAAGGCTATACAGATCAGCCACGTTATGGATAAGTCCGTTTGACCAGAGCAGTTCAACGGTCTCTTCCCCGAGTCCTTCAATATCCATCGCCTTCCTGGAGACAAAGTGTATGATCCGTCCGGTGATCTGGGGAGGGCAGTGGAGGTAATTCGGACAGTAATGATTTGCTTCACCTTCGTTGCGGACCAGATCGGTTCCGCATTCAGGACATTGGCCGGGAAAGGTTACTTCTGATGCACCCGTCGCACGCCGGCCGGCATCAACACCCACTATCTTGGGGATGATCTCACCCCCTTTTTCGATTACCACACTGTCGCCGTAGTGCAGCCCCAGCAGCTCAATCTGGTCACTGTTATGCAGGGAGGCCCGTTTGACCGTTGTGCCGGCCAGCTGTACAGGTCTCAGGTTGGCAACAGGAGTGACGTTGCCCGTTCTTCCGACCTGGAAGTCTACGGAAAGAAGTTCAGTGACAGCCTGCTCCGCAGCATACTTGTAAGCTATGGCCCAGCGGGGTGATTTTGCAGTGCTGCCCAGCAACTGCTGTGCAGCCAGGGCGTTGACCTTTACCACAACACCGTCAGTCTCGTAAGGAAGACTCTTTCTCCGTTCAGCCCAGTCACTGATGAAGGCAAGAACTTCCTCCATGCTGATGCAGCGCTTTATGACATCAGGTGTCCGGAAACCCCATGAACGTGCTGTCAGGATATTGTCATAGTGGTTGCCTGAAGGGAGCTTCTCCCCGAGCAGGTAGTAAAGAAAGCAATCAAGCGGACGGGCTGCAACGATCCTGGGATCGAGTAGTTTCAGGGTGCCTGCCGCCGCATTGCGCGGATTGGCAAAGGGAGGTTCTCCCTTCTGCTGACGGGCAGCATTCATCTCCTCAAAGCCCCTGCGTGGAATATAGATCTCACCTCTTATTACAAAAGAGGAGGGAAGAGCCGGTGCATTGACCCTTACCGGAATGCTCCTGATAGTCCTGACATTTGCCGTTACGTCATCACCCACTGCCCCGTCGCCCCGGGTCACGGCCGTTGACAACACCCCGTTCTCGTATGTAAGGCTTATTGAGACCCCATCATACTTCAGCTCACACACATATTCCGGCTCATAACCGAGAATCTTCCTGATCCTGTCGCCAAATTCCCTTACCTCCTCCTCACTGTATGTGTTGGCCAGTGACATCATCGGCCACCTGTGCTGCACCTGAACGAACTCCTCCGTAAGGTCACT
>JALONR010000015.1 GCA_025454815.1 Bacteroidales bacterium | reverse complement strand
ATACTGAAGTCCAGGGGTGAAGACCCGGGAAGGATTATCAGCAGCCCGGCCTTCAGGGCGCTTGAAACAGCACTTATTTTCTGCAGGGAATACGGTATCAGTGAGAAGGAGATAAAACTGGCACCGGAGTTATACCATAACCTCAGCACCAGGGAGTTCCTGCCATTCATCAGAAACCAGGACGATAAAGACCATACCATCACCTTCTTCGGGCACAACCCCCTGATAACTGAAATGGCTGCATACTTCGCCGCCGATGAGCCCGGGTCGCTCTCAAAAACGGGCATTTACTGTCTTGTTTTTGATGCCGCGGGCTGGTCTGAGGTTGAGCCGGAGAGCGGCCGGACGCTCTACTACCTTACCCCTGCTGACAGGTCATGAGCAAAGCATACATTCCCAAGGAGATAAGCTGGCTGTCATTCAATGCCAGGGTGCTTCAGGAGGCTGCCAACATTGAGGTGCCTTTACTGGAGAGATTCAGTTTCCTGGGTATCTATTCCAACAACCTCGACGAGTATTTCAGGGTCAGGGTGGCAACCCTCAGGCGGCTGTCACTCTTCAGCAACAAGGCGAAGAGTCTACTGGGCTACAGCCCGAAAGCTGCGCTGAAAAGCATCCAGGAAACAGTTCTGAACCAGAATGAAATATTTGAAAAGACTTATTCCGACCTTCTCGGCGAGCTGAAGAAGCACCGTATCCATTTTGTGAATGAGGAACAGCTTGATGGTGCACAGACAGAGTTCGTGGGAAATTACTTCCGCAAGGAGGTTCGCTCAAGGCTGATGCCACTGATCATCAGCAAGGAGAACAGGCTGCCGAACCTCACCGATGATGCCATTTACTTTGCAATACAGCTTCGCAACAGCGCGACTGACAAGAAAAGATACGCCCTGCTGGAGATACCTTTGCGTAGCATCCTGCCCAGGTTTGTGATGCTGCCGGGGAGAAAGGGTGCCAGGTATGTTATTTTCCTTGATGACGTGATCAGGTGGGGACTGAAGGAGATCTTCTCCATCCTACCCTATGACGAGATTACTGCATATACCATCAAGGTCACCAGGGATGCTGAGCTTGAGATTGCGGATGACATTTCCGAAAGCTACATCGACAAGCTGTCCAGGAGCCTGCAGCAGAGGAAGAAAGGGAGTCCGGTGCGGTTTGTTCATGACAGGGAGATGCCTGCCGAATTCCTTAAAATACTTGCGAAAAAGCTGAACCTGGGTTCTGAAGACGTGATCATGCCCGGAAACAGGTACCACAACTTCAAGGATTTCATGAGCTTCATTGAGATCGAAGGTGAAGGGCTCAACTACCCGAAGCTGGCACCGGTGAGGCATCCTGCCATTAATTACGGGAAGAGCATTCTCTCGGTCATAAGGAAAAGGGATATCATGTTCTACTTTCCGTACCATCCCTTCGATCATTTCATCGACCTGCTCAGGGAGGCTTCAATAGATCCCTTCGTCACCTCGATACATATCACCCTGTATAGGCTGGCGAGGAATTCGAGTGTCATCAACGCACTGATGAATGCCGCCCGCAACGGCAAGAATGTGACTACCGTGGTGGAACTGCAGGCGCGGTTCGACGAGGAGGCCAACATCCACTGGGGAAACAAGCTCCTGGATGAGGGAGTAAAGGTCATCTACGGGGTACCAGGCCTTAAGGTTCATTCCAAGCTTTGCCTGATCACCAGGGTCAAGGGTGAGGTGACACAGAGGTATGCCGCCATCGGAACCGGCAATTTCAACGAAGAAACAGCCAGGGTGTATACCGATCACCTTCTCCTTACCTCTGACAAGAAGATCACCAACGAGGTGCTGAAAGCTTTCAACTTCTTTAGCGCTAACTACCGCAAAGACAACTTCTACCACCTCCTGGTCTCTCCCTTCGGACTCCGGAACAAGCTTGTCAGCCTTATTGAGAACGAGATCAGGAATGCCAGGGCAGGCAGGGAGGCCCGGATCAGGATCAAGATAAACAACCTGACTGATGAGGAGATCATCTCAAAGTTATACAAGGCAGGTGAAGCCGGAGTGGAGGTGAAGCTGATTGTGAGGGGTATGTTCTCAATGGCGCCGGGAGCAAAGGGGGTCAGTGACAACATAAGGGCTATCGGCATTGTGGACAGGTTCCTTGAGCACTCGAGGTTCATGATCTTCTGCAACGGTGGTGATGAACTTGTCTACATAACCTCGGCCGACTTCATGCCGCGCAACCTCGACCGGAGGATTGAGGTCACCTGCCCCGTCTGGGATCCGGCAATAAAGAAGGAGATAAATGATGTCTTCACCATCCAGTGGAATGACAATGTCAAGGCACGGATCCTCGACGCGGAGCTGTCGAACAGGATGGTGAACAACGATGAACCTCCGCTGCGGTCCCAGACAGAGATTCACCGGTATTATACGGATATCAGTTCACCGGCATCAGGCAGCCAGGGTTGACCATGGTTGACTGCCGTGGCTGCGGATCAGTTCACCGGCATCAGGCAGCCAGGGTTGACTATGGTTGACTGCCGTGGCTGCGGATCAGTTCACCGCCTCGAACGGAAGGGTCGGGAGGAACTGAGGAGCGCGGCGCTGTCTGGTGATTGACTCAAAGGCAAAGGCTATCTCTATTAGCAGCGGCTCGCTCCATGCCCTGCCGAAGAAGGAAATCCCTACCGGAAGACCATCAATATATCCCATGGGGACTGTGATGTTCGGGTATCCGGCAATGGCTGCAGGTGAAGAGCTGCTGACATGAAACGAGTCGCCGTTGACCAGGTCGGTTTTCCATGCCGGTGCGCCGGTGGGGGCGATAAACGCATCGAGGTTATTCTCCTTCATCACGCGGTCAATCCCCTCCTCCCTGACGAGGCGGTTCATCTTTGCCAGGATCTCCTGAAATTCCGGAGAGTTGACGTCGCCCTTCTTCTGTGCTTCAATCACAAGATCCTGGTCATAATACCGCATCTCTATACTGTCACCGTTGTTGAAGGCAATAAGCTCCTCAACACTCTTTACCGGGGCATTTTCGCCGAGCGAAGCGAAGTATTTGTTCAGCCCGTCCCTGAATTCCCAGAGCAGCACCTGGAAAGAGAGAGAGCCTGCTTCTCTACTGTAAATATTGTCAATCTCAATCACCTCTGCTCCCTGGCTTTTCAGGAAATCAACCGTCTTCTGCATCAGGGTGTCAACCTTGAAGTGGGTTCCCCTGGCTGAGGTGTACCAGCCGAGCCTTTTGCCCTTCAGTCCGTCTTCCTTCAGGAAAGGGGTATAGTCGGTGAGGTATTTCCCTTCCGATGCGGCGGTTTTGCTGTCGCCGGGGTCAATTCCTGCAAGGGCTCCCAGGGCGATGGCTGCGTCGGTAACGGTACGGGCCATGGGGCCCGGGGTATCCTGTG
Organism: Bacteroidales bacterium; assembly: GCA_025454815.1. GTDB lineage: Bacteria > Bacteroidota > Bacteroidia > Bacteroidales > VadinHA17 > SR-FBR-E99. The sequence continues at coordinate 128,233 of JALONR010000015.1, read as the reverse complement.
TGAATGAGATAGGCACTATTCCGCTGCGGCTGAGAAGGCCTACTGTGGGCTTGATGCCGACAATGCCGTTGGCGGTTGAGGGGCATACTATTGAGCCGTTTGTCTCTGTACCGATGGCTATCATGCAGAGGTTTGCGGAGACGGCCACGCCGGAGCCCGAACTCGATCCGCACGGGTTGCGGTCAAGGACATAAGGGTTCTTTGTCTGTCCGCCCACGCCGCTCCAGCCGCTGGATGAAAGGTTGCCGCGGAAGTTGGCCCACTCGCTCAGGTTGGCTTTGCCGATGATGACGGCCCCCGCCTCGCGCAGCTTCATCGCCACGTAGCTGTCCTGCAGCGGGTGCGAGCCGGCCAGTGCGCGTGAGCCTGCAGTGGTCTCCATCTGGTCATGCGTGTCAATGTTGTCCTTAAGCAGCACCGGCACACCATGCATCGGGCCACGCTTTTTGCCTTCCTTCAGTTCTGAATCAAGCTGTACCGCAATTGCCAGGGCATCAGGATTGACCTGTATGACGGCGTTGAGCATCGGGCCGCTGTCGTCAATGGCCTCTATCCGGTCAATATAAGCCTGTACCACATCGGCAACGGTGAAATCACCATTGTCATAACCCTGCTGAAGCCGGGCGATTGTAAATTCTTCAAAACGAAACGGCCCTGCCGGGTCACTCTTTTTTTCCAATCCGGTAGTGCAGGAAACAACGAAAAGCATAATTGATATGCTTATTGCGGCAAATAGTAGTTTTTTCATAGGAGGTACAATTAATTTGAACGATCATTACTCTAAAATAGAATTTTATTCGTTAAGGGGTGTGATCAACCGTGAAATTAATACTTACCTGCAGCCGGGTGTTTCAGGAAGACAAACAATTGTCCGCTCTCAAAATCAAGGCTGAAGTGGTCACCTGAGGCCTCATTGAGTGTACCTCTCCACCAGCTGTGAAGAATAAGGTTATCAAGCGGGTACTTCAGTCCTTTTGAAGTTACCTTCAGCGAAGGATCAATGCTGAAGAGCGATACCTGCTGGCCGGGTCCGGAGGCGATAGTCACGCTTTGGCTGTAAACCCTGAATGAGCCGGTATCGGTAAGAATAACGGCATCAATCTTTTCACTGTAATCTGCAAGCAGGGAGATGTTGCCAAGCGTATGATCCTCACGGATGCCGGTGGCGCCGAGGATGGCCACCTCCCTTATCCCGGCGGCAACGCACCAGTTGACCGCCTTGGTCAGGTCATTCGTCTCCTGGTCGGAATCCCGGATAAGTATCTTTTTGTATTTCCTTTTCAGTACCGGTGACACCGAGTCAAGGTCGCCGATGATTATCCCCGGCTCAAGGCCATGTGCCACGAGCTTCTCCGCAGCACCATCACAGCATACAACCAGGTCAGCCGAATGGAGCGCCGCCAGGGGAACCTGGTGGGCGGGATAGGTGCCGTTGGCCAGGATTACTGTTTTCATATAAGGTCTGAAGTCTGGGGGTCTGAAGGTCGGGCAACCTGGCAGTCATATGGTATTATGGTCTGCCAGCCAACAAAATATTGATAACCAGACCATTCACTGCTGTCTGTCGCCTTTCGATACTGTCCTCCACTGAAATCCGGCAACTCGCTGAAAAGGACCCCGGGCATTTTATTCACGCTCGCCCCTTTGCTGCCTCTTGACTCCATCTGATTAACCCGATTATTGCCATCACGAAATATACGAAAAAAAGGACCGCTGTGGGATATAGTCCCGAGGCAAAGTAGACAGCCACTGCGATGGCATTTGCTACGATCCATACATACCACTGCTCAAGGTATTTCCTGGTGAGCATCCATGTTGCCACCACGGAGAGTGACGCAATCAATCCGTCCCATAACGGAAGCGGTGAACCGGTAGCCCTGTCAAGCACAAACCAGAGCACTGCCCAGATTGCAGCGGCAGAGGTGGCACACCATGCACCAATGGCCGAACCGGTCCTCCGCACATCTCTCCCGGTCTCTGCCTGCTCTATCTCATGCGGCCTCTGCCACCTGTACCAGCCGTATATGCTTATTACAAGGTAATAAACCTGCAGCCCCATGTTGGCATAAAAACCTGCCTTTCCGAAAACATAGATATACACTGCCGAAGTAGCAATCCCCAGCGGCCACAGAAGAATATTCCTCCTTATCTCGAGGATCACGTAGGCGATGCCTGTAACTGCCCCGAAGATCTCAACAATGTTTTCTGCTATCCATGCTGGTGTCATAAGATAAGGATTATAAGGGAATTAGAGCTATCGGGTCAGTCGTCATCTGGTCAGGATTATTAAGGAAATAAGAGCTATCCGGTCAGTTGTCATCTGGTAAAGATTAAAATGAAATACGAGTCATCCTGTCAGAAAGATAATGAAATGCCGGCAGTATAGTTTATCCCCGCCTGTGGGAAAAAGTAGGCCCATGTCTTCTCTTCACCGTCCTCGGTCCACATCCCGCCGTAGGCATTGTTCTCATACTGTGCGTTGAAAAGGTTGTTGACCATGAACCGCAACGTCAGTTCACCGGCCCTTTTCATCCTGATTTCGTAAGCTGCTGACAGGTTGCTGACAAAATATGGATCAATAGTCCTGTCGGAGCTCATGGTATTGTCAAAGTACTGCATACCGACATACTTACCGGTAAGGTTCAGCCTGAGGTTCTTCAGGGGGTTTACCTCCAGTTCGGCTGAGCCGGTAATGCGGGGTGAGTATGCGATGTCCACGGTGCCCAGGTCATTCTGCAGGTACTCCTCGCTCCAGTCATCGGTATTATAATTGAAGTAGAAGTTAATGAAGTCCCTGATCCTGCTTCTGCTGAGTGTCAGGTTCAGTTTCAGCGCTGCCACCGGGGATGGCCGGTAGCTGCCTGTGAGTTCAATCCCGGTTCTGAAGCTTACCGGCACGTTTGTCATGATGGGATATCCGGTACTGCTTATCTTTCCTGTAGGGACAAGCTGGTCACGGTATGACATGTAATACAGGTTTATGCCGAGTGCGGCCCTTGAATCGCGGAACGTATATCCTCCCTCGAAATCGGTTAGCCGTTCCCTTCCGGGGGTTGCTTCGGGGTCACCTGCCGCATCCTTATAGTCGGCCCGGGTGGGTTCGCGGTGGGCTACGGCGGCAGAGACAAAGGCTTCGCTGCCGCTGCCGTTGTTCCAGAAGAGGCCCGCTTTGGGATTGAAGAAAAGGAACCGGTGGCTGCCACCGAGGTCTTTCATGTCATCATCAGGTCCTTCAAAACGGTAACGGATATGCCTGAGCTGAAGGTCAAGGAATGCATTCAGGCTGCCGGTAAGGGCACTGTTTACTTTTCCGTAGATACTGGCTTCATCCTTCAGGCCATTGTTCCGGTACCATTCATACCCCGGGGTAATGTTACCGGGATGCTCCATCCACAGTATGGTGCCGTAATGATCCCCGTCATACCTGTTTATCGCCCCACCCAGTGTCCATTCAGTTGAAGTCCCGTCTTTTATCAGGGACCATACTGCCCCGTAAAACAGGTTGTCAAGCCATTTGCGCTGTACCATATCGGTTTCCGTTACCGCCGGCACATAGTGAAGGAATTCTGCAATCCCGTATTCTTCCGGGTCCCTGTCACTTTTCTGTTCCTCATAATAACCAAGTCCGGTTGTGAGGTGGAGTCCTGTATTCAGGCTTACCCTGCCGGGGAAGAGGTGGGTGTGGAACAGGTGGTAATGGTTCTGGGTATAGACGTCAGTCTCATTGTCATAATACGTGGTCACCCCGTCATTGTCAATATATTCGCCGGCCGGGTTGTATCTCCTGTTTTCAGGTAGTATTTCTGCCGGCACTCCCCACCAGCTGATCCCTGTTTTCTGGCTGCCGGTTATCACGTTGAATCGTATCATGTCAGAGGGGGCTGACCAGATTCCGGATACCATTGCTGAACGGATGTCAGCCTTACTGTGGTCAATATATCCGTCACTGCGTATCTGCGAGGCTCTTACCATCATGCTGAACCGGTCACCCAGCATGCCTGTCCATCCTTTTGCGTTAAGACGTGAGGTATTGAATGAGCCGTATGACATCTCTGCCGAGGCGCCCGCTTCGGCGGGAGGAGTCATGGTGCTGATGTTCACCGAGGCTCCGAAGGCACCGGCACCGTTGGTTGATGTACCCACGCCGCGCTGCACCTGGATGCTTCCCGTTGAGGAGGCCAGATCAGGAAGATCGACCCAGAAGACCTGCTGTGATTCCGAGTCGTTCAGCGGTATTCCGTCAAGGGTGATATTGATGCGGCTGGCGTCAGTACCCCTGATGCGCAGCGAGGTATAGCCGATTCCCGTACCGGCATCCGAAGTCTCTACTACCGAAGGGGTGAGTGATAGCAGGTAGGGCATATCCCTGGTCATATCCCTCTCTCTCAGTTCTTCCGAACCGATGGTGTTGTGAGCCATTGGAGTGCGTGTACCGGCGCGGCTTCCCCTTACTATAACCTCTCCTGCTGCAAAGAGAGCCTCTCTCAGTGATGCGTCAACCACGGCCGTGCCACTCAGCACCACCACGGTGTCGAAGGGTTCATAGCCGGTAAAACTTATCCTGATATTCAGGGAGCCATCATGAAGCCCCCGTAGCGTATACATCCCCTCATTGTCAGTTGCAATACCGGAACCAAGGGCTTTAATAACCACCGACGCACCTGCCAGTGGCAGGCCGCTTTCATCGGTAACCCTTCCGGTGACAACCCCGCCGTGCCGCTGACCATACATTGTCAGGGACAGGAGGAGTACCATTAACATTGAAACTGTTATCCGCCTCACCATTTCTTCAGTGTTTAAATACAACATCGTCAGAAGCGGGGTTTTGCTGTACAAGCCGGAAATGATTACTCTCTTTCCCTACGCCGGCATTATCCGGATCAGGTTGTAAGGGTATGATCTCAGCCTGTTAAGTAAGGCACCCCGTAATTTGACACCACAAAGATACAACAATTCAGGCAAAAAACGGCACCAGAATGGATGGAAGCATGTAAACCGCGCTAATTCGTATATTTGCCGACAGGAAGAAGAAAGAAGATGGACGATATTCTCAAGAAGCTGAAATACGGCAAACAGGAAAGGATCGCGGTGCTGAACGCGCCGGGTGATTTCCGGGAAAGGATTTCCGCCCTTTTGCCGGGTGTGCAGATAGATAATGAGATCAATGCCCGTTACCTGTATGATTTCATGATTGCCTTTACCCCGGCTTTACCTGACGTGGAGAAGCTGGGTCCGGCATGCATTCATAACCTGAGTGATGACGGTAAGCTGTGGATGGCGTACCCCAAGGGGACCTCCCGCAGATTCTCCGCTGATATCAACCGTGACCGGGGCTGGGACACCGTTGAGGCCACCGGCTTCAGGCGCGTCAGCCAGGTGGCAATCGACGATGACTGGTCAGCACTGAGGTTCAGAAACATCAAATACGTCAAGGCGGGCAAATAATGAAGATAACAAGAAGTACCCTGCTGATTCCGGCAACTATTGTCATACTCCTGTCCTGTTCGAAGAACCGTGAGACCGAATTCTTCACCGGGAGGGTCGACTTCCCCGTTGAACCTTACCTGGGTGTAAAGGAGGCGATGGCAGCGAGGCTTGTACCGCACCCCCGGCAACTGCTGTGGCAGCAGCTGGAAATGACGGCTTTCATTCACTTTTCAATCAACACCTTTACAGACATGGAGTGGGGTACGGGGAAGGAGTCACCGCAGCTGTTCAACCCTGTCTCACTTGACGCCGGACAGTGGGTAAGGGTTCTCAGTGAGGCAGGGATGAAGATGGTTATCATCACTGCGAAGCATCATGATGGCTTCTGCCTGTGGCCGACAAAGACAACCTCCCATTCGGTAGCCTCCAGCCCCTGGAAGAACGGTCAGGGAGATGTAATCAGGGAACTTCGGGATGCATGTGAACAGTACGACATGAAATTCGGCGTATACCTTTCACCCTGGGACAGGAATGCAGAATGCTACGGCAACTCGCCGGAATACAACAGGTTTTACATGGATCAGCTGACGGAATTGCTGACATGGTACGGCAGGGTTGATGAGGTATGGTTTGACGGTGCCAATGGCGAAGGGCCTGACGGCCGGCGCCAGGAGTACGACTGGCAGGCATACTATGACCTCATCAGGAAACTTCAGCCCGATGCCGTCACGGCTGTAATGGGAGAGGATGTAAGATGGGTAGGCACCGAAAGCGGATACGGACGGGAGACGGAATGGAGTTCCACGGTACTGGCACCCGGCGGAAGCCCCTGGAGCGTATCCATAAATGAAACACTGGGGGTGAATGCCATGTCGGAGGACCTTGGCAGCAGCAGTCTGCTGACCAAAGCCGATCATCTGTTCTGGTACCCGGCAGAGGTTGATGTTTCAATAAGACCCGGATGGTTCTGGCACGCATCTGAGGACTCGCTCGTTAAGGATGTCAGCAAACTGGCCGATATATACCTCAGTTCCGTGGGCCGGAATGCGGTTCTTCTGCTCAATGTTCCCCCTGACAACCGGGGGCTGATAACAGACCATGACATCAGAAGCCTCCAGGGACTGAAGGCCTGGATTGACGAAATGTACTCCGTTGACCTTCTCAATGGAGCCAGACCCTACGGCAGCGGCGCTTCAAACCTCATCGACAACGACAACACAACATCATGGAGCCCCCGCCGGAACCGCATTGTCTCCTTTGTGCCTGCAATAGCCGCCACATTCAACGTCGCGATGCTGCAGGAAGACATCACAAGAGGACAGAGGGTGGAAAAATTCGTTATTGAGGCACTCTCTGACAAGCATTGGGACACCATCGCAACCGGTACAACCATCGGCTACAAAAGAATGATACGGTTCCCCGAAGTCAAAGCCGATGAAATCAGGCTGACAATCGTGGCTTCACGTTCAACACCCCATATCAGCACCTTCGCCCTATACCATGCCGACTAGACTGGTACGATTCTTGCGGCGAAGCGGAGGCTTTACAAGGGAACTGAATAATTTTCGGAAAAATGAAGATATTAAGATTACTCCTCCTTTCGTTTATGGTTTTGCTGTCATCATGCAACCTTGAGCCGGCGCACACTATATACAGCAATGTAATCATACCAGTTGATGAACGGGTTGTACCGGCAACAGGGATAGTAAACCAGCCGGTAAACATATACGCCACTGCCTTCACGGAGAATGCTTGCTGGTCAAACATCCACTTTGTGCTGGCAAAGAAGGATCACCTTGAATATGATGTAGTGGCACTTGCTGATTATGAATCATTCGGTGCCTGCCCTGAGTTGATTGTCAATGGGGATACAACTCTTTCGATCACCCCCGACAGAACAGGAGATCTCGTGATCACCTTCTGGATGACCCAGCTCTATTATGAAACTGATACGGTGATTGTGGGCAATGCTCCGGGGAAATAGCAGGCTATTTTCCCAACCTCCTCATTCTTTCACCAATCCAGGTATGCTGACGTTCCAGTTCCGACCGGTGAAAAATCTCCTTGTTGACATATTTTATTGATTCAACGGTGTAGAGTGCACGCGGGTTAAAGACGTTGATATCATTAAGAACCTCCTTTATCATGCTCCTGCGGGCAATGATATATATTACTGCCACCTCCCCCTCTATGCCCTCGGCCTTTACGGAGGTAACGCCGTATCCCTTCGCCCTCAGATCCTGAATAAGACTGGTTGCATCTTTTCGGGTTATGACCCTTATCATTTCATGTCCGATGGCAAGTCTCTCCTCAAGGTACATTCCGACGAAATTTCCTGATGCGAATCCTGCCGCATAGGCAACATAACAGAGCCAGTTGTCAAGATCCTGCATGATCCTGCTGATGGCAATAAGCCATATCAGCACCTCGAAGAAGCCTACCAGGGGTGCAACGCTCCGCATCCCTTTCGTAACGAAAATTATCCTCAGGGTGCCGAGTGAGACATCGAAAATCCTGGCCAGAAAAATGAAGAGAGGGAGAAGAACATATGTAACAAGATCTGAATTAAGTTGTTCCATGATAAAAATAAACATTTTTGAACTTGCTAAGTTATGACTATTTTTGGAACTGTTACCCCAAAACCGAACCGGGATGAGATCATTGAAATACATTATTATGCCTCTGCTCCTGACCCTGACTGAAATTCTTCCGGGGCAGAAGGCAGGTACGGTTCTCATCAGCCATTCAGCCCCCGGTTCCAGCCAGTTTCCGTATACGTCAGTTATCGGAATGCCGTCAGATCCATATGGCCGGGAGGCTGATACCGTTCTTACGCTGCTCTTTGCCGGGGATATCATGGGACATGACGGCCAGATTGCAGCCGCGAGGGATGATTCAACAGGCACATATTCCTATTTCAGTGTTTTCAAATACATTTCACCGCTGATTTCATCCGTTGATGTGGCCATCGGCAATCTTGAGGTCACTCTTGGCGGACCGCCATATAAGGGGTATCCAGCATTCAGCTCTCCCGATGAACTGGCAGTGGCGTGCCGTAACGCGGGATTTGATATCCTGGGCACGGCCAATAATCACTCAGCCGACAGGGGTCCGAGGGGCATATTCCGTACCATCAGGGTGCTTGACAGCCTTGGAATAAGGCATACCGGTACCTGGATCAGTCCGGAGGAGCGGGATATTTTGTCACCCCTAATGATTGGTCATGAATCCATGAGGATAGCTCTGCTGGCCTATACCTACGGCACCAACGGGATTGTGGTGCCTCCGCCGGCAACGGTAGCCTATATAGATACTGTACGTGCGGCAGCAGATATTAAGAGGGCAGGGTTCCTCGATGCTGATCAGACAGTCATCTTCATCCACTGGGGTATTGAGTATGACACCCTTCCTTCAGCGGACCAGAAAAAGACAGCGGAAGCACTGCAGCGTGGCGGAGCAGACATAATTATAGGCTCACACCCGCATGTGGTGCAGCCCGTGAAAGCAGAAACAGACAGCACCGGCATCAGAAACCCGGTTGTGTGGTCAATGGGTAACTTCGTTTCAAACCAGAGGACCAGAAGAAGAGACGGTGGTGTGATGATCAGGCTTGAAATTACCGCCAGCGGAGACTCTGCATTCATCTCTGACGCTGGATATGTGCTCACCTGGGTATACACGCCGGTGGAAGACGGCAAAAAGAAGTTTTACATTCTGCCCTGCGCAGAATATGAATCAAAGCCCGGATTCTTTCAGTCGCCCGAAGACTTTGAGGCAATGATGATCTACATTGCCGATGCACGCCGGCTGCTTGAAAACCAGGGTACAGGATTCCGTGAGCTCACCTTTGACGGAATGAGCTGGGCCGCTGTGGAACGGTGACGGATCACACATTTCACTATCTTTACGGATTATAAGAAAAAATAATGGAGGGATCAACCATTCTTCTTGCAGGCACTGCGGTCACCATCGGTTTCGTGCACACCATAGTGGGCCCTGACCACTATCTGCCATTTATCGTAATGGGTGAAGCACGGAAATGGAGCATCAGGAAAACAATGCTCATAACTTTTCTGTGCGGACTGGGTCATGTGCTCAGTTCGGTAATCGTTGGTTTTATAGGCATTGCGGCAGGAATCTCTCTCTCCAGGCTTGAGTTTCTCGAGGGGTTCAGGGGAAACATTGCTGCATGGCTCCTCATTGCTTTCGGGCTTGTTTACATGCTCATCAGCCTGCGAAAACTCTACCGCAGTAAAAAACACGTCCACACCCACACACATCCTGACGGTACGGCCCATGAACATGAACATGACCACTTCAGCGGCCACTCACACATCCACCTGGCTGACAGGAAGAACCTTACTCCCTGGATCCTTTTCCTGGTTTTTGTCCTTGGTCCGTGTGAACCACTCATACCCATACTGATGTACCCGGCAGCAGAGAACAACACCAGCGGTGTGATCCTTGTCTCCCTCCTCTTTTCGGCAGTCACCATTGCCACAATGATGGCAGTTGTGCTGGCTTTCAGGCTGGGCCTCAGCCGGATCAACCTTAAGCCCCTGGAACGCTGGGTCAATGTGATCGCAGGCGCAACAATTGCAGTCTCAGGCCTGGCCATTCAGTTTCTTGGTCTCTGAGATTATTTTTATTAGTAGCTTTGACCAAAATTCTAACAGATGAGTTTCGACTATAATACACAGAGAAAAAGAATGGCTCTGCCTGAATACGGAAGAAACGTCCTTAAGATGATTGAACATGTCAAGACAATTAAGGACCCGGCGGAGAGGAACCAGGCAGCAAGGACCATCATTCAGATAATGGGAAACCTGAACCCCAATCTTAAAGAGGTTACCGATTTCAGGCATAAGCTCTGGGATCACCTTATGATAATTGCCGATTTTGATCTTGATGTTGATTCGCCCTACCCTGCCCCGGACCGGAAGAAGCTTGATGCCAAGCCCAACAGGGTTCCCTATCACAACGGAGATATCAGGTACGCCCATTACGGAAACATCGTTCCTGCCATGATTGAGGCAGCATCAAAGATGGATGACGGAGAGGAGAAGGATTACCTCACGGCACTCATCCTCAACCAGATGAAGAAGGACTATCTTACCTGGAACAAGGCACAGGTTGCTGACGAGATCATTATCAGGGACCTGACAGACATGTCGGGCGGCAGGCTTAAGGTACCTGAAAACTTCAGGATGCCGGATGTCAGGGAACTGATGGCTCAGCCCAAGAGCAAGACACAGGGAAAACACCAGGGCAGGCCACAGGACAAATACCAGGGCAGATCAGGGAAACAGAACAAGAAAAAACACAAAAACGGTTATTAAACCATCAATTCTCAGGCCATGGGCATCACAAACGTAACCACCTATGACGCTCCTCTTCCGGGAGGTCATTACTCCCAGGCGGTAGTTGCAGGGAATGTGATCTTTGTTTCGGGTCAGCTGCCCGTTGTACCGCTTACCGGAGACAGGGTGGCCGGTGATATCAGTGATCAGACACTTCAGGCGCTTAAGAACGTATTGGGTATCGTAAAGGCGGCCGGTGGTGACATTACCACCATCGCCCGGACCACAATATACACAACTGATGTCAGGTACTGGGAGGAGGTTAACAGGGTCTATGCCGATTTCTTTGGCCCCGTTCACCCGGCAAGGTCTATAATCACGGTGGCAGAACTTCGCCGGGGCTGCCTGATTGAGATCGAAGCCGTCGCATTCACCCTCTGAATTGCCACTTTGTCAGTTTTATCATTGTGGCCGGCATTTTGCTTATGGCCCGTAGTAAACTGTTTTTATCATGGTAAAAAAGAAGAGTCACGAAGAGAGGCATGATGAATCCATGCCCGATCAGGAAACACAGGAGAATCAGACAAATACGGAGAGTGATGCTTCCGGGGAAAAGTCAACCGGAGGCGAAACCGTGACTGAGGTGAAGAGCCAGGCAGAGGAGGAACTGCTGGGGAAACTGACAGAAATGCAGGACAGGTACCTTCGCCTTTCAGCTGAGTTTGACAATTACCGGAGGAGGACTCTCAGGGAGAAGATTGAGCTTTCACAGGCGGGAGGCGAATCTGTCATCAGAAACCTCCTGCCGATCATTGATGACCTTGACAGGGCCATGAATTCAATGCGCCTGACTGACGACTGCAATGCAGTAAAAGCAGGTCTTGAACTGATATACAGCAAGATCAATGACTTCCTGAAGCAGAACGGCGTCAGGGAAATTGAAGCCATGAACGAGCCGTTCAACAGTGACCTTCACGAGGCTGTCACCACGCTGGCAGTTGAGGATGAGAAACTGAAAGGAATAATATTAGATGTAACCCAGAAAGGATACACCCTGAATGAAAAGGTGATCCGCTTCCCAAAGGTTGTAGTGGGTGAATAAAAGAATGCTTCTGCACTGATTTATGTCGAAAAGAGACTATTACGAAGTACTTGGAGTAAGCAAGGGTGCCTCCAGGGATGAGATCAAGAAGGCCTACCGCAAGCAGGCCCTGAAGTATCATCCTGACAAGAACCCTGGCGACAAGGAGGCCGAGGAGAAATTCAAGGAGGCAGCTGAAGCCTACGAGGTTCTCAGTAATGATGAGAAGAAGGCCCGGTATGACCAGTTCGGACATGCAGGCATGAACGGCGGAGGTTTTGGCGGCGGATTCAGCGGCGGGATGACGATGGAAGATATTTTCTCGTCGTTCGGTGACATCTTTGGTGATGCATTTGGAGGAGCCTTCGGCTCACGCCGGGGTGGCGGCCGCTCACGCGGTGTCAACAAGGGCTCCAACCTGAGGCTGAAGGTGAAGCTCACACTTGAAGAGTTCGCCCACGGGGCCGAAAAAAGGGTTAAAGTAAATAAGTACGTCACCTGCACTTCCTGTCACGGCAGCGGTGCAGCCTCTGACAGCGACGTGACAACATGTTCCTCATGCAAGGGAACAGGCCAGACCACCAGGGTGATGAACACCATCCTCGGGCAGATGCAGACAACATCGCCATGCAACGTCTGTGGCGGCGAAGGTAAAACCATTTCCAAAAAATGCCCCAAATGCTACGGGGAGGGTATCGTTCAGGCTGAGGAGGTTATACCTCTCTCCATACCGGCCGGACTGGCACCCGGAATGCAGCTCTCGGTAACCGGCAAAGGAAACGCGGCCAGGCGGGGCGGCATCAATGGCGACCTGATAGTGGTTATCGACGAGGAACCGCATGACGAACTCATCCGTGAAGGCAATGACCTGATATATAATCTTTTCATAAGTATCCCCGATGCCATCCTCGGCGCAAGCGTAGAGGTTCCGACCATTGACGGGAAAGTACGGATAAAGATCGACCCCGGAACCCAGGGGGGAAAAATCCTCCGTCTCAGGGGCAAGGGGCTCCCTGATGTAAATGGCTACGGCAAGGGTGACCTGCTTGTAAATGTAAACGTCTGGATACCAAAGAACCTCAGTCGCGAGGAGCTCAAATCGTTTGAGCAATTCAGGAATTCCTCAACCTTCACCCCGAAACCCGATGCTGATGACAAGGGATTCTTTGACAGGGTGAAGAATTACTTCTCCTGAAAGCCGGAAAACACCATTAAGAAAGGTTGATGCGGTCCGTACAGAACGTATCACCCTTTTTTTATATCTTTGAATTTCCCGGACTGACTAGTTTTTAAAGTGGAAAGACAATGATATTATTTGAAGCCAAAGACGTTACGAAACGCTTTGCTACCCAGACCGCCCTTGACGGCGTGAGCGTGAGCGTTCCCGAACAGAGCATTTACGGGCTCCTCGGGCCAAACGGAGCGGGTAAGACAACCCTCATCCGCATTATCAATCAGATTACTGCCCCTGACAGCGGGGAATTATTCCTCAACGGCCGCCCCATGAGGCAGGAAGATGTCAACATCATCGGATATCTGCCTGAGGAAAGGGGACTTTACAAAAAGATGAAAGTTGGAGAACAGGCCTTGTACCTCGCACAGCTTAAGGGACTTAACCATTCTGAGGCGATGCGCCGCCTGAAATACTGGTTCAAAAAGCTTGATATTATAGACTGGTGGGATAAAAAGGTGGAGGAGCTCTCAAAAGGGATGCAGCAGAAGGTACAGTTCGTAACTACAGTGCTTCACGAACCCCGCCTGCTGATATTCGACGAACCCTTTACAGGATTTGACCCGATAAACGTGAAACAGATAAAGGAAGAAATACTTTTCCTTCGCGAAAGGGGCGCTACGATTATCTTCTCAACACACAACATGAGTTCTGTTGAAGAACTGTGTGACAATATTACCCTGATAAACAAGGCCCATACCATTCTGGAGGGAAGCGTTGAGAAGATACGTCACGAATGGGCAGGCAATGAATTCGAGATCGTCTTTGCCGGTGAGGTCACCCCGTCTCCCAACGGCCACTTTACAGTGCTCAGCTCAGCCTTTGATGAAGGGAAGAGCAAGGTGCTCGTCAAGGCCGCCGAACCGGTTGACAACAACGCAATCCTCAGCGCAATGACTGCCGCCGGAACGGTGCTCTCATTCAACCCGGCACTCCCTTCAATGAACGAAATATTCATCCGGGTGGTGGAAACAAAAAACAGGGAATCTGCAAAAAACTGAGCCATGAACAAGATAGCACTGATTATACAACGTGAATATATCACCAGGGTACGGAAGAAGTCATTCATCATAATGACCCTGCTGACCCCCTTCCTCTTTGCCCTTATATTCATCATCCCGGCACTGGTGATGACCAACGAGGACAAGGAGTTCAAGAAAATAGCAGTAATCGAAGACGGATCGGATCTGTTTACCAACGTGATCGCTGACACCAGGGATGTCGATTTTGAATATCTCAGTGGGGTGAAGCTCAATGACATAAAGAACACCTTTTCTGAAATGGGCTACTACGGGGTGCTATACATCTCACCTGACCTGGTAACAAATCCTGATGCCATACAGCTTATTTCACGCAAGCAACCCCCCATAGGGCTCCTTGACCACATTTCCGGATCACTTGAAAAGGAGATTGAGAGGCAGAAGCTGCTTGCCTACAACATTGAAAACCTCGACGAGATTCTGCGGACCATCAACACCAGCGTGAGGGTGCAGACCATCAAGATGGACGAAACGGGCAGTGCGCGCGAGACCAGTACCGGTATCTCAATGGCACTGGCTTACATCGGAGGTTTTCTCATGTATATGCTGGTGTTCATGTTCGGCTCCATGGTCATGAGGGGTGTTATCGAGGAGAAGACCAACCGCATAGTCGAGGTGATTGTATCCTCGGTTAAACCGGTCCAGCTGATGCTGGGCAAGATCATTGGTGTGGCCCTGGTTGGGCTCACCCAGTTTGCCCTCTGGATTGTGCTCACACTTGCCCTGGTCATGATTGTCAAGACCAACCTCCTGCCCGAGGGAACAATGGAACAGATCCAGCAGCTGCCAAGAAGCCTTGCTGAGGCAGACCAGTCGGTACCGGGTGCTGCCACCACTACAGTAACACCTGAACAGCTCACTGAATTCCAGGAGATATTTGCCGGAGCATTGAATCAGCCCTGGGGGCTGATAATCTTCAGCTTCATATTCTACTTCCTGACCGGGTACCTGCTGTACGCCTCTCTCTTTGCCGCCATCGGATCAGCTGTTGACAACGAGACCGAAACGCAGCAGTTCATGCTTCCCGTAACCATACCTATAATACTGGGGCTGGTGGTTGCCATGGGGACAATGCAAAATCCCGAAAGCTCCCTCTCATTCTGGTTCTCAATCATTCCATTCACTTCGCCAATTGTTATGATGGCCCGGATACCGTTTGATGTGCCTGCCTGGGAGATTGCACTCTCAATGGGACTGATGCTGCTCACAATCTTCGGGGCGGTATGGATGGCAGCAAAGATTTACCGTACGGGCATTCTCATGTACGGAAAGAAGACCTCATACAAGGAGCTGTGGAAGTGGCTGACATACAAAGGATAAAATAAACAGGACATGCCGAGGATACTGGTCATTGATGACGAAAGGTCAATCAGGAACACGCTGAAGGATGTGCTTGAATATGAAAAGTACGAGGTTGATCTTGCCGAGGAGGGCGGGGCGGGCATAGAGCTCTTCTCGCAGCAGCAGTATGATGCGGTCCTATGCGACATCAAGATGGCAAAGATGGACGGGATAGAGGTGCTCCAGAAGCTTTTGGATATTACCGCTGATGTGCCTGTCATAATGATATCAGGCCACGGCAACATTGATACCGCCGTTGACTCTATCAAGAAGGGAGCCTTTGACTTTCTGGAGAAGCCTCTTGACCTTAACCGCCTGCTGATAACCATTCGCAATGCGCTTGAAAGAGGCTCTCTCATCACACAGACAAAGGTGCTGAAGAAGCAGGTCACAAAAAAGTACGAGATAGTCGGCAACTCCCCTGCCATAATACAGGTTAAGGAGATGATTGACAGGGTTGCACCCACCGAGGCACGGGTACTCATCACCGGTTCCAACGGCACCGGCAAGGAGCTTGTGGCGCATCAGATACACGAAAAGAGCAACCGTTCACGCGGCCCGTTCGTGGAGGTTAACTGCGCAGCCATCCCCTCCGAGCTCATTGAAAGTGAACTTTTCGGCCATGAAAAGGGATCATTCACCTCCGCCATCAAACAGCGTATAGGCAAATTTGAACAGGCAAGCGGCGGAACAATATTCCTCGATGAAGTGGGAGACATGAGCCTTGCGGCACAGGCAAAGGTCCTGAGAGCCCTCCAGGAAAACAAGATAACCCGGGTGGGGTCTGACAAGGATATACAGGTTGATGTAAGGGTAATTGCCGCAACCAACAAGAATATAAGGGAGGAGATTGACCGCAACACCTTCAGGGAAGACCTGTACCACCGTCTGAGTGTCATTCTGATCCATGTACCCACCCTCAACGAGAGAAAAGAGGATATACCCCTTCTTGCAGATCATTTCAATACACTGATCTGCGGTGAATACGGCATGGGAAGGAAGAAGATCCGGCCTGATGCCATCACTGAACTGCAGAAGATCAAATGGACCGGCAATATCAGGGAGTTCAGGAATGTGCTTGAAAGGCTTATCATTCTCTGTCCTGAGGAGATAACGGGCAGGGATGTGGTTGCCTACGCTCACCCGGTATCGGGATTTGGTGAATTATGACAAGGAACTGCGGAATATCGCTGTTGCCGGCTCTGGCACTTGGGCTGTTTCTCCTTACAGCCTGCGGCAGTGGCAGAGATGACAGCGTCACCGTACCATTCAATGAGAGCTGGCTTTTTATCAGGCAGGACTCTGCCAATGCCGATAAGATACTTCCCGGCATCATCCCGAACCACAGGTGGGAAGAGGTCTCCCTGCCACACACTGCATTCATTGAACCACTGGTGATAAGCGGTCAGCAATGGACAGGGATATGCTGGTACAAGAGACTCTACCGGCCTGACCGGAGGCAGCGGCACAGACATACCGGACTGCTATTTGAAGGGGCAATGCATGATGCCATTGTCTATCTTAACGGCGCTGAGATAGCGCGGCATACGGGAGGATACCTGCCGTTTTATGTCAATCTCACTGATGACCTTGAATACGGATCTGAAAATGAGATTCTTGTGCGACTTGACAACAGGGAGAATCCGCACATCCCGCCCGGAAAGCCTCTGAATGAACTGGATTTCCTCTGGTACAGCGGCCTGTACCGCAACGTCAGCCTCACCGTGGCAGACCGGCTCCACATTACGGCACCGCCGGAGTACCATGGCACATACGGAGGTGGTATAATGACCGGCATAAGGGATGTCAGCAGGGAATCTGCCACCCTTACACTCTCTGTTCATGTAAGCAATGATGACCGTATACCCAGGTCATTCCGGATGAAGAATACTCTCCTTGATGCTGCCGGACTTGAGGTTGCCTCTTCACTGTCCGGGCTCACTGAACTTGAACCGGGTCAGAGTCTGCGCCTGATGACCAGGATGATAGTAATGAAACCGGCCTTGTGGACACCGGAGAGACCCTTCCTCTATACAATCCGTACCGAACTGTTGTCAGAGAACAGCACCGTGGTTGACAGCCGTGAGATACGCACCGGCATCAGGTCGGTCAGGATCACCCCGGACAAGGGTCTGCTGGTCAATGGCGAGCCGGTAAGGCTCGCCGGTACGAACCGTCACCAGGAATACCCGTATATCGGTTATGCCCTTTCAGATGAGGCAAGTTACCGTGATGCCTTCAAGATCCGTGAGGCCGGATTCAACCTGGTGCGTTGCTCCCACTATCCTCCCTCGCCGGCATTCCTCAATGCCTGTGATGAACTGGGTCTGCTGGTCATAGATGCCATCCCGGGATGGCAGTTCATGGGTGACTCTCTCTTTGCAGAGGCGGCATTGCGTGACACCCGTATGATGTGCCGCCGTGACCGTAATCACCCGTCGGTTGTGCTGTGGGAAGCCTCACTGAATGAGACGGTCATGCCTGTCAGCTTCCTCAACAAGCTGCACCAGACGGTGAAGGAGGAGCTGCCTCTTGGCAACAACCTGACCTGCAGCTGGATGGATACCATTTGCGATGTTTTTGTCCCGGCCCGCCAGCATGCAGAAGCTCCTGATTACTGGAAGGATTACCGCAAAGCTAAGCCCCTCTTCATCTGCGAATATGGTGACTGGGAATATCACGCCGATAATGCAGGTTTCAACCAGTCGGAGTTCAGTGACCTGGCACCTGAGGAGAGAAGTTCAAGGCAGTTACGGGGAGCAGGCGACAGGCGAATGCTACAGCAGGCCTGGAATTTCCAGGAAGCTCACAATGACAACCAGAATGGCCCGTGTTTCGGTGATGCCAACTGGCTGATGTTCGATTATAACAGGGGTTATGCACCCGATATTGAAGCCTCAGGTATCATGGACATCTTCAGGCTGCCGAAGTTTTCCTATTGGTTCTACCGCAGCCAGACAGTGGAGGGTCCCGTCTGTTTCATCGCCCACCATAACCTGCCCGGATCAGGCAACACCGTGAGGGTATTCAGCAACGCTGACACCGTTCAGCTCTTTCGGAATGACACACTCATTGCGATGCAGGGCCCTGATAATGACATAAACTCAGTCAACCTGGCACATCCGCCCTTTACTTTCATCCTGCCGGGGTACTCACCCGGAACAATCAGGGCGTCAGCAATGCGGAATGGAACGGAGGTGGCATCCCACTCCGTAACCACGCCAGGGAGGCCTGTAGCCCTCCGCCTGACGGCAGACTTCAGCAATAAGCCGCTCAGGGGTAATAACGCCGATGTCATCTTTGTATATGCCACCATGATTGACTCAACCGGTAATCCTGTTCATACCGCTGACTCGCTGGTGGAGTTCACAGTCAGGGGAAATGCAGAGCTGATAGGAAACAACCCGGCCAGGGCAGAAGCGGGCATCGCATCAATATTGCTGAGATCAGCCAATCCGGGCAGGATAATGATCAAGGCATCCTCAGCCGGTATGTCGGAGGCAGAGCTGATGACAGAATCAAGATAGCCGGCATGTCAGATATGGAACTGATGACAAAACCAAAATAACCTGGCCTGATCTGTCAGAACCGGAAATAAATGAAGGGCTGCACCACGTCAGTTCCCACCCTGTGAAGCAATAGTGCAACAGCAATGGTAAAGAGGAGCTGAACCACAACCGGAAGCCTGATGAACAGTCCCCTGTATGATTCCTTGACCGTCACAGGGAGAAAATGCAGGATATAGCCTGACACGATAAGCACTGCCACCGGCAGGTATGCCATCAGCACATGGCCGTAATTGCCGGGGTTGAATGAGGAAAGGATCTGATGCAGCATTACTCCGGCCTGTTCCATGGTGCCGGCCCTGAAAAATATCCAGGCAAAACTGACGAAGTTAAAGGTGAGCAGTATCCCGGCCACATGTGCAATTCGTCTTCTTCGTGTCACCTTTCTGAAGATCCGGTGCCATATCTTTTCTGCCACCAGCGCCACGCCGTGGAGGCCGCCCCACACCACGAAACGTGCAGCAGCGCCATGCCACAGGCCTCCAAGCAGCATTGTTACCATCAGGTTGATGCCGGTGCGAAACCACCCTTTCCTGTTTCCGCCGAGGGGGATGTAGAGATAATCCTTCAGCCACCTCGAGAGCGAGATATGCCACCTTTTCCAGAAATCACTGATATTTGCTGCCTTGTAGGGTGAATTGAAGTTAAGCGGCAGCCTGAACCCCATCAGCATGGCCACCCCGATGGCAATGTCAGTATAACCTGAGAAGTCACAGTAAATCTGCAGTCCGTAACCGTACACCGCCATCAGGTTTTCAAACCCGGAATAAATTGCGGGTGCGTCAAACACCCTGTCAATAAAGCCTGATGAGATAAAGTCTGATATGAGCATCTTCTTGATGAGGCCCTGCAGAATCAGGAAGAGCCCGTAACCAAACTCATTCCGGCTGATGGTATACTCACCCCTCATCTGAGGGATGAACTCCGAAGCCCTGACGATAGGACCGGCAACAAGCTGCGGAAAGAATGTCAGGTAAAAGGCAAAATCGACCAGATTGCGTTCCGCCGCCATTCTTCCGCGGTATACGTCAATACTGTAACTGAGGGCCTGGAAGGTAAAGAATGAAATACCCACAGGAAGTATTATCGTGGTGACATTGAAGTTTGTACCGAAGAGGGTGTTTGACCATGACGAAAATATGTCACGGGCCACCAGCGAAGTATTGAAGAGCGAGTTGATGACATCGGTGAAGAAGGCCGCATACTTGAAATATGAGAGGAAACCCAGCAGCATGAATATATTCACCACCAGCCACAGCCGTTTGCCTCCCTTACGCTCCGCCCTGCCGGTCATGAGTGCGGTAAACCAGGTAAGAAGGGTGGTCAGTGCAAGAAGGATGATGAAGAGTCCACCTGCCCGGTAATAAAAATAGAGGCTGACAAGGAGGAGCCATGTATGGCACATTGCCCTCCGTCTGTGGAGCAGCGCAAACCCTGCCATAACCACAATGAAGAAGATCCAGAACCCGGGTGTGGTAAAGATGAAGGTCTGGTCAGGATGGTACTTCAGTACGGATGAAACCCAGGTTATGATCTTTCCCCCAATGAATCTCACGGTACTTCCGGTAGGTTCCAGTTCCTCATCCTGCATTTCATCACCGTCAGCACTTGCTGAACCGGCGCCCGGGTCTTCGGAGCCGGTCCCGAAACCGGAGTCTGCGGAGCCGGTCCTGAAACCGGAGTCTTCGGAGCCGGTCCTGAAGCCGGGGTCTTCGGAGCCGGTCCCGGTGCCTGAGTCTCCGGTGGCGAGGCCCGCACCGGAGGCAGCTGTCTCCGGGGAGCCGGCAGGGTTCTGCCTGCCGGATTCTCCGGTCTCACCAACCGGACTGACGGCAAGAAGGTCATTGAATATCCGCAGGGCGATGGTATCCGTGCCTGCATTGGAAAGGTGTGTCAGGTCTTTCGATGCGAGTGCGGGAAGATGGTTAAACCAGGTCATTATTGACCCCGGACCGCCCATTGATTCCAAGGCATCCCAGAAAATGGCGCCGCTCCGTTGAGCAGCCTTCATCTGCGCGTCACGTATGGCCCTGATGTTCGGGAAACGGCGTATGGTGTCATTATCACGCAGCGCCATGTCGGTAACGCTTACAAGCACCACGGGGGCTCCGCCTGAAGCCTGCCTGAGATAATTGATCTGCTTTACAAGCCCCTCTTCATAATAAAGATACTCGCTTCGTACATTCCTTACAACGTTCAGCCCAAACTGAAGGAAGATAATGTCAGGCTTCAGGGCTGAAAAGCATCCTTCAAAACCGCGGATATCAGTCATGACAAACTCCAGTCCGGCGCTGCCGCGGACAGGTATGTTGTCAACAATCACCCCGGTATTGCTTTCAAGGCTAATGGCATAAATATCAGGTGAATTGCGGCCTGTAAACTCCACGGTAATATCTGAGACTCCGGGAAGCATGACTGAATATTCCATCGGCCCCTCTCCCATCTGCAGCATTGCAAAATCGACCAGCGAACTGCCTGACCGGATGCTGACGAGAACGGTATCATGATTATTTCCGTAAAAGATCCTGAGGTTCTCATAAACTGAAACTGCAGTATCTGCTCCCGGTACGGGGTTTATCTTCACCGATGCAAAGGATCGGGTTCTCATGCTGTCTCCCGGCGGAGTGAAACGACAGAGTGCAAGCATGGGGCCGAGCCTGTTGTGAGGCAGGGTTCCGTTCCGGTAATCGAGAAGTGTATATCGCTTCCAGTTTGACGATGAGCGTACAACGTATGACCTGGTATACATCACCGGCATTACCGGTGAGATAAGCCCGGGTCCTTTCCCACCTCCCTCCTGCCTGAGCGTCTTCCTGAGCAGTGAGGTGACGCGGTCACCTTCCAGCTGTGAATCACCATAATAAATGATCCTGAACTGGCCGCCACCCGCAAGTGAATCCTTGAGGGCTTCACCCGGCTGGAAAGGTCGGGGTGCCTGTACTGAATCCGGCCGGAAAGGTCGGGGTGCCTGTATTGAATCCGGTGCCCTGGTCTCAGACCACGTACTGTCAGAATTTGCATCCTCATCCTGGTGCAGTCCATGGTCCCCCTTCCCGGGTCCGATGGTCACCAGGCTTAGAACGAAAAGTGTCAGAACGACAGTAAGCAGAAAGGCTAGGATTCTGCCGGGATGCATATTATTCTTTTATTCAGCTTTTCTTCCTGATTCTCAGCTTCTGTCCCACCTGTATCCTTGAAGCATCTGATATATTGTTAAGTCTCAGTATGTCAGTGGCTGAAACACCATCAAATTTTTTAGCTATATCCCAGACCGTATCACCGTACCTTACGGTATAGAATTCAAATTCACCGTCGGAGGCAGAAGCTGCTGAAGCCTGCGGAGAGGCTGAAGCGGTTGAGGAGGATGCCACAGGTTTTCCCTCCAGTCTTTGCTTCTCGGCAAAGCTCATCGAGTTGATTTTGCTGTATCGTTCAGCTTTCCCCGGATCAATATAAACCGCCAGCTTCTGTCCCACCCTGATGGTATTACGATAGATGTTGTTCCAGTACCTAAGCTCCGACAGGGGAACATCATACCATTCGGAAATAAAACCGAGATTATCCCCGTCCTTGACTGTATATGTCAGCTTTGTCTTGCCGCTGACGTCAGGGGGCGTGTAGGAGGATGTCGTATGTTGTGGCAGTGAGGTCTGGTTCACCCTGGTCAGGTACTGATCCTTCCTGTAGCCGGTAATTGTGTCAGTCATGGCTATGAAATCACCCAGCCTGTCGAGGGGAAGTGTCACCCCGCTTGGTCTGCTCCGCCCGGGCACAAGCCCGGTGCGGTACTGCGGGTTCATGGCCCTGAGCTCGTCAAGCGGCAGGTCAAGAACAGCTGCAATCTGCTCGAGGTGCATGTCAGTGGATATCATAACCGTATCAACGGCCAGCGGGAGATTTATCTGCAACGGAGTGATATTGTGATCACGGTAATAGTTCATTGCATAGGTTGCGGCAACAAATGCCGGTATGTATCCTCTTGTCTCACGGGGAAGACGATAATATATTTCCCAATAGTCTTTCCTGTTGCCGGAACGGCGGATAGCCTTGTTGACATTGCCCGGACCGCAATTGTATGCCGCAATTACAAGGATCCAGTCGTTGTAGATGCCGTAAAGATCCTTCAGGTATCTGGCCGCGGCATGGGTGGCCTTTACCGGATCACGGCGCTCATCCACAACCGAATTGATGGTCAGGCCATACATCCTCCCGGTGCTGTACATGAACTGCCACAAACCGGTGGCTCCGACACGGCTGACGGCATTGGGATTGAGTGCCGACTCAATGACAGCCATATACTTCAGTTCAACGGGAAGGCCGTAATAGTCAAAGATGTCCTCAATCATGGGAAAGTAGAAATCCTGTAATCCAAGCATGACCCGGAACCGGTCTACCTTGCGGTCTGTGTATACATGGATGTGGTTACGGATAATATTGTTGTATGGAAGGATGATCAGAGAATTGATCCGGCTGATCCGGTCCTTGTAAATTGAATCACTGAACTCGGCAATAACCGAATCGGCCGGGGAGATATCCAGGCCTGCAACTGACATCCTGATGAACCAGTTGTTCAGCAGGCTGTCGAGATCATGTTCAATGACCTCAGTTGATTCATCATTTCTGATAATTATTGTATCGTTTACAGGGTATGCGGGAAGGGCTGCAGATATCAGCAGCATCGCGATGATCAGTGTTTTCAGATTTTTTTTCATAAAGCTAGAACGTCTTTGTGATGGCAAATGTTATGCCCGGGGACAAACCGGTATAATTAAAATTCAGTGGTATGACCGAGGCTTTAAGGTCTTCAGATATATCATAGTCAAAAAGGCTGGCATCGACATGAGCATCGATTATTGTCAGGAGATACCATGCTGCAATGCCTATATATGACAGATCACGGTATTTGCGGTAATAATCCACACCATTGAGCAGGGTGGTTCTTACCCACGCCTCAGTTGATGGATTGAAGGTTAGCGGGTGAAGAACCGGGTCATACTGTTCGGGATTCAGGTTAACCAGGAGGGAAAGATAGCTGTCGGTTTCAGGAATTATATCAGTGAAATCCTGGTAGGCGTTTATGAATGTGTTGTAGTTCTTTGTGTTGAATGAAACGGCATACCCGAGGGCTCCGAAGCCGGCATAGACGAAGGGCACTTTCCAGTATTTGCGGTTGTAGATCTGTCCCAGGCCAGGCAGGGCTGCGGCGAACATGGTTGACCGGACAGGTTCAACAGTGTATCTCCTTTCCTTCTGCTTCCTTGCCGGCAGTGAATCACCGGGCTGCCCCGTGGAAGTCAATACCGTTGTGAAGAGAAGGATTAGTGTTATTTTGCTGGTGAGATTCAAGGCAAACCTTTCCCGTTTGCCGGCAAATATAAGTAATTACCTGTTAAGTTTATCGAGCAATCCGATTATGCGTTCCATCTCATCACTGTCAGCGAAGGGTATGACTATCTTTCCCCTGCCTCTTTCGTTTATCCTGAACTGTACCTCAGACTGAAAGAGACCGGAGAGCTGTTTTGAGAGTTCTTCATACTCGGTGTTCAGCCGTTTCTTTTTCTCAGCCCTGGCCGGATCTTTGGCAGCGGCACTCTGGAGCTGCCTTACCAGCTCCTCGGTGGCTCTTACCGAAAGGTCCTCCTCGATGATATGATAGAAGACATTGATCTGTTTCGCCGGGTCTTCAATATTCACCAGTGTCCGGGCATGGCCCATGGTGAGGTTTCTGTTGCGTATCCCCAGTTGTATCTCGGCAGGAAGCCTGAGCAGCCGCAGGTAATTTGCCACCGTGGAGCGCTGTTTGCCTACCCTGTCGCTGAGCTGTTCCTGTGTGAGGCTGCACTCTTCAATCAGCCTCTGGTATGTAATTGCCACCTCTATTGCATCGAGGTCCTCCCTCTGAATATTTTCCACGAGGGCCATCTCGAGCATTGCAGTGTCATCGGCAGTGCGGATATAGGCCGGCACATGCGTGAGGCCGGCCATGCGTGCAGCGCGGAGCCTTCGTTCACCGGCAATAAGCTGATAGCGGCCATCACCAGTCTCACGAACAGTCAGGGGAACAACTATCCCAACCTGCCGGATGGAAGCAGCAAGCTCTTCAAGCGACTGGCTGTCAAAGCGTGTGCGGGGCTGGAAGGGATTGCCATCAATTGAATTGATGTCAATCTGCAGATTGGCCTCCACCTTCTTTTCAAGCACCTCTTTCTCGACACCTTCAATGAGGGCACCGAGACCTCGGCCCAGCGGGCTCTTCTTTGTAGTGTTCATAACGCTGATTGGCGGTTTTAATTCTTCTGCCTGGCTTCAACCCTCTCGAGCAGCTCACGTGCCAGGTTTAGATAGTTGACCGTACCCCTCGACTCGGCATCGTAGAGTATTGCGGGCTGCCCGTAGCTGGGAGCCTCGGATAGCTTTACATTACGCTGTATAATGGTGTTGAAGACCATCTGCTGGAAATGACGGGTGACCTCCTCCACAACCTGGTTGGCCAGCCGGAGGCGTGAGTCATACATGGTAAGCAGAAACCCTTCAATCTCCAGCGCCGGATTAAGGTTTGTCTGGATGATCTTGATGGTATTGAGAAGCTTTCCCAGCCCCTCAAGGGCAAAATACTCACACTGCACCGGGATAATCACCGAGTCAGCAGCAGTGAGCGCATTGACGGTAAGCAGGCCAAGCGACGGGGAACAGTCAATAAGGACATAATCATAATCAGGCGCCACCGGGGCAATGACCTTCTTCAGCGTCTTCTCCCTCTCAGGCCTCTCAAGCATCTCTATTTCGGCTCCCACCAGGTCAATGTTTGAAGGAATCACAGAAAGGTTGTCAATACCGCACTGCAGCACTGCCTGCCTGGGACTCACCCCGTCAATAAGACAATCGTATATGGTTGTCTTCACCTGCTTGAGGTCAATACCCACCCCTGATGTGGCGTTTGCCTGGGGGTCTGCATCCACAATCAGTACCTTCTTTTCAAGCGCCGCCAGACTTGCGGCCAGGTTGATTGCAGTGGTCGTCTTTCCAACTCCTCCCTTCTGATTTGCCAGTGCTATAATCCTTGACATAAGATCCCTTTTTTCCTTAAATTAATGAGCTTCAAATTTACAATTAATGCCATTGCCCGAAAGCCGGCCCAATATGTTATTGTAAACATTTTCCTTGGGTTTATTAACACGTTTTCAACACCGGAAGGGACTTCCCTGAAGGTCAGTCGCGCGTTACCGGCATGACGGTGATTTCATAGAGCCGGGGCCAGTACTTGCCAGTCACGAAGAGGCGTTTGCCCAGGGCATCCCAGGCAATACCGTTGAGTACATCGGTCTCCGGTCTTCTCTCATCGCGGGGAAGGAGGTTGCCAAGGTCAACGTAGCCGAGGACTTTGCCGGTTAACGGATCAATGCGGGCAATACGGTCAGTCTGCCATATGTTTGCCCAGAGCTCACCGTCGATCATCTCAAGCTCATTAAGGTTATCAACCATCCCCCTGTTATCCCATACGTCAACTGAGGAAAGGACGTTGAAATCGGGGTCGAGGTACCATATCACGTTTGTGCCGTCACTCATCACCAGGCTGTC
This sequence comes from Bacteroidales bacterium, assembly GCA_025454815.1. GTDB lineage: Bacteria > Bacteroidota > Bacteroidia > Bacteroidales > VadinHA17 > SR-FBR-E99. The sequence continues at coordinate 101,669 of JALONR010000015.1, read as the reverse complement.
ACCCATCGTTGTCAGCCCCCATCCCTGTGTCTGGTAGTAGATTCTGTTTATCTGCCTGAGGCTCTCCTTCTCATATACAAATCCCACCTTGCTGGTCCAGGTAAGCTGGTAGATGCGGTCGCCGAGGAGTGCCACCCCTTCACCGAAAAGTGAGCCGTCAAGGTTAACCTGGCTGATCACCTTCCCGGTTTCAACCTCTACTTTCCTGAGCGATGATTCACCCTGCTGGCCCGTACCTTCATAAAAGAAGCCATTATCATAAACCAGTCCCTGTGTATATGCCCTCCTGTCATGAGGATAACTCCTGACAACCCGGTACCGGTAGGTGACGGGGGTGATGTCTGAAAGGAGGTTTACGAAGAGTGTCACCGTCTGCGGCTTTGACTCTGATGAGAAGGCAACCGCCCTGATTGACAGCCTTCCCGGGTCGCCGGTCATCTTCAGTTCACTGGAAGCAGGGAGCGTGGTCAGAGTTTCTGTCAGCCTGCTGCCAACCCAGACCTGTACTGAATCAACCGTGATCTGTCCTGCCGCGTGTGCCACTGAAAAAACGATGTTCCCGTTGCAGGTGAAAGACGCATTGTCAGCAGGTGCAAGCACCTCAATCAGCCTCCTGGCCGGCCTGGTGTCAGCGCCGGCAGTTTCTGCCTGGGTTTCGCTCACCTTCGCCTTGCGTGTTCCTGGTGAGCCTGAACATGAGATGACGGCCACCAGTACGAGACTCAGCAGTGAGATGTATACAGCACTTCTCTTCATGGGTCTTCTGTTCATTTTTTGCCAAACAGGTTAAAACGGCGCCTTTTTATCTCGCGCATTGCCTGTTCCTCCCTGTCAGACCATGGATCAATCAGGTTCAGAACCTCGCCCCATCCGGGGAAGCCTCCCACGTTCTTGTCATCAATGAAAATGTCAACATTTATCTTGCGGGGTGTTCCGTCAGTCCATTGCTCTTCCGGGTAGTTCCTGTTGACGGCATAGAACTCAATTCCGTTCTGCCGGCAATAGTCAACGGCTTCCTTCAGTTCCTTGCCCTCACGGAAGGTCCACATTATCAGCAGGGCTCCCCTCTTCTGCAGTTCCTTCAGGGTGATGAATGCAAACAACTTCTCCTTGCCAATTGCCGGATACTCATGATCCACTATGGTACCGTCAAAATCTACAGCTATCTTTATATTTGTCAGATCTCTCATAATCCGGTAGCAAAAATAAACAAATAATAGTTGTAAGGATTATTGTAATTTAGCAAAGCCTCAAAAAGAGTTATGATCAGACACATTCCGAACGGACTGACCCTTCTCAACCTGGTGTGTGGTTTTGCCGCAACAATTTATGCCATAAAAGGTTATAATGATTATGCATCATACTGCATTATGGCCGGGATGGTGCTTGACTTTTCAGACGGATTTGCAGCAAGACTGCTGAAGGCCTATTCAGATATAGGGAAGGACCTTGACAGCCTGGCTGATGTGGTCACTTTCGGGATTGCACCAGGTGCGATAGTCATGAACCTTCTGACAGGGGGAGGCATGTCTTTTCTTCCGGCCTTTGCCGTTGCAGCGCTCATTCCTGCTGCCTCTGCACTCAGGCTGGCAAAATTCAACAATGACACAACCCAGGTTACAACCTTCAGGGGCATGGCCACTCCGGCCAGCGCCTTCACTGTGGTATCTGTTGTGCTGGCTGCTGCCTTCACTGACTCTCAAATCTATGATACCATGACAGCCTCCCCTCTGATAATTTCCCTTCTGGCCTTTTTCCTTGCGGTTATGATGCTGCTCAATGTGCCGATGTTTTCACTGAAGCTCACAGGAATCCGTTGGAAGGGAAACGAGGAGAGGTACCTCTTTGCGGGGATCAGCCTGGTGCTTCTGGCTGTCTTCAGGGTTTCAGCGCTGCCAATGATCATGGCAGCTTATATACTTATCTCACTGCTTTTCCCCCTCGCAGCCGGGAGGAGGGCAGGCCCCGGCGCTGCGTAAGCGCTTCATCACCTCATCCTGGCAGCGGATCGACTCTTCGTGTATGATCCTTATCACCCGGCCCACGAACTCATTGTCAAGCCCCTCGCTTATGCCATGCTGTGTACGTGACTCCAGTATCTCGAGCCACCGCTCAAGCTGGAAGACAGTGACCCCGTTCCGGCATTTAAACTCACCCATCTCTTCCGAGATCCTCATCCGGGAAGCAAGCAATCCTATCAGCTGGTGATCAATTGAGTCTATCCTGTTGCGCAGCTCCTCGAGGTGATTGATGAAGCCTATATCGCCTGAGGTGGATATCCGGAAATGCAGTTCCTGCATCATTTTCCTGAAGGCTTCGGGATCAAGCTGCTGGTCACGGTCACTCAGTGCATGCAACGGATCATTATGCACCTCTATCATCAGCCCCGCCATGTTCATGTCAAGTGCCTTCTGGGCAGTTTCGGGCACCAGCGAAGCCCTGCCAGACATATGGCTGGGATCACAGATCACCGGCAATGATGGTATCCGGCTGCGGAGCTCAATTGCCAACTCCCATTTGGGAAGATTGCGGTAACGGCTTTTATCATAAGGTGTGAAGCCGCGGTGCACTGCGGCAATCTTTCGGATGCCTGAGCTGTAAATCCTTTCTATTGCCCCCACCCAGAGCTCAAGGTCGGGACTCAGCGGGTTCTTTACCATCACCGGTATTGTAGCGCCGTGAAGCGCCGTGGCAATAGCATCCACGCTGAACGGGTTTGACACTGTCCGCGCTCCCAGCCACACGGCATCTATGCCTGCCTCCAGGCATGCGATGGCATGTTCGGGTGAGGCTACCTCAACTGTAACCGGCAGCCCTGTCTCCTCCTTCACCCTTTTGAGCCACCCCAGCGCCCTGAACCCCTCCCCTGCGAATGATGAAGGCCGGGAGCGCGGCTTCCAGAGGCCGGCCCTGAAGAGATGCACCCTCCCTGTGGCCTTCAGAGCCACGGCGATGGCCATGAGCTGCTCCTCACTCTCGGCGCTGCACGGTCCTGCAATTATCAGAGGCCCTTCGCCATAACCCCACAAATCCGTCTGCACAATATCCATCGGTACCTCCCGGTAAAAGAAACTATTGCGATCAGTACGCATGACCGTCACCGGCCATCTCTTCGGTGGTGATTCGACTGCGGTTTATTGAACTCCATGCATACCAGATATATGCAACCACGAATGGTATAATGAATGAAACATACATCATGGTCTTGAGGGTAAACTGACTCGATGATGCCTTTGCCAGGGTCAGTGAACTGTTCAGGTCAGACGATGAGGGATAGAAGGCTGTTTCGCCGTAACCTGCGAGGAAGAAAAGTGCCATCACTACCGGTACGGTGCCGAAGCCTGCCAGCCATATCGCCCTGCGGGATCCCTTGAAGATGGCCAGCCACAGTGATACAAGCACCAGGACCACCCCACCCAGGAACAGAACCAGGGTAAAGATGTTACCGAGGAGGTTGTCAAGGTAATGGTGCTTCACCATTGTCACCTCTCCGGTGACAGCATCAGCTCTGTATCCGTTTCCGAGAAGGATTGCACCGACGAAAGCCAGGAAGAAGACGAGGAAAGGAACGGCATTCCTCACCAGGGCCTTCCTGATGGAAGCATTCAGGGCATCATCATCGATGCTGTTTTCAAGGTACATCAGCCCCAGTACACGTGCCAGGAAGAGCACAGCCAGCCCGAGCAGAAGGTTGACCGGGTTCAGGAGTGCCTCAAGACCATGCCATCCTGAGCCCCACGTCACCCTGTTGAAGAGGTCAAGGGTAAAGTCTGAGCCGGTAAAGAAGGTTGCCACCGCAACCCCAAGAAGGAATGGCCCCAGGGAGCCATTGATGAAGAGAAAGGTGTCAAACAGCCTGGGGCCGTAGACGTTGGCAGGCTTGGAGCGGTATTCATAGGCTACCGCCTGGATGATGAAGCTGAAGAGTATAGCCATCCAGACCCAGTAAGCGCCACCGAAACTGGTTGCATAAAAGAGCGGGAAGGAAGCAAAGAAGGCACCGCCGAAAGTCACCAGGGTTGTGAAGGTGAACTCCCACTTGCGCCCCAGCGAGTTGACTACCATCTTCCGCTGCATATCATTGCGGGGCAAAGAGAAGATGAACGACTGTCCCCCCTGCACGAAGAGGAGGAAAACGAGGAGACCGGCCAGGAGTGATATTATCAGCCACCAGTAATCCTGCAGGAATGCATGTGATATCATTGTTGTCATGGTTTTCTCCTCCTAATGTTTTGGTCCTATCCTGATCTGTCTTACCATAATGGAAACCTCGGCAATGAGCAGGGCTGTGAAGAGCACTGCGAAAAGCCAGAAGGTAGTCTGAACCGCACCGGCGCTTATGTTTGAGACAGCCACATGTACCGGCATGAGGTTCTGTATTATCCAGGGCTGGCGGCCCATCTCGGTCACGATCCAGCCGAGCTCGCTGGCCAGATATGCAAGTGGTATTGAGAAGAGGGCGAGCCAGAGAAACCAGCGGTTCTTTTCAAGCGTCTCCCTCCGGTGGAACCAGATTGCCATCACGAAGAGGAGTATGAAGAAAAAGCCCAGACCTACCATCACCCTGAAGGCATAGAAGGTGACAGGGACTGAAGGGATGACCTGCCAGGGATGTTCGAAATAGCTGTATCCGAAGTATTTGAAATAGTTATCGTTAAAATCCCGGTCCTCGAATTTTGCTGCCAGCGAGGCCATTGAATCAGTGTCGCCCAGCTCCTTCGCCACCTTATAATCGGTCAGCACCTGCCTGGCATAACGGCCACGTTCCATCATCTCGCTGACAGATATGATTCCTCTTTCGGGGTTGCCGTTGATCAGGTCCTTGATTCCGGGCACATAGCCTCCCTGCTGCCCTGTGGTCATTACGGAAAGCAGACCGGGTATCTCTATTTTCATTTTGATGTCATGAACCTTCTTTTCGCCGATCCGCTCCCCGCTGTCAGTCAGTGCACCGATGACCGTAAGTCCTGCATCATCACTCCCTTCATAAAGTGCTTCCATTGCTGCAAACTTGACCGGCTGAACCTTTGCAATGGTACGTGCGGAGGTGTCTCCGGTAAGGGCCAGGGCCAGGGCTGAGACCAGTCCGAAGATGCCGGCGATGAATATACTCTTGCGGGCAAGCATCTCCTCCCTCTTCCTGATCAGGAACCATGAACTGATGCCGATGACGAAGACCGATGCCAGTACAAACCCGGAGGTGACGGTATGAAAAAACTTGTCGACAGCCACAGGATTGAAGACCACTTCGCGGAAGCTGTTCATCTCGTTGCGGGCAGTGTCAGGATTGAATACCATTCCCACGGGGTTTTCCATCCAGGCGTTGGCCACCAGTATCCAGAGAGCTGACAGGTTGGCCCCTATGGCTACGAGCCAGGTGGAGGCAAGGTGGAACTTCTTGCTTACTTTGTTCCAGCCGAAAAACATCACCGCCACAAAGGTCGATTCCAGGAAGAAGGCCAGTATGCCTTCCACGGCCAGTGGTGCACCGAATATGTCACCCACGAACCATGAGTAATTTGACCAGTTCGTGCCGAACTCGAACTCGAGAATGATGCCCGTGGCCACCCCTATTGCGAAGTTGATGCCAAAGAGTGTCATCCAGAATTTCGTGATCTTCTTCCAGGTCTCATCACCGGTGCGCACATAAATGGTCTCCATAAATGCGAGGATGAACGAAAGACCGAGAGTCAGGGGTACAAAGAGCCAGTGATAAATGGCAGTCAGCGCGAACTGCCCCCTCGACCAGTTTACCAGGGATAGGTCAATGTTTTCAATCATAGTATCATTTATTACCTGTTAATTGTTCAAGGACATAATCTCCCCTCTCGCTGTCAGTGCCGAAATTGACCTTCAGGAAGTCAGGAAAGAAGAAAAGTCTGAGTATCAGAAACATAATGAACAGTTTGATCAGGATGATCATCCATACCCTTTTCCCCCACCATGACATGGAGCGGAATCCGTCATAATAGAATCTGAAGATATTGCCGAATGTTTTTCCTGCACTCATCATTTCACCTCTGTTTCCGGCTCCCTCCCTTCTTTCCCGAGGCCGGAGGTGATCTTCCTCACAGGCCCGAAATTGTAGAAGAACTCCCGGGCAAAGACCCTTAGTGCAGTATAGGCCGGCACGGCCAGTATCATTCCTGCAATGCCGGCAAAACTGCCCACCGCAAAGATTACCAGGAAGATCTCAATCGGGTGGGCATTGACGCTTCGCGAATAGATCATGGGCTGAATAAGGTTGTTGTCAATGATCTGCGTGCAGGCGATGACAATGACCATATAAATCATCAGCAGCCAGATGACGGGATATCCGGTGGTTGTCACCGCTGTGGCAACCCCCATGAGTACAGCAACGGAACCTCCAAGCCACGGGCCGACATAGGGAATTACATTGAAGATCCCGACCAGCAACCCCATCACCAGCGCCTGGTGAAACGGAAAGCCCACTATGGTCATCCCGATGGTGATATTGATAAGCACAACCGTGCACTGCAGTATGATTCCGATAAAATATCTTATCAGCAGCTTTTTTATCGAATGCAAGACATTTCGTATCCTGGCCTCATACTGGTCGGGTACCGTCACCATGATTGTCTCCTTGAACAGCCCCTCATCCTTCAGGAAGAAGAAGGCAAGGAATGTTATTGCAACAAAGGCAACAATCATCTTGCGGAGAACCGTTACAATGTTTCCGGCAAAATCGGTTATTGAAGCAGGATTGAGAATATTGGTGATGGTTGTCACAGCAATGTCATACAGGGTCTTGTCAGCAGGCATATCCCTGTAGATCTTCCTGATGGCCAGGTCAAGCCTGTCAAGCTGGTCACGGAGACCCTGCACAATGGAACCTGCATCAAAGCCTGACAGGGCATCAATCTGACGGCTGACAAGCGGGATAAAGATGACAAAAAAGAGGGCAAGCAGACCGTAGAGCATCAGAAGCGTCAGCAGTGAACTCAGTGCTTTCGGGAACCGGAACTTCCAGATCCGGATTCCGTTCAGCAGGTCAACCACCGGCCTGCCAATCAGCGAGATTACCCCTGCAGCAAGCACATAGGCAATAATGTTCCGGAAATACCAGAAAAGGTATACCATCAATGCCAGCCCTATCAGTATGAGAATATTACGCAGGGTTGTATTCATATTTTCAGATTGGTCAGGTTTTAGGTTTTCCGCACATCCGGGTGCAGTTTAAACAGTGCAATTTCAAAGTTAGAAATAATTCCCGGTTTAACAACCCGATAGCATAAAATGCCACATTGTCATGCCATAATCCTGTTTTTATGCCATTATGGCACTATTAAGGAGGCGGCACATGAATTGAAATATAGAGGGTGTAAATGCAAATAAAGTTGAACAATATAAAAAAGGAGGTTGCTATGTTACCAATGATCACCAGAAGGAATTACAAACCGCTTACGTTGTCGGATTTCCTGAATGAGGATTTTTTCCCCACATTCACCAGGAGTTCAACCAGTCTTCCTGCAGTGAATATAAGGGAAGATGAGAAGGCTTTCTATCTTGAGCTTGCCGTACCTGGCATGGACAAGAAGAACCTTAAGATTGAGGTCAAGGATGAGGTTCTCACCATTTCTGCTGAGCAGAAGGAGGAGAAGCAGGATGATCTTGAGGGCTACAGGCGCAGGGAGTTCAGTTACAGTTCATTCTGCCGCAGTTTCTACCTGCCCGAGGATGTCAACGGCGAGAGGATAGGAGCCACCTACAGGGATGGTATCCTGAATGTTGAGATCCCGAAGCTGGAGGAAGAGAAGAAGAAGGACAAGATCCGCACCATCAGCATCTCGTAATTGCTGAACAGTTTTCAGGTTGGTTTTTGAAAATGAGAGAGACAGGTCGTGAGGCCTGTCTCTTTGTATTTATTGTTTGTCGCTCAATCCGGCCCCCGTCCGGTTCCGCCGGGTTCCGGGTCTGAATCTGCCGCCGGCTGCAGGGTCTGAATCTGCCGCCGGGTTCCGGGTCTGAATCTGCCGCCGGGTGCCGGATCTGAATCTGCCGCCGGCTGCAGGTGGCTGATCCCCGCTTCTCCAGGGGTTCTTCAGGCGGCGGGCCGGTTATCCTGCGGCAGCTTACTCCCGCGGCAGCCCGGTCAGTTCTCTGCAGGCTCTTCCGCCAGCCTGCGGGCGAAACGCTCACCGTATTCCACCAGCGGCTTTTCCTTGCTGCTTTCAGGGATGAACTTGTATGCTGCAGGCTCCTCAAAATATTTCAGTTTCAGGTTCTTCAGCATCGAGGCAATCAGTAAAGGCGCCTCTCCGCTCCATCCGTAGGAACCGAATGATCCGGCCAGCTTACCCCTGTCGCGGAGCGGGCTGACCATTGCAACAAGCCTGTAGACCGGAAGCAGCGTATTCTGGTTGATTGTCGGAGAACCGACGATTATGCCATCAGCTATGGTCAGCTTTGAATCTATCTCCCCAATATCAGCAGTTTCGATATCCATAACCTCAACCTCAACATTATCAACCGCCGAGGCACCAGCTGCAATGAGCCTGGCCATCTCCGCGGTATACCCGTATGCCGAGACATACGTGATAAGCAGCCTCCTGGTGCCATTCCGTTCAGTCAGCCTGATATAATCCGATGCAAGATCATGCGTCTCATCCACAATCTTCCGCCAGTGTTTCCTGAGTATCGGTCCGTGTCCGGTAGCTATCATCGAGATGTCAAGCGGGCGGATCTTCTCTATTGCCTTTAACATGAATTTACTGTATGGCTTGAGTATCACGTCGAAATAATACTTGAAATCGGCATGATAATCTCCCGTCAGGTCATCAAACATCTCCTCATGACAATAGTGAGCCCCGAACGAGTCACATGTAAAGAGGATTTTGTCTTCAACGAGGTAGGTATATATGCTGTCAGGCCAGTGCAGGTTGGGGGCAGAGATGAACCTGAGGGTCTTGTTGCCGAGGTCAAGCGTGTCTCCGTCCTTCACAACCAGTGATTTAAACGGCCTGTTGACGATGTCACTGAGATACCTTATGGCGTTACCGCTGCCCACAACCACGGCCTCCGGCGCCAGGTCAAGTAGCTGGCGCATGGCTCCGGAATGATCCGGTTCAGTATGGTCAAGAACGATATATGACAGCTCGGCCGGGTCAGTAACCCTGCGCAGCTTGCTGAGGAATACGTCACTGAATTTCTCCTTGGCAGTTTCGACGACAGTTTTCTTCTCTGCGTTGATGAAATAGGAATTATAGGTAGTGCCGTGATCGGTATGCATCACGATGTCAAATGTCTTAATGTCATAATCCAGCACCCCGATCCATTTCACGTCAGGTGCCAGATCGATGATTCTATTGTCTTCTTTCATTTTTATTCTACGTTAAATAACTCTTGCAAGTATTGTTCTGCTGGCCCTCACCTGTTCAAACATCTGAACATCCACTTCAGTATCAACCGGGAGGAATATGTCAACGCGTGATCCGAACTTGATGAATCCCAGTTCGTCTCCCTGGTGGACTTTCTCTTCCTTCCTGGAGTAGGTGACAATCCGTCGGGCCACCGCGCCGGCCACCTGCCTCACCAGTATCTCTGTGCCGCTCTCACTTGTAACAACGATGCTGCTCCTTTCGTTCAGTTCTGAGGATTTGGGGCTGCGGGCGTGATATTTCTTCCCTGGCTGGTAATGCGTCCATGTCACGGTGCCCGAAATGGGATACCTGTTGCTGTGCATGTTGAATGGCGACATGAATATGGATATCTGCAGGCGGTTCTCCCTGAAATATTCCTTTTCATATGTCTCCTCAATGACCACTATCTTGCCATCGGCAGGTGCGTAAATAAGGAGCGGATCAGGTTCAACCGGCCTTGCAGGGGTTCGGAAGAACATCAGGATGAAAAAGAACAGGAGAATTGAAGCACCCATGGCAATGAAATGATATACTGTCGGGCCGGGCCATACCAGCCATCCCGCAATGTTGAGTATTGTAAGTGCTGACAGCACTCCTGCTATGATTTTGTATCCCTCCCTGTGAATCCTGAATTTTCCCACCTTCATATCAAACCATTATTGCCAGGTAAAGGTAGACAAGCGGGAAGGCCACCACCACGCTGTCAAACCTGTCAAGAAATCCTCCGTGTCCGGGCATGATGGTCCCGGAATCCTTCAGTCCCAGGCTCCTCTTGAGCATTGATTCAAGAAGGTCACCAAAGGTACCGCCCACTGAAATTATCAGTGCAATTATCATCCAGCCTGCGGTGTCAGCCACGCCGAGCCAGCCGGAGAAGAGTCTTGCCACCAGCAGCGTAAGTACGAGTCCTCCGAAGAATCCTTCCCATGATTTCTTCGGGGAGATACGTTCAAAGAGACGGTGCCTTCCAAGTGCCGATCCCACAAGGTAGGCCCCGGTATCATTGGTCCAGAGAAGCAGAAAGAAACCGACCATAATTCCCGGTGAGAACTCAATCCCCGGTATCGCGACCAGCGGGCTGAGGCCGGTCTGGTTGAATGCCGAAAAGGGAAACATTGAAAAAGGAACTGCGGTGTAGAGTATGGAGAAAAAGGTGTGTGCCAGTGAGTCAAACGGTCTTTCCACATTACGGAAGAGTTCTATGACCATCACAATTGATATCACCGGTATCATTGCCAGGAACCAGGCCCTGGAGAGCCAGCCGAGCGCCACTGCTGTGGAGATAAGGTAAAGCAGGAAGCCGCTTATTATGCCCGTCACCAGCTGGGGCCTCACCCCTGTTCCCCTGACCATGATATAGTATTCCCGCTGGGTGCCTGCTATCATCACGGCTCCCACGATGAAGAAGGAGACGGGATTAAACCAGAGCCCGCCGAGTACGAATATCACTATGAAGGCACCTGTTACCGTGCGCCTGATGAGATTGGTCACTTTACAGATCCTTAATTATTTCTTTGGCGATGAGCACATTGTCACGATGGACAAAAATCTCTATCTCCCCTATTTTGTAGATACTGTCACGCTTGTCCACCGCCACGGCGTCAATGCCGTTGTTCTGCAGCCTTTCAACCGCCACCTGGCTTCGTACATCATCACTGAAGCCGGCTATGACCACCCATTCATTTTCCATCGGCAGTACCTGGTGCATCATCAGCCTGAGCAGCGGGAGCTGAAGGGGCTGCGACAATCCCGGGATCTTCTGCCACGGGGTTGACATCACCGGCCTGCACTGTCACAGCCTGGGGTGCCTGTACTCCGTCTTCAACCGGTTTCTCTCCCTTTCGTTTGCCGAAGATCCGTTCAAGGTCCTCACTGAAAATGACCTCCTTCTCAAGGAGCTGTTCAGCCAGCTGCTTCAGTCCGTCAATATTTGACGATATGATCTCTTTGGCCTTTTCATATGACTCTTCCACAATCTTCTTTGCCTCCGCATCAATCAGTTCGGCTGTTTTCTCACTGTAAGGCTTGGTGAAGCCGTAGTCTGACTGCCCTGAAGAGTCATAGAAGCTGATATTACCCACCTGGCCTGACATACCGAAGTAAGCCACCATGGCATATGCCTGCTTGGTAACCTTTTCCAGGTCACTCAGCGCCCCGGTTGATATCTTTCCGATGACCAGTTCCTCAGCGGCTCTGCCTCCCAGGGCATAGGCCATCTCGTCAAGGATATGCTCACGTGTCGAGATTGATCTTTCCTCAGGCAGGTACCATGCTGCTCCCAGTGCCTTGCCCCTGGGGATTATGGTCACCTTGAGCAGCGGGCTGGCATGTTCCAGGAGCCAGCTGACGGTGGCGTGGCCGGCCTCATGATATGCAATTGTCTTCTTCTCCTCCTGGGATATGATCTTGTTCTTTTTCTCCAGACCTCCGATGATACGGTCAATGGCATCAAGGAAATCCTGCTTTTCAACAAGTGTCTTGTTGCGCCGGGCTGCTATGAGGGCTGCCTCGTTGCATACGTTTGCGATGTCAGCGCCGGAGAACCCGGGTGTCTGTTTTGCCAGGAACGAGATGTCAAAGCCTTCGGAAAGCTTGATCGGTCGGAGGTGCACCTTGAAGATTGCTTCCCGCTCCTTCAGGTCAGGAAGCTCAACGTGTATCTGACGGTCAAAACGGCCTGCCCTGAGAAGAGCCTTGTCAAGTATGTCGGCCCGGTTTGTGGCAGCGAGTATGATAACCCCGCTGTTGGTGCCGAAGCCATCCATCTCGGTAAGAAGCTGGTTAAGGGTGTTCTCACGCTCATCATTGGCTCCGAAGTTCGGGTTGCGGCCACGGGCACGGCCCACTGCATCAATCTCGTCAATGAATACGATACAGGGAGCCTTCTCCTTGGCCTGCTTGAAGAGATCCCTCACGCGCGAGGCCCCGACGCCAACAAACATCTCCACGAAATCAGAACCCGAAATGGAGAAGAATGGAACGTTGGCCTCACCTGCGACAGCCTTGGCAAGCAGTGTCTTACCCGTTCCGGGAGGACCGACAAGCAATGCTCCCTTGGGTATCTTTCCCCCGAGAGAGGTATACTTCTTCGGGTTCTTCAGGAAATCAACTATCTCCATCACCTCCGTCTTCGCTTCTTCAAGCCCAGCAACATCGGTGAAGTTAATCTTTATGTGTGTGTCCTTGTCAAATATCTGCGCCTTCGACTTGCCTACGCTGAAAATGTTTCCGGCACCGCCTCCGGCACCCGCAGACATACGGCGCATAAAGTAAATCCAGAGTGCGGCAATGATCAGGAAGGGGAGGATCACTCCCAGGAAAGTGGCAAGATAATCCTTCCTTTTCTGGTACTCCAGGTAAATACGCTCGTCCTCAGTATATCCGGCCTTGTCCTGGGCGGCTTCAAAGAACTGCTGGAACAGCTCCACTGTTCCGAAGGTATGATAGAAATGGGGTTTGGGGGGCTGAAGCCCGAAACCACGATGCTCCGCAAAATCAGGATAACGCCCGCTCTTGAGCGAATCAGCCTTGATATATATCTCAGCCTGTTCCTCATTCACCACGATCACCTTTTCGATGTCATGATTCATGACCATCTCCTCTATCTCTCTCTGACCTGCCTTCTGGGTATATTTACCGGAGGTCAGGACCTGGAAGACGATGAACGTCAGTAAAAGAATTGCAAACAGCCAGCTTGAGTTGAACCACGACTTGCCGTTATTCTTATCGTTCTTGTTTGACTTCGGAGTCTCCTTGCTCTCTGCCATAGTATCATTTATCCTTTCTTCTCTGGGTTGTCCTCGAGGTACGTTATGTGGCCGTCAGCCCATAAAGACTCAAGATCATAAAACTCTCTGTAAGGCTTCTGGAAAATATGCACCAGGGTATCACCGTAATCAAGGAGGACCCAGATGCAGTTCTCCCTTCCCTCAATGTGGAAAGGCTTTACACCTGTCTCCTTTCTTACCGCATCCTCAACTGACCATGCAAGAGAATCAACCTGTTTGGTGGAAGAAGCGTGACTGATCACAAACCAGTCACACATCCTGCTTTCAATATTTCTCAGATCAATAAGAGCCACCTTTTCACCCTTCTTCTCAAACAGACCCCTGACAATACTTTCAGTTACCCCGGCGGCCTCCTTTTTGCCTTTTCTCATCAATAATCTTTTCAGTAATAAACAGTTCTGCTATTAGCCGCAAAATTACGAACATTTATCCGTATTTTAGCCCGGCTTAAACTCTTTTTACAATTTGGGTGCCAATTTGTTCAGGGGATGCACAACGGCACTTTAATGCCATAGGAACATCCCTTTAAGAGGTGATTATCATGATAATAGGTTCTCATGTCAGGTACTGTGAAAAAGTGTCATCAACCAACACGGTTGCAGCCGCGATGCTCAGGGAGTCACCCCCTGCCGAAGGAACGGTAATAACCGCATCATTCCAGGAGAGCGGGAGAGGCCAGCACGGCAACAGCTGGGAAAGTGAACCCGGCAAAAACCTGCTGATGAGCGTGATACTATACCCGGTTATGGTCAGGCCCGCTGACCAGTTCATCATTTCCCGGATGGTCTCCCTGGCAGTATATGACCTGGTCTCAGCGTATACCTCACGGGCAGGAATCAAATGGCCAAATGACATCTATGCCGGAGATGACAAAATTGCAGGCATCCTCATTGAGAACACCATTACTGGTGATACGCTGGGCAGTACCATTGCCGGCATAGGTCTGAATGTCAACCAGGTTACGTTCAGGAGCGGTGCACCCAACCCGGTCTCCCTCTGCCATGTGACAGGCAGGGAACATGACCTGCCATCTGTCACACGGGAGCTTACTGCAGCACTTGACAGAAGATATGCCATGATCATCAAAGGGGAGATTGACCTAATGGAAAAGGAATATCACAACGCCCTGTACAGAGCCGGGGAGTGGCACCTCTACTCAGATGAAAAGGGGGAGTTTGAAGGGATGATTGAAAGTGTCATGCCTGACGGCATGCTTGCGGTAAGGAGAAGGGACGGGACTGTCCGTCTTTATGCATTCAGGGAGATTGATTACATCCTCTGACCCGGTCATATCCGCCGTATGACTCAATAAGGTCCATCAGGGTCTCAAGGTATTTCCCGGCAGAATCACCAATGAGCATCCGCAGGAGGGGGTTCATGTTCAACCCTGCATCTATGCGTATTGCAGATCTCATGTTGCTGATGTACTCCAGGCTGATCCTCACCTTCACCCTGCCGGTGAGGAACGATTCTGCCTCATAGTTGAGTTCCGAATGAGGCAATGCTTCGGAAAGGGAGACTTTTATCCGTCCGGTGCTTACAGTCTTAAAGCTGCAGTGGTCTTCAGTAGCCTCCCAGTCAGTCACCTCCCCGTCCGGGATGACTGACCTGAAATTCCGCATATCAGTGAGAAAGGCATACAGGTCGCTGTCACCGCATGGCACCTCTCCCCTCCTGCTGGTAAAAGTTGTCATCGGGCTCATAACCGTGCACCCCATCCTGCCGGGTCCTTGCGCCACTCCTTCAGTGTCTCGACATCGCCCTGCGAAATATATCCTGATTCTGCGGCCATATCAACCAGCACATTGTAATTACTGAGTGTGTCAAGCCTGCATCCTTCCGTGGCAAATGCATCCGTGGCCCTGGTGAATCCGTAGGTGAAAATAGCTATCATGCCCAGCACTTCACAACCCGCTTCGCGCAGAGCCCTGACGGCGCCAAGGCTGCTTCCCCCGGTTGAGATGAGGTCTTCTATCACAACCACCTTCTGCCCCTTCTCAAAGTGACCTTCTATCTGGTTGCCAAGTCCATGATCCTTTGCACCTG
Organism: Bacteroidales bacterium; assembly: GCA_025454815.1. Classification (GTDB taxonomy): domain Bacteria; phylum Bacteroidota; class Bacteroidia; order Bacteroidales; family VadinHA17; genus SR-FBR-E99. The sequence continues at coordinate 86,455 of JALONR010000015.1, read as the reverse complement.
ACCTCACATAGATGAAAGGCAGCCCCAGGGCCTCAGCCACAAGTGCACCGTGGGCTATGGCGCCGGTGGCCACACCTGCTATCAGTTCTGCACCCGGATAGAGGTCCCGGACCCCGGCAGCGAATGAATCACGAATGAACCCCCGCACCTCAGGAAAGGAGAGAGTCATGCGGTTATCGCAATAAATGGGAGACTTCCATCCTGAAGCCCAGGTAAAAGGTTTTGCCGGTTGTAATTTAATTGCGTTAATTTGTAACAGGTATTCTGCGGTTTTCCTGGCTGTATCGTACATATGGTGAAGTATAAGATATATTTTGACAACAGGGTTATCACTCTCTCCCCCGAGCCTGACAGGGTGCAAAAATACACCCTTTATCACAAATACAACCAGCCGGAGGAACTATTCGCTCAAATATCACAGTTTGCCGTCAATAATGAAATTCCATCTCTTAATATTTATTCATCCAATATCAACAACCTCTGGAAGGTGTTTTCGTCATGGTTTGTTGTGACAGAAGCTGCCGGCGGACTGGTAGGACACCCATCGGGACGGTACCTGTTCATAATGCGTTACGGCAGGTGGGATCTTCCCAAGGGGCATATGGAAGAGGGTGAAACCCCTGAGGAATGCGCACTCAGGGAGGTAGAAGAGGAGTGCAACATCCATGGCCATGCCATCGAGGGGTCACTGCCCCCCAGTTACCATACATACCTATTTGACAACAAGCCTTACATGAAGAAGACATGGTGGTTCAGGATGAGATACCGCGGAGAGATGACCGTTGACCCGCAGGCATCGGAGGGAATCACTCATGCCGAATGGCTGGCTCCTGAAGAGATAGCCAGGATCAAATCAAATACTTTCCAGAGCCTGCTTGACCTGCTGAACTATACGCTGAAGGTGAAGTAGAATTAACCTGTGCACCATTCCCGGATCCATATCCGGTGACCATGAAGATCCTATCCGTGAACCGACTGTTTCACCCGGCCCCGGGCATCCGGTAAAAGATGCTTTTACCTGCCTAAATAGTCCGTGATTTTAATGACTGCAGGCACGAACATGGAAGCATCACCGCCGTTTTTGATAATGTCACGGACAATCGTTGAATTAATGGGAGTGTGTTCGGTACTTGTGAGCAGGAACACAGTATCTATCTCCGGAGCCATCTTCCAGTTCATGTGACCCATGGCTCTTTCATATTCAAAGTCAGCTGCCGTGCGGAGACCCCTCAGGATATAGCGGGCTCCATGACTGCGGCAGAATTCCACCGTAAGGCCGCTGTAACGGGTGATCTTTACCTTGCTCTCCCCCTCAAATACCTTTGCAATCATCTTCATGCGCGCCTCAATGGTGAAAAGATTTTTCTTTTCCGCATTCTCACCCACGGCGATGACCACCCTGTCAAAAAGCGGAAGTGCTCTTTTAACGATCGATTCGTGACCCACTGTGAACGGGTCAAATGAGCCCGGGAAAACAGCAATTTTATCCATGTCGCGGTTCTGTTATTAGTCGAATTCTATTATCCGTGCATTGGCAACCTTCTGTCTTAGCAGCACATGGTCAAGCACGTCCATGATAGTATTTACATACATGAATTTCAACCCCCTGACATACTTTTCATTTATCTCCTCCACATCCTTGCGGTTCTGTTCCGAAAGGATTATCTCCTTAATCCCGGCGCGTTTTGCGGCGAGGATTTTTTCCTTGATGCCTCCCACCGGCAATACCTTACCGCGCAGTGTGATCTCGCCGGTCATTGCAACATACTTCTTCACCTTTCTCTGAGTGAAGGCAGATGCAACCGACACAGCCATTGTTATTCCCGCCGACGGACCGTCCTTGGGAATTGCACCCTCGGGAACATGGATATGAATATTCCATTTTTCCGAAAAGTTCTCCGGCAGGTCCAGGAGAGAGGCATGTGCCTTGAGATATTCAAGGGCTATCACAGCCGATTCCTTCATTACATCGCCGAGGTTACCGGTGAGGGTAAGGTTTCCTTTACCGCGGCTGAGGCTTGTTTCGACGAAAAGTATCTCTCCGCCGGTGGCAGTCCATGCCAGCCCGGTGACAACACCAGCCTGGTCATTGCCGTCATAGATATCCCTGATGTACTTTGGCGGTCCTAGAATCTCCTCCGCTTTTGCAGGGGTGATATCCGGATCGGTTTTCAGGTCGAAGGCAATCTCACGTGCCCTGAACCTGACCAGCTTGGCTATCCTTTTATCCAGCTCCCTGACGCCTGATTCCCGTGTATACTTTTGGATCACCGTATCGATTAACTCCCGGCTGAGGGAGAACTGCCCGGCCAGTACTCCATGGGCCTCCAGCTGCTTGGGGATGAGGTGCTTCACGGCTATCTCACGCTTCTCCTCAACCAGGTATCCTGAAATCTCTATCAGTTCCATCCTGTCGCGCAGGGCGGGACTGACTGTTGACAATGTATTGGCTGTGGCTATAAAGAGTACTTTTGAAAGGTCATACTCCAGCTCAAGGAAGTTGTCATAGAAGTGGGTGTTCTGCTCCGGGTCAAGCACCTCAAGCAGTGCCGACGACGGGTCTCCCCTGAAATCCTGTCCCACCTTGTCAATCTCGTCAAGTATGAATACCGGGTTGGAAGAGCCGGCTCTCCTGATATTCTGTACCACCCTTCCGGGCATGGCTCCGATGTATGTCTTGCGATGGCCCCTTATTTCAGCCTCGTCATGGAGCCCGCCAAGAGACATGCGTGCATATCTTCGCCCCAGTGCACGGGCAACTGACTTGCCCAGCGAGGTTTTGCCCACTCCCGGAGGACCGTAGAGGCAGAGTATGGGCGACTTCAGGTCACCCTTCAGTTTCAGCACTGCCAGGTGCTCCAGTATCCTCTCCTTCACCTCCTCAAGGCCGTAATGATCTTCATCAAGAACGTTCTGAGCATTGTTCAGGTCAAGGTTGTCAGTGGTATATTCGTTCCAGGGCAGTTCAAGAAGAGTCTGGATATAGTTAACCTGCACCGAGTATTCAGCTGCGGCAGGATTGAGGCGTGAAAGTTTGTCAACCTCCCGGTTGAATACCTTTGCGACATCCTCGCTCCATGTCTTCTTTTCACCCCTGGCCCGGAATTCCTCTACCTCCTTTTCAATAGGATTGCCTCCAAGCTCATTCTGTATGGTCTTCATCTGCTGGTGAAGCAGGAACTCGCGCTGTTGCTGGTCTATCTCGTACTTGACCTTTGACTGCAGCTCATTCTTAAGCTCCAGCAGCTGTATCTCGCGCACCAGGTGCTCAAGCAGGCGCAGTCCGCGCTCCCTGATCGTGGTCGCCTCAAGCAGCTTCTGCTTGTCGTTGACGTTGATCTCGGTGTTGGCACTGATATAATTAATCAGGTAGGTGCTGTTCTCAATGTTCCGAACGGCAAATGTGGCCTCCGGGCTGATATTTGGGTTCAGCTTGACGATTTTTACCGAGAGGTCCTTCAGCGAGCCGATGATCACCTCGAAATCCTTCTCGTCTTCCACTCCCCTGGGTTCAGGCATAGCCCTTACCCTGGCAGTCATATATGGATCAGTCTGGATAATGGTCTCAACCGAGACCCTTCTGCGGCCCTGGATTATGGCAGTGGTGGTGCCGTCAGGCATCTCCAGCAGCTTGACCACCTGGCCGAGGGTGCCAACCACATTCAGGTCACGCACTCCGGGGTCATCCACTTCGGCGTCAAGCTGTGCCACTGCGGCTACCAGTCTGTCTCCGCGGTAGGCATCACGCACAAGCTGTACCGATTTCGAACGGCCGACGGCAATTGGTATCACAACCCCCGGAAACAGTACTGTATTGCGAAGCGGCAGCAAAGGAACGGTGTCAGGTATCTGTACCTCCTCCAGTTCCTGGTCATCGCCGTCAGAAAGTATCGGGATAATTTCCCTCCCCTCATCTATCAGCTCATGCAGGCCAAGCCTGTCCCACTTTCCGAAAACCTTCTTTTCCATATCGGGTAAAAGTATGCAAATTTACTTAATAATGGTTCATCATCCTCTCCGGGCCGGTATTCCGTGAGCCACCTCCGGTATTGTGGCGGTCAGTCCGGTTTTTCCAGGCGGGTGTCCGGTTTGCCGCTGTAGCCAGTCCGGTTTGCCCCTGTGGCCAGTCCGGTTTGCCGCTGTGGCCAGTCCGGTTTGCCGCTGTGGCCAGTCCGGTTTTTCCAGGCGGCTGTCCGGTCTGCCGTAGCGTCTTTCCCGGTTTTTCCACGGGCCCTCTCCGTCAATCCCCGTCGCCCTGAAACTGTCAAACAAAAAAAAAGCCGCCTTGTTTAAGGCAGCTCATTGCAATATAATTAACACCTACTTCGATTTCTTGCCGAGATGATCCTTGTAACGGCTCATGAACTTGTCAACCCTGCCGGCGGTGTCAACGAGCTTCATCTTTCCGGTATAGAACGGATGTGATGTATTTGAGATCTCAAGCTTGATCAGCGGATACTCCTTGCCATCCTCCCATTTGATGGTATCGCGTGATGCTGCTGTTGAACGGGTCATAAAGGTGAATCCGTTTGACATATCCTGAAATACAACCAGCCTGTAATTGTTCGGATGTATACCTTCTTTCATCTTCCTGAAAAATTTTATTACTGTTCAAAAATCCCTTTTTCAAGGGAGTGCAAAGATAATGAACAATAAAGAAAATACAAAAGGTGTGTAAAAAAAATTTCAGTTCTTCAGTTTTGCCTCCCGGGCAGCACGGTTCTCATCCATTTCATCCTTGTACATTATAAATGGCAGGGTGTCATCTATCATGTACCTGAGTGTAAGGTGTGTTTTGGCTTTATGTGCCCCGATGGCCTCGTAAATTGAGATCATCTTCGGGTTGAAGTCGCCTACCCATGACAGTTCAAGCTCCTTTATGTACCTTTTGCGTCTGAAGACGCGGAAGATTTCAAGAAAGATGGCAGATTCAATACCGCTGTTCTGGTAGGATGGGTGTACCCCTGCCACCAGCGCCCTGACCCGGGTCATCTCATGAGTCAGCTTATAATAGATGAACCGGATCTTGTTCCAGGGAGTCAGCCTGCCGTTGAAGTGCCTAATGATCTGGTTAAGGTCAGGGAAGATGATGAAGAAGGCCACAGGTTTATCATTGTGATAGGCGAACCATACAAGTTCCGGATCGATGAATGCCCTGGCCTGGTTGAGGGTGTTCCTGATCCTGGCCGGGTCCAGGGGAGTGAAATCCTCCTTGAAAACTGACCACGTGGCGTTGTAAATCTCAACCATGTCTGCGGCGAACCTTTCGCTCTGCGAGAACTCAAAATGGCGGAAAGTATAACCGGGCCTTTTTGATATCCACTCCGCGATCTTCCTGAACCGTTCCGGGAATACCTCCACGGAGGCCACATCCTTGTGATAGCTGTACTGTTCGAAGTAGGTTCGGAACCCGTACTCTTCGAAATACTGCCTGTAATAGGGTTTATTGTAGGGCATGCCGAAGCCTGGTTGCATGAATCCCTCCACCAGGAGGCCCCAGTAGTTGTCATTCTCACCGAAATTGATTGGCCCGTCCATGGCCTTCATCCCCCTCTCCGTCAGCCACTGACGGGCAGTGTCAAATAGCATGAATGCAGCCTCGCGCGACTCGATAACCTCGAAGAAACCGAGTCCGCCGGTCGGCTGGCGGTTGGCTTTCGACCGTATCTCGTCAATAAAGGCGGCCACTCTCCCGATTGTCTTGCCGTGATCATCGGAGAGTATCCACCGTGTCGCTTCGCCATGGGCGAAGGCTGCATTGCGCGACCGATCAAAGACAGATTCCGTCTCACCGTCGAGGGGACAGACCCAGTTTGGATCTCCTTTGTAAAGCCGCTTCGACAACTCAATGAATTCCTTACTGTGTGCTTCCGCTGTAACCTCAGTAATTTTCATCTCATTCAGCTCTTAAAGTCGAACCATGAGAGGACTCTTTCCCTGCCTGCACCGGTGTCATCCCTGTGAGTGAACTCGTTGGTTCTTCTGTTGTAGACATATTCATTGCCCCATTCCGGGGCGTGATCCCTTATCTCACGCAGGGCGGCAATAACAGTATCAAGCTCTTCATCTGTCATAGTGGGATGAAGGGAGAGTCTTACCCAGCCAGGTTTCTCCGACAGGTCACCCCTGTTGATCATTTCCGTGATCCGATGGCTGTGGTCATAGGTGACATCAAGCAGGTAGTGGCCGTATGTGCCTGCGCAGGCACAGCCGCCCCTGACCTGTATGCCGTATCTGTCACTCAGAAGCTTGACAATAAGGTTGTAATGCAGTCCCTCAATGTAGAATGAGACCGCACCAAGTCTGTTCCTAATGTTGGCTGCCAGTATATTAAGCCCCGCGATTGCTCCCAGACCCCTGAATGTCTTATCCAGCAGTTCCTCCTCACGTTTCCGTATCATTGCAGTGTCCATCTGCTCCTTGAGCCTGATTGCCAGCGCTGCCCTGATCATCTGCAGGAATCCGGGTGTACCCCCGTCTTCCCTTGCCTCAATACTGTCAACGTACTTGTATTCACCCCACGGGTTGGTCCAGTCAACGGTACCGCCTCCGGGCTGGTCGGGAACTGTTGTTTTATACAACGATTTATCAAAAAGCATGATACCTGATGATCCCGGTCCGCCGAGGAACTTATGGGGTGAAAAAAAGATGGCATCAAGTTTCTCCATGGGATCGTCCGGGTGCATGTTTATATCCACATACGGAGCTGAAGCTGCGAAGTCGACGAAACAAAGCCCCCCGTGTTCATGCATGATACGGGCCATGGAGTGATATGGTGTAAAGACACCCGTCACGTTGGAGCAGGCTGAGAATGAGCCTATCTTGAACTTCCGGCTGCTGTATTTTTCCAGTGCTTTTACCAGGTTCTCCGGGCTGACGGTCAGGTCTTTCCCAGGCTCAATGATTACGACATCTGCCATGGTCTCATACCATGATGTCTGATTTGAGTGATGCTCGATATGGGTGATGAATACCACCGGGCGCTCTGTTTCGCTGAGGCATCGGGACGTTTTGGGGTAGTTGCATCCCTTAAGCCCCAGTATCCTCTGGAATTTGTTGATGACTGCCGTCATTCCGGCGCCGGCGCCTATCAGTACATCGTCAGGGCCAGCGTTAACGTGCTTTTTGATAATTTCCTGTGCATGATGGTAAGCCCAGGTCATCATTGATCCGGTCTCAGAGGTTTCCGTATGGGTATTACCAACGAAAGGGCCGAAGAGGTGACTCATCTTCTCTTCTATAGGCCCGTAGAGCCTGCCGCTGGCTATCCAGTCACAATAAATGATTTTCCTCAGACCGCCGGGAGAGTTATACTCCTGGTCTATTCCCACTATATTTCTTCTGAACGTACCGAAATACTCCTGCAGTTTTGTCGATTGTAGGGCCATATTTGTTGGCGATGCGTATTTGGCCCAAAGATAATTCTTTTTGACATTTCAGGACTGGCAGCACGGGATGAGGCATTTCCGGGGAAAGGTCAGTGAATGTCAATGACCCGGTGATCGATAAGCACGAACAGAATTATCAGAAGCACGGTATGAATCAGCCAGCTGGTGATGGGTATATACTCTGCCGGCTTTATCTTCATTTTTTTCCACACATACCAGATAAGAAACATTTTTTCGAGGAAATAGACTATGAAGGTTGCAAGGGCCACCCCCACCACCCCATAGGGTTTGATGAGCCACAGACTGAGCGGTATGTTTATTGCGATCTCCACTGCTGCCGCGTAGAGTGTCACATTGGTTTTCCTCCTGCCTATTATGATGGTTTGCGGGAATACCAGCCGGGGTATTATCAGCAGGAGATATATCATGAAGACGTCAGCGCTGCGCTGGAACTCCGGGGTGAAGAGGCGTGGGTAAACCCAGCGGGCGACGAACATTGTTGCAATTGAGATGGGGAAAAGGTATTTGATAAGCCTGTCTGACCTCTTCCGCAGGGTTGCCAGTGCCTCGCGCATCCCCTCCCTTGTGCTGAACAGGGGAAGGAGTGCATTGCTCAGGCCGTTGGCCAGCAGCAGTACCAGCGGAAACTCTTTCGCACCGTACCGGTACATGGCAAATACCCCTGGGTCATCATAACGGACTGAGATGATAATGCCGTCAACATACTGAGCCGATCCGCTGATTAGAAAGGTGAGTATCAGCGGCATGCCAATCCTGAGATGTTCCCGGATAAAGTCATGGGATACCTTCATGAGGGTATACCGCCGCAACAGGATGATAAGCCATACCCACCTGACGCCTGTTATTACAAAGAGACCAAATATGGCGCTCTTCTCATCATATCCGGCAACCACCGGCGCAATGACCATAACCAGCTGGGCAGCATAGGTGTAAATGCCGTACTGGAGGATCCTGTGGGGCCTCTTGTTGAGAAGGTAGATATACTCTATCAGGGTGACAGGATTGCTGAAAAGAATATAGAGAAGAAGCAGATTCGCATAAGGTATCTCCGACTCTCCCTGTGAGGAAAAGAACATTGTCCTGATAGGTATGCCCAGTAAAAACACTGCCACACTGAAGAATGTGATAAGGAGAAAGGCATTGAAGATCTCCGGCGATTTCCGGCCCTCCTTTTCACCGTCTTCCCTGAACGTGCGGTTGCGGTTATAAAGGGTGAGAAGCGACTGAATGATGCCAGTAACCCAGAAGAAGCTGACAAGGCTGGAAATAAAGAGGAACAGTTCCCAGTTTCCGATCTGCGGGCGGGTCAGATGACTCTTCGTAAAGACGATGCTGATTATGAGGAAGGTGACAAATCTCAGCAGCTGAACCGCCTGCAGTCCTGAGATGTTGTCTATGAATTTGAGCCTGGTCAAACTATCCCCGTTGTCTTATTTGAAACGCACTGATGCAGCAATAATTGTACCACACACTGATTGCACGGCGAAGTTACAATTTACATGAAATGATAACAAAATAAAAATAACTGTTTGCGGAATGGGAATTTTGATATTTCTTTGCAATTTCTTTGCACTCCGTAAAACGGTGGTTGTAGCTCAGTTGGTTAGAGCGCCAGATTGTGGCTCTGGAGGTCGCCGGTTCGAATCCGGTCTTCCACCCTGTCAGATACAGCTGGCCCTGAAATCAGGGTCAGCTTTGTTTTTGAAAGGATTTGAGAAGCTTGCTTCGAAAAATCATTGAAAAATAAAGCTGAACCCCGGGCTTGCCCGGGGACAGCTGTATCTGACAGAAGGATCTTTCCTTTGATGACCGTTTGAACGAAGTGAAAACGGTAATCCCCAAGGCATCACAGCTTTTGATGAACAGTGATCCCAATGCGTGATCACCGCCCGAACATGAGTGAGGGCGGTAATCCGGCGATGGGGGTAATACTCAGATTTTTATTCCCTTGATACCCTCCGGTATGCAAACCCTGCAGCAAAGGCAAGGCTGATCAGAATACCTGCCGCCACATAAACAAACACCGGTACCGGAACAGGATCACCTCCTGCATAGGAATGCAACCCCGACAGGTAATAGTTGACACCAAAATATGTCATCAGCACCGATGAGAAGGCAAAGAGCGCCAGCAGATTGAAAATAAATGTATCCTTCATTCCCGGCATCATGCGGGAATGGGTGACAAGGGTATAAATGATGATGGTTATAAGTGACCATGTCTCCTTCGGATCCCAGCCCCAGTAACGCCCCCATGACTCATTCGCCCAGATTGCACCAAGGAAGGTGCCAATGGTAAGAAAATAGAGCCCCAGGGTCAGCGACCGGTAGTTTATCACTGTCAGCTCATCTATTACTGCACTGATCCTTTCCCTGTTGCCCTGGTGGATGAACAGCATCATCACCATCACAATCAGCCCCAGGATGGCACCCAGTCCAAGAAAACCGTAGCTGCCGGTAATTACTGACACATGCAGCGTAAGCCAGTAAGACCGCAGGACAGGCACAAGATTGGTGATCTCGGGATCCATAAAACTGAGGTGTGCCACCATAAGAGTCAATCCACCAAGGACTGATGTTGCCGCAAGGGTTAAAAGTGATTTGCGGGCAAAGAACAAACCTGCAAGCAGGGTAACCCATGAAATGAAGAGCATTGACTCATACCCGTTGCTCATGGGTGAATGACCTGAAATGTACCACCTGATTCCAAGCCCGAGGGTGTGAAACAGGAATCCCAGCGCAACCAGTCCGGCAAGTATACCCAGCAATATACCCTTAAGTGGCCTGCCCCTGATAATCATCGTAATGATGGTCATTATCATGATCAGACCCACGGTTGCATACCATGGGAAAAGCCTTTCGAAAATCTTCGCCTTGTAATAGAATAGTTCTGCTTTGACCTTGCCTGCGGAAGGGAGCTCATAACCGGCATGCGCACGCTGGTATTGCTTCAGTGCGGAGATGTATTCCTCCGGGCCGGCAGCAGTACGCGTCAGGGAGGTTACAGTCTGAGCCCACAGCGGAACAACGCTTACCACAAACAGGGAATCATCACTTCCTATGCCGTGTCTGACAGCCTCTTCCGCCATTCCCCAGTGGTCAGTTCCGTCTCTCATGGGGAATATCCTCATGAAGTCTCCCCTTGACATCATGTAGCATATATTCACCCTTTCGTCGACTTTGATAACTTCCTTGTCAAACTTTGTCCGCTCGCTCTCGGTTTTGGCATAGGCCATGTCAACCAGCGAAGAAAGCTTATAGCCTCCTGATTCTCCGAATGTTACTATATCAGAGAAGGCAGCCATTTCGCCTTTCAGGTTCAGCTCACGGCGCAATTCCTCGTTTGACACTTTGATCATGGGCACATTCTGCCAGTGAAAGAAGTCGAGAGAACATCCGAGGAAGACCTGCATGGGTGAGAGTCCGTCAAGGCTGTTCTCCCTGGCCACTTTCCTCAGTATGTCACTGCTAATAGTGTAAAGGGGCTTGGTACGTCCCTTCTGGTCCTGTGCAAGCACGGAACCGAAATCGTCAGCCGCTTTCTTTTCAATTATCAGGTGCTGGCTCCTTAGCGGGACGAAAGATGCCAGCAGAAGCAGTGTTATGACTGCAGCAGGCTTCCTGTAGTTTGAGCTCCAGTGGCCCGGAGCCACCGTGCGGAAGAATGACTTCCTGTTGAGTAGTGAAAGGATGATAAACAGGAACAGGAGGCCGTATCCCGTATAGGTAGTGTACATGCCTGCAGGGTCATGGTTGACCGAAAGGACCGTACCCAGTTCGTCGTTATCGTAGGAAGACTGGTAGAACCTGTAGCCACGGTATTTGAGGATATGATTCATATAAATGTCATACGGCATCTCCGTCCCGTGCTCCGGATCGGAAAGGGTCACCCTGCTTTTAAAACCGGAGGGGCTGTTTGATCCGGGGTATCTCTCCACGATAAAGTCATTCAGCTTCAGGCTGAATGGTAGCTCTATACCGGCCGGACCGAAGCTAATATCCGCCCTGAGGTTACCGGCTGTTCCCTTCCATGCTGACCTCTCCTCCCCGGGATTATCCCACAGGTAGATTTTCTCACTGTACCCGTCTCCCCTGAGAGTGAACTCGAGTGCACCTCCCGGCCCGCTCCCACCAGCCCCTTCAGCAGCCACTACCGTGCCACTCATGGTGAGCACCTGTGGCATAAGCCTGTAGCTGCCAACGGTATATACAACACCCCTGGATAACTGCACAAGGGAATCAGGAGGGTAAATCTCTGTTCTCATCTCCTGCATGACTGTGGAGCGCAGACCTGTTGACGATTTAATAAAGAATGATGATCCGTCAGTGATAAAGGTGATATCGGATTCACGGCTGAATCCCGCTGTCATATCACCAATCATCCCGGTTTCGCCCATGGCGAGAACCACAGTTTCACTTTTGACCATGTCAGGGGTGGCAATGAATGAAACCATCGGGATTCCCCCGGGAGATTCTTCCACTTTTTTTACGGCGCCCGGCATGTATCTTTCAAAAATCAGAGAGACTTTCTCTCCCTGTGCTTCAAGGCTTTTCCTGTATTTTCCGTGACGACCCCCGGTAACGTTAAGAGGAGCCTCATGGCTCCCGATAATCATGCCATCAGCATCAGCCAGCTCAAACGAGAGAGTGTTGCCTGATGACCAGGTGTAGGAAGAGGACTCTCCCTCCCTGATATGCATCATGCCGTCATAACCGGTATATCTTGTAATGGCGGCGCCAACCACCATAACAATAAAGGCGGCATGGAATATCAGTATCGTCAGCTTCTCCCTGCGCCAGAGTCTGAAAATGTATATCTGTCCCGCTAGGTTTACAACCAGGAGCAGAAACAGCAATTCAAACCAGCGGGTATTATAGACAGCCGCCCTTGATGCAGCCTGCCCGAAGTCGTTCTCGATAAAAGTGGCGGTAGCCATTGCTGCGGCCAGCACAATGAAGAGAATACCCATCATTGCGGGTGTAAAAAGAAACCTTAATGCTTTCATGAAATCAATTTAGATACAAAACTACCCCTTTTCGGATATCACGTTCAGTTTATCCCTGTCAAGTATCTTGACCGAGCGGGGTGTTGCATGTATAATATGCTCATTTTCAAACTCACCGATGATCCTGACCACGCTTTCCTTTGCCATATTTGTCATTTCGCCGAGCTCCTGCCGTGAGAGTACCATTTCAAATTCATCTGAACGGAAGATGTTGTCTGCGAAATAGAGGAGTGCCTCGGCAAGCCTTCCGTGCATCTTTTTCTGGGTAAGGTTAAGCATCTTCTGGTGCAGCCTCAGTGCTTTGTCACTCAGGTCCTCAATAAAGCCGGCTGCGAAACCGGGATTTGAGGCAATCACCTTCCTTATTACGTCAAAATTAATGAAACAGGCCTGTACCTGTGTAAGGGCGGCAACCGAATAGCAGTACCGTGAATTAACGTGAACTCCCGGGCCGGCCAGCAGGGTTGAAGGTTCTGCAAGATTCAGGATAAGGTTCTTGCCTGAATACCCTTCCATATATACCTTTGCCAGCCCTGATACCAGGAAAATGGCGTTTGATGAAGGGGAACCCTGTTTTATGATTATCTCCGAGGGCTTGAAGCTCGCTTCATACCGGTTCCGGTTGATCAGGTCCAGTTCTTCCTGCGAAAGCTGGCTGAAATTGGTCCAGCACCTCGCACAGTTTTCACAACTTGTTATTTTGTTTTCGGTGTACATCAGGATTAAGTTACGGCACAAATCTACCCTAATAGTGCAACCGGCTTCCGGAATCATGACATATATCATATTGATTTTTGATCTATATCAATATCAAAGCGTGTACTTATCAATCCATTGTGATTGAAATATCAATGATTCCCGGAGAGGACCAACCGATGCTCTTGTTACCTTTCTAAACAGGAAAATAAATCTGACCTATATGAAAAGAAGTCTGAAATTCACCACATTAATTATTGCAGCCGGATTCATCATGGCATCATGTGAGGGCCCCATGGGGCCCCAGGGTGCAGATGGAGCAAAGGGAGACAAGGGGGACAAGGGAGATCCGGGTACAACGCTGGGATGTGCCGACTGTCACAATGCCACCAGTCCGTTGGGTGTATTCTCTGCTCAGTGGAGTGAATCAACACATGCAAAGGGAGGCAATGCAGCCTATGCCAACAGGGCAGGATGCGTTCAGTGTCATACCAGCCAGGGATTCCTTGAGTATATAGCCGAAGGTTCAACGGCAAACATCTCGATTCCTGAAAACCCGATGCAGATCAACTGCGCCACTTGTCACAAGATCCATCAGACCTTCTCGGCAACTGACTGGGCGCTTACAAAACCGGGAGCTCAGGTCCTCGAGGTCAAGTATGCCGGTGCTGATGTAACATGGGACAAGGGTACAAGCAACCAGTGTGCCTTCTGCCACCAGTCGCGCAATGTCTCACCTGCCCCTGCAGTCAACGGCGCCGATTTCAACATCACCAATACCCGTATGGGGCCGCATCACGGACCTAACGCCAACCTCATTCTCGGGAAAACCCCGTTTGAGCTTCCGGGCGAGACTCATCCGGCAACCAACCCACACTCAACAACCAACGGATGCGTGACATGCCACATGTCAACACCCTACGGTTACCTGGCAGGCGGACACAATATGGGCGTATGGTATGACAATCACGGGACAGAGACCATGCTGAAGACAGGATGCACTACATGCCATAGCAATGCAACGACCCTCAGCACCCTCATCGCCACCCTCACAGATGATATTGAGGATAAAATGACCAGGCTTGAAACACAGCTGATAGCAGCTGATATCTACAACCCCTCCACCGGCCTGGCAAAAACCGGTACCTTCAAGGCAAATGCCGTGCTGGCATACCTTAACTACAATACAATCAAGGAAGACCGCAGCAACGGTCTCCATAACCCCGGCTACATCCGGACACTGCTTGACAATTCAATAGCAGCAATGGTGGCCCTCGGTTATGCTGATCCCGGCAAATAGGGATAATCAGCAAACAGGCACAAAAAAAGCTGCCCGCGTTTCCGCGGGCAGCTTTTTTTATTATTGGCTCTCAGATTATTTCTTAAGAGTTCTCATGTAGTTAACGAGGCTCCACATTTCGTTGTCAGGAAGCTTTTTGTCATAAGCCGGCATCTCCCCTCTTCCAAACTTGGTCTGATAAAACAGCTCGCCATCAGTGTATGCCTGGAATGCAGCGCCCGAGAAGTCACCCGGGAAAGTCTTGCACATCCTGCCCTTGGGACCATCGCCAAGACCGGTCTTACCGTGACATGAAGCACAGTTCTTGGCATAGGAAACCTTGCCTGCGTTTACTGATGCGTCATCCTTGGCTACCGGGTTGGCCATCTTCTTGTATTCGGCCGGTATTACCCACGGCTCACCCTTCTTCTGCTGTGCGCTTGCCGTGACTGACACGAACGCAAACACAGCTGTTGCCATTAATACTGAAATCGCTTTGAATGATCTTTTCATAACCTTGAATTTAATTAGACTCATATTAGTGACTCTCCTGCCAGCCGGTGACAATACTCCTGAAATTGCTCAGGGGTGTCTTGCCCATGGTACTGACATAGATGTGAATAAACAGGAACACTACAACCAGGAATCCTAGTATGACATGGAACTGGTCAGTAAGGAAAATACCACTGAATCCCAGAAACTTCTTAAGGATAAACTCCGGGAACATCAGGGCCCAACCGGTTACAAACAGCATCGGCACAACGAAATACATTATTCCTACGTAGGATACCTGCTGCAGCGGATTGAACTTGCGGTCGCCCGTAACGGGGAAGGGTGCTTCCTCGCCCCTGAAATATCCGAATCCGTAGTAACGGGCCTGCTTCCAGAGCCTGTCAGCCATACCCTTTATTCTGACAAGGTAATGACGGCCGTTCTCGGTAAAGATGTTGCCGATAAGGAATGCCGTATAGCTTATGGTCAGCAGTACCCCGCAAACATTGTGAATGGAGACGGCTCTCTGAAACTTCACCACCAGCGCATTGTCAGGATCAGAGTAGAGCATGCTGAACCCGGTCACTATCAGAAAAAGGCAGAGGATGGCGTTGGCGAGATGCCACAGCCTGACCCAGACCGGATAATGATAAAAATTCTTACTCATGTACTTCCTCTTTGGGTTTGATTATGATCCTGAAAATTGTGTGCACCATGGCAAATGCAATTGTCATGCCAATAAGGAACAGGCCAGTGAAGGAGATGAATTTGCTGCGATTTGCACCAATCACATATGATTCATTTCGAAGTATAACGCCGTTGATGAATCCCTTCTCATCACGACTCTCCCTGGCAGCATACTTATAGAGGGTGCCCATCAGAATTGAGTTCTTGCTGTGACAGTCAGCGCATCCGCTGACAGCACTGTCAGCCGGCATCACCTCGTGGGCCACCAGCACACTGTCATTCATCCTGGTATGACAGTCAATGCATCTGACGGCTTCCATATGACGGTCAACATCAGGAAGCCACTCATGCCTGGGGAGCACGATGCTGACATTCTCATCATTGATAAGGCCCATTATATCGGAATTGCCGTGGCACCTGAGGCACATCTCATTTGAGCGGAGGATATACTCCCTGCCACCCGTGGTCTGCCTGGCCAGTGGATTGTAATAATGGGGATCGTGGCACTTCCAGCAGGTTATCAGCCCCTCGGTGGCGGTATAATGAACGCTTCTCTGGTACTCCTGGTCTATCTCCTCAAACCTGTATTGTGCGTAGTTAGGGTCATATCCATGACAGTCTATGCATCCCCATGTTGTCTCAAACCGGGTCTCCAGCGGATGAGGGAATGTTTTGAATCCTTCTGAATGACAGTCAAGGCAGCTGAAACTCCAGTGCACTGAACTGTAGAACAGGTCCGGTACCACCAGGTTATGTTCTGACATAAGCTGCTTCCTGACAGTGCCGGTCAGAGTATCTGTCAGAGTATATACGAGTTTGCCGTGACAGACGAGACAGTTGGTTTCGTTGTCTTCAGCATAAATATTCATTTCCTTCCCGCGGGTGGCAATTACGGTATCTCCCTCCTGCGCCATTGCAGGCAGGGATGCCTTGAGAGACAGAACCAAAAGAACAAGCGATAGGTTTCTTAGAATCATGCCGGAGCTTCTGCTTTAGAATCGAACAGTGACATTCAGACCGATCAGGAATTTCCCGTCACCGATGCTGTTCTGGTTGTATACAAAATTATACTGCCCGAGTATGTCCTTGTAGTTTGCAAAGAAGATCTGGAAAGCATGGGTGGGTGTACCTATCTCCCAACCCAGCGCAAGCTGCGGCTTGGAATTGAACTCCTCGTTTTCCTGCTTGTTGAACAGCTGGTCATACTCGGCTATGATGCTGTGAGAGCCGGTCACATTGTACCTTGCCCCGGCAGAAATACCGTAATGGGCATTCTTGTAGCCAATTTCCACCGCATTAAACCAGATGAACGTGGGAGCGAGCTGAAGCGTGAACTTCGAACCGAACTGACGTGCCACCAGAATCTGGTTAAAGTATGAGAGACGATGTATCTCACGCCAGTCATGCGCCGGACCGAAAGTATTCTCATTCAGAAGGTTGATACCCATATTCCCGTAATATGACAGCGAAACCGGTACAGAACCCGAACTTGTCTGTTGCAGAATGGCAAACTTAACGGCAAGATCCTGAGCCTTGTAATTTTTGGCTGTTCCCACCGCAACCATCAGCCTGTCGGTTATGCCGTAATTGAGCCCCAGCCTGATGTTGGCAGGAGCCCATAGCCCGAAGAGGTCATCAAGTGCATTGTTTACCGTGCCGAAACGGTGATGAATCTCAAACTCGAGCATTCCCTTGAAAGGAGTGGCAACAGTCTGGTTATCTATTAATATGCTGGTTTCAAAAATCCTTACGGGATAATCTTCGCTCTCCTGGCAGAAAGCCGGGAGT
Source organism: Bacteroidales bacterium (assembly GCA_025454815.1). Classification (GTDB taxonomy): domain Bacteria; phylum Bacteroidota; class Bacteroidia; order Bacteroidales; family VadinHA17; genus SR-FBR-E99. Next base: position 69,101 of record JALONR010000015.1, on the reverse strand, counting down.
GCAATCAGGGCCAGAAGTAATGATATGGCAGTTTTTTTCATGGTTTACATTATTTAGAGTTTCCTGGATTCTAGTTTTTTTCTGCTCCCTGTGATGCCCACAGTTTAATTACATCCGTAGCCGGCAGCAACAGAGTGTCAATCGGCAGCATCTCTGATCCGAAGGCTGTGATGGATGAATGTATTGAGATTACCCTGCTGGAGGCCGGGGTCACGGTGTCAACGTTGGCAAAGAGCTTGTCATAGGTCCTGTCAGTACTCCATGAGCCATGACAGCTCTTGCAGAAAGGCAGTAGTGTCTCCGTGAAGCTCACTATCAGATCCTGGGGTACCTCCTGTTTGGCCCAGGTATATTTCTCACATGAAGAAAGGGATAGCCCTCCCGCTATTATCAGGGTGGCTGTCACCAGTCTTGAAATCCATGTTTTGCGATTCATCTTGCTTATCTGTTATATTATTCACAAATATATCGGAATATGTATAAGGCACTTTCACGCCTGGAGTGTATTTAGACTGACATAATGGTGTTTCTTGTCAACTGGAAGGTTGATATTTATCATTATTATGAAGTTCCGCTACGGGGTGGAGGGAAGTGAAAAGAGAGACCACCCGTGATTTCCCGGGGCTCTATGACGGGATCCGGCACCTGGAATGGCGCTTGTTGGTGTAACATGGAATTAATCCGGGGAGTCCGGGTGCCCGGAGCCACATGCTGAAATAAGCCTGTTCGGCCCGTCAGGAGGATTCAGCTCACCTTGTAGAGTCCGAGCTGTTTTTCCTCAAAGCCAGCAATATATTCTGACCTCACCCTGTTCTCAGTTCTGGCAAATGATATGAACAGCTCTGCAGAGGTGGCATACACTGGATCGCGCTGTGCATCGCTGAGCAGCAGGTGACCCATGATGATGTTGGCAGCCATCTCAACAAGACGGCGTGCATGGAAGTCGGTCAGCTCATTGTTGCCGGCAGCTACCACCACTGCCGCCCTCTTTTCGAAGTCATCGGCAAGGGCTGTCAGTTCCTTCCTGAGATGCTCCATCTCGGGTCTCAGCTCCGTCTTTTCATATTCCCGTATCTGTGCGAGGTATCCGCCGGTAGTCACTCCCCTGATGGCAGCCACGACCTGCAACTGCGAGGTTCCCTCGTATATTGATGTGATGCGTGCGTCACGATAGAGTCTTTCAACCGGGAAATCCTTTATGAACCCTGCACCTCCGTGGATCTGCACCGCATCATAGGCAATGCGATTGCACCATTCACTGCTGATGAGTTTTACCATTGGGGTATAGATGTCGGCGAGCCTGGTATTGGTCTTAAGATCCTCACGTTCTTCCTTCGTCAGGGGACGTTCGGCGCCGATAAATGACCATGCCTTGTAGGTATCCACAAAACGTGCGGTCTCATATAGGAGAGATCTCATTGCTTCAAGACGCACCCTCATCAGGGTAAGCATCTCGTATACAGCAGGGAACTGGTCAATTGTTTTTCCGAACTGTTTTCTTTCCGAGGAATATTTCCTTGCCTCCTCATATGCGGCCTGTGCAATGCCTATCGACTGGGCGCCAACGCCAAGGCGGGCGCCATTCATAAGTGACATGACATACTTGATGAGGCCCATGCGGCGCTCCCCAACCAGCCTGGCAGGTGCATTACGGAATACAAGTTCACACGTAGGTGAGCCCTTTATTCCCATCTTGTTCTCAATGCGCCTGACGATTACGCCTCCGTCTGCCTTGTCATATACGAAGAGGGAAAGTCCTCTTCCGTCGGTGGTACCATCCTCAGAGCGGGCAAGGACGAGTGATATTTCGGCATCGCCGTTGGTGATGAACCGTTTCACCCCGTTAAGGATCCACGTGCCCCTTGTTTCGTCAAAATGAGCCTTTAGCTGGACGGCCTGGAGGTCAGAACCGGCATCAGGTTCTGTAAGATCCATCGCAGCAGTCGCTCCCTTGTTGAACCTCGGCAGGAACTTGTCCCTGATCTCATCGGAGGCGAACTCGAGCAGCGTCTCTCCACAGTCCTGGAGACCCCAGATATTGGCAAAACCTGCATCGGCCCTGGAGACCAGCTCGGCAGCCATGACATAGGGTACCATGGGGAAGTTAAGTCCGTCATACTTACGCGGGAAATTCATACCGATCACCCCGGCACGGGTCAGAGCATCATGATTCTCCCGGGTACCGCGGGCATAGATCACATGACCGTCAGCTACAGCCGGTCCTTCATGATCGACATCTTCTGCATTGGGGGCAATAACCTCGGCGCAGATGGCGCCAATGATATCCAGTACCCTGTCATAATTGTCCATGGCATCCTCAAAATCATGAGGAGCATAATCATACTGATCCCTGTCCCTGTAATCCATCTCCTTCAGCCTTACGATCTTTTCCATCGCCGGGTGTGTGAGGTGAAATCTTAGGTCCCTGTTGTCTGTATAGAAATTTGCCATTGGTGTTAATGTTTTCGATGAGACTTTTCCTGGTTTACCTGGCGTTTGCCTTGTAGTATTTGATAAGTTTCGGGACTACCTCTGCCACATCGCCTGTGATCACATAATCGGCAATGCTGTTGATGGGAGCCATAGGGTCATTGTTGATGGCAATTATCTTGCCGCTCTGGTTCATCCCTGCAGTATGCTGTATCTGTCCGGAGATGCCGCATGCGATATAGAGTTTAGGTCTTACCGTCACCCCTGTCTGCCCGACCTGCCGTTCATGTCCTGCATATCCTGCATCAACCGCGGCCCTTGATGCCGCCACTTCGCCGCCAAGGACTGAGGCAAGCTCATAGAGAAGCGCAAAGTTCTCCTTTGATCCCACTCCGTATCCGCCCGAGACTATTATCTGGGCCGATTTGATGTCCACCTTACGGGCTTCCATGTGCCGCTCAATTATCTCCACGGCCAGGTCTTCAGGTCTGATGAATGCTGCAACATCAATCTTTTTCAGTTCACCACGGTAGTTTTTGTTAACCGTCTCGCGCTTCATCACTCCCTCTCGTACAGTGGCCATCTGAGGCCGGTGGTCAGGGTTGATGATTGTGGCGATGATATTGCCTCCGAAGGCAGGCCTGATCTGGTAGAGGAGGTTTTTATAGGTTGTGTCTGTCTTTTTAACATAGTGGTCACCTATCTCCAGGCTGGTGCAGTCAGCAGTAAGACCGCTGTGCAGTGCCGAGGAGACCCTCGGACCAAGGTCGCGGCCAGTGCTTGTTGCCCCCATAAGTGCTATCTGGGGCTGTTCCTGCCTGAAGAGCCCGGTTATTACCGAGGTATAGGGCATTGTACGGTAGTGTTCAAGCACCGGGTCATCGCCAACATGCACAACATCAACACCATAAGGATATAACTCATTCTCAATGCCGTCAAGTCCGCTTCCGAGGATTACCGCCTCCAGGCGGCATCCAAGGGTGTTGGCAAGAGATCTTCCCCTGGTGAGCAGCTCAAGACTTACATCGGCAGGTCTCCCTTCATCAAGCTCACAAAAGACAAATAGATTGTTCACTGCGGGTATATTTATTCCGTTAATCAACCAATTGTATGATTCTCAAGTAATTCCCTGACAAGGGACTCAATATCCTTATCTGCAGAGGTCAGTCGTCTTGACTCCTTTGACTGAAGGATGACATTCTCTATCTCCTTTACCTTGGTGGGAGAACCGGAGAGCCCAAGTTGTTCAGTGTCTGCGCCGATGGCATCTACACCCCACTCTGTTATTTTCATGAGCGGACGGCTTGCAGCTATATAGTCAGCGCTTTCAGCCTGCAACTCTGTATCAGTCCTTGCATACTTGTACTTCATAACCAGCCTGGCATTGCGGTAACGGCATGCGGGTGCGGTGCCGTTCACTGTCACCACCATCGGCAGCGGTGCTGAGACAGTCTCCACTCCTCTTTCCAGCCTGCGTCGAATGATAAGCCTTTCACCCTCGAAATGCATCTCCTCGGCATAGGTGACCTGTGGCCATCCGAGCTTTTCTGCCACCTGTGGCCCCACCTGTGCGGTGTCACCATCAATAGCCTGCCGTCCTCCGATGACAAGATCGGGCGCAAGCCTGCGCACTGCCAGGGCAAGTGCGTATGAGGTGGCAAGAGTATCTGATCCTGCAAATGCCCTGTCTGTCAGCAAAACTCCGTCATCGGCGCCACGATAGAGCCCCTCACGGATGATCTCCGCTGCCCTCACCGGGCCCATGGTAAGAAGTGTCACCGTAACACCTTCGTATTGCTCCTTTATCCGCAGAGCCTGCTCCAGGGCATTCAGGTCCTCGGGATTAAAAATAGCAGGCAGCACGCTCCTGTTCACGGTTCCGTCTGCTTTCATCGCATCAGGGCCCACATTGCGCGTATCCGGAACCTGCTTGGCAAGTACAACGATCTTGATTCCGTTCATCTCATTCTCGCTTTTGAAGTGGCAAATATAATAATAAAACAATATGGCAAAACGGGATAATTTTAATTTTCCGGATACCGGTCGAAATAATATTCTACCTTATATGTCTGAACAATAGTCCGTTATTATTCACTGACAGATTGCTATGTCATTCCGTTCGAAACCCCGGACTATATTATCTTCACTCCTGCCACAGGTATCGAAAAATGAGTTAATTTCGCCGCCGGTTAAATCACTCTTTTCCCACTCTGATGAAAGGCAAACCCTACCTTGCGCTGGTTTTTTCAATGATTTTCTGGTCATTCTCCTTTGTTTGGTTCAAAATTGCCAACATCGACTATGATCCGGTTGCCATTATTTTTATCAGGCTCTGTATTGCAATAGTTTTCCTGACTGGCTTCCTTTGGATCACCCGTCGTTTCACACCGGTAAAGAAGGGCGACCGGAAGTACTTTCTTCTCCTGGCGCTGTTTGAACCTTTCTTCTACTTCCTGGGAGAGAGTTTCGGGCTGACATATGTCTCATCAACCGTAGGCTCGGTTATTATCTCCACCATACCTGTCTTTGCGGTCATCTTCGCATGGGTTATATACCGGGAGCGTCTTAAGCCGGTTAACTACGCCGGGGTGATCATTTCATTCATTGGGGTACTAATCTTCATTACAAACAGCACAGGCAGCATAACCTTGAATCCGAATGGACTGGCACTGATGTTCCTTGCTGTGGTCTCAGCCGTAGGATACAACATGGTACTGCACAAGCTTGCCTACGACTATGATCCCGTAACAATTGTGAATATCCAGAATATCATCGGGGCGATACTGTTTCTTCCGCTTTTCATTTTCCTTGATCTTCAGGATTTTATATCCACCGGGATCATTGCGAAGAGCTTTGGCTCGATTGTCCTCCTGGCTATCTTCGCCTCGTGCGGTGCATTCGTCCTCTTTGCCTACTCCGTCAGGCATGTGGGCATTGCGCGTGCCAACATCTTCAGTAACCTGATACCGGTATTTACGGCCATCTTCGCCTTCCTCATAGTCGGGGACAGGCTGACGGTGCGCAACGGTGTGGGAATGGCAGTGGTCATAGCCGGTCTCTTTCTCTCCCAGGCCGGGAAGAAAGGGCAGGCAGTTGTTGACACCGACTTCGCCGGAAGGAGTGCCTGACGGTACTGATATGGGCGGTCAGGCCACAACGTTTCACCGGGAATGCTATCTTTGTTTTCAATCCGCAGGGCGATGAGGCACACAGCTCTTTATACTGGCATTTTCCGCAGGGCGATGAGGCACACAGCTCTTTATACTGGCATTTTCCGAAGGATGATGAGGCAGATGACCCTTTACCGGCCTTATCTCATCAGCGCACTCTCGCTGAGGTCAGTCATGGTTTCGCTGATTCTTATGATCATGGTGCTGCCGGTTAACAGCCAGACCGGCGGAGACAACACATATGAGTTCCTTAACCTCAGTCCTTCAGCTTTCGCAAATGCCACCGGCGGAATAACCGTTTCCTCAACCCGGAGTGATCTCAGCCTGCCCTATTATAATCCTTCACTACTGGATGCTTCAATGGATAACGACGTTTCCCTCAGCTTCTCAACCTGGGTGGCAGGTATAAAGTACGGGTATGCAGCCTGGGCTTATGGTACAGAGGCGGCCGGTACTTTCGCCGGAGGGCTCAGCTTCATCAGCTATGGCAGCTTCACTGAGGCTGATCCGGCGGGGAACATTACGGGCAGCTTTACTGCCGGAGAATACGCTCTGAATATTATATGGTCATGGCAGATAGACTCCTCCTTCACGGTCGGAGCAAACCTAAAGCCGGTCCTCTCACACCTCGAGCGCTATTATTCGGCCGGATTGTGCGTTGACATTGGTGCATCCTATCACAATGAAAGATTGCTTCTTGATGCAGGGCTGGTCATCCGAAACGCCGGAGTGCAGATCAGGAGTTACACCGGCCGTGGCGGCGAGCCGCTTCCCTTCGAGATCATCGCCGGGGCCACAAAACGGCTCGCCCATGCGCCATTCAGCTTCACGCTGACAGCCAGGCACATAGAAAAACCTGACATGACGCACGATTATGATACCGAAGATGATTTGGATCCCGGCGGCTTCGGAGAAGATATCCTGAGGCATCTTGCCCTTGGTGTTGAGATCCTCCCCTCTGAATCATTCTGGATCGGGGCCGGACTGAACTACCAGCGGAGGGCAGAGATGCGAACAGAACAGAGAGCCGGGATGGCCGGCTTTACCGCCGGCTTCGGAATACGCACAAAAGCCTTTGAACTGGCCTATGCACATGATGCCTTCCATCCCGCCGGCGGCTCCAATCACCTTACCGTGACACTCAGGCCGGAATTAATATTCAAAAAGTAGGATTATGCTGAACCATTACGGCGGCGTTTCGTTTTAAAATGACCGGGACAATGACAAAAAGAAAAAAGAAAATAATCATTACCGTTGACGGTTACTCTTCGTGCGGCAAGAGTACCTTCGCGAAGGCGATTGCAGGAGAACTTGGATATATCTATATCGACTCGGGAGCGATGTACCGGGCCGTGACCCTTTTCGCGCTGAGGCGCGGACTGGCAGGAGGAGGAACAGCGGATGAAGGAAGGATAGTGGAGGCTTTGCCGGAGATTGATATCACCTTCAGGCCTGACCGTCAGACCGGTTTCCCGGTGACATACCTCAACGGCGAGATGGTTGAGAGGGAGATACGTGACAGGGAGGTATCGGAAAATGTAAGTCCCGTCAGCACTATTGCCAGGGTACGCGCCCGCCTCGTGGAACTGCAGCGTGCCCTCGGCGCCGGTGGAGGTGTGGTGATGGATGGCCGTGACATAGGAACCGTCGTCTTCCCGGATGCTGAGCTGAAGATATTCATGACCGCCAGCCCCGAGGTGAGGGCTCAAAGGCGTTACCTGGAGCTTGTGAGCAAGGGGCTGCCGGCCGATTTCGAAGCTGTAATGAGAAATATCAGTGAACGTGACAGGATCGACTCGTCACGTGAGGCGAGTCCGCTGCGCCGGGCTGACGATGCGGTGATACTTGACAACAGTGATATGACTCCCGCAGAGCAGATGGTATGGTTCAGGGAGCTTTACAAAAGGAGGATGAATGAAAGTTGACATAGAACAGGGGTCAGGATTCTGTTTCGGCGTGGAAAACGCTGTGGCAATAGCAGAGGATTCACTGAGGGAGGGCGAAAAGGTTTATTGCCTCGGTGAGATAGTACATAATGACATAGAGGTGGCAAGGCTGACAGACCTCGGACTGAAGACCATCACCTACGACGAGTTTGAGAAGCTTCGCGACTGCAAGGTGCTGATCAGGGCTCATGGCGAGCCCCCTTCAACCTATGAAAAGGCCCTGCAGAACAATATCACGATCATTGACGCCACATGCCCCATAGTGCGTTCAATGCAGGAGAAGATAAGGAAAGTGGCAGAGATCGCGCGCGACGAAAAGGGTCAGATAGTCATCTACGGCAAGGAGGGACATGCAGAGGTTATAGGACTGATGGGGGCTGCCGGCCCGCGGGGATTACTGGTAACCGGAAAAGGCGACCTGCACAGGATAGACTACTCAAGGCCGGTCTACCTCTTCTCGCAGACAACCAAGAGCAGGGTGCAGTATGAGGTTGTGGCTGAGATCATCAGGCTCAACATGGAAAAGATCTCACATGACCTTCCCGCTGCAAACCTGAAAGTGCATAACACGATCTGCCGGCAGGTATCGGGAAGGGAGCCAAGGCTGAGGGATTTCGCCAGGCAGCACGATGTGATAATATTCGTCAGCGGACGGAACAGTTCCAACGGCCGGATGCTTTTCGAGGTGTGTCTGAAGGAGAATCCCCGTTCACATTTCATCTCCACACCCGGGGAGCTTAACCACAAATGGTTTACCGGTGCTTCCAGCGCAGGAGTCTGTGGCGCAACATCCACCCCCAGATGGCTTATTCAGAAAGTGGCTGAGATCATTGCCGGCAAATGATATTGTTAATTACTTGAATTGATAATGCCTGAAATTGTAGTAATTTCGCACCGTCAAAAAAAAAATTTCTACAATGGGGAAAATTAAGAAGATAGGCGTTCTCACATCCGGAGGAGACGCTCCCGGTATGAATGCTGCAATTCGCGCCGTAACACGCACAGCAATATATAACGGGCTTGAGGTGGTTGGTATCAGGCACGGCTACCAGGGGATGATCAATGCCAATTTCAAACCGCTCTACGCACACTCTGTTTCAGATACCATACAGCGGGGCGGCACCATCCTTAAGACAGCCAGATGCGAGGCTTTCCGTACTCCCCAGGGGAGGAAAATTGCATATGACAACCTCAGGGCGGCAGGCATTGACGGTGTGGTTGTTATCGGGGGTGACGGCTCATTCAAGGGGGCCAGCCTCTTCAATGAAGAACATAATATCCCGTTTGTAGGCGTACCCGGAACGATAGATAATGACATCTACGGTACTGATTATACTATAGGTTATGATACAGCACTGAACACTGTGGTGGAGGCCGTTGACAAGATACGTGACACCGCCAGCGCACTCAACCGTATGTTTTTCGTAGAGGTGATGGGAGCCGAGGCAGGCCATATAGCCCTTTTCAGTGGCATCGCCAGTGGCGCCGAAGCCATAATAATGCCGGAAATAAAGGGGGAGGCCCGTGATATCAGCAAGATGATCGAGACCGGAAATAAAAGGAAAAAATCAAGCAATATTATTATCGTGGCCGAAGGCGACGAGGAGGGAGGCGCCATTGCGCTGGCCGAAAGACTCAAGCCACAGCTCAAGGGCTATGAAGTCAGGGTAGCCATCCTGGGTCACCTGCAGCGTGGCGGCTCGCCGTCAGCCCTTGACCGTGTCAACGCCAGCAGGCTGGGTAACGCGGCAGTTGAGGCTCTCCTTGACGGTCAGCAGAGTGTTATGGTTGGACTGCAGAACAATGAGATAGTACTTGTCCCCTTCAAGAAAGCTGTAAAACAGCACAAGGGGCTGAACCAGCACCTGGTTGACATCATTGACATACTTAATGTCTGAGCAGAAACGTTTTAATGATTGATGGAACCTTCTGAAGTATATTTCACCGACATGCACTCAACCTCATCGCTGAACCTGCTGAAGAAGCTGGAGAGGCTGGTGAAGGCTGCCGGTTTTGAACAGATCGACTTCAGCCGGAAGATGACTGCCATCAAGGTTCACTTCGGCGAGCCGGGCAATCTCGCATACCTCAGGCCCAACTTCGCAGCCCGCGTTGCTGCGATGATAAAGGAAAAGGGAGGCAAACCCTACCTCACCGACTGCAACACGCTTTACTACGGCGAACGTTCGAATGCCCCGGATCACCTTGAGGCAGCATTCTCCAACGGATATAACCCGCTGAGCGCAGGATGCCATGTGGTTATCGGCGACGGCATCAAGGGTACTGACTACCGTGAGATAGAGGTCGGCCTCGACTATACCGGAAAGGCAATGATAGGTACGGCAATTGCCGATGCGGATATCATCATCTCCCTGAATCATTTCAAGGGACATGAACAGACGGGCTTCGGCGGTGCCCTTAAGAACCTGGGGATGGGTTGTGCCTCCGTAGGGGGCAAGCTTTTCCAGCATTCCGGCAACCCGCCTGTCATCTATCTCAGGAACTGCACCGGATGCAACATGTGCGTAATCAACTGTGCTCATGACGCAGTGCACCTGGGCGATGACCGCAAGGCTCAAATAGACAACAATAAATGCACCGGCTGCGGCCAGTGCGTGGCTGTCTGCCAGTTTGATGCCGCCAGGGTGAAGTGGAGCTCAGAGGGCGATACACTCAGTAAGAAAATAGCTGAGTATGCCTATGCCGCCGTGAAGGGCAAGCCGGCCTTGCATGTGAACTTCATTATGGATGTCTCACCCGATTGCGACTGCTGGGGGCACAATGACATACCCATTGTGGAGGATATAGGCATTGCGGCATCGACTGACCCTGTCGCGCTTGACAAGGCATGTGCCGATATGGTTAATGAAGCACCTTCGGCATGGCATTTGAGGGAAAAGGAGAATAACGATGATCTTCGCGGGGCGGATAAGTTCCGGATGGCACACGGCAACACCGACTGGAACACGGGGCTCCTCCACGGGGAGAAGATTAAACTGGGATCTTTATCTTACAAACTGATCAGGATATGAAGGACCCTTCATCATCAAAGCGAATTACCATCCTCATCGTAGAGGATGATCCGCACAGCCAGCTCTATTTCACCAAGCTGCTTTCAGGCATGTATGATACGGCTGCGGCTGCCTCGGCTGCCGAGGCCTGGGAGCTGTTCCGCTGCGGGCTGAAGAGGCCTTTGCCACCCTGCCCATTGTTGCAGTGACGGCATATGCATTCCCTGATGACCGGAAGCGTGCAATAGAGGCAGGCTGCACAGACTATCTTCCCAAGCCGGTGAGCAGCAACGACTTGCATCGCAAGATTGCTGAGCTTACTTTCCACACTTGAGCTATCTGCAAAGGATTTAATTAATCCTTGGCCTGGATAAACAGATCTGATGGCTACCTGATCTGGTAAAGATGGCTGTTCCCGTTATCCGTTGTCAGATTGACATCAGTCGCTGAATCCACATCAATGATAAAAACGTTCCATTTCTGAAGTTTCAGGCATGCAAGAACAATTTCGTTTCCCCCAGGAAGCCATTGCGGATAGTCAAAAGAATCCAATGACCCTGTGAAGAGTATTTTTTTGTTTTTTCCATCTGAATCCATGATGTATATTGCCAGCGGACCAGGGTGATACCAGTAGGTGTACATAAGCTTTCTGCCATCAGTTGACCACTGTGGCCATGATTCGTCAACATCCGAGGTTACAGTCAGCCTCGTCTGGCTGGTACCGTCTGAATTCATAACATAAATCTCGTGATTCCCGTCCCTGTTGCTCGAGAAGGCAATTTTACCGCCGTCCGGAGACCACCTAGGGTTATAATCATTTGCTGAGTTATTTGTTAGCCTGACCTGGTCAGTTCCATCACTGTTCATTGTGAATATTTCCATACTTGAGTTTATTCTTCTTTCAAAGGCAATCCTCCGGCCATCAGGCGACCACTCTGGATTGAAATCCACTTCACCATAGTTCGACAGGTTCCTGATTCCGGTTCCGTCACCGTTTAATACATATATCTGGTAATGATTATCCCGGTTGCTGATAAACAATATTTTACTTCCGTCAGGCGACCACTGGGGAAGCCAGTCAAGTGAGCCGTTCTCTGTCAGTCTGGTCTGACCCGATCCGTCTGAGTTCATTGCATAAATCTCGCGGTTGCCATCCCTGGCAGATTCAAAGACAATCTTCCTGCCATCAGGTGACCATTGAGGATTAAAGTCATTGGAGGTATTGTCCGTAAGTCGCTTAACGTTCATCCCCACTTTGTCCATTGAGTATATTTCACCATTGCCGTCCCTGTCGGTCCAGAACAGAATAAGGTCATCAGTAGACAGGGGTGGTTCTTCCTCCTTTTCACAACCGAGTATAGGTAAAAACAAAATGATCATACTGAATACCATCAGCCTGCAAGTCTCATCTATTGAAGAATTTTTTAAGTCATTTTTCATCTGGTCAATCATTTAGCTGCTATTAAATCAATTCATTTCCTTTTCAGCGTAAGCTGCCACGAGAAAGATAGATCCTCTCTCTCACTGCCTCCATCCAGTTTCTTTTCGGTTGATTTCTTCCCCTCGCCGCCGAAGCTGGTTCTGCCATCTCCTTTTGTAACCAGCTGGTCAGGTTTAATCTTCGAGGATTCTTTTGCATTCTGCATGTTTTTTTCAGGTTCAGGGATCATTGACAATAACTTCTCTCCCATGGTCCCCCTGAGCTTCTCCTTCATGGCGGCAATTGAATCCAGCACAGGGCTGTAATTAATTTCCAATGGATAAGGATCGGGAACCGGATCTCCTACAGGTCTTATTCCTATTGAGGTCCCATTCTCTTTACTATTTGTGTGGAATGAAGCAGGTGAATCTGATGGCCACCATCGCGACCGGCTTTCTTCAGTCTCGTTGTAACTGAACTCAATGCCTATGTCCGGAAACCTTATTTTCAGGGCTTTACCAGTTTGGGGATCAAAGCTGACTGCAATACTGTTTGGCACAGGCACCAATCTTACCGAGGGCGTTCCGATAGCAGACCTTGTGCGATTACGGCTTCCCTCCGACCCGCTGTTCAGGCAGTCCGATCCTGTTAATTCCTGACGCGAAAAAGAAGATTCGCGGAGACTGTAGTTGAATGATGTAATATCAGCTTTTACCGGGGAAAACCCGATAACAGTCTGACTTACCATCGGATTTGGTTTCATTGTAACGTTGTTGAGGACAGTCCCCTCCAGGGTTATCCTCACTGCAACACTATATTCCTCTAAAAATTCCTTGTGTGATGAAAACGAGTTACGGCAATCCTTTCCGGCTTCGGTCTGATTACTGCCTTCGGAAGAGGTCATAAGATCCTTGTGTTTTGTGGCTGTAAGATTGAGCACCGCATCATAGTTGCTTATTTCTATGCGTTTTTCGGCAATCTTATCATTAATTCCGGTCTTGCTGTATGGTACTTTATATTTCGGGAGCACCTCACATGTATTATATACTGTAATAGTTTCATAGTTGTCACTGCCACCATCGGGGGCCCGGTAACGTGCCCTGACAATACCTTCCTTACTTACTTCAAAGACCTTGTAGCCGGGGCCAACATCACATTCGTCACCGTTTGTTATCTCTCCGTTGTCGGCGCGCACTATGATGCGGTTAAACTCGCGCGATTTCTGACCGTATGAGTCCTTGAAATACGAAATTTCTATTTCCATCCACTCACCGTTACCCAACCATTCATATTCAGGTGTAATCGTGCATTCCACCGGTCTTTTTTCAAAACGTCCAATGATCTCAGTAATGCTCTGATCATCACTGAACTGTTTTGACATCATATTTCCGTGTCCTGAAAAAGTCGTTCCTGTATTGCGTTCAGTGGGTGATGAGGCTCTTTTTTCCTGTGTACCCAGGGTCTGCCAGCTGTGTACCAACTCGCGCTGGCTCCCCTCAAACCATAGAGAAACAGTCCATTTTGATCTCACAGACCGGCCGTCAGGACTGGTCTCGTTCAGCCCCGAAACAAGCTCTGATTCAAATGAATACTCAGCAATTCTGCGTTCAGATCCGTAACCGGTAACAGAACCGGCGGCCCTCAGGTTCTGTGAGTAGCTGTCTGCCTCTGATCCGCTCAGATGAAAGCAGGGTGTGGTTGCCAGTTCTGCTACCCGTGAGAAAACTGACGGGCGGAATGCATCGGGAGAAACCAGCTTCATGGGATCATTAAGCAGCGTGCTGGCCAGTATAGCCGAGCGACTGCAGCCATCACATCCTGAAGGCTGGGGAAAAGCAGCACATGACAAAAGCATAAAAGCCAGTGCCGGAATAATCAAGCTGCTGCTGCAACTGTTTCCTGATGGTTTCATTAGCCTGGCAACTGTTTTACATCTTCACAAACTCAACTCTCCTGTTGTTAGCTTTTCCTTCAGGAGTTGAGTTGTCACTGAAGGGTCTGCTCTCACCCCACCCCCTGACAGTCAGGCGGCTGCCGTCAATACCCATCTGTGCAAGGGTTCTGACAACGGTTTCGGCACGCTGTTCGGAGAGGCCCTGGTTAAAGACTTCATCCCCGTCGCTGTCGGTATGTCCTTCTACACTTAATCTTAATTCGGGATGTTCATTCATCAGCTGGCAAATTGTATTGATGACACCCATCGACTCAGGTCTCAGGGTTGCCCTGTTCACATCAAATCTTATCCCGCTGGCAATGATTTTCCCGTCCTGTAAAAGCCTGTCGTAAAGTTTCACTCCACCCTCTGCAATTCTAATGTTCTTAATAAAGCGGTTTATTCCCTTTGTGCCAGCAGAATTAAAGGAGGGTACACCAATTGTCACACCGGTCGGATTACACCCCATGTTCGGAATGTTGACCAGCCTGGTGTCATCGAGATATATTTTAAGAGCTCTTGTATTAAAAGCCAGTGAAATATGCCTCCAGTAGCTCTTCTGGAGATTATCATCGTATTTTTCTCCCGGATATATTGAGCCGCCTGAACCTTTATAATAAACCGCATTTGCCTGGATTGTTATTAGATTGCATGTAGACGGCTGGTTCTTTTCATCAAAAAGTTTAAGGCTGTAATAGCAATATTCCTTTGCTTCAAACCATGCATCGAATTCGAGAGTAAAAACGTCAGGGAGATAATCAGCTTGGGGATTTTTCAGGTAAGGGACTATCAATGCATCCCCTGACCTGAAATAAATGACTTTTTGGTTATCAAACACGGCATTTTCGATTCCTCCGCCACGGACAAGGTCCCAACGGGCAGGAAACTCGCCGTTCTCTTCATTCTCATGATTATCTTCAAAAAAGACCTTGTCTCCAGGCACAAAATCAAATTTTGCCCATACCAGGTCAGGTTTTTCCTGAACGGGACCCGGATCTGTCACCTGGCTTTGTGCTGCTTCAGCAGGTGAATGATCGGTGGCAGCCCCGTTGTTTTTCAGTGTATCTGTATTATCTGTCCGGTTGCCGGTTTCCTTTTTCCTGAAAGCTGAAACAATTCCCTCTTCAACTTTGTCAAAAGCTTTGTCAATTGCCTGATCAGTCTTCTGATTAGCCCTTCGGTCTGTTTCCCTGACCACTTTCCCCTTCAGATCAATCTTGATTTGCGCATCAATAAAGGTTAGCGGCGCAACAAGAAACATCATAAGAAATACCCTTTTCATGGTCTGTATCGATTTTGATTCTATGTATAAAGTTAAATATCAGTGACATAGAAGTCAAAAAAATGTGATGAACCGCAGGCTGCCGTGACGAACTGCTTCAGCGCAGTGATGAATGAGCAAACTAAACGAAGGGTACTAGAAATCTATATTGAGGACTTCCCTGATATTGTCTGTAAACAGGCGTCCGATGGGAAGCTTTTCATTCCCGATGATTATGTGGCTGTATTCGATTGCCTCAATATGTTTTATATTGACAACGTATGATTTATGGATCTGCAGAAAAACAGATCCGGGAAGTTTGTTCAGAAAATCTTTCAGTGTTGATCTTATCAGGTGCTTTTTACCGCTGTTGCAGAATAATTCAAGGTAGTTTCCTTCAGCCTTTATCCATAAAAGATCATTGAATTTTATCTTGACTAGAAGGTAATCCTTCCTTATGAAAATACAATCGTTCAGCACCTCATTTGGTGATTCCCTGGAAGCATCATCCGAAGGTTCCTTAATAGTACTTTTCCTGAATACTGCCACTTCGATGGCAGCAAAAAGGTCCTTGTCAGAGAATGGTTTAAGAAGATACCCATCCGGGGTCATCTTACTGGCTCTCTCAATAGTGTCCCTGTCGGCATGCGATGTCAGGAAAATAAAGGGTATCCTGTAATGATCCCTAATCACGCGAGCAAGATCAATACCGTCCCTTTTGCCTTTAAGCAATATATCAAGCATGATGAGATCGGGTTTGTCAGTGGTCATTGATTGTTCGGCCTCATCAGCAGTCATGACCATCCCGGTTACATGATAGCCCAGACTGGTGAGCTTGGTACGGATATCCTCGGCGATGATAAGCTCATCTTCCACAACCAGTATCCTTATGTCACCTGAAGCCTCCATGATCAGGAATATCTACTCCAGCGGGAAAAACACATTGCTCACTAACACCTCATATTCTGCAAAATTAAGAGTATAGATCATATGACCATACTTTCAGAACGTGATCCTGAATTCAGTTCCGTTATTATTTATGCAGCTGACTTCTCCCCTGAGTTGCCTGGCAAGGAGTGCTACAAGTCTGAGGCCAAGCGTTTCAGTCCTGTCAATCCGGAAGTTATCCGGCATTCCCCTGCCGTTATCCCTGACACTGAATGTAAATTTATGACTGCCAACTCTGGTGAGTGCGACATTGAGTTCTCCCGTTTCAGCAGGTTTGAAAGCATATTTATATGCATTGACAATGAGTTCATTTGCAATAAGACCCAGTGGAATGGCAGTGTCTATATCGAGTTCAACGTTGTCACAGTCCACTGTGCAGCTAATAATGCCTTCCGGCCGGCCATAGCCTGAGGCAATGCTGTCTGCGAGCTGATGAAGGTACTGGCCGAAATCTATCATGGAGAGCTTCTCCTGCTGGTAAAGCATCTGATGTATCAGTGCCATTGATTTGACACGGTCCTGGCTCTCCTTCACAGCATCCTTCACAACCTGATCGGCAATATTATGCGACTGCAGGCTGAGAAGGCTTGAGATTGTCTGGAGGTTGTTCTTGACTCTGTGATGGATCTCTTTCAGCAGTATCTCCTTTTCATGGTCTGCTTTCTTCTTCTGTTTGTAGCTGTGCCAAAGGATCAGGGTGGTGGCAATCACCAGGATCAGCACAACCGCAAGGGAATAACCAAGAATGCGTTGTGTCCTGAGATACTCTGCCTGCACTTTCTGTTCCATTTTCAGTCCGCTGATCTCACTGTTCTTTTTTTCAGTTTCGTACCTGAGCTGAAGCTCGTCGATATTCTTTCGCTTTTCAGCAGTAAAAATTGTATCGCTGAGTGATTTGTAGACCTTATAGTGTGCAAGCGCCATCTGTGGATCATTCATCTGCTCGTATGTCTCGGAGAGCTGTTTGTTTATGAGCATATTTTCATAGAACAGATCAAGCGAGTCGGCAATTGCCGCTGCATCATTCAGAAACCTGATTGCATCAGGGAGTTTTTTTTCTCTGACATACAACAGGCCGAGATCATACAGGTTATTGGCCTTTTCACGGATATTTCCGGCCATGACTGACTTGTCGATGTTTTCATTAAACAACAGCCTTGCGCTGTCAAGCCTGCCCTGCTCAAGAATTACCTCGGCCAGGAAACGCCTTGAATAGAGCTCCCCGCTTCTGTCTTTGAGATTATTTGCAAGCTGCAGGGAGGCCCGGAAGTAACGCAAGGCCGAATCAGGCAATTGCAATCTCCGGAATGATCTTCCCAAATACCTGTATGTTAATGCCGTACCCCATTCATCTCCATTTATTTTAAAGCGCTCAAGGGCTTTCCTGTAGCTCTCAAGCGCCATTTCATTTTCCTGGAGCTCAAAGTATACTGATCCGAGGTAGTTATATGTGTAAGGCAGTTTCGACAGGTAATTCATTTTTTCAAAAATCTCCCCGGCCAGAAGGATCCTTGCGGCCGCAAGTTCATAGTAACCCATGTCCTGGTAAGCAATGCCGGCAAGAAGGTTAATCATCCCCCTCATGAACTGGTTTCTCAGCGAATCTGCCATTACCAGGGCATCATTATACCATTGCAGCGCAGTATCATATTTCCCCTTTAGCCAGTTAATGCGGCCAATATTTGCCAGGGCAGTGGTCCGGATGGCAGGAAGGTTTTCCTTCAGGGCGCCCGCCAGGTTACTGTTGTATTTCTCAAGTGCATCATCCAGTTGCCCCTGCAGAAAGCAAAGATTGGCCCTTGAGTTCTCAACGCGGAGCAGCCCTTCGGCGCTCTTTAGCCTGCTAAATATCTCTTTAGATCTCCCTAGCATGACAAGGGCGGTATCATAACTCCCGAGGGACATCCTGACACAGGCAATGTTATGCCATGCTCCAGCCTCTTCGAGGTCATTTTTCTCTTTCCTGGCTGCTTCCAGGGCCTCTTCCGAAAGTTCTTCTGCTTTCAGTGGGAATATGTTCAGGTACTCGGCGGCGAGGGCGTTCAGCAAAGCGGCTTTTGGTTTTGATTCCCTTAGTATCAAATAGAGGCTGTCTGTAATACTGTTGCCCTGAGGAAATCCCGGGCAGGCAATTGTTAAAAGCAATGGCATGATCAGAAATGACCTCAATGATATCCTGTGCTGAAGCTCAAATCCTGCGGTTAATGTATTGCACATGCAAACCATAAGACCAACCGGAATATGAAAGAATAGATACAAGTTATGACTTTTTTGCCGGAAAGGAAAGACAAAGGATTATTACTTTCCGGGCAGATTATTATTTGAATGAAAAAATTGTATTTTTGCAGACTGAATTTAAAGACCTCTTTACTCGCTGAAGACACGGAGGTTAAATCGGGGTGTAGCGCAGTTGGTAGCGTACTACGTTCGGGACGTAGGGGCCGGAAGTTCGAGTCTTCTCACCCCGACAAGAGAAAAAGCCTTTCCCCGCCAATGGCGGAGAAGGGCTTTGTTTTTAAGACTCGACTGAAGCTTGCTTCAGGGAGAGGAATATAAACAAAGTCCGCACTGAGAGCAGCGAAGGAAAGGCTTTATCTCCTTCAGCCGTCCCCATGGAAGCCCGCGAGGACCGTCAAAGCGGGATGAACAGTCTTTACACTTCTAGCGTCAGATCGGAAGCCCGCGATCCCTGTTTACCGGGAGAGCAATCTTCTCACCCTATCCTACTGAATTCCGACAGTCATCAGACCTCATCACCCGGCTTGAGGTAAAAACCGATAGCATTCAGGGAGTCACTCTTGCGGTAATACTCCGGGTCAGCCAGTTTTGTGTTCTCCAGCCGGTTAACCCTGATCATTATACTACCATCCTTTGGCTTCATCACCTGTACTCCCTTTGTTGTCCTGCTCCCCACGGCATTTATCATTGAGGTGTTGAAGAGTATAACCTTTTTGATGCTGCTCATGGCAACCAGGTCAACATCATTCTCAATGAGTTCAATAAAAATCAGTCGCGATTCGCCATTGAAAGCGTTCACGAGTTTTTTCCTGGTGTACTCCGTTTTATAGCTTTCCAGAGAGATCTTCCCGATTTTGCCATTCTCAAACGCCACAATCAGGAAACCCCGGTATCTCTTTTCTCCGGTAAGATATACTGGCCTTTCTCCCGGTTCTGTATCAATTTTCTGCAATGCATGAAACTTGTCCATAAGTTCCTTTTTCTGAACTTTATAAACATTGCACAGGGAAGTGAAGACAAGTATCTCACCTGAATTTGAATCGTCCCCGACTTTTATTGTCGCGGATCCCGGAGAGGATTCCCTTATCGACACATTCCTTTCCTCCATCTCTATTTTCCTTTTAAGGCTTTCTGCACTTCGCATTGTTGTCAGGTTTTGATTAGAACCCAAATTTGGGAATTATTTATTTTCGCCCGTAGAAAGTTGTTGGCCCCTGTTTCAGCAGCCTCTCATAGATCTCATAGTTCTCCCGGTCAAAACAGACGAACAGGAGCTCGCTGATGGTCTTATCCGTTTTAAGGAACCTCCTGGCTTCGGCAATCGCTATCTTCGCAGCCCTCTCTTTCGGGAAGCCGTAGACACCGGTGCTTATATTGGGAAATGATATTGTTTTGACCCCGTTTCTCGCGGCCAGTCTCAGTGAACCTGAATATGCGTCTGCAAGGAGCTGATCTTCATTATTCATGCCACCTCTCCATATCGGCCCGACGGTGTGTATGACATATTTTGCCGGCAATTTGCCGGCAGTAGTTATTACGGCCTTCCCCGGAGGACATCCGCCCTGGCTTTCACTGATCTTCCTGCATTCTTCCAGGATTGCTTCCCCTCCTGCCCTGTGTATTGCTCCGTCAACCCCTCCTCCGCCCATCAGCGAAGAGTTAGCCGCATTGACTATTGCATCAACCTTAATCTTTGTTATATCACCATTGATTAACTTTATCATGATCCGGTCATTTGGGCGAAATCACTATGTCCGGTTAAAGCAAAACACTCAGAGTTCACTGTACTTTCTTGCTGTACCCCTTGACTTTTCAACCGGGTATTTCTCGTTGTTCTTCCTGATCTTTTCGAGAACTATCTCCTTCACATCAAATCCGTGCTTGCCGGCAAGCAACAGACTGAAGGCAAATATATCGGCCAGTTCTTCTTTCAGCCTGTTGCGGTCTACATGCTCGCATTCCTCAATCGGCTTCCACAGGA
Organism: Bacteroidales bacterium; assembly: GCA_025454815.1. Taxonomy (GTDB): domain Bacteria; phylum Bacteroidota; class Bacteroidia; order Bacteroidales; family VadinHA17; genus SR-FBR-E99. The sequence continues at coordinate 48,763 of JALONR010000015.1, read as the reverse complement.
ACAGCTCATTCAGCTCGGCAGCCTCAATCGATATTGCCACTGCAAGATCCTTGGAATTGTGAAACTGTTCCCAGTGACGTGCATCACGGAATTTAACAAGCTCATCAATAAGTAACTGGAAATCATTCATTGCAAAAATATTTGAATCTCGAAGAAAAACCCCGGTATCTGCCTGATCCGGGGAAACTATCTCTGGTCGGGAAGCAGTAGTCTTACCTCATCCTATTCCTCCTCCTTCACCGGTATCACGAGCCTCATGTCAGGCATGGCGAAAATAACGCCCTTGTTGGCCTGTTTGAGCTCCTGCACGGTGATGCCGTACTTCTTTGCAATGTCAGCCAGCGACTCGCCCTTCTGCACCTTGTGAATCTTTTTCTTTTCGGGTTGCACGGGCTTTGGTTTATCATCACTTCTGCCCGGAGCAGGTGTCTGCTGCTGTGCCTGTTGCTGGGCAGCAGTATCAGGCTTTGAAGTGGTCTGCTCCTGAAGGGGAAGCTGTGTCTCCTGCCGAGTGGTCTCCTGGCGGGGCATCTCTGTCTGCCGGGTCGTGGCAGCCTTACCTCCTGATTCAGTTCCGGCGGCTGCAGGCTCGGCGGCAGGGATGTTCTCCTCTGTTACAACCAGTGCTGACGATGCAGGAATCTTCAGTACCTGTCCCTCGCGGATGCCACCCGCAGGAATTGAATTCTCACGGTCAATATCCAGTATTGTAACCTTGTATGCCTTCGCTATTGAATACAGTGTCTGACCTTTTTGCACTTCATGCATGAAAAACGTTTTGCCCCCTGAGACAATCTTTTCATTTGAGATACTTATGCCCGGAACACCACTGACAGGGGCCTGACGTGAGGACTGGACTGCGGGGCGGGTTGCTGATGCGGTTGTGGGCTGCTGAACAGAAGAACGGGGCTGTTGCGTTGCTGCGGCCTGCTGATCAGCCGCAGGAACCCTCAGAACCTGCCCTGTCTGTATGCCGTTGGGCGGAATTACATTCTCACGCGTGAGGGCATCAACCGTTACCCTGTAAGCCTTCGAAATTGAATAAAGAGTCTGGTTCTTCTGAACCTCATGCAGATAATAAACCTTGCCTCCTGATACAATTTTTTCACCCGACACTTCCACAGGAACCTGTGCCCTTATGACTGAAGTAACAGCCAGGATTATAATAAGTGCAATAAATCTCGGATTGCGTGTCAAAGACATACTTTTTGGTTTTTCTAAAACAAAGTTAATATTTTCACTTTAAAGAGACCGACACTGCAAAGTAAACATATTCCTGATAAGGTTGTTTTATTTTAATATCACAAAAAACAGAATCCATGAATACGGTTCGCAGGATGACCTCACTTCTGAGGAATGAGTACTACGGCGAGGGGCTGAACCTTGCTGATTTTTCACATGACCCGCTGGTTCAGTTCGGAAGATGGATGGAAGAGGCCCTGAAACATAATGTCAGGGAACCCAACGCACTTCACCTGGCTACGGCAGATGCCGTGGGAAGACCCTCCGGAAGAATCGTACTGCTCAGGGATTTCAGCCCGAAGGGCTTTACCTTCTTTACCAGCTACGGCAGCCGCAAGGGTGAGGAACTGAAAAATAACAGTCATGCCGCCATGACATTCTTCTGGAATGAACTCTACCGGCAGATAAGGCTTGGAGGAAGAGTCACGAAGCTGCCGCCGGAGGAATCAGATGCATATTTCAGAAGTCGTCCCCGTGAAAGCCAGATCAGCGCCATGGCATCGCAGCAGAGCCGTCATCTTGAAAGCAGGGAACTGCTTGACCGTACTGCAGCTGAGCTGGAGGAGAGGTACCGTGACAGGCCCATACCCAGGCCTGATGACTGGGGTGGATATGTTCTTGATCCGGAATACATTGAATTCTGGCAGGGGAGGGAACGGAGGCTGCACGACAGGATAATATATACCCGGAACAGTGACAGGGAGGGCTGGACACTGAGATTGCTTTACCCGTAATATTATATCGTCACCATTCAATATTGGCATCGGTTGACGCCACACCGGCATTAATCACTGATCACTGCTTTTCGATTGTTACCGTTCTCAGTTACGGCGGGTGGCTGTCAGGACCTGAACTGTAGCTCCGTCAGTGTCTTGTATAGTCCGCTGCCGTTTGATATCAGGCCGGTATGAGTACCCTGCTCCACTATCCTCCCCTCATTGAGTACTATTATAAGATCAGCATTACGGACTGTAGATAGCCTGTGGGCTATCACCACGGAAGTGCGTCCCTTCATCAGTTTCTCAAGTGCCTCCTGCACCTGGCGCTCCGATTCGGAATCAAGTGATGAGGTAGCCTCGTCGAGAATGAGTATCCTCGGGTTTTTCAGTACCGCCCTTGCAATGGCTATCCTCTGGCGCTGACCACCGGAAAGCTGCACACCCCGCTCTCCCACAACGGTATCAAGTTTTTCCGGGAATGACTGGATGAAGTCCCATGCATTGGCCTGTTTTGCCGCCTCAATGATCTCTTCCTCTCCGGCGTCAGGCCTGCCGTAAGCGATGTTCTCCCTGATGGTCCCCCCGAACAGGAACACATCCTGCATAACTACTGCCATCTGTGAACGAAGAGCTGTCAGCGAAAACCCTGCGCTATCACGTCCGTCGAACAGGATTCTGCCTTCAGTCGGGTCATAAAGCCTGAGAAGAAGAGAGGCAATGGTAGACTTTCCTGCTCCGCTGGGGCCTACCAGTGCCACCTGGCGCCCGGGTGATACAGTGAAGCTGACATCCCTTAAAACAATCACTTCCTCACGGGAGGGATACCTGAACCCGACCCTGTCAAAGGTTATCTCTCCGTTCAGGGTATGACCTTCATCAGGCAAACCGGAGGAATCAATTTCCTCTGTCTTTTCATCAAGAAGCTGAAGCAGGTTTTCAGATGCTCCTATTGTCTTCTGCAGCCTGGCATAGACTCCTGCCATTCCTGCAATATTACCTCCTATGAACCCTGAATAAATGACAAAAGTAAAGAGCTGGCCTGCCTCCATCTGCCCTTTCGCGATCATGGTGGCGCCCTGCCAGATGACAGCAGCCATGCTTACAAAGAATCCCAGGACAATGAAAGAAATAGCGGCCTGGTACCTCCCGCCGGTGATGCCTGCCCTGGCAACCTCCTCAGTCTTTTCCCGGTATCGCCGGCTCTCAAAAGACTCATTTGTAAAAGCCTTAACATTCTGTATCCCCTGGAGCGTTTCCTCAACGATCGTGTTCGATTCGGCCACAAATGCCTGTGCCTTTTTCGAATAGCGCCTGATGGCTCTCCCTGAATAAAACGCCATGAGTGAGATAGCAGGAACAATGGCGAGGGTAAACAGCGTCAGCTTAAAGGAACTGATCATCATAAGCGTTATGCCCCCGGTGATCACAAGCAATTGCGAGAGAAGGTCGGCAAGGGTGTTTGTAAGGCTGTCCTGCAGAAGCGATATGTCAGATGATATGCGGCTGTTAAGCTCCCCTACCCTGCGTGAGGAAAAGAATGACATGGGAAGCCTTATCAGGTGATTGTAAATATGCTGCCGTATAGACGCGAGAGTCTTCTCAGTCACCACCACGAAAAGCCTTGTACGGGTATAGGCAAAGAGCGACTGTGCCACCAGAACGGCAAGAAGCAGAAGACCTGTCCGGGTAATTTCGCCGCTCAGCCCGCCACTGTTGGCCTGGTCAACCATCTCGCCCAGCAGGCGGGGAAACATCAGACTTGCACCGGTGGAGAGGAGCAGGAAAAGGAGTCCGAGCGCAAACCTTCCCCGGTACGGTCTCAGGAACCTGTAAAGCCTTGCCATTTCCTTTAATCCTGAACCTGCAGATTTTCCTTTTTTATCAGACATCCTTCACTCCTTCACCATACAGAAATGCAAATATAGGTGTTTATGTTCACCGCTGTCCTGAGTTTCAATACTAAACACCTCTCATCCAGCTATGTTAATATTGTGAACAGGCTGTTTATAATTCATATGACATCTCAACTTAAGTAAAAACTCCATTCGCTAATTTTAAGCTTTTCGATCAAATCAGCATGACTGCCCTTGAGACACTGAAGAATCTGGTGCTGGCACCGTACATCCTGAAGGCCACTGCCCTGATCAGCGTGCAGAGAGAGGTTGGCGGGAACCAGTTCAGGCACAGCTTTTCAACGCTTGGCATACTGCTTGACTATAAGTTCTATACAAACAGCGTACTGCTGAAAGCATCACTGCTGCATGACCTGCTTGAGGACCTTCCCGAAACCCAGGTTGACGAGATCAGGTGGATTGACAGCGACGGTACCGACGTGGTGAAGCTCGTTCTGGAGGTTACCAGGAGGAAGGACGAGACCAAGGAAGAATACCTGCGAAGGCTCCTGGAGTATGGATCGGAGAATGCCATGCTGCTCAAGTGTGCTGACAGGATCAGCAACCTGACAGACCTGCATCGCGACATTCAGTCAGAACAGAAGATATCAGACTATCTCGATCAGACGGAGAAGTATGTGATTCCGATGGCCAGCAGGGTAAATGCCGATATGCTCAAGGAACTTACTGACCTTGTCGCCAAGCGCCGGAGAATCCTCATGATGCTCGAGTCAGATAAAAGGGAGAATGCAGCCGGATCATGACCTCCCGCATTAAAGCCTGAGGACTGTCAGCGTCGGCATTCAGCCTGCCGGACCGGATCTGAAGGCTTAGAATCACCGGGCATCCTGAATCTCAGCCAAGCAACTGTTTCACTTTTGCCGATATCTCACGCCCTTCAGCCCTGCCTGCGAGCTCCTTCGTGGCAACGCCCATCACCCGTCCCATGTCTGACGGGCCTTTGGCTCCAACCCGGCTGATGATCTCCTTCAGGACTTTTTCAAGTTCCTGTTCACCCATTGCCGCCGGCAGGTACCTTTCAAGGACGGAGGCTTCAGTCTCCTCCTTTTCAAGTAGATCAGGCCTGTTCTGCTCTTTGTAGATCGCTGCCGACTCCCGTCTCTGTTTCACAAGCCTTCGGATGATCTTTACCTCCTCATCTTCTGTGAGGACAGCATCCTGTCCCCTCTCCGACCTGGCGAGGATGAAAGCCGTCTTGGCCGCTCTCAGCGCTTCAAGCTTACCCTTGTCCTGGGCCTTCATGGCCGCCATAAGGTCAGCGGCAATTTTATCTGACAGTGACATTTTACTGATAGTTTATATTGTGAAAGATGAAATCAAAGTTACATCATTTCCTGTAACCGCAGGCAGAAAGGGCTCCTCTCACGGCCGCAACCGTTGTAAGGATGTCTCCCTCTGTCACTGACCCCATATGCCCTGCCCTGAAGTAGGTATCCTTTATTCCGGGAAGAAGTCCGCCCGCGAGTATCACGTCTGATGACCCGATAGCCCTCATGAAATCGCTGCCCTTCACTCCTTCCGGGTAGAACGGAGCTGAAAGGGTATTGGCACAGACTTCCTCGCTTACAGGTATCATTCTGAGACCCAGATCCCTCATTGCTTCACGGAATTCTGACCCTCTCTGCCTGTGACGCCTGAACCTGGCTTCCATTCCTTCCCCGAGTATCAGCCTGAGGCTCACCTCGAGGCCGCAAACCAGGTTTACAGCCGGGGTCCCGAAGTAAGCCGGGCGTCTCTCCTCATAGGCTTTCATTACAGGCAGCCAGTGCGTCCAGTCACTGTAATAGCTTCCCACCGGTGTCTTCCTGTTCTTCCAGACCTCCATGGCCCGTGGCGAGGCAACCAGCAGCGCCAGTCCGGGGGGCACACCCACGGCCTTCTGTGAGGCGGTAAGGACCACGTCTATCTTCCACTCATCCTGTTTTATCTCCTCCCCGGCCACGGAACAGACACCATCGAGAACGGTGATGACCCCGTACTTTTCACCCAGGGCACCCAGCGGCTCAGGATCGACCCTTACGGCAGTGGAGGTGTCAACATGGGTAAAGGTCATGAGCCTGTATGATGAACGTTTCAGTTCAGCCTCAACTGCTTCCGGCCTGACCACGTCACCAGTCGGGGCCTTCATCAGGGTCACCTCAGCACCATAACGCCTGAGGAGTTCGGCATACCTGTCACCAAAGTACCCGGTGGAGATCACCAGCGCCCTGTCTCCTGGTTCAACCAGGTTTGCTCCTGCCACATCCATTGCCAGGGTACCGCTGCCCGCCATTATGAATGGCTGGCCGGTTGGGGCAAGCCACACCTCGCGCATCATGGCGAGTGCATTGCCGAACGACTCAATAAAATCAGGTGCCACATGACTTGTTGTTGCCATTCCCACGGCTGTCATCACCTCCGGTTCAAACTCTATCGGACCGGGTATCATCAATAGCTTTCTTCGCTTCATTGTTTTTTATTTCTTTTCCTTGTAAAGATTAAGTTCCCTGTTATCCATGAGTTCAAGCAACTGTCTGTGGTGGTCATCACCGAGGGGCAGCAACGGCCTCCTGACATGGCCGCCGTAGAGTCCGAGGTGATCCATGGCGGCTTTAAGTGCCGGGACTCCCCAGCGGGCCGTGACGGCGGCATTTACCGGTATTATACTGTGTTGCAGCTCTCTGGCAAGGGTTATATCGCCTGCGGCGAAAGCCCTGAGGATGTCAATGCAATGTCCTGGCGCTATGTTTGCGCTTGCCAGGATGCCACCCACTGCTCCCGTTGCCAGGGCGGGAAGCAGGAACCCTGCACCGCCGGCAAGTACCTGGAATCCGGGTTTGACGGCCCGCAGCACCTCACCCATTTTTACCACATTGCCTCCTGACTCCTTAAGGCCTATGATATTCGGATGCTCAGCCATGGCTATTACTGACCGGGCAGTCATATCCATCCCGGTGTTGGCCGGCATGTTGTAGACCAGAACCGGAACCGGCGAGGCATCAGCCACATCAAAATAATGCCTGACCAGCTCATCATGGTTCATGTTGCCCTTGTAGTATGTGGGGTTGATGACAAGGACTGCATGCACCCCCTCTGCTGCAGCAGCCCGGGTCAGTGCGATGGTTTCACGCGTGCTCTGGCAGCCTGTGCCGGCAAGAAGAATACGTCCTTCCGGTAAAGCCTCACGGGCTGCAGCAATTGCCGTGATCTTTTCCGCTTCGGAAAGCAAAACCTGCTCGCCGTTGGAGCCAAGAATCAGGAAACCGGCAAGGTCATACTGTGACAGCCTTTCAATGTTGAATCTGATCCGGTCGGGCAACAGGTTTTCATCCCTGTCAAATGATGTTGGCAGGGGCGGGAAAATTCCGCTTAAATCAATTGAAGTCATTTGTTGAATATCCGATTTATGCATTATCTGTTCTGCGTGGTTACGGTAAACTCCGGGCCGGAGATCCCATCAATACCTGGCGGGTCTGGCTGGAATCGCCATCCTTACCTGGAAGGCCGGGCCGGATGTCCCATGCTCATCGAATAAGGCCGGGCCGGAGGTGCCACACCCCTCTCCCTGTCAGGTTCGCTGCTCATGGTGAATTCCAGACTGCCGCCTGCGGTGAGCTGATCATGCGTCACATAATTGACATCCAGCGGCCGGCCATTCAGCCTTGTATTTTTCACGAAGATGTTCTCCCGGCTGTTTTCAGGGGCACTGACAACCAGCTCTCTGCCATCGGGGAGAGTGACCGTGGCTTTCCTGAAGAGCGGGGAGCCAAGCACATACTCACCGGTACCGGGGGTAACCGGGTAGAAACCCAGTGCGCTGAAGACATACCATGCCGAGGTCTGGCCGTTATCTTCATCGCCGCAGTAACCGTCAGGGGTATAGTTGTAGAGCTTATCCATCACCTCACGCACCCTCAGTTGCGTTTTCCACGGCTCAGGAGTATAATTGTACAGGTAGATCATATGCTGTATGGGCTGATTGCCATGAGCATAATTGCCCATGTTCATGATCTGCATCTCGCGGATCTCATGTATGGGGAAGCCGTAATAGGAGTCGTCAAAAACGGGCGGAACCACGAATACGGAATCGAGCATCCGTGCCATTTCGGTGTCGCCTCCCATGAGCGCCGCCAGTCCTGCCACATCATGAAATACGCTCCATGTATAGTGCCAGCTGTTCCCTTCGGTGAAGGCATCACCCCATTTGTAGGGGCTGAAAGGCGACTGGAAGGTGCCATCGAGATTCTTACCCCTCATAAGTTTGCTTTCGCTGTCAAATACGTTTTTGTAGTTCTGTGCCCTGGCAGCATACAGGTCAATCTCTTCCTGCGGCCTGCCAAGCTCCTTTGCAAGCATCCAGAGACACCAGTCGGCATAGGCGTACTCAAGTGTGCGGGCCACATTCTCATTGATACCTGCATCATAGGGTACATAGCCCAGTTTATTATAGTATTCAGCTCCATACCTGCCAACGGAATGGACGGGACCGTGGCCGTGGGTGTTCTTAACGAGGGCATTCCAGAGGGTATCTATGTCATATCCCCTGATCCCTTTGAGGTAAGCATCGGCAACCAGGGATGCGGAGTTGCTACCTATCATGCAGTTACGGTGCCCGGGGCTGGCCCACTCGGGCAGCCACCCGCTCTCAAGATATGTATTTACCAGCCCTTCCATTATGTGTGAGCTCATCTCAGGGTACATGAGAGTTATTAGCGGCATGGCAGCACGGAAGGTATCCCAGAATCCGTTGTCTGTAAACAGCCTGCCGGGAAGGACTTTCCCGTTGTAGGGGCTGTAATGTATGATATTGCCTTTTTCGTCATACTCGTAAAACATCCTCGGGAAGAGCAGGGTACGGCATAGTGTTGAATAGAAGGTGCGAATCTGATCGTCCGTGCCTCCCTCTACCCTTATGCGGCCCAGTTCGGTATTCCATCTGTTGCGGCCAGCCTCACGCAGGGCGTCAAAGCTTTGTCCGGCAGTTTCACGCTCCAGGTTAAGGAGAGCCTGTTCAGGAGAGATAAATGACGATGCCACCCTGGCATTCACCACCTCACCCCGGGACGTCCGGAACCCGACAACAGCCATTGCACGGTCACCCTCCTGCAGAACACTGCCGGGCGAAAACCTGCCATCAAGAGCTGCTGACCAGAAATCAAAGGGACGGTCAAATTCAATCACAAACCAGTTATGGAAATTCTCAGGTACACCTCCGTGGTTATTGCGGCAGTAGCCTACAACCCTGTTTTGTTCCGGGATTATTGATACCATTGACCCTCCGGCGAAGGCGTCAATCACTACCGCGGAAGAATCACTCTCCGGAAAGGTGAACCGGAAGATGGCAGCCCTTTCAGCCGGAGTCACCTCTGCAGTGATGTCATAGTCGGCCAGGTAGACACTGTAATACCAGGGTTTTGCCACCTCTGCCTTATGTGAGAACCAGGAGGCCCGCGCCTGTTCTGAAAGCCTGTTCCCTCCGGTGACCGGCATGAGTGAGAAGGCTGCGTAATCATTTATCCAGGGGCTGGGCTGATGGGTCTGTTTTATGCCCACGATCCTGTGATCATCATAGGTATATCCCCATCCATTACCGTTTTCACGCGTCTGTGGAGTCCAGAAGTTCATTCCGAACGGGAGCGCCACAGCCGGATAGGTGTTGCCATGTGACAGCAGATACTCGGAGTCAGTGCCCATCAGCGTGCTGACCATGTCAGCCGGTTCGTAAAGGGCAGGTTCCTGACGGCCGGCGCCTTCCCGGCCGCATCCGGATATTGACAGCATCAGGATGAAAGCAGATATCACCTTGCCCATGGTCAGGGCAGAATTACATATAACATTAATATTCATTCGTTTAACCTGATTATTATAGTTCATTTTGTGTAGCCGTTTCATTTGTCACTGCGGGTCCACGTCAGCCTGGATGCGCAAAAGGCCTGTTCTCCTGACCTTCATCTCAGCCTCTGCCTCGCGGCGTACCATATCCTTCACCTTCGAGGGTGACAGTGAGCTGTCTATCTTGATCATGATGGTCTTGATATACCATTTCTGTACCTGCATGACCATAGGGAACTCAGGTCCCAGCACATGGTTACCCAGGTGCCTGCGGAGGTTTTCCGCCAGGCGGGAAGCAGAGATGTTGAGTTCATCCAGGTCGCGGTGTTTCAGCGCTATCCTTATTATCCTTGTAAAGGGAGGATAGCCGAACAGGGCTCTCTCCCCGAGCTGGGCCGAAGTCATGGAGCGGTAATCGTGCTTCAGCACCTGGCGCAGAACGGGATTTGCAGGGTCAGCCGTCTGGATTATCACCTTCCCCCTGCGTGTCCGTCTTCCTGCCCGTCCGCTCACCTGTTCCATCAGCTGGAAGCTCCGTTCGTGTGCCCTGAAATCAGGAAAATGCATCATATTGTCGGCATCGAGTATTCCCACCACTGTCAGCCTCTCAAAGTCCAGTCCCTTGGAGATCATCTGGGTACCAATAAGGATATCGGTCGCGCCTGCGGCGAAATTGCTCAGGATATCGGCTGCAGCATCCTTGTTCCTGACAGTGTCCTGGTCCATCCTTGCCACGCGGGCCGACGGGAAGAGCAGCCTGATCTCCTCTTCGATCTTTTCAGTACCGAAGCCTCGTGTGGAAATGTTTGTGGAGCCGCATTCAGGGCATTCTGACGGGAGTCGCACGCTTTTGCCGCAATAGTGGCATACCATTCTGCCTATGCCCTTGTGATATGTATAGCTCACGGAACAGTTGGTGCATTCCGGAACGTGGCCGCAGTCTGAACACATCAGGAAAGGAGAGAACCCTCTCCTGTTCTGGAAGAGGATGACCTGTTCCTCCTTCTGAAGTGCCCCGCTGACCGCTTCCAGCAGACCAGGGGTAAAATGGGTTGCGGGTCCCTTCTTTTTTAGCAGGGAACGTGTGTCGGCGATGATCATCTCAGGCATCATCACATCACCGTAGCGTGTCATCAGCTCCACGAGGCCGTATCTTCCGGCAAGGGCATTATGATAGCTTTCGAGGGAGGGGGTGGCGGAGCCGAGAAGGGTCTTTCCACCGTGAATACGGGCAAGCATCATTGCCGCATCACGTGCATGATACCTGGGGGCCGGATCATATTGCTTGTATGATGAGTCATGCTCCTCATCCACTATAATAAGCCCCAGGTCACTGAAGGGAAGGAATAGCGATGATCTCACCCCAAGCACTGCCCTTAAGCTGCCATCACAGACTCTCTTCCATACCTCGCGGCGGGCTGCGGGAGTAAGACGCGAGTGGAAAACACCTATTCCGGAGCCGAAGTGCTTCCTTAAACGTTCAATAATCTGTGTCGTGAGGGCTATCTCAGGCAGCATGTAAAGGACCTGCCTCCCGAGATCAAGCTGTTCACGCATCAGGTGAATGTAAATCTCGGTCTTGCCGCTCGAGGTGACGCCGTGAAGCAGTACAGCTTCACGTTCTGAAAAAAGCCTAATTACCTTATCAAACGCCTCTTTCTGTACCTGGTTCAGCTCTGCCGGTGCAACAGGTCCTGCTTCCTGTCCGGTCTCCGTATCAGAATTACCCGATTTCCGTTTAGTTCTCACAGGTTTTGCAAGATCTTCGGGTGAAGGAACAGCAGCCTTGAAAACTTCACCCGGATAGGCCATGTAATAATCAGATACCCACATCAGGAAATCCGTGAGACGGTCATTCAGGGTCAGCTCTCCCGGCAGAAGGCTGATAATATCCCTTACCGAGAAATCTGCAGGAGGATTGTCATGTACGGCCACCACCAGCCCCGGAGCCTCCCTGCTCTGACCGAAGGTGACACTCACGAGGCTTCCGCGGCGGACTGAGGCTCTCAAACCGGGAGGGATGCTGTAGGTGTAAGTGCCGCTTACGGCAACCGGAATGATAATATCTGCGAACAGGTTACTCATGTCATGAAACGGCGGCAAATTAAGAATAAATGCCAACAAAAAGATTGCCGTGGCATGAATTCATAAGCGGATGACCGGGCCGGCCATCAGGACAGTGCGGCTTTTACCTTATCCGCAGCATCGGTAAAGGTCGATGCAGCAATGACCTTCAGCCCTGAACCGTCAATCAGTTCCTTTGCCTCCTCGGCATTGGTTCCCTGGAGCCTGACGATGACCGGCACCTTTATATCCCCGATGGTCTTGTAAGCCTCGATTATCCCAGCTGCAACGCGGTCACACCTGACGATGCCCCCGAAAATATTCACCAGTATTGCCTTTACATTCGGGTCCTTGAGTATTATCCTGAATCCTGCCTCAACAGTCTTCGGGCTTGCTCCTCCTCCCACATCCAGGAAATTGGCCGGTCTGCCGCCGGAGAGCTGTATGAGATCCATGGTTGCCATTGCCAGGCCGGCTCCGTTGACCATGCAACCCACGTCACCGTCAAGCTTGACATAGTTGAGGTTGCTTGCCGAGGCTTCCACCTCGGTGGGGTCCTCTTCGTTGAGGTCACGCATGGCAGCCAGCTCCGGATGACGGTAAAGGGCATTGTCATCAAGGGTAACCTTGCAGTCGACTGCCAGTACCCTGTCATCACTGGTCTTCAGCAGGGGGTTGATCTCCATGAGTGAGGCATCAGAGCTGACGAAAGCCTCCCACAGTCCCTTGAGAAAGGCAACCATCTCCCGGTAAGCCTTTCCGCTGAGACCCAGGTTTGATGCTATGGTACGCATCTGAAACTCATGAAGGCAACAGGTGGCATCAACCGTTTCGGTAAAGAGGGCATCAGGATTGCGGGCGGCAACTTCCTCTATATCCATTCCGCCTTCGGGCGAATAGACCACCACATATGCAAATTTTTTGCGGTCAAGAAGGATTGAGAGGTAAAACTCCTTTATTTCAGCCTCACCTTTATAGTATACATCCCTTGCCACGAGCACCTTGTGCACAACCTTTCCCGCAGGGCCGGTCTGCGGCGTTACCAGTGTCATTCCAAGCATGCGCGAGGCCACTTCAGCCGCCTCTTCAGGCGAACGGGCTATCTTTACTCCTCCACCCTTTCCGCGTCCGCCGGCATGGATCTGCGCCTTGATAACAAAAATTTCCGTTCCGTATTTTTTCTTCAGTTCTTCGGCCACCATCCTGGCCTGTTGTGGTGTCTCGGCAATAAAACCCTCCTGTACGGCAACACCGTGAGCCTGGAGAATTGATTTGCCCTGAAATTCATGGATATTCATTACAAGTATGGGTTAGGGTCAGAGGTTATCGGAGCTTAATGTGAAAACAGGTATGTAATTTACTCTTTTTTTATAATTATTTTCGCTAAAATTTTCCTGAATGAGGAAGCTTTCAAATGATGAGCTCGAACGCAAAAGCGTGACGGAATTCAGGGCTTCGGAGAAATCGCCCTTCATTATTGTTCTTGACAATGTTCGGAGCCTCAATAATGTGGGCTCGATATTCCGCACAGCTGATGCCTTTCTTGTTGAAGCGGTTTGGCTGTGCGGGATCACGGCAACACCTCCTCACCGGGAGATTCACAAGACGGCGCTTGGCGCCACCGAGTCAGTGGAATGGAAATACTTCGAAAACCCCGTTGCAGCAGTGAGGGAACTGAAAGAGAGGGGTTACGTAATTGTCTCGGTTGAACAGGCCGATGAGGCGATACAGCTTGACCTTTTTGCCACTGAAACAGGCAGAAAATATGCCCTGGTTTTCGGGCATGAGATAAAGGGGGTTAGTGAGGAGGTGGTGGATCTTTCTGATTTCTGCATTGAGATTCCGCAGTACGGCACCAAGCACTCCTTCAATGTGGCTGTCAGTGCAGGGATTGTCCTCTGGGAACTGTCAGGCCGGAGTAGTGACAGTCTATAACAAAAGCCTGCAGATGTCCCGTGGCAGAGGCATGGTGAAGTAACCCGCCAGCTACCCTTTGGAAGAGGCATAACGAAAGAACACGGCATTTGTCCTTTGGAGGAGGCATGGGGTAAAAACCATGCATTTGCCTGTAAAAGTGGCATGGTGGAAGAACCCGCCCTTTGCCCTCCGGAAGAAAAACAGCATAAAAAAACCCGTCAGAATAACCTGGCGGGTTTTTTATTAATTAAGTCTTTGTTACTTCGTTACAGCGATGAATGCGTCATCGGTAAAGAACTTTGCAAATTCGAGGTCAGTCATTGCGTAATTCTTCCAGTCGCTGTTGTAGCCGATAGCTTCACGCAGGCCGTTGAGGACGCCGTCCTTATTGTCCTGGCGTGCTGCGATGACAGCCTTCAGGTAAGAAGGAGCTCCGCATTTGCAGGGCTTAACCGAATCCATGGTCGTTTTTGCCTTGTTGATGTCACCCTTGAGAAGCTGTGCAAGAGCCAGGTTCATCGTTGGCTTGTCGCCGAGCAGGTTGACTGCCTGGTCATATTTGCCTTCATGAATTGCTATTGTGCCGAGTCCGAACTTTGATTCCGGTGTGGCAGCTGACATTGAGTTGAAGTACTCAGATGCAGCCTTGATGTCACCCTTCAGGAGAGCGGCAAAGCCCATGTTGTTCTTCACGTTGTCATCATTCTTGAGAGCTTTGGCTTTCTCGAGAGCCACCATTGCATCATCAGCATTTCCCATCTGGAGATAAGCCCATCCTACGTTATTCCATGCGCGGAAGCACTTGGGCTCCTTCTCGGTTGCCAGCTGGTAATACTTGAGCATTTCCTTCGGGTCACTGGTCAGTGTTGCAGCATAGAGCATCTGCTCGAGGCTGAGGGCTGACGGATTGTTCTTGATTGCATCAAGGATCTCCTCATCGCTGAGGCCGATCAGGTTAACGTCAACGATCAGCTTTGACCTTCTCAGCTGCGGAAGGATCTCCTCGGCAAGGGCTTCATAAGCGGTTGACATGTTCTTTATCTCACGCTCACGGACAACAGGATCCTGGTACATGGAGAGAACCCTCAGGATGAGTTCCTTGTCAGCGATTGACGACTCCTGTACAAGAGCCTTGAATCCTTCCCAGTCTTCAGGAGTGGATTGTGTTGAGAAGAGCTGTGACAGTTCGGGGATTTTCCCGTATTCCTTCTGCAGATACTTCTCGGCAGCCTTGCCCCTCTGCACGGAGAGTTTCTCGTTGAGGGTGAGCGGGCCGTCAGGTGAAGCATATGAACTGTTGGTTACACCCTTGACCTCCATCCTTTCGTTCTGCATTACCAGGGCAATGTAATCCTTGAGAGCCTGAATATCTTCAGACTTCAGTTCGGAAGGCCTGATGTTCGACTGGTTGATGTTGTAGAGGATGTCTGCCATCTTCTGTTCGGGAACAATGCGCTGATAGTTGTCTTTCAGGGACCTTGGCATTGCATGATCTTCGACAAGGGTTGATGTGGCGATGACACCGTCAGCAAGCTTAATGGGATCAAATGAGAGAGTTTTTCCCTTTCTCTCGGCATCAATGCGGAGAAGGAATTCTGAAACTTTCATTTCAGGAGTATAATTTACATCACCTGACCAGTTAACGGTGCCGCCAGTCCAGGCAACTGACTTGTTGTTGGACAGGACTTTTTCACCCTGGGTAAAGAGCACTTCATCAAATGCTGTTTCACCGCCTTCATATGAAAGGACAGGGGTGACCTTTAGCGTGGTGTTCTTGTCAAAATATTTCTCCGGGTAGGTGACTTTAACCTGTGCAGCCACAATGCCTGCATGGGTTTCAAGTACCTTGGGGGTAACCTCATACTTGACAAGATTAGCATTCTTCTTCATCTTGTCGAGACTGCTGCAACCTGACATGAGTACAGCAGCGAGCAGAATGACAAAAAGTCTGGTGAAATTTTTCATAGTTTGTTTTTTATTAGTTGCGATCAGTTCCTGTTTAATAACAACAATTATACGACATTTCTGATTTGGATGCAAATTTAAGAGTATTTTTGGTTTATACCTGCAACAGGGAGGCGAAAAAATCAGAATGTGCGGAGATTGATCCCCTGTGACACAGGTTCACTAAATATTTTTTCCTTCACTTTCTGATAGTCGCCGTCGCTTGCGACGAAATCAAGGTTTGAGACGTCAAGAACCAGGTAACGGTTCTCGGGGTTCTGCCTGAAGAAGTTAAAGTAGCTTTCCTGTATGCCTGAAAGGTACTCAGCAGTGATTGACTTTTCGTACTCTCTTCCCCTGATGGCGATATTTTTCAGGAGCCTTTCGGGCGGAACGTGCAGGTATACATAGAGATCAGGTTTCGGAAGCTGGTTGTATATTATATAGAAAATCTGCCTGTAGAGGCTGAACTCATCCTGTTCCAGGGTCTTCGATGAGAAGACAAGTGATTTCATGAAGTAATAATCGGCCACCGTGAAGCACCTGAAGAGGTCCTGTTCCATCAGCTCTTCCTTGAGCTGCCGGTACCGGTCAGCAAGGAACGAGAGCTCCAGCGGGAATGAATAACGTGCCGGGTCATTGTAGAATTTGGGCAGGAACGGGTTATCGGCAAACCGCTCAAGGATAAGCTTGGCATTGTAGTCTCTGGCTATCATTGATGCCAGGGTTGTCTTTCCGGCACCGATATTTCCCTCAATGACAATATAGTTGTATTTAATCTCCTCCATCACCGGAATCTGTTAGCAATGCGTATCAAAATTAACATTTGACCGTCACAATGCAAACAAAAAAACGGTGTGGGGCATTTCCCGCCAGGGCGCGTCGGGACTCATATTATGGCGTTATCGTCCATGCGCGGCACACAAAAAGAGAGGCTGCCCCTTCTGAGACAGCCGCCTCCTGAAAAAACGATCCTGGATGATTAACCGAAAGAAATCTACCGGTTATTGTCGCGACGGCGGTCATGTGAGCGATGCTCACGGTTTCCGCGGTTTTCGCGGTTTCCGTCACGTGATCCCTGGTGATCCCTTCTTTCCGAATGTTCCCGTTTAGGTGGTTCAACCCAGCCTTCCGGCTTCGGAATCAGAGGTTTGCGTGACAATCTGAGCTTACCGGTCTTCTGATCAATCTCGATCAGTTGCACCTCAACTATGTCACCCTCCTTGAAGAGTTCCTCAACGGTGCCGACCTTCTTCCAGTCCATTTCTGAAATGTGGAGAAGCCCGTCCTTATTGGGAAGTATTTCAACAAATGCACCGAACTGGGTGATTGTCTTCACCTTGCCTGTATAAACCTTGCCTACCTCAGGGACAGCGCATATAGCATTGATCCTGTCGAGGGCAGCCCTGATTACCTCGTAGTTGTCTCCGAATACATCCACCATTCCCTGCCCGTTGATCTCCTCGATCACTATTGTTGCTCCGGTGGTGGCCTGTATATCCTGGATGATCTTTCCGCCGGGGCCGATAACTGCACCAATCATCTCCTTCGGTATATAGATCTTCTCTATCCTCGGGGCATGAGGCTTGAGCTCCGGCCTGGGTTCGGCGATTGTCTGCTCCATGATGTCAAGGATGTGCAGCCTTCCCCGGCGTGCCTGGTCAAGAGCCTGCCTGAGAACCTCAAATGAGAGGCCGTCAACCTTGATGTCCATCTGGGTAGCAGTGATACCGTCACGGGTACCGGTGACCTTAAAGTCCATGTCGCCGAGATGATCTTCATCACCGAGAATATCTGAAAGGACTGCAAATTTCTTCCCGTCCTTATCGGTTATCAGTCCCATTGCAATTCCGGATACCGGTTTTGCGATTTTGATACCTGCATCCATAAGAGCAAGGGTCCCGGCACAGACTGTTGCCATTGATGATGATCCGTTTGACTCCAGAATGTCTGATACAACACGTATTGCATAGGGATTTTTCTCTTCCGGTGGCATCATGTTCTTCAGTGCCCTGTGTGCCAGGTTGCCGTGCCCTATCTCCCTGCGGCTGGTGCCGCGTGCTGCCTTTGCTTCGCCGGTGGCGAAGGGGGGGAAGTTATAGTGAAGAGTGAATTTCTCCGAACCCTGCCTGAGCACCTCGTCAACCATCTTCTCATCGAGCTTGGTACCCAGGGTGACAGTGGTGAGTGACTGCGTCTCGCCGCGGGTGAAGATGGCTGAGCCATGGGCTGCGGGGAGCGGGTCAATCTCGCACCAGATGGGACGTATCTCATCAGGCTTCCGGCCGTCAAGACGTTTGCGCTCATCGAGGACTAGGCGGCGTGCTGCCTCCTTCTCCACATCGTGGAAATACCTGTTAACCAGCATCTGGTCAGCCGGTGCGTCTTCCGGGAATTGTGCAAGGAATTCAGCCTTTATTGCATCAAAGCCGTCAGTGCGGGTCTTCTTGTCCGCGCCGCTGGAAGCAAGGGCGTATGCCTTGTCATAGGTCTCGGTGCGGACCTTCTTGCGAAGATCCTCGTCATTTCTCTCATGGCAGTATTCTCTCTTCACAGTCTTGCCAACCATCTCAGAGAGCTCCTTCTGTGCGATGCACTGCGGTTTGATTGCCTCATGGGCGATGCGAAGTGCCTCAAGCATAACATCCTCGGAGACCTCCTTCATTTCACCTTCAACCATCATGATGTTCTCATAGGTTGCTCCTACAACGATGTCAAGGTCTGCACTCTCCACCTGCTCGAAAGTCGGGTTGACGATAAACTCACCATTGACCCTTGCCACCCTTACCTCTGATATGGGTCCGTTGAACGGAATATCTGATACCGCCAGTGCAGCTGAAGCAGCCAGTCCGGCTAGTGCGTCAGGCATGATATCCTTCTCGGCGGAGATGAGGTTGATGGTTACGAATACCTCTGCATGAAAATCGTCAGGGAAGAGAGGACGCAGTGCCCTGTCAACCAGACGGGAGATAAGAATCTCATTGTCGCCGGGCCTGGCTTCCCTCTTGAGGAAACCGCCGGGAAAGCGGCCCGATGCCGCATACTTTTCCTTGTACTCAACGGACAACGGCATGAAGTCGGTGTCTTCCTTGGCATCCTTCGCTGCAACAACCGTAGCCAGAAGCATGGTCTTACCCATCCTTACAACCACTGCGCCGTCAGCCTGCTTGGCCAGCTTGCCCGTCTCAATTACTATTGACCGGCCATCGCCAAGGTCAATACTTTTTTCGATTAACTTATACATTTGAATTACTGATTATTACGGGATAATTGATAAATAAGGGACAGACTTCTGCAGGAATTAAAAAAGGCAATCTGAAATTGCCTTTTTTCTTTACTTACGCAGGTTCAGTGCCTTGATTATCTCACGATACCTGCTGATATCCTTAACCTTCAGATAGTCGAGCAAACGCCTTCTTTTCCCGACCAGGGTTATCAGAGCCCTCTGGGTACTGAAGTCCTTCTTGTTCTTCTTTAGGTGCTCTGTAAGGTGGGCAATCCTGTAGGAGAAAAGAGCAATCTGACCTTCAGCACTCCCTGTGTCAAGCTCTGATGATCCGAATGTCTTGAAAAATTCCTGTTTCTTCTCCGTAGTCAAATACATATCCTTATCCAATAGATTGTTAATAAATTCTCCAATTTTGGATCGCAAAGATACAACTCTATTTTGTAATAATTCAAACAATTTGAATAAATTTTTGTATTTGACGCCGGTCAGCCTCACTGTTGTGCAGACGGGGGATCGCAAACAGGGGCTTCTACAGGAAAGACGCAATTTTCATTCCAAAAGTTGCGCGGTCTGAAAAATTTATTTGCCTTTTGAAAACTCCCGGCCGGAGATCGGGGAGTTACAGTGCGAAATGGCCGTGGAAGAGGGTGACAGGCACCTCCGGTTATGGTTCAAGGAAGAGTGAATCTGACCTTCTTATCCTCTGGCCCATGGCTATCAGGGATGATCCTATTGCACAGTCGAGGCACCGGTGATGCCTGCACCGCAGGTTTCTCAGGTCCAGCAGGGCCTGAGAGGCAAAGGCTGACTCAGGTTTCAGTCCTGCCTCTGTAAAGTCAGTCACCACACTGTTGTCTTCCGGAGGCAGTGCATCGAGGATTTCCACCGCCCTGTCACACCATTCCTGTTGCTGCCTGACTTTTCCGTAAACAAACAGCAGTGGGGCCACGGCATTTATGATGAGAAGATCTACGGACTGTCTGCCGGCGCGGCCCGCCGTGACCGGCACCGCCTTGCCGAACTGGTAATGGTTGTTCCAGTAGGCTGAGGCGGTGACACTCAGCAGGTGCCTGAGGCTCTCGTGACCATGACAGTCGAGCACCCTTGAGAATAACCCTTCACTGTGTGTGAGAAGTGCTGCAAGCTGGGAGAGCCTCACGGTTGGGAAGTTGGCGGGCCGCAGCCGGTGAAACTTCCATAGCCATCCGTCAACCGGCTGCAAGGAATACTTGGCTCGCAATATCCTGTACTCCCTCGCCAGGAGCAGGAAATAACCGTCGTAAACGGCCTCCCTGAAGAGAGCCTCATCAAGAAGCCCTGCCGTACCAAAGAGAAGTGCTTCCACCTGAAGAAGATTGTCGGAGTGTTTCCTGATTACCTTCAGAGGGAGCCGTGTTGCAAGAATCTCAAAGGGATCGGTATTGACACGGAACCCGAAATAACGTGAAATAAGCCGGTAAAGCGTCTCTTCCCAGTCGTTCCCTGTTTTCGCAAGAATCTCCCTTACCTCATCGCTCTTTCGTTCGAGCCTTTCCACGCCAACCGACCACAGCCAGTGCTTGACCCTGAATCCGTCAATCATCCCAATGTGCCCGCTGCAGGGAAGTGCCGAAGGGTTGTTTACAAAGTCAATATAGTTTTCCCACAGCGCAGTATCAAAGCCGGGACGGGCAGTTACCAGCCGCCGCCCGGAGGCTGAATAAACATCGGTATCCTCATTATATACAAGGTGCAGTATGACATTATCATAGGCATGGTCAGTGTGGTGCCCGTGGCGGTACCAGTCAGAGGCATTGATGTGGATCTCGGTGTTTCCGGCCCATTCGGTACCGCCAATGATCAGCCTTGTGTTGAAGAAATCAGGGCCGGAATCACGGTTATAAACCCCGGGATTGATCACCTCAATGGTTCCGGCCTCCCTGTCGCAAAGGCTGGCGCCGTCAAAGAACAGGTTTTTCCACAGCCAGTGGAGGAACTCTTCTTTCATGATCGGTATTTTAAGAAATGCAGCTACTCAAATTTAAGAACATTGTGAGAAAATGGCAAAAAAAACGGTCTGTTCCGGAAGGCTTCCGGGATGACAATAATTAATGACCGGGCAATTCAGGTGCCCACCGGTAAATCGTCGCCCGGCCAGGACCCGGAAACTCCTTCTGGGGGTTCATTATGGATATTCCCCGGAAATTATTTGACCAACCCCTGTAAAATTGATGTGAAAGGAATAACAACCAAACGATGTAATGCTATAATTTTACTACTCCCTAGAACAAATGTTACAAATATTCTAAATCCACAAACAGATGAAGACCATTTTGAAGATGATGCCTGTGCTTATTTTGTTGAGCCTGGCTGCAAACTCAGAAGCACAGATCAAGGTAGACCTCAAGAAGAAACTGGAGCAGCAGGTCAACCGCAGACTTAACCAGAAAGCTGACCAGGCCATTGACAAGGCCCTTGATACCGTTGAGGACAGCATCACCGGTGATATGAAGAAGGATGGCAGCACCAATGCCGGTTCTGCACAACAGAATGGTACCACGGGTCAGTCGCAGGTAAATGCCAGCGACAATTCCGGTGAAAAAGAAGGTGGTCAGCAGCAGGAAACCCTCCAGTCATATTCAAAATATGATTTCGTTGCCGGGGAAAAGGTAATTTTCTTTGATGATTTCAGCCAGGATGCCGTTGGCGATTTCCCGGCACTGTGGAATACAAACGGTTCGGCCGAGGTTGTAACAACAAACCTCTTTCCCGGTAAATGGATGAAGTTTGTAATGGATCAATGTGTATGGACCGACGATCTCCTTAAACTTCCTGAAAACTATACAATTGAATTTGACATTATACCCATTGGCGGCCTTGAGGGGGATGGAATGTCAGGCTGGCATATGAGGCTTATGCAGGCAAAGAATGCAAAGGCATGGGATAGCGGCTCCGCACCGGGTAACGGAGGGTTCCAGTTCCAGGTTGAGTACTTTGGCAGACCTGGCTATAGCACCTGGTTTTACGGTGAAGCATGTGCCCCTTCAAAACTTAGCGGTTATATTGACGGCGATGATAAAAAGCAGAAAATGAACCAGAAATATCATATAGCCATCTGGGTTCAGAAGACAAGGATAAGACTTTACCAGGATCAGAACAAGATAGTTGACCTTCCGAAAGGATTTCCGGCAGGATGCGTTAAGCCAGACCGGCTTCGTTTTGAGTACGGAGCTGCAATGATCAGCAATGTACGTATCGCTGTCGGTGCCCCTGACATGCGAAGCAAACTGATCACTGAAGGCAAGCTTATTACCTACGGGATCTATTTCGATGTAAACAAGGATGCAGTCAAACCCGAGTCATACGGAACCCTAAAGGAGATTGCAACAGTACTTCAGGAAAATCCCGATGTGAAGGTGAAGATCGTGGGTCATACCGATTCTGATGGAGCTGACGCCTCCAACCTTGATCTCTCGAAGAGGAGGGGCGCCTCAGTGAAGAATGAGCTGGTGAAGACATTCGGAATAGAGGCTTCAAGACTTGAGTCAGACGGAATGGGCGAGAGCCAGCCTGTGGCACCCAATGACACCCCGGCCAATAAGGCTCTGAACAGGAGGGTTGAATTCATTAAACTGTAACGGCGGTTTTTTTCTCAGCCCAAGTCTACCCAGATTCATTAGAATTAAATCACAGATAACAGAAACCAGATGAAGCGATTACTATTCATTTTGTTGGCTTCGGGTATTGTCATTACCGGAGCCGCCCAGACCCTGACACAGAATTACATGAAGCAAATACCTGCCCTGCCCAGGGATTCATGCAATATCTCAAGGAACTCAGTCGAGGATTTTAAAAGTCGTGTGGAAGCCCTGAAGGAGAAGCTTGATCAGGAAATAGAAAGCATTAAGGAAGCTGTTGATTCACAAATGGAATCCAATGCCGGAAAGGCACAGGAAAACATGATGAAACAGATGTCACAAATGTACGGTATATCCAATGAAGACATGGACAAAATGAAAAATGCCAAGACCATGTCTGCTGCTGACAAACAGGCAATGGCAAACAAAATGATGCAACAGCAGGCCAACATGTCCATTGACGAAGCCAAAAACCTTGCAAAGATGAGTGAGGCAGGAAAGCAGGCATATGCCGAAGCCTATGCCACTGAAGCCATGGCGACAGCCAAAAATGATCCGGGCCAGGCAGCAAGAAACAACTATGCGAGCAACCTGTATCAGACAAATGTGGCCCAGCAGGAAGCATACTCAAAGCTCAATGAGATAAACAACCGCATTGCAGACCTTTACGCTCCGGTTAATAATGATCCTGAGAGGCAGAGGATACTTGACCGGATAGATGACATGAACAAAAAGCGTTACTCCATGATGGGAATTTTAAGTGATGGAGAAGCACAGATAATGGACTCGCTAACTAACAGAATCAGGGACGAAAAAATCGCATATTGCAATAAGTACACGCCACTTTACCGAGCCTCCCTTCGCAAACATCTCCAGATAGTCAAGACTTCACTGCCTGACTATCAGCGTTTCGGGGAAATAAGTGCAGAGACAACGAAAGGACAGACAGGCATTGATCAGCCGGAAGCGGGGAAGGAACTTGCCTCCCTTGAGGCTATATCGGAGTATCTCCAGGCCCTGAAGGATGCTTACAAATTCAAGCTGCATTATCCTGAAGACTACTGATTGCCCTGCACGGACATGGATTCCGGCATATATTAATCAAACAATATTGTAACATGAGGTACTTGCTTGTGGTGTTTATGTTGTCCGTATCTGCTCTTATGAACGGTCAGACCGGTCAGTCTCCGGAGCAGATCAGGCAGAGGATGGCTGAAATAAGGCGTTCCACCAACTGGGATGACCCTGCAGCAGCAGCAAAAGCCAACACCGAGATAAAGAAGCTTGCAGCGCTGATGGGAGGTGGCCAGTTGCCGGCAGGTTCAGGCACCGGTCAGGCTGCAACGGCAGCAGACAGTAAGCCCATGACTACCGTTACTGTAAAAACCTCTGACATATCAACATCAAATGTTGTTGCAATCGCCAACCGGTTTTACAACAGGTCCTACAAAACACTCAATGCAATAAGCAAATCTCAGTTCGATCAAGATTTCAACGAGGCTGAAGCAAGTGAATTAACCCTTAAGGCAGTCAGGAAACTAACAGGGATAGGTGGTGTCCTCATTAGTGTCGGGGATGATCATAACCTCGCCTGTGTCTACCTTGCCTCAGCTGTTAAGGCAATGCCTGATGACACACTGAGTATTAATAACTTCGGAGCCTATCTCAGGATTATAGACTCCATCAGGACCTCATTACCTGTGTTACTTTATGCCGACAGGCTTTACGGGGAGAGCCCGATAGTGCTGACACAGATCGGATGCAGCTATTTCGAACTTGGAATGGAGAAGGAGGCAGAAAGTTATCTTAAGGAGGCCCTGAAGTATAATCCGGGATTTGGACAGGCACACACAGCTCTCTGCGAACTTTACATCAGGCAGAACCGGCTGGAAGACGCCCTGATGGAGCTTTTTGCAGGGGTAAAAGGTATGGGAGCCTCCTATTCAAAGGCATCGGGAAACTATGCATACCTGCAGCAACAGGCAGACAAGGCAGGAGACAACGGCAACCAGGGAGCAATGGATGCTTTCAGGGATCAGACCCGGAACCAGATCAGACCGGAGGATGCACTTGCACCACTGACACCGGTTGTGGAAAGAATCAGCATGCCATCTTTTCCTAACTGTCACAAGGTAGCTGACTGGACAGAGGGGGGCGGGTATGCTGCTGCTGTACAGGCCTATAACAAGATGATTAATACGCTCAGGAAATTTACGGGTGATCTTCAGCAGGTTCATAATGAGCTCCCGGACCTGCCACCGAATGCTGTACTTAGAAACTACGGGAATGAAAGGTTTGCCCTTGATTGCATAACGGAATTCTTTTTCAGGGAATCACAAGATGAAGCAGACAAGTTCCGGGAGGCAGAAGAGGCAATCAGGGATGAGATCGCTGAGGAGGCGGAGGCATACTTTGAGAGGAAGGAAAGCTATACTCAGGATTTCATCAGCTGTGCTGAAGGATGCGGACCAAACGGTCATTGCGTAGATGAATGCCACAGGGTATACTGCACCAGGGAATGTCCGGCGGCCAATATATTCAACAACAGCCTTCAGGGGCACTGGGAAGATTACCTGAATGTATTTAATGAAACAGTCTCCAGGCAGAAAGAAATCCTCGATGATCTTTACGAGTTTTCAGAACAATGGTTTTCCAGATTGGAGAGTCCTTACTGGAGTAAGATATATGCATATGAGATTCACAGGGTTGCTCTTTCAATTGTTGGAAATGCATATGCTGCATACACAATACCTGTTATCTTCCCCATGCATAACGACTGCGGGACAGACTGCTCCGTCTTCGCCAACCCTGTCCCCCCGCCGCCCGAGGAGGAGGAAGAGAAGGAACCCAAAGGCAATCAATGCCCGGAAGATACAAAACTCAATATCGGGCTGTTTATTTGCAGCATAGCACTTGACTGCGAAAGTGCAGAGTTCGGATGTGCTGCCGGTGCCGCTGTATCCATAAAAAGGAACTTCAGGAATAAAAGCACTACCTCATTTATAGGCGTTGGTGGCGAAGTCGGCCTTGGCTTCGCCAAAGCTGAGGCCAACGCCGGGGTTACAATGACAAGGTATGACAACGGAGATCTTGATGTTGGAGTTAAGGGTGAACTAAGTGTCACAAGCGGAGTTGGCCCCGCATCGGGAGGAAAGAACTATGAAGTGAATGTAACCGTCATGGAGGGGGTCAAAACTGAAAGCAAGGATGTAATAGGGATAGGATTTTAATTATGGCAGTTACATGTTTTGCAGTACCAAATAAAATGACAACCCATATTATGAAAATTATCGCTGTATTCGCCCTGATTCTGGCAACCGCAATAAACTGCGGTGCGCAGGACATAACGGAGCTGGCTGAAAGGCCGGGCACGTTCGAAATACTGAGCCGGACCAACTACGCTTCCAGCGAATGCGGATTCACCCAGACTGAAATGTCTGCCAATTTCGAAAGATTAAAAGATATTATTGCTGTAGTAAGGCAAAATCCTGTAATGAGTGATATCAAAGGCTTCATGGGCCGTGCTAGGCTGCATACAATGTCAATGACATGCAAACGGGAAGTCTGGTACGGTGTGCCGGTACGTGTAGCCTTTGAGTTTTCCACTTTCTTTTATAACAAGGAAGGAAAGGTAGTATTCAATACAATTGAGCCTCCATCCTGGTCACTGTACACCAATGATTTTATCCCGGGGTGGTCAGATTTCCAGGACGCTGCTCATTCCTACTTTACTATGCCTCTCAGGAAAAAGACCATCGAACCGGGTATCGATGTGTATGACGGAGAATGCTGGGTGCTTTACAATCCTGACCGCCCCCCCTACTGGATCCCGGTAACGGTTGAAGAAGCATTTCAGGCTGCAAGGGAGTTCGCAGCTAAGGAAAAAGATGAAATAGCCGCATCATACAACAAACAGTTTCTTGACGCGGAATGGGCGGCATTTTCCAAAGAAGACCTCAAGAAACCGGCGTACTTCGGCGGCGGGCTGTCACGTGTTTCCGCTTCCCCCGGATATGACGGCCAGGACAGTATCTTCCCGCAGATAATGAAGGTCAACCCGGCTTACCCTGACCGCACACTTCCACGTTCAGCCATCCAGTTTATGTGGTTCACCTCTGTCCAGAACAAGCAGTACATGAAAAAACAGCTTGATGAATGCAGGGAATACTGGAAGAAAGAAAGCGGCAGCGGATGTGACATTGCACGCTTCGAACTATCATTCGGAATGACAGACATTCGAAATCTTGCACAACAGATAGGTAAATAATATCCTCCAACTCTCTTTCCTGATTTATCTAAGGGGTATACATATGAAACATTTTACGGTGATTGCAGTACTTCTGGCAATTGTTCTTCAGCCTGTCATAGGCCAGGATCAGGGTCTCTGGCTCCTGACGGCAAAAATCAGCGAAAACCGCACCCTGCGGCAAGATACTACGATTAGTTTCAAGGGAGAGAATTATGTATCCAAAAAGGAAATTCACGTAAATTCCACAACAGTGACACGCGGAGAGGTGGCTGCCGTCATTGAAAACCAGGCAGAAGACCCTGCCAGTGAATTCTGGTTCCATACTGATATCGGAGAACCGGTCAGCATAACCGTGTCAGGTTCAGGCACTCTCTCACGGTCTTCAAGTAACGAGGAGACAATTAATGGCAAACTTATACATGCCACTATCGGGGATTTTAATGTTTCAGGATCACCTTCACAGACTGCATCCCTGATGTTTTATTACACCCCTGACAGCAAGGATGTCTCAGTGGGAATCAGTTTCAAGGCGAAAGGAACAGATAAGGGGCGAATGTTTTATTATGAATGGAAAGATATCGGAGGAGATATTGACAACTATTCTCTTTCATGCTCGGGAGGCTGCTCAGTATCAGATGGTAAAGGTTGCAACATTACCAAAGCCTCGACTGGTTACCAGGCTTCCTGGCGAAAATCGGAAAATAAACAAATACATACGGTTGACGGCACACAATACATCACCAGCGAAGTAACACTGGAACTTACAATTAAACCCTATAAGCCATCTGACAAGCCCGAAGTAACCCTTTATGGCTGTACCGAACTATTTACCGGGGAACAGGGAGAAGTAATGGCTTCCGGAAAGCCGGAAGGAGGCAAATTCCGATTCTGGGTCGAGCCTGCAAGTCTGATGAAGGTAGATCAGGACGGCGAGTCATCAGCTATCCTGACAGGGGCAACCCCCGGAAGAGGAATGCTGTATGTAGAATATACCACGAAAGAAGGTAAAACCAACCAGACCTCACAACCGGCTTATTGCATTAAAATAGATAAGTATAACGGTGGACAGCCAATCCCGCAGATTCCGCTATTTGATATTGACGGGAAGAAACTTCCCGGGACACTGAGGGTGCCTGTCTCAGCCCAGCCTTCAGACATTGAAGAGCTTGTAGATTTCGTATCTGCCGATAAGTCGGTACTATCGGCTGTGGGGCAGCCTGATGCAGTTGAGTTAACCGGTTACAAGACAGGAAAAACCACTGTTCAGGCCATGACCAGCTGCGGGGAACCTGCAGGCCCTGCTGTTGAAGTGGAGGTTGTCAACTGCGATAAAGAGACTGTTGAAGCGCTTGAACGGATGAGGAAAGCCGCAGTGGAAAACATGCAGACCGCTGCTGATGCCCTTCAGAAGCTTGCTGCCGACCCGGAATTTGAAAAGGCAATGAAGGAGATCCCCGGGGCAGCACAGAAGCTTGCTGCCAAAACAGCATTGACAATAATCACCAGTGTGAATACCCCGTCAAAGGTGGTAAAAACTGCCGGTGAGCTTGCCGAGGCAGGCGCCGCAATATCAGAACTGATAGGAAGTGCAACCGGGGCTGAACTTGCAGGTAATGCATTCAAGAATGCCGTGGGTCAGCTTGGAGGTGAAGTGGTCAACACACTTGTCGGGGTGGTTGAAGTTGGGGAAGCAGGCTTAGAGTTCGGAGAAAAACTGGGGAAGCTAATCGGACATGAGAGCACCATGAGGGAAGCAATGAAAAATTTCGAGCAGGCAGACAGGAATTTTAAGGAAGTAGAACGTCTGCAGCGTATCTGCAAGGATAATACTGAAGAGCCAAAGAAGAAGGAACCGCCGAAAACCGATAATCCACCGAAACCTGATGAGCCGACCCCGACGCAGAAGGATCCGACCCCAACATCAAAACCAAAACCTAAAGAAGATAATCCGCCGGCACAGGACCCAACCGGGGAAGAACCAACTCCGGATAATCCCGGACAAACCGAACCTCCTGACAATCCACCGCCGACAACCAAGCCAAGGCAGGTGGCATTGCCTTACCAGCCATCAGATTGCGGCTGCAGAAAGCAAAAAAGCATTGGTATAACCGCAGATGACATAGTAAAAATTGAGGCTGGTACCAAAAACCTTGGTGATTGTGTGGACAGGTTCACAAAAACAGTTGTGGCTGACTATTCCGATGCACTGACTCAAATGTCTGAGATTACGAAAACCCTGCAAACGGGTGCAAAGGACAATCCTGATCTCTTCCTGAAACAGGCAAAAGAAGCCAAACCGCAGCTTGATTCTCTCATTATGCGGGTCAGGGAATATGATGAAGCCGGCAAGACCTTTCTTAATGAATTTGAAAAATGCCCTGATTCGGTTAAAGCAGGGATGGAGGTACTGGAATCAGCACTTACTGTAACGATCGATTCAATAAAAACGAAATATTAATGGTGCCAAATCAGGGCCCTCAATATACCAAGTCAGAAATATTGATCAACTTTGCATCCCGGAATATTGTTTTAATGTCATTAACATTCCCGGGGGATCATTATGTCTGACTGGAAAAAAGTCTTTACAATCATCTTTTCCGGCCAGCTGGTTTCTACACTGAGCAGCTATGTTGTAGCCTATGCCGTTATATTCTGGCTCAGCGTTGAGACCCGTTCGGCAGAGGTGCTGGCCTATGCCACCATCGCATCGCTCCTGCCTCAGATGGTTCTGGGGCTGTTCACCGGTGTGTTCGTTGACCGGTGGAACCGGAAGCGGACAATGATCTTTGCCGATCTGTTTATTGCTCTCTGCACCCTGGTGCTGGCATCGCTCTTCTGGATGACCGAGCCGAAAGTCTTCTATGTATATCTTCTGCTGATGATGCGTTCGGCAGGGATGGCTTTTCATGTTCCTGCCATGCAGGCCTCAGTGCCGCTCCTGGCTCCTCAGGATAAACTGATGAAGATCGCGGGTATAAACAATATGATCCACTCAATCAGCACCATAGCCAGTCCTGCCCTGGCAGCGCTGCTGATCAGCCTGTTCGAACTGCAGTGGATACTTCTCATTGACGTAGCAGGAGCATTGATAGCCGTGGCCACGCTGCTGATGGTACATATACCAGACCCTGCAAGAAACGAAGAGGCAAAACCGCATCTTCTGCGGGAACTGCTCGAGGGGCTTAAGGAAATTTACAGCAAGCCCGGACTGCTCTGGCTTTTCATACTGGCACTTACGGCAATGTTCTTCATAATGCCGGTGGCGGCACTCTTCCCGCTGATGACACTTGAACACTTCCAGGGCACAACGTATATGATGAGTATTGTGGAGATAGCCTGGGGTATAGGTATGCTCATCGGCGGAGCCATCATAGGCCACAGGCGGCTCAACAACTTTAAAGTGGTGCTTATCAACATCACATACCTTGTCCTGGGACTCACATTCGTATTCTCGGGGATACTTCCTCCGTCTGGTTTTGCATGGTTTGCAGCCGTGACCGTGATCGGAGGCATAACCATGACACTCTATTCAGGATCATTCACTGTAATAGTGCAGACCATGGTTGAACCGGCAGCACTGGGAAGGGTATTCTCCCTCTACTCGAGCATAACCCTGCTGCCGTCAATGATCGGTCTGCTGGCGACGGGGTTCATTGCAGACTCTATTGGCATCGGCAATGCATTTATTATATCAGGTACCGGGATAGCATTGATGGGGATCTCAGCATTCATGATTCCGCCGATCAGGCAGATGGTGAAGGCAGAGATCAGGCAAGAGGCAATAGGCAGCAGGCAATAGTGAAGTCGGCAGTACCAGTCAGCAGTCGGCAGTAGTCTTTGGCTTTCAGACCCTCAGACTCTCAGACTTTCAGACTTTAATTCTGCCAGCAAGGTATAGTGCCATTTCTTCCTGTATCTCGCCGGCCTTTTCACCGGCCACGATATCAAATCTGTCTGAGCTGTCAGCGTAAATAATGCCGCGAGATGAGTTGACAAGAAGGCCACAGTGGTCGTTCATGCCATACCGGGCAACCTCCTCCAGGCTTCCCCCCTGGGCTCCGACTCCTGGCACCAGGAGGAAATGATCAGGCACGATTTTCCTGATATCAGCAAGCATCTCCGCCCTGGTAGCGCCAACCACATACATCATGTTATCAGTGGTTCCCCATCTCTGTGACACGGTAAGGACTTTCTCAAAGAGGCGCTGCCCTTTACCGGGATGATACTGGAAATCGTCGGCACCCCTGTTCGAGGTCAGGGCAAGAATAATGGCCCACTTGCCGGGGTAAGAGAGGAACGGGGTAACGGAATCCTCTCCCATATAAGGGGCAACAGTAACGGCGTCAAAGGGCATCTCACCAAAAACCGCCCGGGCATACATCTTTGAAGTGTTGCCGATATCTCCACGCTTGGCATCAGCAATTATGAAGATATTGGTGTCCAGCTTGTTGATATACCTTACAGTCCTGTCGAGAGCCGCCATTCCCCTGGGGCCGTATGACTCATAAAAGGCAAAGTTCGGCTTATATGCAACAGTGTACCTGTGAGTTTCATCGATTATCCTCCGGTTGAATTCAAATATCGGATCTTCTTTATCTGCCACGCATGCCGGCAGCTTTGAGATCTCCGGGTCTAGCCCTACGCAGAGGAAGGATTTCTTTTTTATAATCTGCTGGAAAATATCCCTTGAGGTCATGATGACAGTTATTAATAGTCGCTTTCTTTCAGTCGTTCTGCATTCTCCGCCATCTGGAGCTTGTCGAGCAGTTCCTGTATATTACCGTCGAGCACCGATGGCAGGTTGTAGAGTGTCAGGTTGATCCGGTGATCGGTTACCCTTCCCTGGGGATAGTTGTATGTGCGTATTTTGGCAGACCTGTCACCGGTTGACACCATGGTCTTGCGCTTATGTGATATCTCATCAAGATACTTCTGGTATTCAAGGTTATAAAGGCGTGTGCGAAGCTCCCTCATTGCCTTCTCAAGGTTCTTGATCTGCGATTTCTCATCCTGGCATGTCACAACCACGCCTGTCGGGATATGTGTCAGTCTGATGGCTGAATAGGTGGTGTTGACGCTCTGTCCGCCGGGACCTGAGGAGCAGTATGTGTCCTTGCGGATATCCTCGTTTCGTACCTCTATGTCGAACTCACCTGCTTCGGGAAGGACGGCCACGGTAGCAGCCGAGGTATGTATGCGTCCCTGTGTCTCGGTCTGTGGCACGCGCTGTACGCGGTGGACTCCGGATTCATACTTCATGATTCCGTAGACACCGTCGCCGATGACATTAAAGACTATTTCCTTGTAGCCGCCTGCAGTACCCTCCGTAAAATAGTTCATATCGACCTTCCATCCCTGTGCCTCGATATACTTTGAATACATCCGGAAAAGGTCACCGGCAAAAATGCTGGCTTCATCGCCGCCGGTGCCGGCCCGTATCTCCATGACTGCATTCTTCTCATCCTCCGGGTCTGCAGGAAGGAGAAGAAACCTTATCTCCTCTTCCATCTCCGGGATGGTCCCGAGGAGTGAGTCTATTTCGGCCTTGGCCATTTCCCGCATCTCCTCATCCTTCTCTGCGGCAAGGAGAGCCCTTGCACTGTCAAGGTTATCAATTGCGCTCTTGTACTTCTCATATGCCTCCACCACCGGTTTGAGCTCCTTGTATTCCTTGTTCAGCTTGATATAACGCTTCATGTCCGACATGACGTCGGGGGAGGTCAGGAGCTCGCCCACCTCAACAAAACGTTTCTTTACGCCAATCAGCCTGTCAAGAATAAGATTGTTTGTCATCAGATGCCAAATTTCAGGGTGCAAAGGTAATAATAATAAGGCAGTAGCCAATAGCCATTAGGCATTAGTGAAGTCGGCAGAACCAGCCGGCAATAGGCAGTCAGTATGAAAATTCGCCGTAGGCGGTACGGATGGTCAGATGCTTTCCGGCAGCAGCCTCACAACGGCCAACCACGCGTGCTTCAAGGCTGAAGGATGATGCGATGTCAATGATTGGTTCGGCATCGGCCGGATCAACATAAATCTCCATCCTGTGACCCATGTTGAAGACACGGTACATCTCCTCCCATGGTGTGCCGGAGCTTTTCTGTATAAGCTCAAACAGTGGCGGCACCGGAAAGAGGTTATCCTTTACCACATGCAGGTTATCGATGAAATGCAGGATCTTCGTCTGCCCTCCGCCGGAACAGTGGATCATACCATGTATGGCAGGGCGCATTGTCTCCAGCACCCTTCTTATAACAGGCGCATATGTCCGTGTAGGTGATAAAACCAGTCTGCCCGCATTCATGCCGGGGATTGCGGTGGGGTCAGTCAGCCGCATCGGCCCGCTGTAGATGAGTGATGCAGGAATTAAACCGTCAAAACTCTCCGGGTAAAGGTCGGCAAGATAATTATTGAAGACGTCATGCCGTGCCGAGGTCAGCCCGTTGCTCCCCATGCCGCCGTTATAGCCGTCCTCGTATGTTGTCTGGCCGGATGATGCCAGTCCCACAATCACATCCCCCGCCTTTATATTTGCATTGTCAATGACATCAGCCCGAGCCATTCGAGCAGTCACTGTGGAGTCAACCATGATAGTCCTGACAAGGTCACCCACATCGGCCGTCTCTCCTCCTGTTGACCAGATACCGATTCCTGAATCCCTCATGCGGACCAGGAACTCCTCCGTTCCCTCAATCAGGGCCTTGATCACCTCGCCGGGAATAAGGTTTTTGTTTCTTCCGATGGTTGATGACAGGAGGATATTTCCAGTAACTCCCACGCAAAGCAGGTCATCGAGGTTCATCACCACTGCATCCTGTGCTATCCCCTTCCATACCGAGAGATCACCTGTCTCTTTCCAGTAGATATATGCCAGAGAAGATTTGGTGCCGGCTCCGTCGGCATGCATGATGTTGCACCACGCCGGGTCACCCCCGAGGATGTCAGGAATAATTTTGCAGAAAGCTTTCGGGTAAAGCCCCCTGTCAACCCCGCTGATGGCATCATGAACCTCCTCCTTGCCGGAGGAAACGCCTCTCTTTGCGTAGCGTGATCTGTCATCCATGGTTAACGGGGCAGTCTCCTTCTATCTTGCAGGTTCATAGTCGGTCCGCAGCACCCTGAACTCTGTACGGCGGTTGATCTGATGTGCTATCTCCTTCTGCTCATCGCTGGACAGGGAGTTGATGTATTGCTCGGTGAGGGTTGCACCCAGGCGGAGGAATGGAGCATCCTTCATGATCACATCATCAACTGCCTTCGGGCTGGTCTCTCCGTAACCACGGGCCGTAAGCCTGTCAGCCGCAATACCCCTTCCGATAAGGTAATCAACAACGGACTGGGCCCTCTTCTGTGACAGGTCAAGGTTAAACTCCTCGGTGTCACGTGAGTCAGTATGAGACATCAGTTCGATTGTCACATTCGGGTTGTCATTGAGAGTCTCCACCAGCTTGTCGAGTGAAACCATCGACTCAGGTCTCAGATCCCACTTTCCGAAGTCATAGAAGATATTGGGCAGCTCTATCGGCCTGTCTATCGGGGTCATCATTATCGTGGCCATGAAGTCGCGGCTCTTCTCCTGACCCCTGGTGGTCTCCTTCTCCTTCCCGTTCAGGTATCCCTTTTTCGATGCAAGGAAGATATAATCCACCTCCGGTCTCAGGCTGAATTTGAATTCGCCGGCAGCCCCTGTTTCGGTCTGCATATTGGCTCCGTCACTTGCAATGAGCTGAACGGTTGCCGCCTCAACGGGCTGACCGGTTTTTTCGTCCCTGACCAGTCCGGTTATGCTGAAAAGCAGCGGGGGCATCTCAAAGGTAAAGAGGTCATCATCACCCCTCCCCTTTCGTGCCGAGCTGAATATACCTTTTTCAGCCTCACCCTCGAAGGTGATGCCGAAGTCGTCCGCCGGACTGTTTATTGGCGGTCTCATGTTTTCAACCAGCCATGATTCCCCTGCCTGGGGTGTAGCCTTGAAGATATCGAGTCCTCCCATTCCGATGTGACCGTCAGAGGCAAAGTAGAGTGTTCCGTTCTGGCGGATGTATGGGAAGAGTTCATTGCCACGGGTGTTGATATCTGCACCGAGGTTTTCAGGTCTTGACCATGCGCTTCCCGGAGAGGTTCGGGTGGTGCGGTATATGTCTTTGCCGCCCAGCCCGCCCGGTATATCCGACACAAAATAGAGTGTCTGCCCGTCGGGCGAGACAACCGGGTGTGCAGCAACCAGTGAATCAACAAGCAGTTCTACCTTAACCGGGTCACTCCAACGCGTCCCTTCGCGGGTTGAGTGCATTATGACACACCCTTTGCTTTCACGTTTTCCTGCCTCGCAACGGGTGAACCACACCTCGGTATAGTCTGCAGAGAAGGATGGGGTTCCGTCCTCAAACTCACTGTTCAGGAAATCAACCGGCACCGGGGTGCTCCATTTGCCTTTCTTGTCAAGCCGCGTTTCAAAGATGTCAGTAAAACTCTGGCCTGTGGCACCATGCTCCTTGTTTCCCTTTGCATCATCCCTTGAGGAGGTGAACCAGACCAGGCCATAGTCATCACGACCATAGGCCGGACTGAAGTCAGAGTCACCAGTGTTGGCTTCCTTAAGCTCTTCAACCACGTATGCATCAGGTGAAGCCTGCCACTCCATCGCAAGCTCACAGGCACGTATCTGCTGTTCAGTCCGGGGGTCACCCGGCACAAGCTGGCGGTATTTGCGGAACTCCTCGATGGCCTGTGAGTAACGCCCCAGTTTCTTGTTGCTTTCAGCCAGCCAGTACTGCGCTTCAGGCTTCGGGAAGGGCGACCTGACAGCCCGCTTATACCACAGCTCGGCATTTTTCGGGTCATTGATAAGGCGATAGCACTCTGACACCATGAAGACCATATCAGCTTTAACCTGCTTATCGCGGGTCTTTGAATAAACATCCTTGAAGTAGTCGATTGCCTCGTAATAACTGCCGGCATTAAAGGCGGCATAGGCACGTTCCGTCTTCTGTTTCTGCCCGTGAAGGAAGGCTGGGAAGAGGAGGATTACGGCAATAATGAGAATTATTGATCTATTCATTCCGGCCACCATAGATTTTATGCAAAAGTAATGATTGTTATTCATGTTAACGTACCGCCGATCCATTAATTACCGGTCTGACGGATTAGCAGCAAAAATAATGCCCTCCTTCTGAAGGGCATTATAAACCACAAAACTTAAGAAAAAAACAAAATCGTTCTACCTGGTGAAGAGAAGCTCACGGTACTTGGGCAACGGCCATAACTCATTGTCAACCACCAGCTCGAGTTTGTCAATATGCGTCCTGATCTCCTCAAGGTATGGCTTGACCTTCGATTCATAGGCAAGCGCCTTTTTGTAAGGATCATCAATCACGTTGGCTTTCCTACGCTGTTCGATCATATCGCTGACCAGTTTCTTGATCATTGATATATGATCTGATATGCTCACAATCAGCTCCTTGCGTGCACCGGCAAGTCTCATGAACTCATTATCGTCAAATATTTCGCGCAACCCCCTTACATTTTCCACCAGCGAAGTCATATAGTTGACGGCGGTAGGGACAATATGGTTTATGGCCAGATCACCAAGTACGCGGGCTTCTATCTGCAGTTTCTTGGTGAATTTCTCGAGCTCCACCTCAACCCTGCTCTCCAGTTCCCTGTCGGTTAATACTCCGGTTCCTGTCAGAGTCTCGCGGGATGATAGTGAAACATATGCCTTCAGCGTCCTGGGTACACTCTGTTCGGCCGACAGGCCACGCCGCGCAGCCTCTTTATGCCACTCGGCACTGTAACCGTCGCCCTCAAATCGGATCCTCTTTGAATCAATGATGCAGGTCTTGATAACCTGGAAGATGGCTTCATCTCTTTTAACTCCCTTGTTTATCAGGGCATTTACCTCGCCTGCAAACGACTTCAGCTGGCGGGCGACTGCCGCGTTAAGCACTATCATCGCTGAGCTGCAGTTGGCCGAGGAACCCACCGCCCTGAACTCAAACCTGTTACCGGTAAATGCAAAAGGTGAGGTACGGTTCCGGTCAGTATTATCAAGGAAAATGCCGGGGATCTTACCTATGCCAAGCTTGATCTCCGTTTTTTCCTGTGGTGTCATCTTCTTGTCTTTCACTTTACTGGCAATACCGTCAAGGATCTCGGAAAGGTAACTGCCAAGGAAGACAGAGATGATAGAGGGTGGTGCTTCATGGCCTCCGAGCCTGTAGGAGTTGTTCTCATTGGTCACGCTTGCGCGAAGCAGTTCCTGGTTGTCATTTACAGCCTTAACCACATTTACAAGGAAAGTAAGGAACTGCATATTCGTCTTCGGGTTCTTACCGGGGGAGAGGAGGTTGACACCGGTATCTGTCATCATTGACCAGTTGTTGTGCTTGCCGGAACCGTTAACCTCAGCGAAGGGTTTTTCATGGAACAGAACCCTGAACTTGTGTTTCCTTGCTACCCTGCGCATAACATCCATTATCAGCTGGTTATGGTCTACCGCAAGGTTTGCTTCCTCGAATACCGGGGCACATTCAAACTGGTTGGGTGCAACCTCATTATGACGGGTCTTAACCGGAATGCCAAGCTTGTAGGCTTCGTATTCAAACTCTTTCATGAATGCCTTGACCCTCTCCGGAATCGATCCGAAGTAATGGTCAGAGAGCTGCTGGTCCTTCGACGACGGGTGCCCCATCAGGGTGCGGTCAGTAAGCATGAGGTCAGGACGGGCATAGTAGAGAGCCTCATCTATCAGGAAATATTCCTGTTCCCAGCCAAGAGTTGCGATAACCTTTCTGACATCCTTGTCGAACAGCTGGCAGACTTCCACGGCAGACCTGTCAAGTGCGGCCAGTGAACGTAGCAGCGGTGTCTTGTAATCGAGCGCCTCACCGGTGTATGAGACGAAGACCGTCGGAATACAGAGGGTATTACCCACGATGAAGGCAGGTGAAGAGACATCCCATGCGGTATAGCCCCTTGCCTCAAAGGTATTCCTTATTCCTCCGCTGGGGAAGCTGGATGCATCAGGTTCCTGCTGAACCAGCACCTCTCCGGAGAAGATCTCAATGATTGACCCCATCTCACCTCTGCCGACAAAGGAGTCATGCTTCTCGGCAGTAGCATCGGTGAGCGGATGGAACCAGTGAGTAAAGTGTGTTGCGCCCCGCTCCATGGCCCAGGCCTGCATCCCTGTAGCAACCTGGTCAGCTATCTGGCGGTTGATTTGGGTACCTTCATCAATGGCGGTCATCACCGCCTTGTAAGCCTCACGGCTAAGGTAGCGCTCCATCTTGCGCTTGTCAAAAACATTCTCTGAGAAATAGGTGGAGACCGGCTCCGACGGAACATTAGCTTCAACAGGCTCCCTGCTGAACAGCTCCTTCAATGCACTGAAACGTAATTCTGCCATGATCTGATTTTTTGTCAAAAATAGATCATTTCAGAATATACCCCCTATTTTTAGGGGTAAAATTTTGATATTTTATGTTTTTTTATTGACAGACCCCCTGTTTTAAGGGGGTAGTTTTCATTTTTTAGTGATTTTTTATATCGGTACTGCATTCCGCACGGGTAAAGATCCCGTAAAGTGATTTTTCAAAATCGACGGCTACAACCTTATACTCAGGGGTAAGTGTGAATTCGTCTCCTATGCCGCTGGTAAGAAAATTTATGGCGGCTTCAGGGAAGTGGAATGTGGTGTATATCACGCCGGGTTTAACCACATCAGTAACCTTTACCTTCATGGTAGTAATTCCGCGTGCTGAAAAGATCCTTGCGAAATCTCCGGTTACAATCCCTTTTTTCCCGGCATCATCCGGATGTACAAACAGCACATCCTCGGTAACAATCTCACTGTTTGGCGTCCGCCGTGTCATGGTTCCGCTGTTGTAATGCTCCAGCAACCTCCCGGTGGTAAGTATATAGGGGAACCGTTCCGCATTTTCATCTAGCTCCGGTGAGATGTCATAATCCCACGAATGAAACCTCCCCAGGCCACGCTTGAAGGTTTCGGTATGAAGAATCCTGGTGTCCGTCCCGTCTTCCTTCACCGGCCACTGCTTGCCGTTGTCCCCGAGCTCATCCCATCTTACACCTTTAAAGAAAGGCACTATGCCTGATATCTCCTTCAGTGTAATATCAGCGGTGTATCCTTTCTGCGGGTAACCCATCCGTTTCATCATATCAACAACGATCTGGCCGTCGGGCTTTGTCCCTTCCAGCGGCTCCACAACCTGCTGAACCTTTTGTATCCTTCGTTCGCCGTTGGTAAAGGTTCCCTCCTTCTCAAGGAATGACGAGGCCGGGAAGATGACATCGGCCATGCGTGCAGTCTCGGTCATGAAGAGCTCCTGCACCACAAGCAGCTCAAGCCCCTGCAGCGAGGTTCTTACATGACAGGTGTTGGGGTCAGTCTGGAGGATATCTTCTCCCATTATCCAGAGCGCCCTGAGATCACCCCTGGCGGCTGCAACAAACATCTCAGGGATGCGGTAGCCAACCTTGGAGGGATGTTCAGCCCCGTAATAGGCATTATACATTGCAATGTTTGCCGGGTTAGTGACATCGAGATATCCTGCACCCTGGTGAGGCTGAACTCCCATGTCGGCCGCACCCTGAACGTTATTCTGGCCTCGAAGCGGGTTGACGCCCGTTCCCTCCCTTCCTATATTTCCCGTCATCATGGCGATATTTGAGATCAGGGTTATCGCCTTGGTAGCCTGCCAGTGCTCGGTGACGCCAAGTCCATGGAATTCCATGGCTGACGGGGCTGAGCCGTATTCAATGGCAGCCGCTCTGACCAGCTCACGGTCCACCCCACATATCCGCTCAAGATCATCAACATCAAGCTTCTCCAGGTAACTCCTGAACCCATCCCAACCTTCGGTCCGGCCGGCAATGAATTCCTTATCAACAAATCCCTCCTTAAGCAGGTAATAGGCGAAGAGGTTTAGCACGGCCACATTTGTCCCGGGGTTGATCTGAAGATGGTATTTCGCCAGCCGGGCTATCTCAATCTTCAGCGGGTCAATGACAATAAGCGGTGTTCCTGATTCCACCACTGACCGGATGCGCGCCCCGGTAACCGGATGGGCAGACGACGGGTTTGCACCGATAATGAGGATACACCCGGTTTTATATATCTCATCAACCGAATTTGTTGCCGCACCGGTGCCGTAAGCCCATTGCATTCCCATTGCCGTGGGTGCATGGCATACCCTGGCACATCCGTCAATATTGTTCGTCCCGATAACTATCCTGAAGAACTTTTGCATCAGGTAATTCTCCTCATTGGTACATCTGGCCGAGGAGATACCGGCCAGTGCGTCAGGGCCATATTTCTCCCTGATTTCCCTGAACCTCCTTGCGGTATAGTCATAGGCTTCATCCCAGGACACCTCCGTCAGTTTGCCGTTCTTCCTCACCAGGGGTGACCGGAGTCTTTCCGGATGGTTATAGAACTCAAAGGCATACCTCCCCTTGAGGCATGTGTGCCCCCTGTTTGTGGCCCCGTCCAGCGGAGCCTGTATTCCCCTAACCTGGCCGTCAATAACCTTCACGTCGAGGTTGCACCCCACGCCGCAATAGGTACAGGTGGTACGGACAATCCTGTCGGCTCTGAGTGTCTTGACTGAGTAGCGGTCATAGAGTGCGTTTGTAGGGCATGTCTGCACGCAAGCACCGCATGAGACGCACGGGGAGTCACGGAAAGACTGGTCAAAGCCCTTGATTATGCGGCTCTCGTCTCCCCTGCCGAAGATGCCGAGGACGTGTTCTGCCTGGAGTTCATCACAGGCTCTGACGCAGCGATAGCATTTGATGCACTCCGTGAGGTCTGACCACACATATGGCCTGCTCCTGTCCCTCCCGTGGACCGTTACCTTCCGGGGATAGCGTACCTCGGTCGTACCGGCTGCCGCCACCACCGACTGGAACTCAGTGGGCAGCATTCCCGGTTCAGGAGTGAGCCTCTCCGGCGGGTACTCGGAGAGCACCAGCTCAAGGATGTTCTTCCTGAGTCTTTTGATCTTTTCCGTGGAGGGATAAATATAATATCCCGCTGCCACAGGTGTATGACATGATGCCATCACCCTCCCCGGCCCGTTCTCCTTCAGTGCCACATCTACCGAACAGACACGGCATGAGCCGTAATTCTCAAGGTTATCGGCCTGGCATAGTGTAGGGATCAATTCACTCCCCATATTCCTCCTGACGAACTGCAGTATTGTTTCCCCCTCTTCAATGGTGAAGGGTTTATTGTCGATATATGCAACTTTATCCATGGCTATGCCTCCTTTGCTGTGAAATACTCCTTCAGTTCATCACTGAAATACTGCAGCGCATTCTTAACCGGCAGGGGAAGACCGCCTCCAAGTGCGCATAACGAACCTAGCTGCATGGTCTCAAGCAGGTCATCAAAGAGCTGCCGGTCTATCCTCTGACCCCTGCCGGTGGCAGCTGTAAGCAGGTCAAGACCACGTGCTGACCCCAACCTGCACGGGAAACATTTGCCGCACGACTCCTTCTTTGTGAATTCGAAGAGATGTTCCAGCAGTTTTATTACGGGGAATTCTTCAGGTACAGAAACTATACCGGCATGCCCCAGCAGGAATCCCTCACGGGCAAACGACTCAAAGTCGAGAGTGAGTTCGTCTATCCGCGATGCCGGTACCAGCCCGCCCAGCGGACCTCCCACCTGGAATGCCTTTACCGGGTAACGCATTCCGCCTCCCAGTTCATCTATTACTGTACGCATCGGCGTACCCATCCTGACTTCAAGAAGCCCGGGTTTATTGAATGCTCCGTCGAGTGAAACGAGCTTTGTTCCGGGCGACTTCTCAGTACCCATGGCAGCCCATGTGGCCCCTCCCTCCTCGAGGATGTAATGAACATTTGCAAAGGTCTCCACATTGCTCAGCACCGTAGGCCTGCCAAAGAGTCCGTAGAGCGCCGGGAATGGCGGCCGGGTCCGTACCTCAGGGCGCAGTCCTTCGAGGGAGTTCAGCA
Organism: Bacteroidales bacterium; assembly: GCA_025454815.1. GTDB lineage: Bacteria > Bacteroidota > Bacteroidia > Bacteroidales > VadinHA17 > SR-FBR-E99. The sequence goes on along the minus strand of JALONR010000015.1, from coordinate 7,052 downwards.
GTGAGGTCTCTTCACCGCAGATATAGGCTCCGGATCCCTCGATCACATGAAAACGGAACCGGGAGAGGTGATCACCCTCCTTCCCTGCCGCGATCCCTGCCGCCTCAAGCTGTTTCACGGCGTCCCTGACCTTTCTGACTGCCCGCGGGTACTCTCCCCTGATATAAACCACTCCGGTATCAGCACCGGTGATGATTCCCGTCATCAGCATACCGAACAGCACCGCATGAGGGCGCTCTTCAAGCAGCCATTTGTCGGAAAAAGCACCCGGGTCACCCTCATCTCCGTTACATACAATATATTTCCTGTCAGCACGGGCGTCACGTGATGACCTGACCTTGATATGGAACGGGAAACCTGCCCCTCCCCTTCCCCGCAGACCTGATGTTTCCAGTTCACGGAGCGCTGCATCTGCTTCACCTGTCCACCTGCGGGCAAGAGAATAATACTCCTTCACATCGCCCGTCGGAGTAAGCATTGCCGGCATCTCAGCATTGGAACTTACCCTCATCGCTGACGGTTCGGCATCACTGCCGCAAAGACGTATCTCCCCGTTGATCAGGAAAGCGTCGTTTGAGTGACAATGGCCCAGGCAGGTCATGGTTCCTATCTCATGCTCATGGTATTTCTCCAGCAGGTTGCGTCTTACCTCCGGGATTTTACCGGATGTGAGGCATGCCGTGCCGTCACACATGTATACCTTTTTGCCTGCATGAGCAGGTTGAAGAAAATCATAAAAGGAGCTTGCACTCAACACCGCTGCCCTGCCTGTCATGAACTCGTCGGCTATTGCCATGAGATTCTCATCATCCGGCCTCTCTCCGTGGCCGGATGCCCCCGCAATTCTTTCATATAAGCTATCGGTAAAACCTCTCCTCGATGAAAGGCCTCTCAGATTCCTGGACATAACTTCACCGTTTATTTATTTTTCCAATATATTAACTTACTGAGTGATATAATTCAAAAATGAGAATTATCATATTTCCCGGAAGTTAAATAAAATGAGAAGATGGTGCATCCTTTTGTTTAACTGAATTTTGTTATATTTGTCGCCTGTATTTTTCAAGAGGCAATTTCATTATTTAATTAGTATTCAGATGGCAATACTTCAGAACCTGAGGGAGAAGGCGGGACCGCTCGTGGCAATTGTGATCGGCGTTTCGCTGCTTCTCTTTGTAGTAAGTGATTTTTTCGGGAACAATACCGCACAGCGCCGCAGCGCTGATAAATATTACCAGCTTGCCCAAATAGACGGGGAACCTGTTTCATACCAGGACTTTGAAGCCAGGGTTCAGGATCTTGTTGACATATACAAGATGTCGGGGTCAACCGAGGTCAATGAGGAGATGATGCAGAGCCTCAGGGAACAGGTATGGCAGCAGATGCTCTCCGAGAAGCTGATGGGCAAAACCTATAAGCAGACCGGCCTTGGTGTAAGCCCGGAGGAAGTGGAGATGCTCGTCTTCGGTGACAATCCTCACCCGATAGTCAGGCAGCTTTTCACTGACCCCTCCACCGGAGCATTCAATGAGTCTTTCCTGGTAAATTTTCTGAAAGCTACTGAAACTGACGAGAACACAAAAAAATACTGGCTCTTCTTTGAAGACCAGATAATCAATGACAGGCTCAACACCAAGCTGGTTAACCTGATGTCAAAGGGTCTTTATGTAACCGGCAAACAGTCAGAGTTTGAAAACAGCCTTGCAGCCAACACCGTTAACTTCAGCTTTTTGGTCCGCAACTATGCTGCCATCCCGGACAGCGCTGTCAGCGTGAGCTCTGATGAGATCCGTGACTACTACGGGAAGCATAAGGAAAACTACAAGAGGGGTGCCACAAGGGATATGGAATATATCGTTTTTGACATCAACCCTTCCGAGTCAGACATGAAGGAGACGGAGAAGTGGGCCACCGGCGAGGTGGAGCATTTTGCCTCTGCCCCTGACCTTGTCCAGTACATCAACCTGACGGCTGACACGCGTCACACAGGTTTCTACAGGACGCTCCAGGATCTTCCGGAGACCCTTCGTCCCCTGGCTGAATCAGGTGACCGATCATCGGTCATCGGGCCTTACTTCGAAGACGGAGCCTACAAGATTGCCCGTATAGTTGATATTGCAGATCGTCCTGACTCAGTAAGGGCCGCCCACATACTCCTCTCTCCCAACGCAGCAAGGAGCATGGCACAGGCAAGAGCGGAAGCAGACAGCCTGATGGCCCTTGTCAGGTCAGGCATTGACTTCAGCGTCCTTGCCATGGCAAACTCCGATGACCAGGGTTCTGCCCAGGTTGGAGGCGATCTCGGCTGGTTCAGCGAGGGGATGATGGTAATTCCTTTCAATAACGCCTGCTTCAGCAACAGCAAGGGTGACCTGGTCACCGCCGAAACATCCTTTGGGATCCATATTATCAAGATACTGGATCAGAGCCGGAAGGTAAGGAAATATGATATCGGTGTTGTCGACAGGATGGTTATACCCAGCAGCTCAACCACTCAGCGTATCTATGCGGAGGCATCCCAGTTCGCCGGTACCAATGACACTTACGAAAAGTTCAACAAGGCTGTGGCCGATGGAAATCTCAACAAGAAGCTTGCAATGAATGTAACCCCTGACCAGAAGGAACTTCCGGGACTGACCCAGTCAAGGGGACTTGTCATGGCTCTCTTCCAGAACAGCAAGGCGGGAAGCATAGTCCTTGACAACAGCAGCCAGGCTGTATTCGAGCTTCCCGACATGTATGTTGTTGCATACTGTTCAAGGGCACAGGAAGAGGGCATTGCTCCCGTTGAGGACGTAGCCTCTGACATAAGGTTCATACTGGCCAAGAAGAAAAAGGCTGAAATAATCGCGGCTGAAATGAAGAAACTCGAAGCTGAGGGCAAGAGTATCAATGAAATAGCAGCTCATTACAACACTACCATACAGGATGCCAGCGGGATTAACTTCAGGTCATTCTCGGTCCCCGGAGCCGGCATAGAGCCTGCACTGATTGCTGCAGCATCAGCATCAGAGCCGGGCAAACTCTCAAAACCGGTTGAAGGTAACAACGGCGTTTACCTGTTCATGGTCAGTGATGCAACCCCCGCAGTTGCCGAAGACCTGACAATGGTTAAGGAGAGAATGAACTCCAGCTACCAGATAAGGGCCTCATACGAAGCTTACCAGGCTATCCGTGACAAAAAGGAGGTTAAGGATATGCGTTACAAATTCTATTGATATCCGAAAAATAAATGAATAGTTGCGGCGGCAGGTCTGAAACCTGCCGCTTTGCATTTTTTCACAATTCAATTTCAGACCGTATGTACAGACAGACCCCGCGGTCATATCTGATCCCTTCAGCCAAAATCCCTTTCCGGCCCGCCGCACCGACGGGAATAAGACCTTCAGTTACTGCTTCCTGTCCCGCAGGCGGCTGACCACATCCTCACCATCCTGATCCTTCGAGAGGGCATTTACGAACCCGGCCGGAAGATTGTAAACATCAAGAATTATGAGACCATCAAGGCAATTGTTGAAATCCGGGTCCACATTGAATCCAATTATGCGTGCATTTACCTCAAGGTATTTTTTCAGCAACACCGGGATGCGGTAACCGTTGTCTACATCGCTGACAATCTTTTCCACCTTGCTGATATCCCGTTCAGCTGAAGAGATAATTATCTCACTGTCAATACGCCTGTCTATCCGGGTGCTGAACTTCCTCCGGGGTCTGATATAGCTGGCCATCTCCCTGTCAAAGAAGTTGTTGCGTACAAACTCTACTATCAGTGACCTGGAAAATGCCGAGAATTCGTTGCTGATGCTCACCGGACCTATGAGATAGCGGTAACCGCTATTCTGCAGCAAAACCGTAAGCAGTCCCTTCCAGAGCAGGAAAAGCGGCAGGGCCTTCTTCTGGTATTCCTGCACTATGAAAGATCTCCCAAGTTCGAGTGACTCGGCCAGAACAGGCTGAAATGACTTTTTTATCCGGAAAAGGGACCATATATAGAATCCCTTGATTCCGTACTGGCTGAGTATCTCATCTCCCTTCCCTATCCTGTATGCACCTACCAGTGTGCCTGCATCATCATCCCAGACAATCAGGTGGTGATAGTAAAAATCATACTCGTCAATATCTGCAGCCCTGTTGGTTCCCTCACCGACAGCCCTGAAGGTAATCTCACGCAGCCTGCCTATCTCCCTGATAAGGCCGGGTATTGACCGGGTTGGTGCAAAGAGGACCGTAAAATTCTTTGCGGTAAATAGTTCACAGGCCTGCCTTATGTTTTTCACTTCCGCTATAAGGGCCTCTCTGTCCACCGGCGGAGCAACCGGTTCCTGCCTGGGACTGCGTCGGGCCCTCAGGCCCGCAAAAAACGGCTTCGCCTCCAGGGTTGAACCGAGTGAATAGGTCCGGGCTCTCAGATATCGTCCGAACCTGGCAATATCACCGAACCCGGTCTGTTCTGCAACCGAAACCGCTTTACCCGCGCGCACCTTTATCACCCTGTGCCGTTTGTTCATGATTTCTGAACCAAGCTTTGCGGTGCTCAGTAAGGGGTGGATACGCCCGAGAATATGAAACCACCTTGAATTGGTGCCGTGAAAATAAACCGGGATCACCGGCACCTCAGCTGCCTTCAATACCCTGATAACCGGTTCCTGCCACTCCCTGTCGGTTATCAGTCCTGACTCCGACTGGTAGGCGGAGACTTCACCCGCGGGGAAAAGAGCCAGTCCATGGCCTTCCCTGACATGACTGACTGCCTTTTCAAGTGCGGCCAGTGACGCCTTCTTTACGGCGTATTTCCCGGAAGTTTCAAAGGGTACGATGAGATCCTTCAACGGATCAATGTTCCGTAAGAGAAAATTGGCCGTTACCCTGACATCCTTTCTCCGCTGCATGAGTATCTTCAGGAGAATCAGTGCATCTATACCTCCGAAGGGGTGGTTTGAGACGGTAATGAAAGGTCCGCTTGCAGGTATATTATCCATATCCTTTTCCGGGATCTCAAACCTGATATCAAGATGTTCCAGGATAGAGTTGATGAATACCACCGGGTCAGTGTCATAGGTACTGGTATAGACCCTGTTCAGCCGGTTGTACCGGAAAATCTGCATAAGGGCCTTGGAAATGATGACTCCGCCGGGTATTTCAAGACGGGTTGCCCTGGCCAGTTCTCTCGAGGTGAATAGCTTCATCCGTTGCTCTTTTAATTATCACCGGAAGGGAGTCTTCCCAACCAAGTGGCATGATATGAACGCCGCTTACTCCATGTTTCTTGCTGAGTTTTTTCAGGTTCTCGGCCGTGATGGCAATACTCTCCTCCTCCAGTCTCGTTCCTGCATCTGCCAGCCGCTTCATAATCGCATCAGGGACTTTCACCCCCGGGATATTGCTATTGAGATATTTTGCCAGGGAGAGTGATTTGAGCGGGCTGATCCCGACCAGCAGGAAAACCTTCCCGAGGAGGTCATTCTTCTCCATCTGCTCCAGTAATGGGTCAAGGCTGTCAGGGTCAAATACCAGGTTGGTCTGGAGGAACTGAGCACCAGCGTAGATTTTTTTCCTGATGCGGATAGCCTGCAGGGCCGGATCCTGTGCGAAGGGGGCAAGAGCGGCACCGAGGAACAGTTTCGGCCGGTTTTTTATTTCCCGTCCGTCGAGATAAATCCCTTCATCCCTCATCCGTCTCAGGATCCATAGCATCTGCACTGAATCGATGTCAACGATATTCATGCTGCTTCGTGGTGCGGGGCCGACCCGGGGGCTGTCGCCCGACAGGCAGAGTATGTTGTGCACCCCCAGGGCATTTGCGCCTATGGCCATTGACTGCAGGCTGTTGCGGGTAGTATCACGGGCCGAGATCTGCATTACCGGGTCGGCCCCGAGTGAGGCCGCCACGGCCGAGCATGCCGCGCTTGACATCCTGGGAACGGCTGATGAGCCGTCAGTGAAATTAATGGCTGTGACAAACGGCTTTACCGTCGTTATTTTTTCACGGAGCCTGGCCGTGGTGGCCGTCAGTGGTGGCGTCACCTCGGCAGTGATCACAAAACGTCCGCTGCGCAGTTCTCTTTCCAGTGCCGACTGTGGTTCGGTGACAGCCGGAGGGTGGTATTCTGAATCGCCCCTCCACCAGTCCGGTTGCCGGATAGGTCTGAAGACCTTCTCTTCAAGTGCCTCTCCCAGGGTGATCCCCTTCCGTGCGGAGGGGAAGAAGATGGTACGGAGGCCTGCCATGCGTGCCGTGCGGACCACCTCACCCCACGTCTCTGTGCCCGCCCTGTCCCAGTCTACCGGAGGCAGTACCTCCAGCAGCTTATGTTCACGGTGCATGCGGTATGACCTCTCATAGATGAGGTGCCAGGCGCAGCGGCGGGTGGGATCAACATAACAGTATCCGTTGTTCACCCCGCCACATGGCCCGTTGCGCAGCCCCTTGGGGCATGCCATGTGGCATATGAATGCCGTCTCCTGCAAGAGGCAGTTACCGCACATCCTGCAACCGAAGAGGGGTCCCTTGACAACCCTCTCGGTCAGTGCCAGTAAACGCCTGCCAGCAGGCTGCCTGCTGAAGGGTCTGAATGCAGGCTGCCAGCGGCGCAGAGGAGTGAAGAGAGCCATCTGCCTGTCAGATGATGTACATGTTTATGATTTGCTCATACAGCTCCTGCTTCCCGCTGATCTTCCTCGGCTCACCGCTGATCTTCCTCGGCTCACCTGCTTTCACGGCAAGATTGCGCAGATCCTCGAGGGTCAGTTTGCCTTTCTCATAAAGAGCGCCGTCACCCTTATCAAACGAAGCATACCTTGCCTTACGCATCTTAAGGTAGTCTGACTCCCTGAGTATGCGGTCAGCTATTACCAGGCCGCGGGCAAAGGTGTCCATGCCGTTTATATGGGCTATGAAGAGATCCTCGGGGTCGGTGGAGTTACGGCGTAGGTGCGCGTCAAAATTGATGCCTCCGGTTTTGAAACCGCCTGCCATAAGGATGACCAGCATTGCTTCGGTGATCTCGTTGATATTGGTAGGGAACTCATCTGTGTCCCACCCGTTCTGGTAG